>JAZKFO010000012.1:0-28397 GCA_040386395.1 Pseudomonadota bacterium | reverse complement strand
GTTCGTCAGCATGCTCGCCGCCGACAGCAACAAGGCGCGCCAGCTCGACAGCGGCATCGACCCCAAGACCGTGCCCAACTACCTCTGGGAAGTCACCAATCCGCTGGTGCTGCCGGTGGGCAAGAAGGTGCGCTTCCTCATCACCGCACAGGACGTGATTCACGCCTGGTGGGTGCATGACCTCGCCGTGAAGAAGGACGCGATCCCCGGCTACATCAACGAAGCCTGGACCAAGATCGACGAGCCCGGCACCTTCCGTGGCGTCTGCGCCGAGCTGTGCGGCCGCGACCACGGCTTCATGCCCATCGTCGTGCAGGCCCTGCCGGAAACCGAGTTCAAGACCTGGCTGGCGCAGAAAAAGGGTGTCGATGTCGCCTCGCTCGGCAAGGCCCCGCCGGTGACCGAAGCCGTGCCGGTGGCCACCACCACCGATGCCGCCGCCTCGCCGACCGAAGCCGCTGCCGCCCCGGTTGAAGTGGCTGCCGCCGCACCAGCTGCTGCCCCCGCAGCCGCCAAGGCGCTGGGCAAGGATGAGTTGATGACCAGCGGCAAGAAGGTCTACGAGACCCAGTGTGCCGCCTGCCATCAGGTCACCGGCCTGGGCCTGCCGCCCAACTTCCCCTCACTCGTGGGCAGCAAGGTCGCCACCGGCCCCGCCGCTGCGCACATCACGCACACTCTCAACGGCAAGGGCCTGATGCCGCCGTTCAAGAGTCTGTCCGACCTCGATATTGCCGGCGCACTCACCTATCAGCGCAACAGCTGGGGCAACAAGGCCTCGGTGGTGCAGCCGACTGACGTCGCTGCCGCCCGCAAGTAATTTCCAGTCTTAAATCTTCAGGAGTAGCACCATGGCCACTGCACACACGCACGACGCTCACGGACACGATGACCACCACCATGGCCCCGACAAGGGAATCATGCGCTGGATCAAGACCACCAACCACAAGGACCTGGGCACGCTGTATCTCGTGTTCGCGTTCACGATGTTCTTCATCGGTGGCCTGATGTCGCTGGTGATCCGCGCCGAGCTGTTCCAGCCCGGCTTGCAGTTCGTGGATCCGGAGTTCTTCAACTCCATGACCACCCTGCATGCGCTGGTGATGATCTTCGGCGGCGTGATGCCGGCCTTCACCGGCCTTGCGAACTGGATGGTGCCGATGATGATCGGTGCGGGCGATCTGGCCCTGCCGCGCGTCAATAACTGGGGTTTCTGGATTCTGCCCTTCGCCTTCACCATGCTGCTCAGCACTTTGTTCATGGATGGCGGCGCACCGGCTGGCGGCTGGACGATGTATCCGCCGCTGGTGCTGCAAACCGGCAACGCCTTTCCGCTCTTGATCTTCGCCATCCACTTGATGGGTATCTCGTCGATCACCGGCGCGATCAACGTCGTGGTGACCATCCTCAACATGCGCGCCCCCGGCATGACGCTGCTGAAAATGCCGCTGTTCGTGTGGACCTGGCTCATCACCGCCTACCTGCTCATCGCCACCATGCCGGTGCTCGCCGGTGCCGTGACCATGCTGCTCACTGACAAGTATTTCGGCACCAGCTTCTTCACCGCCAGCGGCGGCGGCGACCCGGTGATGTTCCAGCATATCTTCTGGTTCTTCGGCCACCCGGAGGTCTACATCCTCATCCTCCCGGCGTTCGGCATCGTCAGCACCATCATCCCGACCTTCGCCCGCAAGCGCCTGTTCGGCTATGACTCAATGGTCTACGCCACCGCATCGATCGGCTTCCTGAGCTTCATCGTCTGGGCGCACCACATGTTCACCGTCGGCATGCCGCTGGCGGGCGAGTTGTTTTTCATGTTCTCGACCATGCTCATCGCCGTGCCCACGGGCGTGAAGGTGTTCAACTGGGTGGCGACGATGTGGAAGGGCTCGATGACTTTCGAGACGCCCATGCTGTTCGCGCTCGCCTTCGTTTTCCTGTTCACCGTCGGCGGCTTCAGCGGCCTGATGCTCGCCATCACGCCGGTGGACTTCCAGTACCACGACACCTACTTCGTGGTCGCGCACTTCCACTACGTGCTGGTGCCGGGCGCGGTGTTCTCGATCCTCGCGGCGGTCTACTACTGGGTGCCCAAGTGGACGGGCGTGATGTACAGCGAGTTCTGGGGCAAGGTGCATTTCTGGCTCTCTGCCATCTTCATCAACGTCACCTTCTTCCCGCAGCACTTCCTCGGCCTCGCCGGCATGCAGCGCCGCGTGCCGGACTACAACGTGATGTTCTCCGACTTCAACATGGTCTCCACCGTCGGTGCCTTCGCCTTCATGGCCGCGCAGTTCATCTTTATCTTCAACATGCTGCATTGCATGTTCGCCAACCGCGCCAAGCACAAGGTGCCGGATCGCGTCTGGGAAGGTGCCCAGGGCCTGGAATGGTGCGTGCCTTCGCCCGCCCCGTACCATACCTTTGAGGACCCGCCGCTGGTCGGTGCCGATGGCGAGCCGGTGAAGAGCGGCCACGTTGCTGCCGCACATCACTAAGCCAGACCGATGAGCGAACCCATCGCCAACGCCGCCGAACAGGCCAGACGCAACAAGCGTCTGGCCTGGATCCATGTCGGCCTTGCGCTGGCGGTGCTGGCGGGTTTCGTCTTCAACGCCGTGTCGAAATGAACGAACACGCCGACCCCGCTGCCATGCCCAACAAGGCCGCGCGCAAGCGCAGCCTCTGGGAGATGGCGCTGCTCACGCTCGCCATGTTCGGCTTCGGTTTCGCGATGGTGCCGCTCTACAACGCGCTGTGCGAACTCACCGGCTTGAACGGCCGCGACAGCGGCATGATGGTGGCGAGCACCGCCGTGTCGGAGCCGGACTACAGCCGTACCGTCACCGTGCAGTTGCTCACCGTCGTCAACGGCGGCCGCGACTGGCAGTTCCGGCCGGAGACCAGCGAGATCAAGGTGCATCCGGGCGAGTTCACCACGGTCAATTTCGTGGCCGAGAACCTGCTGGACGAGGACGTGGTGGGCCAGGCCGTGCCAGCCGTCACCCCCGGCAAGGCCGCGCGCCATGTGAAGAAAACCGAATGTTTCTGCTTCACCCAGCAGCCCTTCAAGGCGCGCGAGAAAAAGATCATGCCGGTGCGTCTGATGCTGGAGCGCGACCTGCCCAGAGACCTCACCACCGTCACTCTGTCTTACACGTTTTTTGATGTCACCGAACTCGCCCAGCAAGCTGCAAAGCCGAAAGGCTAGGGCCTTCGTTTCAACCGATTTCAGTCAGCCGCACACACGACACTTCAGGGATTACACACATGTCCAGCCCCGCGCCCGCAACCACCGACAACCAACGCTACTTCGTGCCAGACCCCAGCGCCTGGCCGTTCATGCTCACGGCGGGACTCGCCCTGCTCATCGTTGGCGTCTGGAGCTACCTCGAAGACAAGTCGCTGGGTTCGATCCCGCTCTATGTCGGCGGCCTGTTCTCGGCCTTCATCATCTTCCGCTGGTTCCGTGGCGTCGCACTGGAGAGCGAGCGCGGTGCCTATGGCAAGCAGGTGGACACGACCTATCGCATGGCGATGGCCTGGTTCATCTTCTCTGAAGTCATGTTCTTCGCCGCCTTCTTCGGCGCGCTCTACTACGCCCGCGAGCTGTCGGTGCCCTGGATTGGTGGTGAGGGTGCCAAGGGTGTGGCCAACATCCAGTGGCCCGGCTTCGAGGCCAGCTGGCCCACCAACGGCCCGGCCGCCCTCGGTGGTGCCTTCCAGAACATGAGCGCCTGGGGCCTGCCTTTCATCAACACCTGCCTGCTGCTGACCTCCGGCATCACCATCACCATGGCGCACCATGCGATCAAGGAGGGCAAGCGCACCGCTTGCATCACCTGGATGTGGGCCACCGTCGCCCTCGGCGTGGTGTTCCTGTACTGCCAGGTGATCGAATATATCCACGCCTACCAAGAGCTGAACCTCACGCTCGGCTCCGGCATCTACGGCTCGACTTTCTTCATGCTCACGGGCTTCCACGGCATGCATGTCACGCTTGGCACGCTGATGCTGTTCGTCATCACCTGCCGCCTGATGAAGGGTCACTTCAAGCCGGAATCGCACTTCGGCTTCGAGGGCGTGGCCTGGTACTGGCACTTCGTGGACGTGGTCTGGGTTGGCCTCTTCATCTTTGTCTACATCCTCTAGTCGTGATGCAGATGCTGCGCATCAAAAAAGGCCCGCTTCGGCGGGCCTTTTTTTGGGTGGCAGCGACGCTCTACTGGCCGACGTTGTGCGGCTGAATCCAGCCCATGAAATACGACAGCACCAGAAAGCCGATGAGTGCGGCCTGCAAGCCGACACGCCAGCTGAGCGCACGTACGGTGCGGCGTTTGTCGCTGCCGTCCTTGAGCATGAAATACAGGCCGGAGAACAAGGCTCCGACAATCGCCAGCAACATCAGCACCACTGCAATCTTCGGCAAATCCATGTTGGGGAACCCCTGAAAGTGTGTGCGGTCATGGTAGCCCACCCAAAAATCTTGTCCGCCAGCATGATTGGCAAACCCTCGCGCCAATTCACGTTCTGCGCTCCCAAGCGAGGTGCGGGGCGGACAAGTTTTTCGGGGCCCGTGCCAGCCCGATGAGCACTGCGACATTCACCTTTCGCCCCAGATGGTGGGCCGTGCTGCTCACGCTGCTGCTCGCAGGCGTGATGGTCGCCGCGGGTGTCTGGCAGTACGGGCGGGGCATTCACAAGCAGGCGATGCAGGCCCAGCGTGCGGGTGCGGCCGCTGCCCCTGCGCGCGCCTTGCTGGACGAGGCAAGCGCACCGCCGCGCGGCGAATCGCGGCGCGTGACGGCGCAGGGCGTTTACCTCGCGGATTTGAGCGTGCTGCTCGACAACCAGCCCAGCCATCGTCGCCCAGGTGTCCATGCCTGGACGCCATTTCAGTTGAGCGATGGGCGTCGCCTCGTGGTGGATCGCGGCTGGCTGCCGCTGGGTGTGCCGCTCACCGCGCCGCCTGCGGGCGAGCAGGCTATCGAAGGCCACTGGAAGCAGATCCCACAGCCGGGCATGCGAATGGGCCAGCCTGCCGATGCCTGCGCCGCACCGCGTCCCACGCTCGTCAATTACCCTGATCTCGCCCAAGTGCGCTGCCTGTTTGGCGAGACCACGCTCGACGGCATTCTCGAACTGGATGCGAAACTGCCCGGTGGATTCGAGCGCGACTGGGCCGCAGCCGGCGTCAACGAGGTGCCGCCCTCGCGCCACTTCGGCTACGCCGCCCAGTGGGGCTTGTTTGCGCTCACGCTGATCGCACTGTTCATCAAGATCAATCTCAAGAGAAAGTCCGCTGCCCATGACTGACGCTCAATATCCCCACATCAACCGCAACCGCTCGCGCGCGCAGTTCGTGCTGCTGGGGCTGCTGTTTTTCGCACCCTTCGTGCTCGCCTATTCGGCCTACTGGCTGTTCCCCAACTGGACGCCCGAAGGCCGTACCAACTACGGCCAGCTCATCGTGCCCGCCAAGCCTGCGCCCGTGCTGGCGCTGCTCGATGCGGATGCCAAGCCGCTCACGGCCGACCCGCTGCGCGGCAAGTGGACGCTGGTGCAGCTGCTGCCTGCCGATTGCAGCGAGGCCTGCCGCCGCGAGCTGGTGCTGACCCGGCAGATTCACACGGCGCTAGGCGTGAAGCGCGAGCGTGTGCAGCGGGTGCTGATCGCCGGCCCCGGCGTGGATGTGGCGGCACTCAAGGCCCGTTATGGCGCGGAGCAACCTGATCTCGTCTGGCTCAGCGACACCAGCGGCAAGGCAGCCGGCTTTTTTGCAGACACTCCCGCCGATAGCGTGATGCTGATCGACCCGCTCGGCAGCTGGTTGATGACCTATCCCCATGCCGCCGACGAAGAGGCTGTGAAGCGCGATTTCAGGGGCATGCAGAAAGACATCAACAAGCTGCTCAAGCTCTCCAGCATCGGCTGAACACCACCTCTACAATCCCGCCCCCGCACACGTCACTCGCCATGTTGTTCCGCCGCCTCACACTCGCCGCCCTGCTGCTCTGCCTCGTGCTCATTCCGCTCGGTGCCTACGTGCGCCTGAGTCATGCGGGTTTGGGCTGCCCGGACTGGCCTGGCTGTTACGGCCATCTCGGCGTGCCGACGGCGGATCATCATGTCGAAGCCGCCAATGCCGCCTTCCCGGAACGTCCGGTGGAAGCGGCCAAGGGCTGGAAGGAGATGATCCACCGCTACATCGCCACGATTCTGGGCGTCGTCATCATCGCCCTCGTGGTGCTCGGACTGCGCGGGCGAAAGCAGGGCCTGCCGTGGAAGCTACCGCTCGCCATGCTCGCCTGGGTGCTGATGCAGGGCGCGCTGGGGGCTTTCACCGTCACCTGGAAAGTCATGCCGCTGATCGTCACTGCCCACCTGCTTGGGGGCTTGGGCATGATCGGCCTCACCTGGCTGCTGTGGCTGCATCTGCGCGAGGTGGATCGTGAGCCGGTGAGCGCGCCGCCCGGTTTCAAGCCACTGGCGCTGGCGGGCGTCCTGCTGCTCGTGGCGCAGATCACCCTGGGCGGCTGGACTTCGACCAACTACGCGGCCGTCGCCTGCCCCGACTTCCCGCACTGCGCCAACGGCAAGCTCTGGCCGGAGCAGCCCAACTACACCGAAGCCTTCCGCCTCTGGCACCCGCAGGGCCAGTACCAGGACTACGAGTTCGGCATTCTCGACACCCCGACGCGGCAGACCATCCACGCCGTGCATCGTCTTGGCGCGGTCGTCGTCGGCAGTCTCCTCATCGCGCTCGGCCTGCTGTTTGCGGCCAAGGGCGGAAACAGACGTTGGAAAGGATTGGGCTATTCGCTGGTGGGCATGACGGTGTTGCAGATCGTGCTCGGCATCAGCGCCGTGCATTGGGGCCTGCCGCTGGCCGTGGCCACCACCCACAACGCCGGGGCCATGCTGCTGCTGCTGGTGATGCTCTCCATCAACTTCCACGCCTGGCGTGCGGAGCGCAGCCTGTGAGCGAGAACGCCGCCATCAAACCCTCGCGGCTGCGCGAGTACTACGAGCTGACCAAGCCGCGTGTGGTCATGCTGATCGTGTTCACCGCCATCATCGGCATGTTCCTCGCCGTGCCCGGCATGCCGCCGCTCGACAAGCTGTTCTGGGGCACGCTCGGCATCACCCTGCAATCGGCTGCGGCAGCGGCGATCAACCAGATCATCGACCGCGAAGTGGATGCGCGCATGGCCCGCACCTGCGGCCGGCCACTGGTGACGGGGGGCTTGGGCGTCACCGAGAGCATCGCCTTCGCCACTGTCATCGGCTTGCTGGGCTTCGTGGTGCTCTGGATCTTCGTCAACCCGCTCACCGCCTTGCTCACGCAGCTGGGGCTGGTGGGCTATGCCGGCATCTACACCCTCTGGCTCAAGCGCGCGACCCCGCAGAACATCGTCATCGGTGGTGCTGCCGGCGCGATCCCGCCCGTGCTTGGCTGGGTGGCGGTGACGGGGGAGGTGCATCCGCATTCGCTGATCCTGTTCGGCATCATTTTCTTCTGGACCCCGCCGCACTACTGGCCGCTCGCCATCGCCCGCAAAGATGAATACGCCGACGCTGGCATCCCCATGCTGCCGGTGACGCATGGGGTGGAATACACGCTCACGCAGATCCTGCTCTACACCTTCATCCTGTTCGCCGTCACCCTGCTGCCCTATGCCAGCGGCATGAGTGGCTTGCCGTATCTGTTCGGTGCGGTGGCACTCGGTGCGGTGTTCATCGGCTACGCCTGGAAGCTCAAGTTCAAGCCCAAGCCGGGTCTTGCCATGAAGACCTTCGGCTTCTCCATCGTCTATCTGATGGGCATTTTCACGCTGCTGCTGGTGGATCACTACCTGCCGCGTTGACGGCAGGCCGCACCGTCATTTTCAGCTGACGGTCAACCAAGCGCGCGCAAGGGCGTTTTACGGTTAATTGACACTCCATTGCGTTTTAGTGATGCAAGCGGATGTCCACCTCCCTTGCCATCCAAGCCGTATTTTCTCGGACTTCGCCATGCGCCTGACCGCACTTGCTGCCGCTTCGTTGCTGTTGCTGACTGCTGCCCTGCCAACGCAGGCCGCAGACCCCGCCAGCGGCACCTTGACCACCAGCAGCGAGCCGCTGGTCTACACCGCCGGCCCGTTCTTTGTCGCCAATGTCACGGCCACCGGGGGCGAGGCGGTGTGCGGTGGCGATGGCGCGACCTGCGACGAGTTCGAGCTGACGGTGACGCTGCCCGACAACTACGACATCACCAACCCCGACGATCAGGTCGAGGTCAGCATTGCCTGGCCAGAGCCCACCGCCGACTTCGACGTGTATGTCTACAACGAGGCGGGCAGCGAAGTGGGCGTTTCGGCCGGTAGTGCCGACCCGGAGGTCGCGCGTTTCCCCGCCGGCAAGGGCACGCAGAAATACACCGTGGTGGTGGTGCCGTTCGCACCCCTGGCACAGTCGTTTGAAGGCACCATCCAGCTCAAGGCGGGTGCGACAAGCGGCGGTGGTGGCGGTGGTGGCTCAGGCCCCGTGTTGCCGCCCGCAGCCAGCGGCCTGCCGCCGCGCTTCATCACCTATGTCTCGCCGCCTGGCCTCGCCGATGGCGCGGGTGAACCGACCATGGGCTGGAACCGTGTCACCCAGCGCGCGATGTTCATTGCGGGCACCGAGACCGATCGCGTGACCTTCCCCGACTTTCTCAGTCCCGCGCTGCCGCAGGCCTGCGAGGCGCAGTGGGAGGACGTGACCGATCTCGCCTCATCGGCGACCACGGTCGATCCGATCCTGGAGACCGAGCAGACCAGCGGCCGCACCTTTGTCAGCAATCAGTTCGTGGGCCCGAATGCGCTGTTTGCCTACACCGACAACGATGGCGAAAGCTGGACCAGCGCCAGCGCCAGCCCGCCCAATGGCGGTGCGGATCACCAGACCATCGGCGTTGGCCCGTATCCGGCCGGTTCGCCGTTCGCGCTCGCCTTCGACTACGCCGTGTATTTCTGCTCGCAGACCTTGTCGGCGGGTGCCTTCTGCTCGCGCAGCGATACGGGTGGCGCGAGCTTCGGCGCGGGCACGCCAGTGCGCACACCGGCCGAATGCGGCACGGCCGGTGGCATCCATGGCCACTTGCAGGTCGCCCCCGATGGCACCGCCTACCTGCCGCTGCGCACCTGCACCAAGCCGGATGGCGGCAGCTCGCAGGCCATCTCGGTGTCGGAAGACGCCGGCGTGACCTGGGTGGTGCGCTACATCCCCGGCAGCGAGGCCGCACAGAAAGACCCCGCCGTCGGCATCGCCAGCGACGGCACGATGTACGCCTGCTACGAAGCCCCGGACCACTCCGCCCACGCCGTGGTGTCGAAGGACAAGGGCGCGACCTGGAGCAAGGACTACAACCTCAGCGCCCGCGTCGGTGCCAAGACCGTGCGCTTCGTCACGGCCACGGCGGGCGACCCGGATCGCGCCGGTTGCGCCTTCATCGCCACGCCCACGGCCGGCAACAGCGAGGCGCTGGACTTCCCCGGCTTCTGGTACGGCTACGTCGCCACCACCTATGACGGCGGCGACACCTGGCACACCGTCAACACCACCGGCGAAGACCCGCTGCAGGGCTCTGGCGGCGTCTGCGTCAGCGGTGCCAGCTGCACCGGCAACAACCGCAACCTGCTCGACTTCAACGACCTCATCAAGGACGAGCGCGGCATGATGATGTTCGCCTATGCCGATGGCTGCATCGGTGACTGCCCGCGCGACCCGAAGATCAACAGCTTCAGCGACAACGGCGTGATCGCGCGCCAGAGCGGTGGTCGCGGCCTGCTGGCCGAGTTCGACGACATGCCGCTGGCAGCACCCAAGAATGCCTGCCTGGCCGGCACCCGCACCACGGCCTCGTCCAAGCTCAGCTGGCGCGCGCCGGACAACGGCGGCCAGGAGATCAGCAACTATCAGGTCTACCGCAGCACCGACCCCGCCGTTCCCGGCAGCTTCATCGCCGATGCCGGCCCCAAGCTGGCCTTCGAGGATCGCACCGCCGACCCGAACATCGAGAAGTACTACTACACCGTGATTGCGCAGAACCCGGTCGGCAGCAGCATCGACAGCAACAAGGTCGAGCTGATCGTGGCGCCGGAAGCCCCGGTGGAATCGCCCTGCATCGTGCCCGGCGTGACCGTGCTGACAGACCCCGCAGGCGACGCCACCAACATGCTGGCCTCGTACGACATCAGCTCGATCAGCGTTGCCGAGCCTGACAACCTGCCGGGCAAGCTGGTGTTCACCATGAAGGTGGCGAGCCTCGCCACGCTGCCGCCGAACACCCTGTGGGCGATCCGCTTCATTGCGCCCACCGCGCCGGCCAATGGTGACGAGGCCTACTTTGTCGGCATGCACACCCAGGGCGGTGCGGCGACCTACGTCTACGGCACCTCCTTCGTGCAGGACGCCACCGCCACCAGTGTCACCGCCTACCAGATCGACGGCGAGATCGACGCAGCCAGCATCTTCGCGGCCGATGGCACCATCACCCTGGTGGCCGACAAGGCCTTGTTCGGCCCGCTGGCGGCAGGCGATGCGCTGGCGCAGTTCACCGGCACCACGCGGCCCATCACCCAGACCGCCTCGCCGATTGCAGCCGGCGCGCAGGACACCGCCACACCGGGCAGCTACCTGCTGCGGGCAGAGAACCTCTGCGCCCTCAACACCGCACCGCTGGCGCTGCTCACGGCCAGCATCACCGAAGGCACCACGCCGCTGGTGGTGAAGTTCACGGTGAGTGGCAGCGATGCCGACAACGAGGCGCTGGACAGTTTCACGCTCAGCTACGGCGACGGTGAAACCGTCAGCGACCAGAAGTTCGATGGCCGCGGCATGGTCGAGTTCACCCACACCTACACACAGCAGGGCCTCTACGGCGCCAAGCTGACGGTGACGGATGCGCGCGGCCTGGTCAGCAGCAACACCGACATGAAGATGATCGAGGTCCGGGCTGCCACCGTGCCGGGCGGCGGCACGCCGCCGGTGATTGGCGCCCCGCCTGCGGGCGCATCGCCTGCGACGACCACCGAGCCCGGTCGCTTCGGCGGCAGCCTTGGCCTGCTGATGCTGCCGCTCCTGCTGCTGGGCTTGAGCCGCCGCCGTCATCGCCACTGAAGCCGTCTGCAAGCCCTTCTTCGTCCTGCGTATCCTCATTTGCTGGAGTGTGTCCATGTTTCCTGCCCCGATCGCCCGCACCCGCGCGGCCCTGCTTGCGGTTTCCGCCCTCCTGCTGGCCGCAAACCCGGCACAGGCCGCAACACCTGCCAGCGGCACGGTGACCGAAACCAGCCGCCTGCTTTCCTTCATGGGCGGGCCACTGGTGGTCAGCAATCCGCAGGGCATCTGCGATGCGCCGATGCTGTGCGATGACTTCGCACTGACGGTGACGGTGCCTGCCAACTTCAAGACCACCAACCCCGACGACAACCTGAAGGTGACGATGACCTTCACACCCGCCGTCGACATGGCGCTGAAGCTGCTCGATGGCGAGGGCAATGTGGTGTCCGCTTCCGACAACGGCGTCGGTCAGCCGGAGACGGTGTCGGCCGAGATCCCGGCCGGCAGCAGCAACTTCACCATCCAGGCCTATGTGTTCGCAGGGGCGGTGACGAGCTACACCACCACGGTGGAGCTCACCAGCGCGCCGCCGCCGGCAGCGCCTTCGGTGGCGCAGCCGTTCGCGATCTTCAACACGCCGGCCGAGCTCGGCAATGGCGCGGGCGAGCCTTCGTTCGGCTACAACCTGCTCACCAATCGCGGCATGTTCCAGGCCGGGCTGGCGGTGCTGAAAGTCACCTTCCCGGAGCGGCGCACGGACGACCCGCTCAATCCCGAAGGCCTGCCGGAAGTCTGCGATGCGCTGTGGGAGGACAAATCCGGCTCGCTGACCACCACCACGACCACGCTCGACCCGATCGGCTTCGTCGACCAGATCACCGGCCGCACCTTCTCCGGCCAGCTTGGCCCCAAGGCGCATCTGATGGAGTACTCGGACGACGATGGCGAGAGCTGGAACCCCTCGGTCGGCAACACGCCGGGTGCGGCGGGTGTCGATCACCAGACCATCGGCTACGGCCCCTATGTCAGCCCGCTGCCGATCGGCGTGCTGCCCAACCCGGCCATTGGCTACCCCAATGCCGTCTACTACTGCTCGCAGGACATCGCCTACGCCAACTGCTCGCGCAGCGACGATGGCGGCATCACCTTCGGTGCGACCGTGAACATGTACACCACGCTGGAATGCGGCGGCCTGCATGGCCACCTCAAGGGCGCGCCGGATGGTACCGTCTACGTCCCCAACAAGGGCTGCGGCGCGGGGCAGGGCGTGGCGGTGAGCGAGAACAACGGCGTGTCGTGGACCGTGCGGCAGGTGCCCAACACCACGCCCGGCGTCAACGACCCGGCCGTGGGCATCGCCAGGGATGGCACCGTGTACTTTTGCTACAACGGTGCCGATGGCCGTCCGCGTGCTGCCGTCAGCCGTGACAAGGGCGTGACCTGGATCAACGACCGCAGCACCGGCAGCGACCTCAACGTGGTGCGCACGGTGTTCCCGGTGGCGGTTGCGGGTGACCCCGATCGCGCCGCCTGTGCCTATCTCGGCACCACCACGGCGGGCAACAGCGAGGCGCTGGATTTCCCCGGCATCTGGCACACCTATGTCGCCGTCACCTACGACGGTGGCAATACCTGGAACACCACGCGGGTGAATCCCGATGACCCGGTGCAGGGCGTGGGCGGTGTCTGCACCAGCGGCACCACCTGCGGTGCGAACCGCAACATGCTCGACTTCAACGATATGACCATCGACGACAAGGGCCGCCTGCTATTCGGCTACGCCGATGGTTGCGTTGGTGGCTGCGCCGCCAATCCGATGAACATCGCGCGCAGCGACAAGGCCGCACTCATCCGCCTGTCCGGTGCCAAGCCGCTGTATGCCGAGTTCGACCGCGTGCCGCCGTATCGTCCGGAAGGCAGCTGCCTGGCCGGCACCCGTGATGACAGCCAGTCCAAGCTGGTGTGGAAGGCCCCGGTCGACATCGGCAATGCCAGCATCGCCAGGTACCGCGTCTATCGCGGTACCAGCCAGGACAGCCTGAGCTTCATCGGCGAAACCGCCGATGCCAAGCCGCAGTTCACCGATGCCACCGCACTCGCCTCGGTGCCGCAGTATTTCTACCGTGTCACCGCCGTCAACAGCGTGGGTGAGGGCGTGAACAGCAACCTCATCGAACTGCCGCTGGGCGAAGCGCCGTTGGTGGGCAACATCTGTCTCATCCCAGGGCTGACCGTGCTGACCGACAAGGCCGACGACATCTTTGACGGCATCACCCCCAACCAGAGTGGCTCGCCGTTCTACGATGCCCGCTCGCTGGCCGTGTCGCAGCCGTACTACGACAACGGCGACTACAAGCTGGTATTCACGCTGAAGATGCAGAGCCTGGCGCAGACGCCTGCCGGCACCACCTGGCCGATCCGTTTCTGCGCCCCCGGCGTGCCGGACTGCACCGACCCCAATGCCGCCTTCGGTGCCACCAACAAGTACTTCACGGTGCAGATGACGACGGCCAGCTCCGCAGCCCCGGTGTTCCAGGTGCTCAAGCCCAATACGGCCGATGCCAACCGCGCCACGGTGGTGGCCGACCCGGCCAGCAACTTCAACGCCGACGGCACCATCACCATCGTCGTCAACGCCACCGACATCGGCCTGACGAAGGAAGGCGCGGGCAGCGAGAAGCTCAAGCAGTTCCTCACCCGCATCGTGGCCGGGCAGGTCACGCCCGACAACATGCCGGACAGCCTGGCGGGCGAGGGCGAGGTGGCCACCGTGTCGCTCACCCAGTGCGCAGCCAATCTGGCACCGCAGGCCGTGCTGGCGGCCGACAAGACCGAAGGCACGGATCGCGTCAGCATCAACTTCACGGCAACGGGTTCGTTCGACCCGGATGCAGGTGACACCCTCGTCGAATACGTCTTCAACTTCGGCGACGGCAGCCAGCCGGTGACGCAGGCGACACCCACCATCAACCACGACTACACCAGCCCCGGCAACTACGGTGCGACGGTGACGGTGAAGGACTCGCGCGGCCTGGTCAGCGCCCGCTCCGCGCCGGTGGTGATTGCGGTGAAGGCTGGCTCGGTCAACCCGCCGGGTGGTGGCGTCATCGGTGGCGCACCCGGTGCGACATCGGATGCGGGTACCGGCACTGGCCGCTTCGGTGGTGGTGCCTTCGGGTTCGGCCTGCTGTGGCTGCCCCTGGCCTCACTGCTGCTGCGCCGCCGCAAGCGCTGAGCGTCTCACTGCAAGAAAAAAGGGGCTGCCATTGGCAGCCCCTTTTCCTTGCGCGCTGGCTCGACGTCTAGTCTTCGATCAGCTCGCCGAGCAGGTCGTGGGCATTGCTCTGCATGATCTGCACCTGCACCTTCTGGCCGATCTTGAGCGGCACTTCGGCCGACACGTAGACCTTGCCGTCAATCTCCGGCGCGTCGGCCCATGAGCGGGCAATCACGCCCTCTTCACCGATCTCGTCGATCATCACTTCCATGGTGGTGCCGACCTTCTTCTTCAGCTTGGCCTTGCTGATGCGGGCCTGGGTCTGCATGAAGCGCTTGAGGCGATCCTGCTTCACGTCCTCTGGCACATCGCCGCCGAGCCTGTTGGCGGTGGCTCCCTCTACGGCTGAGTAGGCGAAGCAGCCGGCGCGGTCGATCTTGGCCTCCTTCAGCCAGCCCAGCAGCTCCTCGAACTGCGCCTCGGTTTCACCCGGAAAGCCGACGATGAAGGTCGAGCGGATGGTGATGTCCGGGCAGATGCTGCGCCAGGCCTTGAGGCGGGCGAGGGTGTTCTCGCTCGACGCCGGGCGCTTCATGGCCTTCAAGACCTCGCGCGAGGAATGCTGAAAGGGGATGTCGAGGTAGGGCAGGATCTTGCGCTCCGCCATGAGCGGGATGATCTCGTCGACATGCGGATAGGGGTAGACGTAGTGCAGACGGCTCCACACGCCCAGCTCTCCCAGACCCTTGCAGAGATCGAGCATGGAGGTGCGGTATTCCTTGTCGCGCCACATCGCGGATTCGTACTTGCGGTCGAGGCCGTAGGCGCTGGTGTCCTGCGAGATCACCAGCAGTTCCTTGACGCCACCCTTCACCAGTCGCTCGGCCTCGCGCAGCACCTCGTCGATGCGCCGCGAATCGAGCTTGCCGCGCATGGAGGGGATGATGCAGAAGCTGCACTTGTGGTTGCAGCCTTCCGAAATCTTGAGATAGGCGTAGTGCTTGGGCGTGAGCTTGATGCCCTGCGCGGGCATCAGGTCGAAGCGCGGATCGTGCTTGGGCGGCACCGCAAAATGCACCGCCTTCATCACCGCCTCGTAGTTCTGCGGCCCACTGATCGACAGCACATCCGGGTATTTTTCGAGGATGAGATTTTTCTTCGCACCCAGGCAGCCGGTGACGATCACCTTGCCGTTCTCGGCCATGGCCTCGCCGATGGCGTCGAGCGACTCCTGCACGGCCGAGTCGATGAAGCCGCAGGTGTTGACGATCACCACATCGGCCGCCTCGTAGGTGGGCGAGGTCTTGTAGCCCTCGGCGCGCAGCTGGGTGAGGATGCGCTCGCTGTCGACCAGCGCCTTCGGGCAGCCGAGTGAAACGATGCCGACCTTGGGCGAGGCCGCTCGGCTGCGTGGCGCGGGTGAAGCGGCGATGGGGGTGGACATGGATAGCACCTGCGAAAAGGGCGCAAGTTTAGCGGCTGAATCCAGGCCGGGTTCCGGCTGAAGCCGCGCAGCGGTCGGTATGGCCGCGATCCGAGGTGGTTAAAACATACTTTTCACGACCGATACGTGACATTTCATTGACACTTGGCATGCATTGCGCTTGAGTGGCCGAATGCTGTCTCAGCTCCGCGACGAATCAGGTCACACGCCATGCTCTCAACCCTCCGCCTCACCATTCTGACGGCTGCGCTTTGCGCGCCTCTTGCCAGTCAAGCCGCCACGCCCGCCAGCGGCACGCTCTCGCCCGCCACGCCGGAGCTGACCTACACCTACGGTCCCAATGCCGTCTCCAATCCGAGTGGAACAGCCGAGCTGACCTGCGCGAACCCGGTCGTCCCCTGCGATGCCTACGCGCTGACCGTGGAAGTGCCCGCAGGCTCGCCTGCGATGACCATGACCATCTCCACCGGCTGGTCCGCAGCGGCAGATGACTACGATATCTACCTGCTGAACGCCGAAGGCGTGGAAGCCGGCAGCTCGGCGGGTTCGGCGAATCCCGAAACCTTCACGGTGCCCGCCGTGTCCGGCACCTATACGGTGCGTGTGGTGCCGTTCGCCGTCACCGGCAGCACCGCAAACACCACCATCACGCTGCAAGCCGCTGCGGCTGGCGGCGGCGGTGGCGGCATGACCCCCGGCCCGGTGGTGGTGCCCGCCGCGGGCCTGGCGCCGCGCTACAAGATCCACGTCGCGACCGGTGGCCTGGCGCCCGATTCCGGCGAGCCCACCATCGGCTACAACCCGCTGACCAAGCGCGCGATGTTCATTGCCTACTTCCAGGCCAATCGCGTCACCTTCAAGGAAAACCTGCCCGCACCGGCCGATGCGCTCAACGCCGCGCTGCCGGAGAGCTGCGATGCCCTGTGGGAGGACAAGTCCGGCCTGCTGACCACGCTGAA
Organism: Pseudomonadota bacterium; assembly: GCA_040386395.1. Classification (GTDB taxonomy): domain Bacteria; phylum Pseudomonadota; class Gammaproteobacteria; order Nevskiales; family Nevskiaceae; genus Stagnimonas. The sequence continues at coordinate 11,689 of JAZKFO010000012.1, read as the reverse complement.
CTCGCTCGACCCGCTGATGTACACCGACAAGACCACGGGCCGTACCTTCAACTCGCAGCTCAGCGGTGCCAACAGCCTGTTCGAGTACTCGGACGATGACGGCGAGACCTGGACCCCCGGCCAGATCGGCCCTGCCAACGGCGGCGCCGACCATCAGGGCATGGTCACTGGCCCTTACCCCGCCAGCTTCCCGATTCCTGCTGCAGCTCGTCTGTTCCCCAACGCCTTCTACTATTGCTCGCAGTCGGTTGCGGTCGCGTTCTGCGCCCGCAGCGATGACGGCGGCCAGACCCAGGGTCCGGGCACGCCGTTCAAGAACCTCGACTGCGCTGCTGGCGGCCTGCACGGCCACCCGCAGGTGGCACCGGATGGCACGCTCTACATCCCTGACAGCTCGCAGTGCATCGCCTCCACCGGCATCGACGGTTCTTCCGGCAAGGTGATCGTGCATCGCAGTCTGGATGCCGGCCTGACCTACGAGCAGTTCCCGCTGCCGGAGAGCACTGGCGGTGGTGGCTCCGACCCCTCCATCGGCATCGCCACCGACGGCACGATGTACATGTGCTACGAGAACGCCGACAGCCGTGCGCGCATGGCCGTGTCGAAAGATCGCGGCGAGACCTGGATCAACGACACCGACATCGGTGCCGCTGCCGGCCTGATTGCCACCCGCTTCCCGGCCGCCACCGCAGGTGACCCGGACCGCGCCGCCTGCGCCTTCCTCGGCACGGCAACCGAAGGCCCCTCGGCATCGCTGGCCTTCACGGGCGTCTGGCATGGCTACATCGCCACCACCTATGACGGCGGCCTGACCTATCACCTCGTCAACGTCACGCCCAACGACCCCATCCAGGGTCATGGCGGCGTGGGCCCGGATGGCACGAACCGCAATCTGCTCGATTTCAACGATCTTGAGATCGACGAGCGTGGCCGTGTGCTGTTTGCCTACGCCGATGGTTGCGTCGGTGGCTGCGTGCTCGACCCTGCGGCGAACAGCTTTGCCGCCAAGGGCAGCATCGTGCGCCAGAGCGGTGGTCGCACCCTGCTGGCCGAGTTCGACAACGATGCCGACACCCAATACAACGCCACCGCGCCCATCCGCCCGGCAGCGGCCTGCGCCGTGCAGGAAAAGAGCCTGCGCACCAGCGCCAAGACTCTGGTGGCCTGGAACGAGCCCGACACCGGCGGCAGTGCAGTGACCAACTACGAGGTGTTCCGCGCCACCAGCGCCGCAGGCCCGTATGCCTCGGTGGGCAATGCCGGTCCGAAGACCTCGTTTGAAGACGCCTCGGCGGATCCCTCGGTGCCGCTCTACTACTACCGCGTGGTGGCCGAGAATGCACAGGGCAAGGCGGGTGACAGCAACATCATCGAGCTGCCGATCTCGGTCGAGGAAGTGATCAACACCTGCGTCATCCCCGGCCAGGTGATTGCCACCAGCGCCATCTCGCCGACGCTGCCGCCGGACTTCGACGCCGTGAGCCTCGCGGTTGCAGAGCCGCCGGACTTTGAAGGCAAGCTCGTCGTCACCCTGAAGCTCGCGAGCTTCGCCACCGGCCAGCCGGTCGGTGCGTTCTACGGCGTGCTGTTCCCCAACAAGGGCAACATCTACTTCGCGCTCGACTCCACCAATGGGCCGGCCAGCTTCGTGCAGGGCACCTACACCGTCGGTCCGCAGGGCGTGCTGGTGTTTGCACCGGCTGGCGACCTCGATCCCGCCAGTGGCTTCGAGGCCGATGGCACCGTGACCTTTGTGGTCGACAAGGCATTTTTCGGTGGCCTGGAAGCAGGTGACGTGCTCTCCGGCTTCGACGTGCGCATCCGCGCCGGTGCCTCGGCGGCCACCAGCCGCGACACCATCGGCCCTGCCGACTACGTGGTGCGCGGCACGGGCATCTGCCTGGCCAACATCGCGCCGATCGCCTCGCTCGCCAGCAATGTCAACGCCGCCAAGCCGGGTGAGACGGTGACGTTCACCATCAGCGGCAGCGATGCCGATGCGGGTGACACCATTGCCAAGTTCAGCCTGAGCTTCGGCGACAACACCGCTGCCATCACCGACCGCGACATCACCAGCCTGCCGGTGACCATCACCCACACCTACGCGGCCAATGGCAACTACATGGCCCGCCTGACGGTGAAGGATTCGCGCGGCCTGGTGAGCAGCAACGTCGCCTCGAAGTTCATCAACATCAGCGGCACGGGCAGCGGCACCCCGGTCATCACGCCGGGTGGAAGCACGCGCGGTTCGGAGCAGGGCCGCTTCGGTGGTGGTGCCCTGGGCCTGGCGCTGTTGCCGCTGGCGCTGCTGGCCTTCCGCCGCCGTCGCCACTGAGCGCAATGAAGCGTGAACTGGACGGGGCCGCATTGCGGCCCCGTTTTTTTATGTGGCGAGAGGCTTTTTTTATCCTCGTGAATATCCCGTCGAGCAAGTCTCGGTGGTACGTCAATTGCCTCACTTTCGGCATTGGCATTGCTCAATCCGCGCCCTGCTGCCCGGCGCATTCGTTGGAGTCTCAAGCATGAATCCCCTGCAACTCGCCAGCCGCGTGCTGGCCCTCAACGTGCTGCTCGCATTCGGCGTGGCCCAGGCCGCAGCGCCCACCGGCCAGGCGCCGCGCTTCAAGATCCATGTCGCGCCACCAGACCTCGCCAACGACGCCGGCGAGCCCACCGTCGGCTACAACCCGCTCAGCAAGCGCGCGATGTTCATCAGCTACACGCAGGCGAATCGCGTCACTTTCAAGGAGAACCTGCCGGTTCCCGCCGATGCGCTCAACGACGCACTGCCGGAAAGCTGCGATGCGACCTGGGAGGACAAGTCGGGCCTCATCACCACGCTGAACACGCTTGACCCGCTGATGTACACCGACAAGACCACGGGCCGCACCTTCAACTCGCAGCTCTCCGGTGCCAACAGCCTGTTCGAGTATTCGGATGATGACGGCGAGACCTGGACGCCGGGCCAGATCGGCCCTGCCAACGGTGGTGCCGATCACCAGGGCATGGTCACCGGCCCCTATCCGGCAGACTTTCCGACCGCCGGGCTGCTGTTCCCCAATGCCTTCTACTACTGCTCGCAGTCGGTGGCGGCGGCCTTCTGCGCCCGCAGCGACGATGGCGGCCAGACGGTTGGCCCCGGCTTCCCGTTCAAGAATCTGGACTGCGCCGTGGGCGGCCTGCACGGCCATCCGCAGGTGGCACCGGACGGCACGCTGTATGTGCCGGACAGCTCGCAGTGCATCGCTGCCACCGGTCTGGGCGGCGGCACCTCCGGCAATGTGATTGCGCACGTCAGCACCGATGCCGGCGTGACCTTCACCACCCGCGCCATCCCCACCAGCGTTGGCGGTGCGGGTTCCGACCCTTCCATCGGCATTGCCAGCGATGGCACCGCCTACATGTGCTACGAGAACGCCGATGGCCGTGCCCGCGTTGCGGTGTCGAAAGATCGTGGCGTCACCTGGATCAACGACACCGACATCGGCGAGGCGCTGGGCATTCTCTACAGCCGCTTCCCGGCCGCGATTGCCGGCGACCCGGACCGCGCTGCCTGCGCCTTTCTGGGGGCGACGCAGGAGGGTGCCTCGGCCGCGCTCGACTACACCGGCGTCTGGTATCCGTATGTGGCGACCACCTATGACGGTGGCCTGTCCTGGCACCTAGTCAACGTCTCGCCGGACGACCCCGTGCAGGGTCACGGTGGCGTGGGTCCCGATGGCATCAACCGCAACCTGCTCGACTTCAACGATCTCGAAATCGACGAGCGCGGCCGCACGCTGTTCGCCTATGCCGATGGCTGCACCGGCGGCTGCGTCGCCGACCCGGCCAACAACGGCTTCGCTGCCAAGGGCACCATCGTGCGGCAGACCGGTGGCCGCACGCTGCTGGCTGCTTTCGATAACGATGCCGACACGCAGTACAACGATGTGGCCAACATCAAACCGGCTGCCGCCTGCGCCGTGCAGGACTTGAGCCTGCGCACCGCGACCAAGACGGAAGTGATCTGGACCGCTCCCGACAATGGCGGCAGTGCCATCACCAACTACCAGGTGCTGCGCTCCACGGTGAAGGAAGGCCCGTACCTGAAGGTGGGTGATGCCGGCCCCAGCACGAGCTTCATCGACGCCAGCGCAAGCCCCGCAGACCCGGTCTACTTCTACCGGGTCATTGCCGAGAACGCGCTGGGCGCAGCACCGCTGAGCAACATCATCCAGCTCGACGTGTCGGATGTGGTCGAAGGCAGCCTCTGCATCGCGCCCGGCCTGACGCTGGCCACCGATGCCTCCGGTGACTTCGACACCTCGATTGCCGCGCCTTCGGGCATGGCCTACCACGATCTGGAATACCTGCAGGTTGCCCAGCCCGATGCCACCGACGGCAAGCTGGTGATCTCGCTCAAGGTGGCCACGCTGGCGCAGCCGCTGGCACCGAGCACGGACTGGTTCGTGAGCTTCAAGGCTCCCAACGGCACGCTGTATGGCGTGCGCATGTCCACCGACATGGTGACGCCGCGCTTCTACTCCTACGACGTCGGTGCCAGCTCCGGTGATATCTCCGATGGCCGCTTCGTCGGCACCGAAGGCCCGATCGAAGCCGAAACCGACTTCACCGCAGAAGGCCTCATCACCTTCGTGGTCAAGGCCACGGATGTCGGCGGCACGGGTGCCGTGGGCGAGGTGTTCTCCGACTTCAACTCCGGCAGCGTGCAGGTGCTGGGCGCAGCGGGTGCGGGTGCTGCCGATGTGGTGGATGCCGCCCCCAACGGCCTCGCGCGCACCGGCAGCATCAAGCTCGGCCCCTGCCTCAGCAACATCGCGCCGCTGGCCTTGCTGGGCGTGGACAAGGAGACCGGCCCGGCACCGCTCGCCGTCAACTTCACCGTCGGTGGCAGCGACAGTGACGTGGGCGACAGCGTGGTCAGCTACTCGCTCGACTTCGGTGACGGCATGAAGCTGGTCGACCAGCCCATCACCAGTGCAGCCATCGCCCACAGCTATGCCCAGCCCGGCAACTATGCCGCAGCACTCACGGTGAAGGACTCGCAAGGCCTCGTCAGCAGCAACATCGCGCGCAAGTTCATCACCGTCACTGCGCCTGGCACCACGCCACCGCCCGGCTCGATACCGCCGGTGATTGGCGCCCCGCCGCCGGCTGCTGCTGCCAGCACGATCGAGCAGGGCCGCTTCGGAGGTTCCTTTGGCTTGGCCCTGCTGCCGCTGCTGCTGTTCGCGCGCCGCCGCCGCTAGGGCTTGGGTTCAAGGGCGGAGCCGCTTGCTGCGGCTCCGCCTTTTTTATGGCCGATTGATCCGTGAACGCATCGCTATAGTGGGCACTCGAAACAGCATCCTTTCTGCACAAAGACCAGCATGGCAAAGCCTTTGAAAATCCTGTTCGCAGTACTCGGCGCGCTGCTGTTGCTGCTGGTCGCTGCTGTCGTCGCCCTGCCGCTGCTGTTCGACCCCAACGACTACCGCGACCGCATTGCCGCAGCAGTAAAGCAGGAGACCGGGCGCGACTTTGCCGTGGGCGACATCCGCCTCGCCGTGTTCCCCTGGCTCCGGGTGGAGCTGAAGGACCTGCGCTTCGGCAATGCCGAGGGCTTCGGGACCGAGCCGATGCTGACGGCGGCGCGTGTCGAGATCGGCGCGCGCCTGATGCCCTTGTTGAGGGACAAGCGGGTGGAGGCCAGCACGGTGAAGCTCGAAGGCGCGGTGGTGAATCTTGCCGTCGATGCCGAAGGGCGCAGCAACTGGCAGGACCTGATCAAGCCCGAAGACCCGGCCGCACCCGCGCAGGCACCGCTGGCCGAGCGCCTGAAAACGCTCGACATCGAAGGCATCACGCTGGCCAAGGTGCAGCTCGGCTACGACAACCGCCAGAGCGGCCAGCGCATCGACATGAGCGATCTCTCGCTGAAGACCGGGCGGCTCCATCAGGGCCAGCCGTTTGCGGTGCAGGGTCAGCTCAAGCTCGTCGCCAGCGACGCGAACAAGGCCAGCACGACGGCCGCCGTGGAGTTCGCCAGCGAGGTCACGCTGGAGCCCAACGGCGATATCGCACTTGCCAATCCCGGCATCAAGCTCGATGCGACCCAGACCGGTGCCTCGGAGCTGGCCGCGAAGCTCGCGATGCAGGGCGAGTCGCTGCGCTATGCGGCGGCGGCGCAAACCGTCGCCGCGACACCGCTCACCATCGACATCGAGAACCTCACGCTGGGCAGCGATGCCGATACCGCACTCAAGGCCAAGGGCAAGCTCGTCAGCAGCCTCGACTACCAGCTGGCGAGCGGCGATGCGCGGCTCGAAAAACTGCTGCTGGAGCTGGTGGTCAGCAAGGCTGGCACGCAGCCGGTGGTGAGCAGCTTCACGCTCAGCAGTGAGGCGCTGAGCTATGCCAAGGCTGCACAGACGCTCGCCATCACGCCGCTGGTGCTGCAACTGCAAAGCCTGGTCATCGGTGCGGCCGAAAAGCCGCTGCTGATGGCGAAGGGCAGCATCAAGACCCAGCTTGATTCCGAGCTGGGCAAGCAGTCGCATGCCCTCAAGGCCCTGGTGGCCGAGCTGCAACTGGGCGGCACTGCCATGCCGGGCGGCAAGGTGCAGAACATCAAGCTGGCCACCAGCGTGCTGGCCGACCTGGCCGCGCACCAGATCAATCTGGGCAGCCTGCAACTGGCGAGTTTCGGCCTGAACATCAGCGCAGCGGGCTGGCGCATCAGCCGGCTCGATGGCGATGCGCCGCAGCTCGATGGCGATCTCGCCATCGCACCCTTCGAGCCGCGCGTGCTGCTCGCAGCACTCGGCATCGCCGTTCCACAGACAGCCGATGCGGGCGTGCTCAAGGCCGCCAGCCTCAACACCCAGCTCAGTGCCAGTGCCAAGAGTGCGAGCCTGAAGAACCTCACGCTCAAGCTCGACGACAGCACGCTGCGCGGTGACCTGGCGGTGCGCGATTTCGCAAGCGCTGCCGTGAGCTTTGCGCTGACGGCGGATCGCCTCGATGCCGACCGCTACCTGCCGCCTGCGCCCAGGCCCGGTGCCAGCATCGGTGCCGACGCCACCGCAGCGGCCAAGGCCGATGCCAATGCCACCGAGCTGCCGGTCGATCTCGTCAACCAGCTCAATGCCCAGGGCACGCTCGAAGTGGGCTCCATGAAGCTCAAAAATCTCAAGCTCGCCAAGGTGCGGCTCAAGCTGGAGGGGACGAAGGGGGCGACGCATCGCCAGCAACTGGCGGCGAGCCTGTACGGCGGCACGGCTGATCTCGCACTCACGATCGCCCCCGGTGCCAGGCACACCGTCAAGCTCGCCCTCAGCAGCATCAATGCCGCGCCCTTCCTCAAGGACCTGATCGACAGCGACAAGCTCAGCGGCAAGGGCTCGCTGATACTCGACGCGACCACTGCCGGCCGCACCGTGGGCGCTGCGAAGAAGGCACTCGACGGCAAGCTCGCCTTTAATCTTTCCGATGGCGCGGTGAAGGGCTTCAACCTCGGCCAGATCATGCGCAGCGGCCAGGCCCTGCTGGCGCGGCAGGTGCCGGCTGCGGCCACCACCGAGAGCACCGACTTCGCCGAACTGCGCGGCAGCGGCGTGATCGCCGATGGCGTCATCAAGTCCGACGATCTCACCGCCAAGAACCCGCTGCTGCGGCTGGAAGGCGCAGGCGAGGTGAATCTGGTCAACGAGACCATCAACTACCTCGCCAAGCCGACGCTGGTGAACACCGCCGGCGGCCAGGGCGGCAAGGAAATGGCAGGCCTCAGCGGCATCGTCGTGCCAGTGCGCATCAGCGGCAATCTCTACACGCCGAAGGTCAGCATCGACTGGCAATCCGCACTCAAGCAGCAGGCCGTCACCGAGCTGCGCGAGAAGCTGGGCGTGAGCGAAGAGCTGGTGCGCGAGAAACGCGAGGAGCTGCGCGGCAAGGCCAAGGAGGCCATCGGCAAGGAGCTGCTGAAGCTGTTCGGCAGCAAGCCCGCAGCACCAGCCGAGCCGCCGCCGGCTGATCCCGCCCCCGCCCCGGCGCCTGCACCCTGAAGCCATGCGCATCGTCCTGCTCCTCGCACTCGCTGTCGCCTGCAAGGCCGCCTCGGCGCTGCAAGTGCAGACGCTGGAAGTCAGCCGCGACGAGGGCGTGTTCCATGTCGTGGTCGATGTGCTGATCGACGCCGACCCCGCCCGCGTGCGTGCCAAGCTGCTCGACGCCGAAGCCCTGCCGCAGCTAGACGCCAGCGTGAAAGCCGCGCGCGCCACCACGCTTGCCGATGGCCTGCGAGTCGAGTCCGAGCTGGAGGAATGCCTGTTCGGTTTCTGCCGCCGCCTGCTGCATGTGCAGAAGGTGCAGAGCGCCGGCGACGAGATCAGCGCCGAGACCCTGCCAGTGGCGGGCAGCAGCTTCAAAAGCGGTATCGCACACTGGCAGCTGAAGGCCGAAGGGCAGGGCACGCGCCTGCTGTTCACCGCCGATACCGAGCCCGACCTCTGGCTGCCGCCGCTGATCGGCCCGCCGGTGGTGCTCAAGCACCTGCGCGAAAAGACACTGCACTCGCTGCAAGCCCTGGAGCGTCTCGCGCGTGAGTGAGCAGCGCTTCGCGGCACGGCTGCTGAACTGGTTCGATCAGCACGGCCGCTCCGGCCTGCCCTGGCAGTCGCCGCGCACCGCCTATCGCGTCTGGCTCAGCGAAATCATGCTGCAGCAGACGCAGGTGACGGCGGTGATCCCGTACTTCGAGCGCTTCATCGCGCGCTTTCCCGACATCGCCGCGCTCGCCGATGCGGAGCCCGATGAAGTGATGCGCCACTGGGCGGGCCTCGGCTACTACGCCCGCGCGCGCAATCTGCATGCAGCTGCCAAGCAGGTGCGCGATGCGCATGGCGGTGTTTTTCCGTCGGATTTCGAGCGGATCGTCGCGCTCAAGGGCGTCGGTCGTTCCACCGCTGCGGCCATCCTCGCGCAGGCTTTCGGCACACCTGCGGCCATTCTCGACGGCAATGTGAAGCGCGTGCTCACCCGCTGGGCCGGCATCGAGGGCCACCCGGCCGAGGCGGCGGTGAATGCGAGGCTCTGGTCGCTCGCCGAATCGCTGCTGCCCGCGACCCGCGCGGCCGATTACGTGCAGGCCCAGATGGACCTGGGCGCCACCCTCTGCACCGCCCGCAAGCCCGACTGCGCGCGCTGCCCGCTTCAGCAGGACTGCGTGGCGCATCGAACCCGGCGCACCGCCGAACTGCCCACCCGCAAGGCCATAAAGGCGCGCCCGCACCGCGAGGCCTGGCTGATTCTCGCCAGCGACGCAGATGGCCGCGTGCTGCTGGAGCAGCGCCCCGGCAGCGGCATCTGGGGCGGCCTGTGGTGCCCACCGGTCATCACCCTGGGCGAAGACCGCGCGCACATCCTGCGCACGCGGTTTGGGGTCGCGCTGCAAGACGAAGAAAGCGGCGAGACCATCGAGCACCAGTTCACCCACTTCGACCTGAGCCTGCACCCGCTGCGCGCCCGCGCCCTGCTGCTGGCCGAAGTCGTGGCCGAGGCCAGTCCGAGCGCCTGGCACCATCCGCGCGCCTTAAGCGAAGGCGCGCTGGCCCTGCCCACGCCGGTCAGCCGCTATTTTGCGCAGGCGGCTGCCCCCACCGACCTGCTGGGGCATCATGCGCGCCCCGCACGCCGCATCCGCCGCATCGCAAAAGGAAAACCATGAGCCGCACCGTCCACTGCATCAAGCTCAAACAAGACGCCGAAGGCCTCGACCGCCCGCCGCTGCCCGGCGCGCTCGGCCAGCGCATCTACGACAACGTCTCCAAGCCGGCGTGGAAAGAATGGATCGCCCACCAGACCCGCCTCATCAACGAGCAGCGCCTGGTCCTCGCCGACCCCAAGGCCCGCGCCCTGCTGATGGCCGAGCTGGAAACCTATTTCTTCGGCAGCGGCGAGCTGACCCCAACCGGTTATGTGCCGCCGGTGGGTTGACTCTGCCGAGTCGCTCCGCTCTAATGCGCGACCCTAAATGCCGCGCCAGCGACATTCAGGGTGCAATAACAGTTGAGATGAGCTTTCGGCATGGCCGAGTAGCTCAGTCGGTAGAGCAGGGGATTGAAAATCCCCGTGTCGGCGGTTCGATTCCGTCCTCGGCCACCATTTCGAAAGTTCGTCAAAACTGTTGTTTTTGTTGAAAAAAACGGCCCCGCAAGGGGCTTTTTTTATTTCTGGATTTGGCTAAAAAGCGGCTTTCTGGCCGTTATTTGGCCGTTTAAGTTCAGAAAACGCTCTTCAGTAGTCGGCCGGTACCTGCTCTTCGATCCCTTGGAGAGCACATGTCAAAAGCAAGCAACGGCTGGATCCAAAAGCGCGGCAAGCGCTATCGCGCGCGCGTCATCGTTGATGGCATCGAATGGAGCGAATCTTTCGATACGAAATCGCTCGCATCGGACTATCTCGGGCAGGTTCGTGAGCGTCGTCGCGCTCGGTGCCCCTGCGCGAAGAGGCCTATGCCCTTTTGAATGCGATCGGGCCTAAGAAAGCGGGCAGGGTATTCAACACCACCGGGCCGGCGATTGGCACGGCTTGGCATCGCGTGCGCGAGCGTGCCGGCATCGAGGATCTTCACTTCCACGATCTGCGCCACGAAGCCACCTCACGCTTCTTCGAGGATGCGAGCAAGTTTGGTTTGACCGACACGGAGATTGGCAGCATCACCGGGCACAAGACTTGGGCAATGCTTCAACGCTATACCCACCTTCGTTCGGTGGACATTGCTGCGAAGTTGCGGCCGCATGCTATGCGTCCTGCGCAGCAAACGTCCCTGCTTTTCGCTGGCATCAGCGGGTTCGAGTCATTCAGCGGGGTCCATTGCTGAAAGTGCCGAATGTGCGAGTGGATGTGATCAAGGAGGTGCATGAGGCTTTGCTCCATGAGCGGCGCGTCAATCTTCGCTACAAAAAGAGGGGAGACACGTTGGCAAAGGAGTACTTGTTGAGTCCACAGGCCCTGGTATTGCGCAGCGGCATTGTTTATTTGGTTGCAACGGCAAAGGACTATGACGACTTGCTGCACTTTGCCCTCCACCGGGCGATTTCAGCGAACGTCGTCGAACAACCAGCCTCAAAGCTGAAATCGTTCGACCTTGATCGCTACATTGCATCCGAGAAGGCCTTTGAGTATCCACGTGACGAAGGCGCAACTCTGCGGTTGAAGGCGGTGATCAGTGACGCGCTGGCAGAGCATTTGAGCGAGCAACCGCTTTCCGCAGATCAACTGATCAAACCGACTTCGGGCAGTGCATGCGAATTGACTGCGACCGTTGCTGACACAGAAGACCTGCGCTGGTGGCTCATGGGGCTTGGTGCTGCGGTGTGCGTCTCTAAGCCTTCCAATCTTAGAGACGAGATGAGGTCGCGATTTGGTGCTGCGCTGAAGACATATGGTTAGCTCAGCACGCTTGCGTGATACCCAATTCGGACCGTTTTGATCGTGGGGTTCAACTCGTTGAGACGGAAAAGTTCGAAGAAGGCCAGAAGGTGATCGTAAGAGGTTGTGACTGACCGGTTTGGGCTGCACCCCGCCCGCCTTGGTAAATGCTCAAGCGTCCGCATTTGGCGGCGTGCCTACTCACGATAAGGGAGACAAATCGTTGATGTCCTGCGGGCTCGATCCTCAGCGAGGTCGACCTGATGGTGTTTTCCCGAGC
>JAZKFO010000011.1:0-59370 GCA_040386395.1 Pseudomonadota bacterium | reverse complement strand
CCATCCGCACCAACTACACCGCGCTGGATGTGATGGACCAGATGTGGATTCCGGTCCACAAGAGCTGGCGCTTGAACGAGCGCCACTACGGCGCGCTGCAAGGCCTCGACAAGGCCGAGACCACCGCCAAGCACGGCGAGGCTCAGGTGAAGATCTGGCGCCGCAGCTACGACGTGCCGCCGCCGGAGATGCCGCTGAGCGACGCCGGCCACCCCGCCAACGATGCGCGCTACGCCAAGCTCGATGCCGCAGCCCTGCCCGGTACCGAGTCACTGGCCACGACGCTGGTGCGCGTGCTGCCGTACTGGCACGACCACATCGCACCCCAGCTCAAGAGCGGCCAGACGGTGCTGGTCACCGCCCACGGCAACTCGCTGCGCGCGCTCTACAAGTATCTCAACGAGGTCGCCGAGTCTTCGATTCTCGAAGTGAATATCCCCACCGCCATCCCGCTGCTGTTCGAGCTGGATGCGAACCTGAAGGTGCTGAGCCACCGCTATCTCGGTGACCCGGAGGCTGCGAAGAAGGCCGCCGAGGCCGTCGCCAACCAGGCCAAGGCCAAGTAGAGCGCCGCCGCACGCTCAGACGTGCGGCGGAATCCACTCGTCCAGGAACGTTTCGCGGCTCAGGTCCAGTAAAGCGTCCTCGCTGATCTCGAAGGGGTCGGCGTCGTAGCCGATGGCGCGGATGGTGTAGCGCGCCGCACCCGGCACGCGCACCAGCTCGCAGCCGCACTCGGCGGCGGCACGGATGGCCTCGGTCAGCGTCATGGCAGGGGCTCTGATGGCGCATCGAGGCCATGGCGCAGCAGTGCGGCCTTCGACACGAACTGCGTCACCGCCGCATGGGTTGCCGCGAGCTTGACGGGCGGGGCGATGCCAGCCTCCAGCGCCTCGCTCCAGCGCAATGCGCACAGGCACCAGAAATCGCCGGGCTTGAGGCCGGGGAAGAGATACTCCGCCCGTGGTGACACCAGATCGTTGCCGCGCGCAACGCTGAAAGCCAGAAACTCCGCCGTCACCTGCGCACACACCAGATGCCGGCCGTGGTCGTGCTCGTCGGTCTTGCAGCAGCCATCCCGGAAGAAGCCGGTGAGCGGTGCAAACGAGCAGGGCAGCAGCGGCGAGCCGAGCACATTGAGGACGGGTTTTTCATTCATGCCAGGAGCGTAGCGGATGCCGGCGCGCCGCAAGGCATTTCGCATCCATTCAGTTTTAGCGGGCAGAATCAGCGCCCATTCAGAGCGCCGCCGCAACGCAGCACATGATCACCCTCGACCTGCGCCACACCACCACCTACCGCTACGCCAATCCGGTGCGGTTTCTGGAGCACCGGCTGATCTCGCGCCCGCGCAGCAGCCACGAGCTGAGCCTGCTCGACACCGGCCTGTCGATCAGCCCGCCGGCGCAGCTGCGCTGGCTGCAGGACGTGTTCGGCAACTCGGTGGCGCGCCTCGCCTTCGATGAGGCATCCGACACGCTGGTCGTGGAATCGAGCTTTCGCGCCGAACACTATCCCGGCGACCCGCAGCTGCTGGTGCTCGATGACTACGCCGCGACACTGCCCTTCAGCTACAACGAGGCCGATGCGCTTGATCTCGCACCCTATCTGCGCTGCCACTACGAAGACCCTGAAGGTCTGGTCGCCGACTGGATGCAGGGCTTCATCGAGGCCAACGGGGCCGTCACGCTCGATGTGCTGAATGCGATGGTGCAGACCGTGCAGCGCGACTTCGGCTACCAGCGCCGCGACGAACACGGCACCTGGATCCCCACCACTACACTCGCCAACCAGGCCGGCTCCTGCCGCGACTACGCCCTGCTGATGATGGAAGCCCTGCGCAGCATCGGCGTCGCCACCCGCTTCGTGTCGGGCTATCTCTACGACGAGGCGGCAGGCAACGAGGCCGGCGTGTTGCTGGGTGGCGGCGAAACCCACGCCTGGTGCGATGTGTATCTGCCCGGCGAAGGCTGGGTGAGCTACGACCCCACCAATGCCCTGGTCGCAGGTCGCAATCTCATCCCGGTGGCCTTCGCGCGCGATCCCTCGCAGGTGTCGCCATTGAGCGGCGGCTTTGATGGACTCACCGGCGATTTTCTCGGCATGGAAGTCAACGTCACCATCACCCGCGTCTAGGCTGCTGCCGGGGCGACCTACAGCCAGCCGCGCGCCTGCAGAAAACGCCGGGCATCGTCGCTGTCGGCCGGGAACCACGCCGCCGCACTGCCGAGCAGGAAGTGATAACCCCAGGCGTCCATGTCGGCAAAGCAACGTGCCTGGGAATAGCCATCGAGCCGATCGGCGAGCAGGCATTGCAGGTAGCAGACCGCGTTTTCCTCGGTATCGGTGCCGCCGGCATTGGTGTGCATGTCGAGCCGCCTCGACTCGTCGGCCAGCAGCCAGTGGCAGGCCTCGTGCAGGGCCGAATGCACCGGGGTGTCGTCGCGTACATACAGGCCGTTGCCGATCAGCCCGGCCTCGCTGTCGCCCCAGTAGCTGCCGGGAATCGCCGCACCCGGTTCAACCCGGTGGATCAGCAGTCCATGCGGGCCCAGCAACGCCATCAAGGCCGTGCAGGGCAGCGCCGAGCAGGGCAGCACCTCCGCATGATCAGCACCCATCGGCAATCAGCGCGCGAGGTGCATCGGGTCGGCGCACAACAGACGGTCACGGCCGGCATCCTTGGCCTTGTAGAGCAGGTCATCGGCGCGGCGGATCATCAGCTTGGCGATGCTGCTCGCGGCTTCTTCCGGCTGCGGCGCGATCACTTCCACGAAGCCGCCGGAGGCCGTCACCACCCGGCCTTCGCCACGGCTTTCGTGGGCGATGCCGAGTTCGCCGATGCCCGCACGCAGCGCTTCGGCCAGGCGGCGTGCATCGCTGGGATTGGCGTTGCACCAGAGCGCCACGAACTCCTCGCCGCCGATGCGGGCGCAGAAGTCGTACGGGCGCCGCATCTGGCTGCTGAGATAGGTGCCGATGCGGCGCAGGCAAACATCACCTGCGGGGTGCCCGTAACGGTCGTTGTAGGACTTGAAATCATCGACATCGAGCAGCATCAGCGACACGCTGCCGCGCTCGCGGGCGGCCGCGCGCACCATCTTGATCAGGGTGTTGTCGAAGTGCCGGCGGTTGGGCAGGCCGGTGAGCGGGTCATGCAGCGCCAGCATCGACAGCTGGCGGCGGCGAAACCAGTTCTCGCGCGCGGTGCGCTCCAAGAGATAGCCGCCGGTGGAGAGCAGCGCGAACATGATGCCGAGCGAAAGGCAGTTGTAGAACGAGGCGCTGACAGGGCCGAAAGTCTTGATCTCGGCCGTGCTCGACGCCAGCAGGATCAGCAGCGCCCAGGGAAAAAACAGATGGAACCGCAGGCGTCCCAGGGTATAGATGGCAGCAATGGTGATGGCCGAGAAATCGAACGGCACGAAGTAGCCGTACTCCGCGCCGATCACGCGCTGCGCCATCAGTCCACCGCCGGTGGTCATCGCCCCCAGCACGATGGCGAACGGCAGGAACCGCCTCAGGGGCGGCAGGCAGCAGAGCAGTCCCACCAGCAGGCCGGGAATCTCGATGCCGAACTGGATCCAGCGCGCGGCGGGGATGAAAGCCGCCGGCGGATGCAGCAGGTAGGCGTCATAAATGGGCGTGAGTGCCACCGCGAGGATGGAGATGATCAGCATCGGCAAGCGCCAGCCCAGACTGCCGTCCTCGTAATCCTTTCGGAATGCGGGCTCCAGCTCCGGGCCGAAGCTCAGGCGGTTGAGACGGTGCTGCAGCACCGTTTCGGATGCAGCCTGTGTGGCAGTCATCGCTTCGTTGGTGGACATTGCCCCAGTGCCTCGTGATTTTTCTTGTATTTCCTCTCGCCGGGCCAGTGTAACGTGAAGGAAATCCCATGATCGTCAGGAGGCAAATTGTCTACATCCCCCGTGACTGGTGGCCGGCTTCGCATCGGCATCGACCTCGGCGGCACCAAGACCGAAGCGGTGCTGATGGCGCCGGACTCCAGCATCCTGGCGGTTGAGCGGCTTTCCACGCCGCATGAAGACTACGAAGGCCAGATCGCCACACTGCGCCAGCTGGTGCTGCGCATGGAAAGCCATGCGGGCTACTCCGGCCTGCCGGTCGGCATCGGTCATCCCGGTGCCGTCCTGCCAGATACAGGCATGATCCAGAACGCCAATTCCACCTGCCTCAACGCCAAGCCGCTGAAGGCCGATATCGAGGCCGTGCTGGGCCGGACCGTGCGCATGGCCAATGATGCCGACTGCCTCGCGGTTTCAGAGGCCGCCGATGGGGCGGCTGCCGGTGCGGGCTGCGTGTTCGCGGTGATTCTCGGCACCGGCGTGGGCGGCGGCATCGTCATCGACGGCAAGCTGCGTCGCGGCCCCAATGCCATCGCCGGCGAATGGGGCCACAACGCCCTGCCGTGGCCGCGTGCGGACTGGGGCGAGGTGCCAGGCCCGGCGCATTGGGACGGCCAGCACGGCGTCATCGAGGCCTATCTCTCAGGCCCAGGTCTGGCGGCCGATCACGCCCGCCACGGGGGCGGGCAGCTGAGGGGTGAAGCGATCGTGGCGGCGGCTGCGGTGGGCGAGCAGGCCGCGATGGAGACCCTGCACCGCTACGAGCACCGCCTGGCGCGGGCGCTGGCGGCTGTCATCAACCTGCTCGACCCGGACGTGATCGTGCTGGGTGGTGGACTGTCGCGGCTGGAGCGGCTGTATCGCAATGTGCCGGGGCTGTGGGGCGAATGGGTATTTTCAGCCCGCGTGCAAACCCGGCTGGTGCCGGCACTACATGGCGACAGCAGCGGGGTTCGGGGTGCCGCCTGGCTATGGCCGGTCGTGCCCTGAAGGCTGCCTAGCGGCGGGCGGCGACGCGCCGCTCGATGCCATCGGGCGGGGGGGCAATGCGCTTGCGGCGCTCCCGCCTCTCGGCTTCGCGGCGGTCGAAACGGGCTTCAGGGCGCAGGGTCATCTCGCGGCGGCTTTCTTCTTCGGTCGAGAACAGCAGCTTGTAGACGACGATGGCCATCAGCATGACGGCAACCACCACCAGCAGCATGTCGAACATCCAGGCACCCATATCTACTCCCCCGCTGTAAACCCTTGCTGCGTCCCTTCGGAACCTGCACGTCGCACCATGACCTGATGCTTATTTCACCATTGCCCAGTGTAGGCACAGCAGCACCTGACTGGCATGGCGGCAGTGTTTTTTATCTACAGGCTCAGGCGCTGCTGGCTGGTGCCCTGGCAGTGGCCATGGTCAGCCGCTGGATCATGGCCTGGGTGAAGGTCTTGTAGAAGCGCAGCTGGCTGGCGGGTGCGAGCTGGTCGAGCAGGGAGGCATTGATCTTCAGCGCCAGTACCGCGCTCGCCGCCACCACCGAGGCGCTGCGCTTCACATTGCCGACCAGGCCGATCTCGCCGAAACAGTCGCCCTTGACCAGCACATGGATCGGCTTGTCGCCCTTGCGGACGATGGCCTGGCCCATGGCGATGATGAAGAAGGAGTTGTCGATCTCGCCCTCTTCGAGAATCAGCTTGCCGGCGGGGAAACTTCGGAGCTGCGCGGCGGAGAGCACCTCGTCCACCTCGGTCTCGCTGAAGGGGTTGAAGAAACTCAGGCCGCGCAGCGAGTCGCGGTTTTCGCGGCGGCTGGCTTGCGAGTCGGACTTGTGCAGCCGCTCCAGCTCGCGGGCAAGGTCGCTGGCGAGGTCCTTGCCGTTCTGGTAGCGGTCGGCGGGTTTCTTGGCGAGCAGCTTGGCGACGATGTTGCTGACATCACGCGAGACATCGGGCCGCTTGGTTTCGACGGCGGGTGCCGGCACGTTGCGGATGGCCGCGAACAGGCCCGGCAGATGGGGTGCGAAAAACGGCGTCTCGCCGGTGAGCAGCTGGAACATCACCGCACCCAGCGCGTAGAGATCGGAGGTGGGGCCGAGCTGCTGGCGGGTGACCTGTTCGGGCGACATGTACAGCGGCGAGCCGACGGCGGTCATGCCTTCTTCGGTCTTGCGCTCGTTGATCTCGGCGATGCTGAAATCCATGATCTTCGGCACGCCCTCCGAGGTGATCATGATGTTGCTGGGCTTGATGTCGCGGTGCAGCACGCCCTTGCTGTGCGAGTAGTCGAGGCCGCGCGCGCACTTGGTCATCAGGTCGAGCACTTTCTCCAGCGGCATGCGCGGGCCGCTCTTGCGGCACCAGGGCAGCAGGGTGTCGCCATCGACGTACTCCATCACGATGTAGCAGAGGTCGGCTTCCATGCCGGCGTCGTAAAGCGCCACCACATGCGGGTGGTTGAGCATGCCGGCTGCACGAGCCTCGGTGAAGAAGTTGTTGGCGGGTGAGTCCCTGCCGGCGAGGTGACGTGGTTCCTCGCTGAGCTGGAGCGCGATCTTCACCGCCACATCGCGCCGCACGAAGGGGTCGAAACCCTTGTAGACCAAGCCGCTCGCGCCCTTGCCGAGCATGCCGGCAATCTCGTACTTGCCGATCTTGTTGGGTGCCGAACCGCCGAACAGCGGCGTTTCGAAATTGATGACGGTGGAGTCGCTCATAACTTGCCGGTCAGTCGCCCGTGGATGAATTCCGCGATGGCGGCAATCGCACGGTCGGCTTCGGGCATCTGCCCGCCATGCAGTTGCCAGACATGCCAGAGCTGCGGCCAGATTTGCAGCGTCACCGGCACACCCTGCTGGGTCGCGGCCTGGCTGAGCCGGGTGGAGTCATCCAGCAGCACTTCTTCAGTGCCCACCTGCACCAGCATGGCGGCAAGGCCGGTGAGATCGGCGAACAGCGGCGATGCGGTGGGCTGGCGCGCGTCCTGCCCGCCCGCGTAGTGATTGGCGGCATCGACGATGAAGGACTTGGTCAGCAGCCATTCCTTCTGCTGCGGCGACTGCATCGAGCCGCCCGCCAGGGTGAGGTCGGTCCAGGGCGAGAGCAGCACGAGGCCGGCGGGCTGCGGCAGCGGTGCCGCCTTGATGCGCAGCGCCAGCGCCAGCGACAGGCCGCCGCCGGCGGAGTCGCCAGCGATGATGATCTTGTGCGGCGGGATGCCCTGGTCGAGCAAGCCCTTGTAGGCCGCCAGCGCATCGTCGACGGCGGCCGGATGCGGATGCTCCGGTGCCAGGCGGTAGTCCGGCACGGCCACACACACCCGCGCTGCGCGGGCGATGCGCGAGGTCAGGCCGCGATGGGTGCGCGGCGAGCCGGTGACATAGCCGCCGCCATGCAGGTACAGCACGAAGCCGCGCGCGCCGGCGGTGGAATTGGCGACCCATTCCACCGGCACATTGCCCAGCTGGCCTTCGGTGATCTTGGTGCCGCGTGGCACCCAGGTCAGGCCGGTGAGTTTTTCCAGCCGCAGGCGGTTGGCGGCTGTCGGTGGCGTGGCCAGCACCGGCCGCATCACATGGTTGACGACCAGGCGCACCAGCAGGGCACGCAGCGAGAGCGGGGTTGAGCTTGCGGGAACGTTCATGCGCCAAGCGTAGCGCGTCACATTGCCGAACTGTTGCCTGCCGTCACAACTTGCGTGGCGCAAACCGGAGCTGCCGATCCTCGCGTCTCCGCCAGAGCGCGTTGCGGGGGTCAGCAAGAATCGCGATGCGATGGCTGCACGCGCTCAGCGCTGCGACGGGCAGTTCTGGTCGAAGCGCAGGCGGTAGGCCGGGTGCCGGGCCGTGTCAGCCGGCTGGGTCAGCGAGGCGGCACTGTGACTCAGGAAGCGCACATTGCGCAGCGACTGGCCGAGGTCGAAACCACGCCCCGGCACCAGCGCCTCCAGCTCACGCTTGGGCAGATCGAAGGAGATCACGCCGCCGTCGGACAGCGTGCTGGAGTTGCCGTAGAAAAAGCCCGGATCGGCGACCGGGCGTACCAGCCGCTCCTCACTGCCCAGACCATCGGCGCGGCCCTTGTAAAGACCCACCTCGAAGCGTCCGATGAGCGACTTCAGGGCATCGCCGTTCACATTGCGGCTCTCGATGCGCACGAAGTAGGTATCGCTGCTGTCCTCGGCCACGAAGCGAGCCTCATACCGCGAGAGCAGCGGCAGGATCTTGGTGTTGTCGGTCACTGCGGCAGTGAAGGCCAGCAGTTGCGGGTTCTCGGAGACATAGACGGCGTAGAAATCATGCGCCGGGGCACCGCCGATCTGGTCGAACTGGGCGTCTTCGCCAGCAGTGCCGTAGAAGCCGCCGAAGCAGGGATTGCGGGGCTCAGAAGGGGGCGACTGCGACGGCCCCGGAAACACCGGATCAATCAAGCGGATTGCATGGGCCGGGCTGCTGACGACGGCTGCCAGCAAGGCAATGCAGAACACTTGAAACAAGGACGAGTGGTGCATGAGGTTCCCCGATCGGTTTGAGATTGTTTGGCGCTGTATGAATCAACGTTCACCCTGAAAAGTGGTTGACGCGGTGCTTCACGAACCGTTGACAGCTGATTGTTTAGGGTGCGCAAAAGCCGCTCATCCGTAGCCGCCACGATCCCAGGGAGTTGTCCGATGTCTTGCCTCCATTCCACGGCAGCGCTGTTCGCCGCTGCCTTCTGCCTGCCTGTGCTGGCCGACGATGCCACCCGGCTTGATCCCGTGCAGGTCACGGCCACCCGCACGGCCGAGTCCAGCTTTGACGTGGCGCAGCCGGTCACCGTGCTCGGTGCCGGCCAGATCGGCGAGAAAACCCCGCAAGTGATGGCCGAGCTGCTGCGCGGCCAGCCGGGCGTGTTCTTCCAGCAGACCGGCGCCGGGCAGGGCATGGCGATCGTGCGGGGTCTGAAGGGTGCCGAGGTGCTGCATCTGGTCGATGGCTTCCGCCTCAACAACGCCTTCTTCCGCACGGCACCGTCGCAGTACATCGCGCTGGTCGACCCCTACAACATCAGCCAGCTGGAAGTGTTGCGCGGCCCCTATGCCACGCTCTACGGCAGCGATGCCATGGGCGGCGTGGTGCAGATCACCACGCCGGAAGAGCGCTTCGAGGGCGAGAAGCCCGACTACCGCACGAAAGTGCTCGGCCACTACGCCAGCGCCGATCTCGCCAAGGTCGGTCGCATCTCGCACGCCATCGGCAACAAGACGCTGTCGGTGGCTGGCGGCTACACCACCGCCAGCTACGGCAACCGCAAGGTGGGCAAGCAAGGGCAGTTCGCCGACGGCAACGGCAACATCAGCCTCAACGACCGCGTCGGCCCCAGCGAATACACCGCACGCAGCTACGACGTGAAGGCGATCTACACACCCGCCAGCGCGCATGAGCTGATGCTGAGCTACCAGCTCTACGACGTGCCCTCCGGCTTCCCCCGCTACAACGAGGTGGTGCCCGGCTCAAAGCCCATCGTCGCCAGCGAGAACCCGGCGCGCTTCGAGTCGCTGTACTTCAACAGCCGCGAGTTCTTCCACCTGCGCTACCGCTACTCGGCACCGCTGGCCTTCGTCGATAGCCTGGAGCTGCACCTCGGCCGCCAGGTGATCGAAGACAACCGCTACGACCGCTTCATGCCCAACGCCAGCACGGTGCGCATCCAGCTGGAAGAAAACCGCTCGACGCTCGATGGTCTCACCGCCGGCTTCGTCAGCACCGCCGGCGCGCACCGACTCACCTACGGCGTGGAGCTGTATCAGGACCAGATCGACAGCACCATCCTGCGCAAGAACAACGCCGCCGCCTTCATCCCCAGCAGTGCCAGCAGCCTGGCGTTCAAGAGCCGTTTCCCCAACGGGGCCGAGACCGACAACTACGGCGTGTATCTCGCGGATTCGTTCAGGGCCACAGACCGCCTGCTGCTGGACTTTGGCCTGCGCGGCAACGCCACCGAAACCACGCTGCCGGCCGCACCGGATTCCGACCGCAGCACCGGCTTCAAGGTCGACAGCACCGACTACTCGGCCCAGGCTGGTCTGCGGTATGCGCTCACGCCCCAGCTCGCCTACACGCTCAATGCCGGCCGTGGCTACCGCGCACCCAACGTCAACGACCTCGCCGCGGTCGGCAGCCGCAGCAACAACCGGTACGTGGTGAGCAACCCCGCGCTGAAGCCGGAAACCATCAACAGCATCGACACCGGCTTCAAGTGGCGTGCGAGCGGCCTGAGTGGCGAGGTAGTGCTGTTCTATTCCAAGTACGACGACCGCATTGATCTGATCAGCAACGCCGTGCCGCGCGGCACCGGTGAGTGCCCCGCCACCGGCGAGACCAACGACTGCTCGCAGAACCGGAACATCCAGAAGGCCGAGTACTACGGCCTTGAAGCTGCGCTGCGTTACCAGCTGGCGAGCAATCTCACCGCCTACGGCACGCTCAACACCGTGCGCGCCGAGAAGAAAGTGAACGGTACGACCGAGCCGGGCAACCGCATCCCGCCCCTCAATGGCGTGCTCGGTGCCGAGTGGCTGCTGCTGCCCACCGTGGTGATCGAACCCTCGCTGTGGATGAACGCCACGCAGGATCGCCTCGACTCGGTCGACCGTGCCGACAACCGCATTGCCAACGGCGGCACGGCGGGTTTTGCCGTGCTGAACCTGCGCGCCGGCTGGAAGCCCAACGACACCTATCGCGTGCAGCTGTTCGGCGAGAACCTGCTCGACAAGCAGTACCGCGAACACGGCAGCGGTATCGACGGCCGTGGCCGTGGCGTCGGCATCACGGCGGAAGCGAAGTTCTGATGCGCTAGCGATCTGCTGTGGAACCCCTGGCCCGTGCGAGCGGGCCATTTTGTGGGCCAAAGAAAAGGCCCGCTTGCGCGGGCCTGAAATGCTGCGAGAAAAAACCCTTAACGACCGATTTCACCGCCATCGTTCTTGGTGATGACGATGGTGGCGGAGCGCGGGCGTGCCGTGCTGCTCGCGGCATCGGCGGTCGGGCTGGCGGCCGGCCAGTGGCTCTGGTACGTCGAGGGCATGGCGAGGTCGAACGGCGCGGCAACCACTTCACCCGGATGCTGGATGTTGACGAACATGGTCTTGCGATCCGGCGTCATGTCCACACCCGTCAGTTCGCAGCCCTTGGGGCCGACCAGGAAGCGGCGTATCTGCGGCGTCTGGCCCGGCTCGCCGGGGATGGTGACCAGCATCTGGTTGTTGCTGAGCGCCTCGGTGCCGCTGCCTGCCATGCCCGTGCCGGTGGTGAAGTTGCTGCCGTCATCGGTCTGGATCCAGAGGTAGCCGCCGTTATCCATCCAGAGACCATCGGGGCTTGAGAAATCGCTCACGCTGCCGAGCTGGGAAACGTTGTTGGTGGCGTTGTCGGCGCGAGCGCCGAACACCATGATTTCCCACTTGAAGCTGGTGGCCGAGTTGTCGCCATTGGCTTCGCGGATGCGGATGATGTGGCCGTTGGCATTGCCGACGCGCGGGTTGGCGGCGTCGATGCCGATGTCCTTGCCGCCCTTGTAGATTTCCGGCAGCTCGGTGGCCGCACCGTTGCCGCGACCGGAGTTGTTGGTGAGGGTGAAGAACACATCACCGTTGGCCTGGTTGACGGCGGCCCATTCCGGACGATCCATGTTGGTGGCGCCAGAGAGATCGGCCGCACGGCGGGTGACGATGGAAACATCGGCCTGGGTGCCGAAGCCGTTGCTGGCCGACAGGCCGCTCTTGCCCGGCGCCAGTTCCAGCCACTCGCCACTGCCATCGGCATTGAACTTGGCGGCGTAGAGCTTGCCGCTGTCCATGTACTTGTCACCGGCAGCAACGCCGCCGCCGACATCCGATGCACTCCACAGCGCGGTGGAGACGAACTTGTAGATGTACTCGAAACGGCCGTCGTCACCCATGTAGAAGGTCACCGGCTTGCCGACGGTGATCTTGCCCGGCCAGCAGCCTTCGTGGCCCATGCGGCCCAGCGCGGTGCGCTTCTTGATGGCGGCGGTGGGGTTGAAGGGGTCGATTTCCACGATGTAGCCGAAGTTGTTCGGCACGTTGCGGTAGTCGGCAGTGGCATCGGCACCGGTGGCGGTGCAGTTGAAGCGCTTGAACTCTTCTTCAGCGCCTGCGGCGAGATCCCAGTTGTGACCCTGGAAGCCCAGGGAATCCACCATGGTCGTGCCCGTGGCATTGATGGTGCGGATGCCGTAACGCTCGATGTCGTCGCGGCGGGTCTGGTCAGCCTTGCCACGGAAGAAATAGCCGGCCCAGTTCTCTTCGCAGGTGAGATAAGTGCCCCAGGGCGTGAAGCCGTTGGCGCAGTTGTTGAGCGTGCCCTGGGTGTTGATGCCATCGCCGAAGGTGCCGCCGTTGGCGGCATAGCTCTTGTGAACCAGACGGGGATCGCCGGCGGCCGGGCCGGTGAAGACCATCGGCGTGCGGGCGGTGATGCGGCGGTTCTTGGTGCTGGCGAGGACATGCGTCATGCCATTGCCGGTCACGCCGCGCGTCACTTCGATGACGCTGACGCCGTGGGCTTCGATTTCCTTCAGCACCTGCGCGCTGGGGCGCTGGTTGAGGATGTCCTTGCCGTCCGGGTCCTTGCCGTTTGCGCGGGTGTTGTTGATCTTGCTGGCGTGCAGGAAGGCCTCGGTCAGCGCCTCGTGGTTCATGCACAGCAGGCCGCGAGCAGAGTTGTTCAGCTCGAACGTGCCGGTGGCACTCATGCCGAAGTAATACAGCGCGTCGAAGTGGTCGCCGCCACGGTTGGCAAAATCGGTGTCGGTGCCATCGTTGGCGTAGGCCGGCACCGGCGCGCCGGCGGCATCGGTGGCGCGGGTGGGGTCGCCCAGGCGGTAGAGCGTCGTGGCGGTGTAGCCGGCGGGGATCACCACGCGATCTGCCAGACTCTTGTTGATGCTGGCAACCGCCGGGGCCGGGGCCACCAGGCCGCCATCCTCGGAGCAAGCGGCCAGCAAAGTACCGCCGGCGGCGACGGTGGCCGCTGCGGTGACGCCTGCCATCACCTGGCGGCGCGTCATCTGGGCGTGCATCACGTTCTGATAGAAATTGCTGTTGCTGTCATCGACGGCGAGGTTGTCGATGATCTCGGGATGGTTGTGCGACATGGATGCGGTTCCTTGCAAGGTTCGGGCTGGGATATGGAGCCGCGTGAGCCTAGGTGCGCCTTGTGACGCTCCTGCGACGGTTTGATTACAGGCCGTTCATCTGGCGCTCAGAGGCGTTTCTGGCAGCCGCCTCGGCGCAGGACTAAACTTCGCGTCCCTTCCGGTCGGTTTTTCCTTCATTGGATACCCCCAACCCTGCGGTCCAGGTCTCGGTTTCGCCTGACCCGCTGACGCACCAGTTCCACGTCCGGCTCTCGCTGATCGCCCCGCAGGACTGCGTGCTGCGCCTGCCCAACTGGATTCGCGGCAGCTATCTGGTGCGCGATTTCGCCAAGCATGTGTCGCGCCTCAAGGCCGAGCGCGATGGCCTGGCCCTGGGCGTCGAGCGGCTCGACAAATCGAGTTTCCGCCTCAAGGCCGATGCCGGGCCGGTGACGCTCAGCTACAGCGTGTATGCCTACGACGAATCGGTGCGCAAGGCCTATCTCGATACCCGGCGCGGGTTCTTCAACGCCTCTTCGCTGGTGTACTGCCCGCTGGGTTTCGAGCGGTCTGGTTTCGAGCTGCAGATCGAGAAGCCGGCCATCGAAGCTGCTGCCCACTGGCAGGTCGCCACCTCGCTCGTCGCGGTGCAGACCGATGCCGCCGGCTTTGGCCGCTACCACGCCACCGACTACGAGACGCTGATCGACTCGCCGGTGGAGATGGCCGCGTTCCAGCGCATCGACTTCGACGCCGGTGGCGTGCCGCATACGCTCACGCTCTCCGGCCGGGTCGAGGCCGACCACGCCAGGCTGGCCGCAGATATCAGCCGCATCTGCACGGTGCAGCGCACGTTTTTCGGCAACCAGCCGGCCATGCCGCGCTACTGGTTTCTGACCAATGTCACGGCCAGCAGCTACGGTGGGCTGGAGCATCGCGAATCCACCGCGCTGGTCTGCGCAAGGGCTGATCTGCCGGCACCCGGCAGCAGCGGCATGAGCAAGGAATACCGCACCTTCCTCGGCCTCGTCAGCCATGAGTATTTCCACCTCTGGAACGTCAAGCGCATCACCCCGCAGGGCTTCGCGGAAAGTGACTTGCAGGGTGCGGCCTACTCGCGTGACCTCTGGCATTACGAGGGCGTGACCAGCTACTACGATGATCTGTTTCTGCTGCGCGCCGGGCTGATCGACGCGCCCAGCTATCTCGACCTGCTGGCCGAGGGTGCAACCCGTCTCGAACGCACGCCCGCACGCCTTACGCACACGCTGGCGGATGCGAGCTTCGAGACCTGGATCAAGTACTACCAGCCTGACGAGCACAGCCCCAACGCCAGCACCAACTATTACGTCAAGGGCGCACTGGTCGCGCTTTGTCTTGACCTCAAGCTGCGGCGCGACAGCAGCAGCTCGCTGGATGCGGTGATGCAGGCGCTCTGGCAGCAATACGGCCGTGACGATCTGCCCGCGCCCGAACGCGCGCTGGAGAGGGTGGCGGCACAGCTTTCAGGCCTCGACCTCAAGCCTTTCTTCGATGCTGCCCTGCGCGGCACCGGCGAGCTGCCACTGGCAGAGACACTGTCCGATTTCGGCGTGCTGGCCCAGCGCCGCGTCGCCAGCGGCGACAGCGATGGCGGTGGCCGCAGCAGCGCGCCGCCGCAGCGTTGCACGCTGGGCTGCAAGCTGAAGGGCGATGGCAGCATCGCCCATGTGTTGACCGGCTCGCCGGCCCAGCAGATCGGCCTTGCGGGTGGCGATGTACTGATCGCGCTCGATGGCCTGAGCGTGTCGGCCAGCAGTTTCGGCCGCCGCCTGCAGGCGCTGACACCGGGTGTGGCGGTGACGCTGCACTGGTTTCGCAGCGACCAGTTGATGCAGGCCGAGATCATCCCGCAGGCCGCCGCCAGCGACACCTGGACGCTCAGCCTGATCGAAGCGCCTTCCCCCGAAGTTGCCAGCCGCCGCAAGGCCTGGCTGACGGTTTAGCAGCAAGGAATCACCATGCCCCATAGCACCGCTGTCGCGCATCCGAACCAGCAGGCCCAGTTCCAGGCGCCGTTCCAGGCCAGTGAGCCCGCACTGCCGGCCAGTGCGGCTGCACCGGCTGCCACCGTCATCGACGAGGCGGGTGTGCAGAGCCTGGCCGGACTGTTCGATGCCCGCCTGGCCCGCACGCCCCATGCGGTGGCCTGCCGCCACTTCAACCGCGCCACCGGCGAGTGGCAGAGCCTGGGCTGGGCCGCGCTCGATGCCCGCGTGCAGGCCATCACCCAGGCGATGGCCGCGCTGCAACTGCCGCCCGGCTCGCGTGTGGCGCTGATGCTCGACAACGGGCCGGATTGGGTCGCGACCGAGCAGGCGATCTACCGTCTGGGTCTGGTCAGCGTCGGCATCTACATGGCCGATACCGCCGGCAATGCGGCGCATGTGCTGTGCAATTCCGGCTCAGTGCTGGCCTTCGTGCGCGACGCCGCCCTGTGGTCGGCCATCGCCGCCGAAAAGCCGCTGCCGGATTTGCAGCATCTGGTGCTGACCGCCGGTGCCGAATCGACGAGCGATGCGCGGGTGCGGTCTTTGGCTGATTTTCTGGCAGCTGCGGCGCCGGCCGCCGTCGGGCGCCTGGCACTGCCGCGCGATGCGCTGGCCAGTCTCGTCTACACCAGCGGCACCACCGGGGCGGCGAAGGGCGCGATGCTGAGCCATGCCGCCTTGCTCGCCAATGTTTTCGCCTGCGAGCGCGCGTTCGCCAGTGGCAGCGATGTGGTCAAGCTCTCGCTGCTGCCGCTGTCGCATTCTTTCGAGCGCATCGCTGGCTGGCATCACGCGGTGCTGGTGGGTGCCGAGACGGCGTTTTCGCGTGGGCCGGAGCACCTGGCCGAAGACCTGCAAACCATCCGCCCCACCGCGATGATCGCCGTGCCGCGGGTCTACGAGCGGCTCTACGCCAAGATCTCGCAGGCCCTGCTCGATGGCCCGCTGCACCAGCGCGCGCTGTTCCACCTGGCAGTGAGTGACACCACGCGGCGATTCTCCAGGCGCATCACCAGCCGCCTGGTGACCGCTGTGCAGCAACGCTTCGGTGGCCGCCTGCGCATGGCGGTTTCCGGCGGCGCACCGCTGTCGCCGGAGATCGCCAAGGCCTTCACCGCGCTCGGCGTGCCGCTGGTGCAGGGCTATGGCCTGACCGAGGCCGGGCCGGTGGTGAGCGTCAATCGCATGGATGAAAACTGCGACCCCGACTCTGCCGGCCAGCTGCTCGACAATGTCGAAACCCGCATCGCCCCCGATGGCGAGCTGCTGGTGCGAAGCCCCTCGCTGATGCAGGGCTACTGGTGCGATGCCGAGGCCACCGCCAAGGTGCTGGACGAGAGCGGCTGGCTGCATACCGGCGACAAGGCCTCTCGCCTTTGCGGCGAGTCGCTGGTGCTGACCGGCCGTCTGAAAGATGTGCTGGTGATGAGCACCGGCGTGAAGGCCTGCCCGGCGGAGATCGAATCGCGCCTCACGGCAGAGCCGCTGTTCGAGCAGGCGGTGGTGCTGGGCGAATCGCGCCCGTATCTGATCGCCCTGTTGACTGCGGATGCCGCACAGCTGGAGGCGCTGAAACGCTTCATCGCCTACCGCCCCGATGCCGAGGGCGAGCAGCAGCTGGAGCGCGCCCTGCTGCAACGCTGCCGCGCGCGGCTGGCTGATCTCGCACATGGTCACCAGCTCGTGCGCGTCGCCATCGTGCCGGCCTTCACGCTCGCCAACGGCCTGGTCACCACCACCCTCAAGCCGCGCCGCGCGGCCATCGCCAAGGCCCATGCGGCCTTGATCGAATCGCTCTACGAAGGCCACTGCCACACCTACAAGACCGACTGCGCCAGCAACGCCGAGATTCGCTAGGGCTTGCCAAAAAGGCCGCGCGCGGTGAACGCCGCCAGTGCCGCACCAAGGCACTGCGCCAGCACAAAGCCGGCAATGCCTGAGGGATGGATGCCGGCAAAAGTGTCGGTGAGCGCCCGCGCCACCGTCACTGCCGGATTGGCGAATGAAGTGGATGCGGTGAACCAGTACGCCGCCGTGATGTAGGCCGCGACCAGCACCGGCACCTGTGCGGCCGCATGGCGCAGCCCGCCGAGAATGGTCAGCAGCAGGCCAAACGTGGCCACACCTTCGGCCAGCCACTGGGGGCCGCCGCTGCGGACATGCGCCGAGGTTTGCAGCATCGGCAGCGCGAACATGGCATGCGTAAGCCACACCCCGGCAATGCCGCCCGCCAGCTGTGCGGCCGCGTAGGCCGGCAGCGTGCGCCAGATTTTTTCACCGCGTGCGCAGAACACCGCCGTCACCACCGGGTTGAAATGCGCGCCACTGATCGGCCCGAGCAGCGTGATCAGCACATACAGCCCGCAGCCGGTGGCGAGGCTGTTGGCGATGAGGGCGAGGGCGGTGTTCCCGCCCGCCAGGCGCTCGCCCATGATGCCGCTGCCCACCACGATGGCGAGCAGCAGCAGCGTGCCGAGAAACTCTGCGAACAGGGCGCGTGACAAGGCTAGAACTCGATGCCGATCTGCTCGGCCTGCTGGGCGATCTGTGCGGCATCCAGCGCCTCGAAGGGCAGTGCGGCAAAGCGCGAGATGCGGCCCTTGAGGATGACGAAAGCCTGCTGGAAAGCCTTGCGCTGTGCCGCCTCGTCGCCCGCCGCCGGTGGGTCATCGACGCCCCAGTGCGCGGTGGTGGGGTGACCAGGCCAGTACGGGCACTGCTCACCAGCCGCACTGGCGCAAACGGTGAAGATGAAATCGAGCTGCGGCGCATCGGCGCCAGCAAACTCATCCCAGCTCTTGCTGCGCAGGCCGGTGGTGGCGATGCCATTCAGGCGCAGGGTTTCGAGTGCCAGGGGATGCGGCTCGCCTTTGGGTTTGCTGCCAGCGGAGTAGGCCTTGAACATCCCCGCGCCCACCGCCGGGTGGTTGGCGAGCGCCTCCGCCAGGATGGAGCGCGCCGAGTTGCCGGTGCAGAGAAACAGGATGTTGAAGGGGCGGGTCATGCAGCGTTTTCCAGTGAGGGTGCAGCGTCGGGGCAGCAGGGGGCTTCCACGGCGCAAGCAGCACCTTGGCAGCAGTTTTCGGTGAGGTAGGCCATCAGCGCGTTCATCTGCGCATAGTCGGCGCGATAGATGACGTAGCGGCTGTCTTGCCGGGCCTCGATCAGCCCGGCATGGCTGAGCGTTTTCAGGTGGAACGAGAGCGTGGCGGGGGAGACGCCGAGCGCATCGGCAATGCGACCGGCCGCAAGCCCTTCGGCCCCGGCCTGCACCAGCAGGCGGTAGGCGGCGAGGCGCGTTTCCTGTGCGAGCGCAGCCAGGGCGGCGACGGCAGCTTGTATTTCCATATTCAAATAATAATCAAAATATTAAAGAAAATGCCGAATGGTATTGAAATTGTGCAGTGCAGCAATCATTCATTCAGCTTCGCGCCGTACAGTCCGCCCATGAACGTTCCCTTGCTTCAAAAGTGGTTTCGCAAGACGCCACCGTCGGAGTTCGACATCACCCTGCCTTCCGGCCTCGCCGTGCAGGTCGCCTTCGTCACGCCGGCGCATGCGCCGCGCTTCACGGCCGGCTACGAGCATCTGTCGGAGCAGTCGCGGCGCATGCGCTTCTTCGGGCAGGTCAGCTCGCTGTCATCGAAGCAGCTGGCCTTCCTGACCCATCCCGACGGCCGCAACCACATCGCCTATGCAGCACTCAATCTCGCCAATCCCGCCGAGCCGGGCGTGGGCGTGGTGCGTGCGATCCGGCTCGATGCCGATTCCAAGATCGCCGAAGTCGCACTCACCATCCTCGATGCCTACCAGCACTGCGGCGCGGGTCTGCTGCTGCACGCCGCGGTGCATGTGCATGCGGCGGCGATCGGCATCGAGCAGTTTCTCTACGACGTATCGCCTGAAAACCAGCGCTTCATCGAGCATCTGGTCGCACTCGGCGCCACCAAGGTGACGCAGGACCACGACATCGTGCGGCTGCGGCTGCCTGTGATGGCCAGGGCTTCGCAGCTGAGCGCGCAAACGTCGGCGGCGATGCGCTTTGGTGCCTTGATCGAGGCCGTGCGCGCGGCAAGGCCGGCGGCGCAGTCTGCGGCCTGAGCGAAGCGCCGCTAGCATGGCGGCATGAGTTCAAATCTTGCCGCCCTGCGTGCCCGCCTGCCTGTTGCCGTCCAGCCCTATTTCGAGGCGGCCCCGCTCGCCGCCCTGATGCTCGGCATCTCGTCGGGCCTGCCCTACGCGATGATCGGCGCGACGCTGACCACCCGGCTGGCGCAGGACGGCATCAGCAAGAAAAGCGTCACCGCCTTCTCGCTCGCGTTTCTGGTCTACAACTTTAAGTTTCTGTGGGCGCCGCTGGTGGATCGCCTGCATCTGCCGCTGCTGGGGCGGCTGGGCCAGCGGGTGTCCTGGGTGATTTTCTCCGCCGCGCTGGTGGTCGCAGCCCTCGCCTGGCTGGGGCTGGCCGACCCGCAGGCCGGCCTGCGCACTGTCGCCTTTGCCGCCATCGCCACCGGCATTGCGGGGGCCACGTTCGACATCGTCATCGACGCCTACCGCATCGAGCTGCTGCAAGCGCACCAGCTGGGTG
This sequence comes from Pseudomonadota bacterium, assembly GCA_040386395.1. Classification (GTDB taxonomy): domain Bacteria; phylum Pseudomonadota; class Gammaproteobacteria; order Nevskiales; family Nevskiaceae; genus Stagnimonas. Next base: position 39,763 of record JAZKFO010000011.1, on the reverse strand, counting down.
TGGGCAGCGGCATGTCGCAGTACGGCTGGCGCATCGGCTCGGTGTCGGCGGGTGCGCTCGCGCTGTTGGTGGCGGGCAGCACGGGCTGGGCGATGGCGTACCTGCTGTGCGCTGCTTTCGTGCTGCCGGCAGTCGCTACCGCGCTGCTGATGGGCGAGCCACTGCGCCACCGCGCACCCTTGCTGCGAAAGGGTTTTGCACAGGTGGTGGAAGCCGTCATCACCCCCTTGAGCGAGTTCTTCCGCCGCCGTGGCGCGGCCCTGGTGCTGCTGTTCATCCTGTTGCACAAGATCGGCGACACGCTGGCCAACCTGACCTTGCGACTGCTGCTGGATGATCTCGGCTTCACCAACGAAGAGATCGCCACCTACGACGTCGGGTTTGGCTTCATCGCCTACCTGGTCGGCATCTTCATCGGCGGTGCCCTGTATGCGCGCTTTGGCCTGAAGCACTCGGTGCTGGCCAGCCTGGTGCTGATGGCCGTCTCCAACCTCTCGTTCGCGGCACTCGCCGCCATCGGGCATCACAACGAGTTTCTCGCCTTCACCATCGGCTTCGAGAACCTCGCCAGCGGCATCGGCGGCGTGGTGGTGGTGGCCTATCTCTCGGCCTTGTGCAACCTCAATTTCACGGCGAGCCAGTTCGCGCTGTTGTCGGCGGCGGCTTCCATCGTCGGCCGCTTCGTCACCGGCACCACGGCGGGCGGAATGATCGAGTCGATGGGCTATGTGGACTTCTACTTGTTCACCACCGTAGCCGCGCTGCCGGGCGTGCTGCTCTACATCTGGCTGTGGCGCTCAGGGCTGGCCGACCAGTCGATTGCGCGCGATCAGTCGGCGTAATCAACGATCAGGGGCGCATGGTCTGAAAACCGCTGCGCCTTGAACACGCTGGTACTTTTGACGCGGTTCTTCAGCTGCGGCGAGACGATCTGGTAGTCGATGCGCCAGCCGACGTTGTTCTCCCAGGCGTTGCCGCGGTTGCTCCACCAGGTGTACAGCTCGCCTTCGAGATCGGCGTGCAGGGTGCGCGCGGCATCGACCCAGCCTGCGGCCAGCATGGTGGTGAACCACTCCCGCTCGTGCGGCAGAAAGCCGGAGTTCTTGCGGTTGCCCTTCCAGTTTTTCAGATCCTTCTCGGTGTGGGCGATGTTCCAGTCGCCGCAGAGCACCACCTCGCGCCCACTGGCGGCGAGCTGCTTGAGGTGCGCGGGAAAAATCTGGAGGAAGCGATCCTTGCTCTGCTGCCGCTCCGGCCCGGCCGAGCCGCTGGGCAGATACAGCGAGATCACCGAGAGATTGCCGAAGCGCGCCTCCAGATAGCGGCCCTCGTCATCAAACTCCGGCGCGCCGAGGCTGTCGATGTAGCCATCCGCCGTCTTGCGGCTGTAGATCGCAACGCCCGCGTAGCCCTTTTTCTGCGCGCTGTGAAAGTGCTGCGACCAGCCCTGAGGGTGAAAGACCGCATCGGCCAGATCATCTGGCTGCGCCTTGGTCTCCTGCAGGCCGACCACATCGGCATCGGTGGTGGCCAGCCAGTCGAAGAAGCCTTTCTTGGCGGCCGAGCGCAGGCCATTGCAGTTGAGGGAGATGATTCGCATGGGCAGTAAACGATAATGGCGTTCAGGACATCTCATTCTCACACGCCATGCACCCGCACCAGACCGCTTTTCTCGAACTCGCCCTCGAACACGAGGTGCTGAAGTTCGGCTCGTTCACGCTCAAGTCCGGGCGGGTGAGTCCGTACTTCTTCAACCTGGGCAAGATCAGTTCGGGGGCGGCGATGGCGCGGCTGGCGCGGGCCTACGCAGAGGCCATTCGCCAGAGCGGTATCGCCTTCGACACCCTGTTTGGCCCGGCCTACAAGGGCATTCCGCTGGCAACCGCCGTGGCCTATGCCCTGAGCGAGCAGGGTCTGGATGTGCCCTACGCCTACAACCGCAAGGAGGCCAAGGCCCACGGCGAGGGCGGCACGCTGGTAGGCGCGGCACTTGCAGGGCAGAAAGTGCTGATCGTGGACGACGTTTTAACGGCGGGCACGGCCATGCGCGAGGCGGTGGCGATGATCCGCGCGGCCGGTGGCACGCCAGTGGCGGCGGTGATTGCGCTGGACCGCATGGAGCGTGGTGCGGGCGCGCTGTCGGCCGTCGCCCAGATGCAGGCCGACACGGGTGTTCAGGTGGTTTCGCTAGTGTCGGTGCAGGAAATATTGACCTATCTGGCCGCAGGGCATGGTGCGGGCGTGATCGAGCCTCACACTGTGAGCGCAATCCGCCAATACCAGGCTGAGTACGGCGTAACATCTACGTAATTCCCGTGACACGATTTCGACTCTTGGGGGAATCGAAATGTTGAACCACAAAACGATTTTCCCGCTGGCCCTGATGGCTGCCACCCTCGTGGTGGCATGGCCGGCGCAGGCCCAGAAGAACTCCTCGCTGTATCGCTGGGTGGATGCCAACGGCCAGGTGCATTACGGCGACAAGGTGCCGCCGCAGGAGTCCAAGCAGGGCCGCGAGACGCTCAGCAAGAGTGGCATGGTGACCAAGGTGGTGCCGCGCGAGCTGAGCGGTGCGGAACTCGAACAGGCGCAGGCGCGAATCGCGGCCGAGAAACAGGCCGTGGAAGATCAGCAGCAGCGTGTCATCTATGACCGCTATCTCTTGCAGTCCTTCTCCAGCGTGGCCGATTTGCAGTCGGCCCGCGAAGAGCGCCTGGCCGCGCTTGATGCGCGCGTCACGCTGGCGCAGAAGTCGGTGCTCGACAACGAGAAGACGCTTGCCGACCTGCGCGAGCGCGCGGGCAGCAAGCCGCCCACCGGCACGCTGAAGACGCAGATCGAGAGTTTCGAGAGTTCGCTGATCGACGGCCTGCAGGCCCTGCGCAAGCTGCGCGACGAGCGGGCGGCGACGGAGCTGAAGTATTCCTCCGACATCGAGCGGTTCAAGGCCCTGCGCTCCGGTAGCATCAAGCAGGGCGGCTAGCGCCTTCACGCGGTGCTCGTCCTGGAATGGACGCCATTCAATTCGTACTCGCTTCCCGCTCGCCGCGCCGCGTGCAGTTTCTGCGCGAGGCGGGCTTCGCCTTTCACATCGACCCTGCCGATGTGCCGGAAATCCCCGCGCCGGGCGAGGCGGCGGCCGACTACGCGCTGCGCGTTGCCATTGCCAAGGCGAGCGCCGCGCAGCAGCGCCACCCGGCGCTTCCCTGTCTGGGGGCGGATACCGATGTGGTGCTGGCAGGCCGCATCCTCGGCAAGCCCGCTGATGCGGCCGAGGCCGAGGCGATGCTCGCAGCACTCTCCGGCCAGACGCACCAGGTGATCAGCGCCGTCGCGCTGCTGCATGCCGGCCAGTGCTACCAGAGGGTCACCACGACTGAAATCATCTTTGCGGAACTGAGTCGCGAGACCATCGCCGGCTACGTCGCCAGCGGCGAGCCGATGGGCAAGGCCGGTGCCTATGCCATTCAGGGACTGGCGGCGCGCTTCGTGCGAGAAGTGCGGGGCAGCTACACCGGCGTGGTGGGCCTGCCGATGAGCGAGACCTGCGCGCTGCTGGCGCATCTCGGCATCCAGCCCCGACATGCAAGCACAATACCCTTATGACCACTGAAATCCTCGTCAACATCTCCCCGCAGGAAACCCGCGTCGTGCTCGTCGAGGGCGGCGGCGTGCAGGAGATCTTCATCCAGCGCGCCAACCGTCACGGCCTGGTCGGCAATGTCTACAAGGGCGTGGTCAAGCGGGTGCTGCCGGGCATGCAGGCGGCCTTCATCGACATCGGCCTGGAGCGCACGGCCTTCCTGCACGTTGCCGACATGCGCCGGCCGGAGGGCCTGGCCCCCGATGCACCGCTGCCCTCGGTGGAAAGCCTGCTCAACGAAGGCCAGACCGTGCTGGTGCAGATCGTCAAGGACCCGCTCGGCAGCAAGGGTGCGCGGCTCACCACGCTCATCTCGCTGCCGGCGCGCTATCTGGTGATGCTGCCGTTCGAGATGCACGTCGGCGTCTCCGCCAAGATCGAGGACGACGGCGAGCGCGAGCGCCTGAAAGAGATCATGAACCGCCTCGCTCCGGAACTCGCGCCCTACTGGGGGATGATCGCGCGCACCGCTGCCGAGGGGGCGACGGAAGAGGCCATCGCCCAGGACATGCGCTTTCTGGTGCGGCTGTGGAAATCGGTGGACGAGGGCGCGCAGACAGCCAGGCCCGGCACCATGGTGCATGGCGACCTGCCGCTATCGATGCGGATCATGCGCGATCTGTTGGGCACCACCGTCGAGCGTGTGCGGGTGGACAGCGAGAGCGAGGCCGAGAAGATGCGCGCCTTCGCCCGCGAGTTTCTGCCCGGTGCCGAGTCGCTGGTGGAAGTGCATCGCGGTGCCGCGCCGATCTTTGACCTGTACGGCGTCGAGGACGAGATCGAGCGTGCCCTGCAACGCAAGGTGGACCTGAAGAGCGGCGGCCATCTGGTGATCGACCAGACGGAGGCGATGACCACCATCGACGTGAATACCGGGGCTTTCACCGGCCACCGCAATCTTGAAGAGACGGTGCTCAAGACCAACCTGGAAGCCACCCAGACCATCGCCCGCCACCTGCGGCTGCGAAACCTCGGCGGCATCATCATCCTCGACCTGATCGACATGCACAGCGACGATCACCGCTCACAGGTCTGGCGCGCGCTGGAGCGCGAGCTGGCCAAGGACAAGGCGCGCATCCAGATCCACCCCTTCTCGCCGCTGGGGCTGATCGAGATGACCCGCAAGCGCACGCGCGAATCGCTCGGCCACCTGATGACCGAGGTCTGCCCCACCTGCCATGGTCGCGGTCATATCAAGACCATCGAGACCGTCTGCCACGACATCGCCCGGGAGGTGCAGCGCGCGGCCCGCCAGTACGAGGCCAAGAGCTTCCTGGTGCTGGCCTGCCCGGCGGTGGTGGAAAAATTGCAGGAGCAATCCGGCGGCCTTGCGGAACTCGAAGCGCAGTTCAAGCGTCCCATCCGTCTGCAAGCCGAAGCCTATTACCCGCAGGAAAACTTCGACGTGGTGCCGGTGTAAGAGCCAAAGATGGAACGTCGCAAACGCCGCTGGTGGACGCGCGGCATCACCTGGCTTTCACTGATCGCGATCAGTGCCGCACTCGTGTCCGGCCTGTTCCAGCTCGCGGTGGCACTGGCACCCGGCTACAAGGACGAAGTGGCTGCCAGGGCTTCGCGCGTACTCGGCCAGCCGGTGCAGGTGGACTCCCTCTCGCTGCGCTGGCGCTGGCTCTGGCCGCTGCTGGAACTGAAAGGCGTGCGCCTGCTCGGCGCGCAGGGCCAGCGCGTGGACACCCCGGTGGTGGATGTCGAGCGAATCCGCCTGGGCTTTGCGATGGGTGCGCTGCTGCGCGGCGAGTGGGGCCCGACCGAGGTGGAGGTGCAGGGCATCAGCCTCGCTGCCGAGATCACGCCCGAAGGCCAGTGGCGGCTGATCGGCCGCGTGCAGAACGACAAGCCGCTGGTGTTCGCCGAAGTCGCCCGCGCCATCAAGCGCTTCTCGCGCCTGCGCGTCGAGCAGCTCACCGTGGCGGTGCAGGACCGCCGCGATGCCAAGGCCAGCTTCACCGCCGTGCTGCAACGGGGTGATCTGCGGCTCGATGCCCAGGGCTTCGAGCTGCGCGCCGAGATGCAGGCACCACAGGTACTCGCCGCGCGCGTGCGGCTGCGCGCCGGCATCACGGGTGATCTTGAACAGGCTGCCAGCTGGCAGGGCCGCTGGTCGCTCGATGCCAGCGACATCGCGCCCGGCCCGGCCGTGCATCGCCATCTGCCGGCACTGGCGCGGGTGCAGTGGACCGAGGCCACGCTCACCGCCGCCGGCGACTGGCTCGAAGGCGCACCCGGTGCCAGCGAGCTGTCATTGCGCGCGCAGGCGCTCGCGCTGCAAGGCGAGGCCGACAGCACCCTGCGCGACGTCGATCTCGGCCTGCACTACCGGCCGTCTGCGGAGGGCGGCACGCTCGACTTCGTACCGCTGCGGCTCACCGGCCAGAAGGGCGCTTGGCCGGTCACCACCGCAAGGCTCGACTGGCGGCGTGCGGCCGCAACGGGCAGTGCCAGGCAGTGGCGTTTCAACAGTGATTTTCTGCGGCTGGATGACCTGGCACCCTGGGCTGCGGTGCTCGCCGTTGCCAAGGGCAGCCCCGATGCGGCGCTGCTGCAAAGTCTCAAGGGCGATTTCACCGCGCTCGACGGCCGCTGGCAGCAGGCCCCCGCAGCGCGGGCCGAGTTCAGCCTGCGTGCGCGCTTCACCGGCCTGGCCGCGCGCTGGGCCGAGCGCGGCAGCGTGCAGGGCCTGAGCGGCGAGATCACCGCCGACGAAAACAGCGGCCGCGCGCAGCTCCAGGCCGAGCCGCTCGGCTTCGAGCTGCCGAAGGTTTTGGCGACTGCGCAACGCGCCACCCGCTTCGCCGCCGATGCGCAGTGGCAGCGCGATGGCGGCGACTGGCGCATCAGCCTGCCGCGTCTCGACTGGGCGCTGCTGGGCAGCGAGGGCCAGGCCAGCGGCGAGCTGCTGCTGCCAGCCGAGGCCGCACCCCTCCTCAAGCTGCAAGCACGCTTCGATGTGGCCGATGTCGTCAGCCTCAAGCCGCTGATGCCCCTGCACTGGGGCCAGTCGCTGAAAGACTGGCTCGACCGCGCCGTGGTGCGAGGCCGCATCAGCAAGGCAGTGCTGGACATCAATGGCCCGCTGGCGGATTTTCCGTACCACAAGAGGCCCACCGGCCAGTGGTCGCTGAAGCTGCCGGTGTCGGGTGCCCGGCTCGAATACCACCCGGACTGGCCGGGCGTGGACCAGCTCGCCGCCACCCTGCTGTTCGCGGGCAATGGCCTCAGCTTCAGCGCCCAGCGCGGCGTCATCAGCGGCGTGGCGGTGCCTGCGGCCACCGGCAGCATCGGCGACTTCGCCAGCTCGCCGCTGGTGATCGACGCGAAGAGCGTCGGCGAAGCGCCGTACTACTACAGCCTGCTGCGCGGCTCGCCGCTGGCCACCCGGCTCGCGGCGCTGCTGACCAGGACCGAGGCGGAGGGAACCGCCGAGGCAGACGTTCATCTCGAAATCCCGCTGCATTCCAATCTCGACCAGAAGACCGTCGCCGAGGGCGAGGTGCGCCTGCTCGGCAACAACCTGCGCCACGCCGTGCTCGACCGGCCGGTGCAGAACATCACCGGCAAGCTGCACTTCGGTGGTGCCAAGGGCCTGCTGGCGGAGGGCTTGCAGGGTCGCTTTCTCGACACGCCGGTGACGGCGCGCATCCACCCCAATGCCGAAGGCCATGACGAGATCGGCGTGGCCCTGCGCATCGACTTTGCCAAGACCGATGGCCTTGCCGCCCGCTACGTGCCGGGCTGGCTGCTGCGGCAGTTGCAGGGTGTGGCCGACTGGCAGCTGGCGATCCCGCTCTCTGGCCCCGACAGCGGCCGGGTGCGGCTGGCCAGCAGCCTGGTCGGCGTCAACACCCTGCTGCCCGTACCGTTGCAGAAGACGGCGGACGAGAGCTGGCCGATCCGGCTGGATCTGAGCGGTGACGAGGCCACGCCGCTGCGCCTGGTCGGCGAACTGCCCGGCCGGCTGGGTGTGGCGCTGCGCTTTGCGCGCGGCAGCAGTGCGCAGGCGCCGGAGCTGCGCGGGGTGGCGGTGCGCGTCGGACCCGGCGAAGCGCCGCAGTGGCCCGCACGCAATGGCTGGGCGCTGGCCGCCGCCATCGACACGCTCGAGCCCGCCAGCTGGCTGCCGCTCGTCGCTGACATTCGCGGCAGTGCCGCCGGCAGCAGCGCCAGCAGTGAAGAGCTGCTGCCGTTTCTCGGTGCCACCCTGCATGCCCAGCGGTTGCGGGTGGCGGGCTTTGAGACCGGCGCGCTGCAAGTGGAGGCGCGGCGCATCTATGGCGGCATCACCGCCACCCTGCAGGGCGAGGGCACCTCTGGCCAGCTCAAGCTCAGCACGGCGGGCGATGCGCTGGTCGGCCAGTTCAGCACCCTGCAACTGCGCCCGGCGCCGAAGGCCGGCAACAGCGGCAGCGAGTTGGATGCCAGCGAACCGGCCGACCCCACGCAGGCCCCGACGCTGGATCTCACGGTCGAGAAACTCGGCATCGGCGGCCGCCCGTTCGGCGCGCTGTCATTCGTCAGCGAGCGCAGCGCCAATGGCCAGAAGCTGCGCCGCGCCGAGCTGAAAGGCGGCATCGCCGCCCTCACCGCCGAGGGCGAATGGCGACGCCTGAAAGGCCTCACCGAAGCCCAGAGCCGCTTCACGCTCACCAGCGACGACCTGGCGGGCACGCTCGAAAGTCTCGGCTATGCCGCCACCGTCTCCGGCCGCAATGCGCGCATCACCGGTGACCTCACCTGGCCCGCCGCCGCCCGCGGCTTCGACTGGGCGCAGGCGCGCGGCAGCGTCAACCTGGCGGTGGAAGAAGGCGCGCTGCGCACGGTGGAACCCGGCAGCACCGGCCGCGTGCTGGGCCTGTTCAACTTCTACGCGCTGCCGCGCCGGCTCACGCTCGACTTCGGCGATGTGGTGTCGAAGGGCCTGGGCTTTGACCGCATCGAGGGTCAGTTCCAGCTCGCCAACGGCATTGCCCACACCGATGACCTGATCGTGCGCGGGCCGTCGGTGCGCATCGACGTGCGCGGCGATGTGGGCCTGGCCGCGCATGACTACAACCAGGTCATCACCGTCACCCCCAACACCAAGGGCATCACCCTGGGTGCGCTGCTGCTCGGTGGGGCGGCCAGTGTCGCGGCACCGGTGCTGCCGCTGATTGCGGTGATCGCCAACCAGGTCATCGACAAGCCGCTGGGGCAGGTGACGCAGCTCACCTATGGCCTCACCGGCAGCTGGGATAATCCGGAAATCAAGAAGCTCGAACCCGCCGCCGCGCCCCTGCCGCCCGTGGAGGAGACCGCAAAACCATGAAAGCCGCAGTGATCCAGCTCAACAGCGGTGCCGATGTGCGCGCCAATCTCGAACAGGCACAGGCGCTGCTGGAGCAGGCTGCGGCGGCAGGTGCAGTGCTCGCCGCACTGCCGGAGAACTGCGCCTTCATGGGTGCGAAGGAACGCGACAAGCTCTTGCACGCCGAGCCGGATGGCAGCGGGCCGATCCAGCAGTTCTTCGCCGACATTGCTGCCCGCCTGAATCTCTGGGTGCTCGCCGGCACGCTGCCAATTGCCGCCGCAGACCCCCTCCCCAACCCCTCCCCGCAAGGGGGAGGGGCTTTCAGTCTCCCTCCCCCTTGCGGGGAGGGGGTCAATGCGGCGGGAGTAAGCCATGTCTATGCAGCCAGCTGCCTCTACGACGCGACCGGTGCGCGCGCCGCCCGCTACGACAAGATCCACCTGTTCGATGTCGACGTGCCGGGCGCGAGCGGCGAGCGCTATCGGGAATCGAACAGCATCACGCCCGGCCCGGTGCGCGCTGCGGTGGCCGATAGCCCCTGCGGCAAGATCGGCCTGAGCGTGTGCTACGACCTGCGTTTCCCGGAGCTGTACCGCGCGCACGCCGCAGGCGGAGCAACGCTGCTCAGCGTGCCAGCCGCCTTCACGGCCAAAACCGGAGCCGCGCACTGGCACACCCTGCTCAAGGCCCGCGCGGTGGAAAACCAGTGCTATGTGCTGGCCCCCGGTCAATGCGGCACGCATCCCGGTGGCCGCAGCACCTACGGCCACTCGCTGATCGTCGGCCCCTGGGGCGAGGTATTGGCCGAAGTCGCTGACGACGCACCGGGGCTGGCGATGGCCGAGATCGACCTCGATCATCTGCAAGCCGTGCGCGCGAGCTTCCCCGTGCTGAACCATCGCCGCCTCTAGAATCCCCTCTCAATCCCAAGGTCATTTGCTCATGCAAGCCCGCACCGCCCTCGACACCGCCGACGCCCTGCTGCTCGGCCCCAGTGACCTGACTCCTGCCGTGCTCAACCGGCTGCTGGGACGGCTGATGCCGACCGGGGCCGACGACGCCGACATCTACCTGCAGCACTCGGTCACCGAGAGCTGGTTCCTGGAAGACGGCATCATCAAGAACGGCAGCCACCAGACCGAACGCGGCGCGGGACTGCGCACGGTGGCGGGTGAGAAAACCGGCTTCGCGTATTCCGATGAACTCACCCCCGCCGCACTCGCCGATGCCGCCGAGGCCGCGCGCGGCATCGTGCGCGGCGGTGGCGAGGGCAGCATCGCCGTGCGCGATGCGGCCGTGGTGGCGCCGCTCTACGCCGCCATCGACCCGCTCAGCAACTGGCCCGCGGCCGACAAGCTGGCGCTGATGCAGCGCGCCGATGCCGCCGCCCGCGCCGCCTCGCCGCTGGTGACGCAGGTGATGGTCTCGATGGCCGGGCAGTACGAGGTGATCTTCGTGCAGCGCGCCGATGGCGCGCGCAGTGCCGACGTGCGGCCGCTGGTGCGCATGGGCGTGAGCGTGATCGTCGAGCGCGATGGCCGCCGCGAGCAGGGTGCCAGCGGTGCCGGCGGGCGCGGTGCCTATCTGCATTTCTTCGGCGAGGACAAGCCGGAGCAGCTCGCCATCGAGGCCGTGCGCCAGGCGGTGGTGCTGCTCGATGCCGTCTCCGCCCCCGCCGGCATGCTGCCGGTGGTGCTCGGCAATGGCTGGCCGGGCGTGCTGCTGCACGAGGCGGTCGGTCACACGCTGGAAGGCGATTTCAACCGCAAGGGCAGCTCGTTGTTCTCCGGCCGCATGGGCGAGCAGATCGTCTCGCCGCTGGTGACGGTGGTCGATGACGGTACGCTGCCCAACCGCAGAGGCAGCCTCACCATCGACGACGAGGGCACGCCCACCAGCAGCACCACGCTGATCGAGAACGGCAAGCTGGTCGGCTACATCCAGGATCGCCTCAACGCCCGCCTGATGGGTGTGGCCCCCACCGGCAACGGCCGCCGCGAGAGCTTTGCCCGCCTGCCGATGCCGCGCATGACCAACACCTACATGCGCGCGGGCGAGAGCGATCCGGCCGACATCATCAAGAGCGTCAAGAAGGGCCTTTACGCCGTGAACTTCGGCGGCGGCCAGGTGGACATCACCAGCGGCAACTTCGTGTTCAGCGCCACCGAGGCCTACCTGATCGAAGACGGCCAGATCACCCGCCCGGTGAAGGGCGCGACCCTGATCGGCAACGGGCCGGAGGCACTCACCAAGATCAGCATGGTCGGCAACGACATGGCGCTCGACAACGGTGTCGGCGTCTGCGGCAAGGAAGGCCAGAGCGTGCCGGTGGGCGTGGGCCAGCCCACACTCAAGATCGACGCCATGACGGTGGGTGGCACGCAGGCCTGAGTGAAGGTAGCATCTCCTTACCAAGCGTAAGGAGATGCTCATGACCACCGCCGCCATCACCAGCAAAAACCAGCTCACCCTGCCCAAGGAAGTGCGAACCCAGCTCGGCGTGGGCGCGGGCGACACGGTGGTGTTCGAGCCGCAGGCCGATGGCAGCTTCAAGGTGCGGGCGCAGAAGTCACGCGACTGGCGCGAGCTGGTGGGCTGCCTCAATCATTTGGTGAAGAAGGGCGACAAGCCCATGACGGTGGAGGACATGCACGCCACCATCGGCCAGCATCTAGCCGAGGACGACCGCCGCATCAGCCGGGGCAAGTGAGATGGCTTTGCTGGCGGTCGATACCAATGTGCTGCTGCGCGTGTTCATCAACGACGACGAGTTGCAGCACGCGGCCTCGAAGCGGCTGATCGCGCAGGCAGCCAAGGCAGGGCATCGCATTTTCATTGCGGTGCCGGTGCTATGCGAGATGGTCTGGGTGCTGCAAGCCCGGCACAAGCTCAGCCGCGAGGCCTGCGTTGCACTACTCGATGGCCTCATCGACAACACGCTGTTTCTAGTCGATCAGGTCAATGTGGTTCGCACCGCGCTCGCTCGCTTTAGCACGCAGCCGGGTGGTTTCAGCGATTACCTCATCGCTGAGATCGCCGCTGCCAACGGGGCCAAGCCGGTCTACAGCAATGACCGGGCGCTGCTGAAAAGCCCAGGCTTCGCCAAGCCCTGAGCACCATGCAATCGCTCGACACCCTGCAACTCATCTCGCTCGCTGCCGCGCTCGGCTGGGCGAGCGGCATCCGGCTTTACGTGGTGCTGTTTGTGGTGGGGTTGGTGGGCACCATGGGCTGGTATCCGCTGCCCTCGCACCTGGCGCTGCTTGCACACCCGATGGTGCTGGCGGCGTCGGGCGGCATGGTCGTCGTCGAGTTCGTGGCCGACAAGGTGCCCTGGTTCGACAGCGTCTGGGATTCGATCCACACCTTCATCCGTATCCCGGCCGGTGCCGCGCTGGCAGCGGGCGTGTTCGGCGATTCGGGTGCGGCTGCGACGCTGGCGGCGGCGATCATCGGCGGCTCGCTGGCGGCGGGCAGCCATGTCACCAAGGCCGGCACGCGTGCCATTGCCAACACCTCGCCGGAGCCTTTCAGCAACTGGGGTCTGTCTCTGGGCGAGGACGTAGCGGTGGGCGGCGGCCTGCTGCTCGCGCTCACGCAGCCGTGGGTGTTTCTCGTGCTGCTGCTGGTCGTGGTGCTGCTCATGCTGTGGCTGCTGCCGAAGCTATGGCGTGCAGCGCGTGGGGTGTTGCGGCATCTCAAACCGCCGCCGCGCGCCGCTGGGTCACAATGACGCCGTCGCCATCGCAACAGGGACCACCATCATGGCCAGTCAGATCGGCTCGCTGCTCAACCGCGTCAAGGCGCAGCAGTCATTACACGCAGAGGGGAATCGCATGAACAGTTTCGGCTTCAAGGGCGTGATCGTCATTGCCCTGGCACTGCTCGCACTGGTGACGGTGCTGGGCAGCTTCTACACCATCGACTCCGGCAAGGTCGGTGTGATCCAGACCTTCGGCCGCTATCAGGAGGCGATCTCGACACCGGGCCTGCACTGGAAGCGCCCCTTCGTCGACACCGTGCTGGAGAAGGACGTGAAGCTGCAAACCGCCACCTATTCGGGGCAGGAAGATGGCGAAGACGGCGACGGCATCATCAACAAGCCGCACCTCGATGTGCTGGATGCGAAGAACGTCAGCTACGACATCGAGCTGTCGGTGATGTTCACGCCGGTGGCCGAGAAAATGCCGGAGATTCTCGCCACCTTCGGCGAGAACTACTTCGACAAGAAGATCAACCCGATCGTGCGCGACGTGGTGCGGGATGTCGGCGGCAAGTACAGCGTCGAGAGCATTGCCGACCACCGCGATGCCATCAACAGCGAGATCCGCTCGCGGCTGGTCGAAGAGTTCAAGCCGCTGCCCTTCATCTTCAGCGATGCCGCCCTGCGCAAGCTGCAACTGCCGCAGAACATCATGCAGAAGATCGTCGGCGTGCAGGAGGCTAAGCAGGAAGAAGAACGCCTGAAAATCATCAACCGCCAGGCCGAACAGAACAAGCAGATCACCATTACCAACGCCCAGGCCGAGAAGGAGAAAATCATCATCGCCGCGCAAGCCGAGGCAGAGAGCACGCTCACCCGTGCCAAGGCGCAGGCCGAGGCCAACGAGCGCATTTCCGCCTCGCTCACGCCGCTGTTGGTGCAGCAGAATCAGGTTGACAAATGGCTGGGCCAGGTGCCGACGGTGGTGAGCGGGCAGGGCGGTGCGAACCTGCTCTACAACTTGGGCGACATGGGGCGCAAATGATCTTCATCGTGATTTTTCTGGCTGGCATGGCTGCAGGCGCGGGGCTGGCGTACCACTTCGCGGGCGTGGCCGCGCTCAAGCTGCGGCTGGCTGAACTGGAGCGCGCACGCAGCAGCGAACCGCCGCAGTGAAGCGCGCACTGGGTGAGCTGCGCATCATCGGCGGCGAGTGGCGCAGCCGCCTCGTCAACTTCGATGCCGACCCCGAAACCGGCCTGCGCGCCACGCCCGACCGCGTGCGTCAGACAGTGTTCGACTGGCTGCACCCGGTCATCAACGGCGCGCTCTGCCTCGACCTTTTTGCAGGCAGCGGGGCGATGGGGCTGGAGGCGCTCTCGCGCGGCGCGGGACACTGTACCTTCATCGACACCGGCCGCGCGCAGGTGCAGGACATCCGCCATGCCATCGCCACCTTCAAGGGTGGCGAGCGCGCGACGGTGATCCAGGCCGATGCCCTGCGCTGGCTGCACACGCCCACACTCGCCAGTGGCAAGCAAGGGTTCGATGTGGTCTTCATCGACCCGCCGTTTGCCACCGGCAACCTGCTGGCGCAAGCCCTGCCCCTGCTGGGCCCGCTGCTGAAACCCGGCAACCGCGTGATGCTGGAATGGGGCACGGCCGCCGCCCCGGAGCTGCCCCCAGGCTACGTCTGGCTGAAGGAGAAAAAGGCGGGTCAGGTAAGCTACGGACTCGTTACCCACGAGGCTTGAGCATGACCATCATCGCGGCCTACAGCGGCACCTTCGACCCGGTGACGCTCGGCCACAACGACATCATCCATCGTGCGGCGCGCATGTTCCCCAAACTCATCGTCGCGGTGGGCAGCAACATCGCCAAGAACCCCAAGTTCACGCTCGAAGAACGCTGCGCGCTGATCCGCGAAGTGGCGTCCGATTTGAAGAATGTGGAGGTGATCGGTTTCAGCGGCCTGATCGTCGATTTCGCCCGCGAGCATGGCGTCACCGTGCTGGTGCGTGGTGTGCGCAATGGCGGCGACGTGGACTACGAGCGCCAGATGGCGACCATGAACCGCGACCTCTATCCCAAGCTCGACACGGTGATGCTGACGCCCTCGCCGCTGTATGCGCACCTCTCATCCAGCCTCGTGCGCGAGCTGGCAGGTTTGGGCGCGCCGGTTGAAAAACTGGTGCCGCCGGCCGTCATCGCCCCCTTGCTGGAACGCTTCGGCCGCCCCACATCCAATGCAGGGCCGCGCAAGCGGGTACGCGGCAGGTAGGCCAGTAATCGTGTCTCTGAAAATCACCGATCTCTGCATCAACTGCGATGTCTGCGAACCCGCCTGTCCCAATCAGGCGATCTCGCAGGGCATCGAGATCTACGAGATTGATCCCTCGCGCTGCACCGAATGCGTGGGCCATTTCGACATCCCGCAGTGCCGCGCGCTGTGCCCGGTGCCGGAGTGCATCCCCAATGACGATCTGCATGTCGAGACCGAGGCGCAGCTGATGGAGAAGTATCGGCTGCTGACCGGCGCTGCGGCATGAAGAAGGCCTGATGTTGTTGCAGCCGCTGGGCGCAATACGCCAGCAAGCTTCCGTATCATCACGTCATTCGCCACTGAAGTTTCGAGCATGAAGCCCGCCCAAGACCCCATCACCCAAGCCTTTGACCTGCTGCAACTGGGTGCGCCTGCCTCCTACCTGCTGCTGCTGCTGTCACTGGCGGCCCTCACCCTGATCATCGTCAAGGGCTGGGAGTTCTGGGAGCTGCGCCTCACAGATCGCAGCTTCATCAGCCGCGCGCTGCTGCTGTTCCATCGCGGCCAGTCGGCGGATGCGCTGGCGATATTGCAGGACCATCGCGGCCCGCTGCCCTCGTCGATGGCCGCAGCGATCGCCGCCGTCACCAACCCCGCGCTCACCCGCGAGCAGGCGGTGGAGTTCGCCCGCGTCCATGCCAGCGAGCGGCTCGAAGACGCCCGCGCCCTGCTCAGGCCGATCGAAGTCATCAGCCAGCTCGCCCCGCTCACCGGCCTGCTGGGCACGGTGCTGGGCATGATCACCGCCTTCAAGGGCTTGCAGATGGCGGGTGAAAACGTCTCGCCCGCTGCGCTCAGCGGCGGCATCTGGGAGGCGCTGCTCACCACGGCGGCCGGTCTCGTCGTGGCCATCCCCTGCATTGCCGCGCTGCATTATTTCGAGCGCCGCATCGAGCGCCTGCAGACCGAGATCGAATCGGCTCTGACGCGGCTGTTCACGCCGCCGGTGCAGCTGCCCGGCAATGCCGAGCCGTCGCCGCTGGAGACTCTCTTCGGCAAGAAGGACGCCTGATGCAACTGAGCGTGCCAGCCCGCCGGCGCTCGCGGCCCTCGTTGATCCCCCTGATCGACGTGATGCTGGTGCTGCTGTTCTTCTTCATGCTGGTGGGCAGCTATGCGGGCTACACCCGCACCGCGCTGGAGCTCGCACCCAGCAGCCGCGTCGGCGGCACGCCCGTGGCCGATGAGCCGGATGTGCTGCGCGCTGTCGTGCTCGCCGATGGCCAGCTCAAGGTGGGCGCGGCGGTGTTCGACCCGCTGCCGGCCATCGAGCAGCTCAAGCTGGCGCGCGAAGTGCGGCTCACACCCGCACCGGGCGTGCCGCTGCAAACCCTGCTGTCGAGCTGGGACCAGCTCTCGGCCGCCGGCGTGAAAGTGCAGCTCGCCGAGGGCGCGCCATGAAGCTCGACACCGTCAAGCGCCCGCGTTCGCGCAGCCTCGATGACGCCCTGCTGCCGCTGGTGAACGTCGTCTTCCTGCTGATGATCTTCTTCCTGAGTTCCAGCCATTTCGGCGCGCCCAAGCCGGGCCGCGCCACGCCCGCCAGCCAGCGGGCCGATGCCCGCGCCATAGCCGCACCCCGTGTGCTGGAGCTGCGCGAGGGCGCCGTGCTCGCACTGGCGGACGAGGTGTTCGCCGACAGCCAGCTCGGTGCCCGCGCCCTGGCCTGGCAGGGCAAGCCGCTCGACCTGCGCGCCGCGGGCGAGATCCCCGCCGAGCGCGTGCTGCGCCTGCTGGCGACGCTGCGCGAGGCCGGCGTGAGCGATGTGCGGCTGCTCACCGTCAGGGGAGGTCGCTGATGCATCGCGGACAGAAAATGGCAATGGCCCTTGCCGCCGCCCTGGCCCTGCACTTCGTGGTGCTTCGCATCGGGTTTGCGCCCCAGCCCGACGCCGCGCCGGTGGATGAAAGCCCGGCAATCCCGCCAGTGGTGGAAGCACCCAGCCCGGTCGCTACCGAAGAGCCTGCTACAACGCCGCCAGCACCCCTCGCCGCCGATGCGGCGCGCGACATTGCCTGGCCTGCGGATCCCGCGCCGCCGCCCGAACCGATCCAGTCCATCGCGGAAGTTGCCCTGATCGAGCCTGCGGTCACCGAACCGAGGCCAGAGCCCATCAAGCCGCTGCCACCGCCGGTGATGCCCACGCCGGAGGCCAGCCGGCCCGCCGAGCCGGTGGTGGCCGCCGTGCCGAAGCCGGTCAAGCCCAAGCCTGAAAAAGCCAAGCCGCAGCCGCCCAAGCCTGTGCTGCCGGCCCAGCCGCAGCCGAAAAAGCCTGGAGTGGCCAAGCCGAAAACGGCTGTCGCCGCCGCTGCAAAAACGCTGGCCGCCGCCGAAGCGGGCAAGAAGCCCGCCGCCAGCACCGCAGCTGGCAAGGCCACGCCTGCGGTGGTCAATGCCGACAGCAGCTATGCCAACCGCGTGCGCCAGCATCTGGCGCGCTTTGCAGGCTCCCTGCCGCCGGGTGCCAACGGCGAGGCGCGCGTGCAGTTCGTGGTGCAGCCCGATGGCCAGGTGACCAATGTGCAGCTGGTGAAGCTGTCTGGCCATGCGGGGCTTGATTCGGTGGCGCTCAACCTGCCCACGCTGGCGCAACCGCTGCCCCTGCCGGGCGAGTCGCCGCAGCGGCTGGAAGTACCCGTGCAGGCGATTGCCGCCGTGCAGCCCTAGATGCCCTAGATAGCAGCGCGAACCTCGTCCGCGCGGATTGCCTTGGGCTTGCGCCGCAGCTCGTCGAAGGTATCGGCCTCGATCAGGCGCTTCACCTGGTCGAGATGGGTCTTGATGCTCTCGGCATAGAGGTCGCGGCCGCCGTCGAAGTGCGCGCCCATGTAGCGGTGGACGCTCTGGAAATAGCCATCCAGGCGTTCCACCCGCATCTTCTCGCTGAACTGCGGTGTCTGCCGCAGCAGTGACTCCGGCGAAGTGTAGACCGGTGCCTTGGCACCCTCCTGCGCGACGCCGGCGAGGCCGCAGATCTCGAACTCGGTGTAGAGGAAATCCCGGCATTTTTCGAGATAGCAGCGGTCGGCCGTCTGCGCCATCACGTCCGAGGTGCCGAGCAGGAAGCCCAGCACGCGGTCTTTCGCATCCGGCACCTGGATGGCATCGAGTGCCAGTTCATAGCCGGTGAAATGCACCAGCTGGCTCGCCATCTCCGCCTCGCGGTCGAAGCCGATCAGTGGCAGGAAATCGGACAGGAACTCGCCGCTGCGGCCGACATGGGTGAAGGTGAACTCGGCGCCGTTGACGGCCTCGTCGCTGTTGCGGCGGATATAGCCGGCATCGTGGAACAGCGAGCTGATCACGCCCAGTGCGGCGCGACGCGGGCCCAGCTGTTCATCCACGGCCACGCTGCGCTCGTGGCCCTGCAACAGCCGCATGAAGGCAAGCGTGCAGTCGAGCGAATGCTGGGCGTCGTGATACCAGGTGTCGCAGCCGTGGTAGCCGCGCAGCGTGCCGGCGAACAGGCGGGTGAAGACCTTGAACGCCGTTTCAACCGGGGCGAGATCAATGCCCGGATATTGCGCCGTCAGCAATTCGCACACCGCCTCGCCGACGGCCACGGGCCGGGCGATCTCGATGCGGTTGGTGACGTCATAGTGGTTGCGGCGACGCATTGCTGATCTCCCAATCAGCGGTCAGACCCGATGCTAAGCGCAGCTCGCCCGGTGACGCCAGCCGCAAACCCCAACTGCGTCACACCGTGACGATCACCGGCGCATGGTCGCTGGGCCGCTCCAGGCGGCGCGGGCTCAAGTCCACCTTCCAGTCCTGCACCCATTCCAGCAGGGCTTCGGAGACCAGGATGTGGTCGATGCGCAGGCCCAGGTTGCGGGCGAAGCCGGCCATGCGGTAGTCCCACCAGGTAAAGCGCCCTTCCGGCAGGAAAGGCTTGGTGTAGGCATCGCTCAGGCCAAGATCGAGCAGGCTCTGCAGGGCCGCGCGCTCCGGCGCCGAGCAGAGGATGCCGCCCTCCCACACCGCCGGATCGTGGGTATCTTCCGGCGTGGGGGCGATGTTGTAGTCGCCCATCACCGCCAGCTGCTCGTGTGCCGCCAGCTCCTCATGCAGGTAGTCGCCGAAGGCGGCGAGAAAGCGCAGCTTGTAGTCGAACTTCTCGCTGCCCACCGCCTGGCCGTTGACGACGTAGACGCTGATCACGCGCACGCCATCGACGGTGGCGGCAATCACCCGCCGCTGCTCGTCGTCGAAGCCGGGGATGTTGCGCGAGACGTCTTGCAGCACCAGCGGCTTCTTCGCCAGCAGCGCCACGCCGTTGTAGGTCTTCTGGCCATTGCACACCGCCGTGTAGCCCGCCGCTTCTATGGCCTCGTGGGGGAAGGCCTCATCGACGCACTTCAGCTCCTGCAGGGCCACCACATCGGGTTCGGCGTCACGCAGCCAGTCGAGCAGATGCGGCAGCCGCACCTTGAGGCTGTTGACGTTCCAGGTGGCGAGTTTCATTGAAGTCTTACTCTTTTTGTATTTGTTAATTTTTAAACGGAATCTGCTGCCTGATGCCCGCTCGGATCCACGAATCCTCGCTGGCGGATGCGCCCGGCGCAAATGTCCACATGCCCTAGCATCCGGCGCGGATGTCCTCGCAGATCTGCGCCTTCCCGGTCCGGTCGATAAACGCGCGAGCCGAGCGAAAGTGGTAGCTCATCTTGTTGGCACCCTGTTCGCCGGTGTCGTCGAGCAGTCGATCATCGGCATCCGCGTAGCCGGTCTCACCAGGGTTCTTCAGATAGCGATCAAACCAGGCCACGGTGTAGTGCTCGGCCATGGGACGCCCCCAGCCGCCGACGCACCGGCCATCGACGACCTGTGGGCACCAGGAGGTGGCTGGGAAGGTTGGCAGTATCGACCACTCGTAGTGCGAGCTGCCTCGGATGGTGAATTCGACCACCGGAACGCTGGCGGCTTGCCAGATGCGATAGCCGGCCTTGTGGCTTTCGATGTCCGGCGGGCTGGAATAAGTCACCGGCACCAGACCATATTCCGAGGTCTGGCTCATGAAAGGAACGCGCGGGGTCAAAACCGCAGGCACGGACGCCAGCAGGGTGGTCGCTTCTGAAATGACTGCCCCGACACCAGGCGTGCTGCCGGCACCGCCGCCGGCAAGATTGGGATTGGTTGCGCCGTCCCAGGCCACGGCCACTTTGACCGGATTGCTGCTGTCGATCCTGCCCGGCCAGGCAGAGGCCCCTGGCGCGCCATATCCCTGCACGACGGTGACACCAATGGCACCGGCCGAGTGTCCTGCAATACCGAGGCGTCCGGGGTCAACACGATCCTGATATGGATTGAAGTCGGTGACCGCCGTGGCATAGGTGCCCTGGCAGCTGAGGTTGTGCGGATAGGGCTGCACGCTGCTGGAGCGGAAGAAGTCGATGGCATTCACCAGCCCCGTGGTGAACACCGAGATGTTGGCGTTGCTGCCTTGGCTGCCGGTGGGCGTCTGCTGGTCAGAACGACCCTGGCCGCGCGGGTCGAAGCTCATCACCACGTAGCCTGCCCGGACCAGGGCTTGAGCAGCCCACCAGTAGACCGTTTCGGGTGCCTGCACGGAGCCATTTTCCACCACCACGGCAGGCAGCTTGTCGCCCGCCCTGCTGCCCTTGGGCGCCCATACACGGCCGGACTGCCGTGCGCAGCCTTCGTCGTAGTACACAAAAGGCATGACCTCGGCCTCTGCGTTGTAGAAGTGGTCGCCGTCGGCGCCAACCGCCTCTTGGTAACGGAAGGGATCGCCAACGCATTGCTCGGCCCAGGTCGCGCAGAGTGGCAACAGTGCAGTGTTGCCTGAAGTCGGTGACAGCCAACTGGCATCGGCAGCGGCACGCGCCAGCCACGATTGGGTGTTGGTCAGCGACTGTGTGTTCCAGCGCTGCTGGAAGATCGGACTCAGTTGTTCTGCCGCAGCCTGTCCGTTCATCGCGAAATTGACGGCTTCGCACTCGGTGAAGGTGGCCGACGGGAAGGCCGCCGTATCGCAGCGGCGGTCGATTTGCAGCGGCGGGCTGCTGGCACCGCCACCGCCGCCATTTGAACCCGATCCGGCGAGCTGTCCCGAAGAGACGGAGTTCCCGCAGGCTGCACAGCCCAGCGCGGCAAGAAACATCAGGCTGTAGCTGGAGTAGCTGAAGGCCCTGTGGCATGAGTTCGTCATTGCGCTGCTCCTTGCACCGCATGGTTGGCGGCGCCGATGGCATCGCCTTGCAGGCCCAGTATGCCTGCCGTCAAAGGCGGTCGCAGTGCAATGTGCAAGCGAGATGTCCCATGCATCAACATGATGAAGCGGCTTGGGCAAAGGGATCTGCGAGAGCAGACTTTTTGTTGTTGCGAGTCCAGCATGCCTTCCCACACAGGGTTTGCATTGCATACTGCTGCCACTGAAATCCACGCCAGGTCATGAACGAACCGCGCCTGTACCGAGCCCTAGAAGCGCTGCCAGGTCTGCATGCGGCCGATGCGGCCGACGCCTGGCAGCAGGTGCTGACTCGCAGTCCGATCTGTTCTGCGCTGCATTTCTCGCTTGGTGGTCTGAAACTTCGTCTTGAAGTGGTCGGCGAGGCGCTGGCCAGGCGCTTGTTTTCGGCATTGCGGCATCGGGAAATTGCCGCCCCGGCCCATTCCGACCTGAATCTGCATGTCTGGGACGCCCGCGCGGCTGGCCTGCCGTTCCCGTCGCTGGCCATGCAGCGCCTGCACGAGGAAAACGAGCAGGGCCTGCTGCGGCACTTGAGCGATTCCCGTCATCTGGCTTTGAGAGACAGCTGGCTGGGCTTGCGCGCCGCCATCGATGACCACAAGGGTGCGGCTTGGATCGCCTATGACGATGACGCGCTGATTCCGGAGTTCGAGCACACCGCGCCCCTTCGCAATGTCCTGCAGTTGCTGATGAGCTCGCGGGGCTGGCATCTGATGCATGCGGCAATGATCGGCAAGGGTGAGCGGGCACTGCTGCTGGCCGGTGCGGGAGGTTCCGGCAAGTCCACCACCGCCTGCACCGCCCTGTTGGCCGGCTGGGGGTACGGCGCGGACGACCTCTGCCTTTTCAACGAGACCAGCACTGCGGTCGAAAGCCTCTACCAGACCGTAAAGCTGCGCGAGGGTGGGCTGGCGCGGCTGGACGAAATGCGTGGTCTGCTGCACGAATACGATGAGTGCGAGGAGCGCAAGGCCTATCTGTTCGTCAGTCAGCAATGGCCGGAGCGGGTGCTGCGAAACGCGCAGGTGTCGGCACTGCTGGTGCCGGTCGTGGTGGATGCGGATGCCAGCAGTCTTGCGCCCCTGGACTGGCGGCAAGGACTCGCCGCAGTGCTGCCCTGGACCCGTCGCACGGTACGCACCTGCGGGCCGCGCAGCCAGGTGGCGCTGATGGCGGCTCTGCGCCGTTACCCGGTCTACAGCCTGCGCCTCGGCCGCCATCGCGACAGCGTGCTCGCCACCCTCGATCAGGCGCTGCAACTGACGCCATGAATGGCGAGCAGCGCACCGGCGCCGCCCTGTTCGTGACGACCTGGCTGCCGCAGCCGACTGCGCAGGGCACGGCGATGCGGGCCTGGCAGCTATTGAACTTGCTGCGGCACCGGCATGCGCAGGTGAGCGTGCTGCTGGCACCGGATACAGCGGTTTCCCAGGCGCAGCTCGACTGCCTGCGGGCGGCACAGCCCAAGGTGACGGTGCAGTTTGTCGATGCGGGCCTGGACGCACCCACCCGGCGTGCCCGGACGCGCGCGATCATGCACGGCGAGAGCTGGAACCTGGTGCTGGTGTTCCGCGCGGAGGCCGCCTACCTGGTGGCTGGCATCCCGGCAGGCGATGCGCCCTGGTGGCTCGACATGGACGAGCTGGCTTCGTATCGCGAGCGCGGAATCGCAACGCTCGCGAAGGCGCGCGGCGACGCTGCCAGCGCCGAATACCACCGGCGTCTGGCACTCGCGATGATGCTGGTCGAAAAAGGCCAGCTGGAGCGCTATCAAAAAATCTTCTTCAGTTCCGGGCGCGAAGCCGCCCGGCTGGCCGATCAGGGGCAGGCCTGCAAGCTCGCGGTGCTGCCCAATATCTATCGCGACGTGCCCGCGCTGCCGCCCAGGCCGGAGCCGGAAAGAAGGCAATGCTTTCGCCTGCTTTTCGTCGGCGCGCTCAACTACGCGCCCAACCATGACGCCGTGGAATGGCTGGCGCAGGCCTTGGCCCCCGCGATCCGCAGCCGGCTGGATGGCGGCGTGGAGCTGCTGGTGGCCGGAGGCAGCCCGCAGCCGGAACTGGTGAAGACGATGGCGCGAGCCGGTATCCACTACCTCGGTTTCGTGCCAGACCTCAGTGCCTGCTATGCAAGTGCCGATGCCGTGCTGGTGCCGCTCAGACATGGCACGGGCACCCGCATCAAGATCCTCGAAGCTTTTGCGCTCGGCCGTCCGGTCGTCAGCACCAGCACCGGCGCTGAAGGTCTGGAGGTCCAGCCGGGGCAGGAATTGTTGATCGCGGATGATCCGGACGCCTTCGCAGCCGCAGTGCTGAAGCTTCGTGACAATCCGGAAACTGCCGCAGCGCTGGTGAACGCCGCCCTCACCTTCGTGCGCGACCAGCATTCGCAGATGGCCTTGCATGAGGCCTGGGATCGCACCACGAACAGCAGCTGAATATCTTCAGCGGCCTGCCGTTCTTTTAGGAGTGGAAACGAGGCCTAGCAGCGCGAGAGCTTAAGCAGCACGTTTTCCGGCTCGCTCAGGGCTGCGATCGGACGGTGGTCCGGCACATCGGAAGGCACCCGAAACTGGGCCAGGTCGTAATGCCGCGAGACGGCGCCGCCAGCATTGGCCAAGGCCATTTCCAGGCGGTATTCGCCTGGGCTGAACGCGACGCCGCCAGCGCGCAGTTCGAGACTCTGTCTGCCTGCCGCGAGATCGCCGAGCGGCAGCCAGGCCGAGGCCACGCGACGATCGGCCGGGTCGCGGATCACCACCGCCAGCTGTGCGGCTGCGACCCGTTCGCTGAGTTGCCACTGGCAGCTGATCCGCATCGCTGCATCACCCGCCATGCCGTCGCGCTGCAGCGCACAGCTCTCCAGCAGGGCAAAAGCCGTTGCCGTCGCCACGGGGGTTTCGTGCATCAGGTCGAGCGCGGCCTGCACCGTGCCGTCGAAGGTGAGCTGGCCCCTGGACAGCAACAGCGCCCGTTCACAGAGTGCAGTGATCTGCTTGAAATCATGGCTCACCAGCAGCACGCAGGCACCGCTCGACGAAATCTCGCGGATGCGCGCCAGGGCCTTCTGGCTGAATGCAGCATCGCCGACGGCGAGGGCTTCGTCCACGAGCAGTATTTCAGGTTCCAGATGGGCGGCCACGGCGAAACCAAGACGCACATGCATGCCGCTGGAATAGGTGCGCACGGGCGCATCCAGAAAATGCCCGACGCTGGCGAAGTCGACGATGGCGTCGAATTTGCGGCGCACCTCGCTGCGGCTCATTCCGAGCATCGCGCCGTAGAGAAACACGTTCTCGCGGCCGGTGAGTTCGGGGTGAAAGCCGGTGCCGAGTTCCAGCAGGCTGCACAGGCGACCGGCCAGATGCGCCTCGCCTTCCGTGGGGGCCAGCACGCCAGCGAGCATTTTCAGCAGCGTGCTCTTGCCGGAGCCGTTGCGACCGATCACCCCGATCACCTCGCCCATCGAGGCCTTGAAGCTGACATCCCGCAAGGCCCAATGGCTGGCCGGCTCGCTACCGGCGTTCTGGCGCTGCCAGCCGCGCATCAGCGTCTCGCGCAGGTTCGCGGGCTGCTTGCGCTGCCCCAGCGAGTAGCACTTGCCCAGACCTCGAACTTCGATGGCCAGGCTCATCAGGCGTAATCGGCAAACTGCCGATCATGATGCTGGAAGTAGGCCAGCGCAGCGGCCAGCGCCACCAGCCAGAACAGCAGGCTCAGCCCCAGCGCCAGTGCTTGTACGTCGCCGCCGCTGAAGGCCGCGCGAAAGCTGTTGACGGGCGCGCTGAGCGGATTCAGCCACAGCCAGTGCCGCATACCGGACGGCAGCATGGCAGCAGAGTAGGCGACCGGCGTGACCAGCATGCCGACCTGCAAGACGAAACCCACCAGAGGGCGCAGATCGCGGTAGCGCAGCAGCCATACCGCCAGCAGCAGCCCGCTGGTCAGCGTGGCAGCCAGCATGCCGACGAATGCCGGCAGCGCCCACAGCAGTTGCCAGCTGATGGCTCGTCCCTGCCACAGCAGCCAGCCGAGCAGCAGCAGCAGCGCGATCAGGAAGTCGATGAGATACGGCCCCAGCGTGGCCAGTGGCAGCAGCAGTCGGGGAAAGTAGATCTTGCCGACCAGGTGCGTCGAGCTGACCAGCGAGAGGCTGATATTGCTCGTGCCATTGGCGAACAGCATCCACAGGATGAGGCCGGGGAAGACATACAGCGCATAGGGCATGCCGAGAGTTTTCGCGCTCTGCGTGTGGCCGAGCATCAGGCTGAAGGCTGCCAGCAGCGCCAAGGGTTGCAACAGCGCCCAGAGCACACCGAAGATGCCGATGCGGTACTTGAGCCGGATGTCCCGCGCCAGCAGCTCGCGCAGCAATCCGCGCCGCTGCCAGGCGGCGCGGAGGCCGAGATGGAACCTCCCCTGCGGTGGACGGATCACGGTGACGGCAATGGGCATGGCGGTGACCGATGTCGAAAGGCAGGGGACTTGAGTGATGAACGTACTGGTGACTGGCTACCGGGGCAAGCTGGGTGCGGCGGTGTTCCGAAAACTGGAGGCAGAGGGCGTGGGCTTGCGCGGCTACGACCTGAGCGACGGCCAGGACCTGCTCGATGCCAGCAGTTTGCGCGCGGCCTGCGAAGGAATGGACGCTGTGGCGCACTGCGCGGGCATTCCACGCCGCATGGCCGGCTGGTGGACTTTGATGCGGGTCAACGTGCAGGGTGTGGCGCGGCTTCTGGCGGCCGCGCAGCAGGCGGGCGTGCAGCGGCTGGTGCATGGCGGCAGCATTCATGCAATGGGGATTTTCCTGGGCGAGGGCAGGCCGGACTATTTCCCGCTCGACACCGCTCATCCGCGCCGGCCTCGCAGCGCCTATGCGCTGAGCCGCGCGCTGGCGGAGACTGTTTGCGCAAGGTCAACGGCCGGTGGTGGCCCCAGCACGGTGTGCCTGCGCTTTCCCGCATTGCTGACGACCGCTGAACTGGATGCACGCCGTGCCGATTTGCTGAAGCATCCGCATCACGAGGGTGCCAGCTGGTGGGATTACGGGGCCTTCATCCATCTGGAAGACGCGGCCGAGGCCTTGTGCCGGGCGCTGCGTGCGCCTTTGCAGGGACACCATCGCCTGATGGTCTGTGCCGACGAGATCGCGGCGGTCGAGGGCGACAGCCTGGCCTTTCTGCGCCGCTACTACCCGCGTGTGCCGCTGCGCGATCCCGGTTATTTCGAATCGCCCAAGGACAGGCCGCTGCTCGATTGCGAACCGGCGAAGCAGTTGCTGGCCTGGCGCCCGCTTCACGGCTGGCGCGATGGAGCCTAGCCCGGCAGCGAATCGCGCAAAGGCTGCGGGTGCGCCGGGTCGTGGGCGTAACTGGGTGTAGAGGCCTTCACGGCTTTTCCCCGCCGGACACCTGCTTCGCACGGCTCCGCTCCAGCTTCTCGGCGATCAGCCGCAGATAGGCTTCGCGCATGCCCTGCTGGCGACCCAGGTTGCCGGCGTGCAGGCGGCGGCGGTAGCAGACCGTATCCAGCATCTGCGTCTCAAGGTGCAAGGCGTCGGCCCTTGCCCACCAGTCGACGATGAAGGTCGGGCTGTCGCTGCGAAAGGCGCCGACACGTTCCCAGGCGCTGCGGCGCAGCAGCATGGCGCTGGGCAGGCGGGCGGGCAGCAAGCGGCGCTCGGCTGCTGGCCTGTGCGGCTCTTCGCCGAACTGCTCGGCGTATCCGCATACCGCCTCCAGTTCCGGCCTGGCCTGCACGGCGGCGAATTGCCGTTCGAGCTTGTCGGGCTGCCAGAGGTCGTCGCTGTCAAGAAATGCGAGCCAGGGTGCAGTGCTCGCGGCAACGCCGGTATTGAGCGCGGCGGCCTGGCCGCCGTTGCGCGGCAGGACGATGCAGCGCAGGCCCGCGTAGCCTTGCGCAATCAAGGGGCTCGCATCGGTGGAGCCATCGTCGATCACCAGGATTTCATGCACCGCATGGCTTTGAGCCAGCACGCTGTCGATGGCGGCCGCGAGATACTTGGCACCGTTGTAGACCGGAATGAGCACTGCGACTGCATCCGGCTTCATGGCTGCGCCGCCGCCATCGCCCGTTTGCGCAGCACCGACCGGCGCATGGCCATGAACAGATAGCGATCCTTATCTGGCGCCTGCAGGGTCATGTTGCTGCCGTGAAACCGGTAGTGATGCACGACGGTCTCGCTCATCGCCCGTGGCAAGCCCGCATCCTGCGCACGCAGGCACCAGTCCACGTCTTCACTGAACCGCATGTCCTCGTCGAACACGCCGATCTGTTCGAAGGCGCGGCGGCGGAACAGGATGGAGCTTATGAAAAGCAGTCGTGAGGTGATTTCAAGAACTTCCCAGCGAGCCTCTGCAGGCAGCCATTTCTGCCATTCCGTCAGTCCATGGGCGATGTCGGCATCAGCCTCCAGCAGGCACTGGCAGCGCAGGCTCAAGCTGTCGGCTGGCCAGATGTCGTCTGCATCGAGAAACGCCAGCAACTCACCGCTGGCGGCAGCGATGCCGGCATTGCGGGCCGCTGCCGGCCCGCGATTCGCTTGCTGCAGGAGCCGCGCACCTTGGGCTGTTGCGAGCCTGGCGCTGCCATCGGTGCTGCCGTCGTCCACCACGATGACCTCGACGGGGCGCAGATTTTGCGCGGCGATGCTCGCGAGGCATTCGCCCAGATAAGCCTCACCGTTGTAGACCGGGACGATGACGCTGATCCGGGGCGTCACTGCGCGGCAGTAGGCAGGTTCGGCCAGCCGCTGGCAGCGACGTCGTGTATGGGGTCGAGCACCAGCAGATCCTGCAAATCCGAAAAGCTTTGCAGCGCCGGCGTTTCGCCACTGGCGAAGCGGAGGGGTGTGACGGGGTCCGTCGCCGCATCGCGGGCACCTGCTGCAAAACGGATGACCCCCTCATCGAGCAGACACTTTAAAAACTCCAGCAGCATCGCCTCGTCAGCCGCATCGCCGAGCAGCTGCTTCAGGCTGGCACGATTTTCGAGTGCAGCCACAACGCGGGTGCCGGGCTCATTGATGCTGAAGTAGGAGCCGGTATCGAAGTTGATGAGCACGGTCTCGCCATCCATCACCTGAAAGGCAACGGTCGGCTTGTTCATCTCGAAGACTTGTTCGATTGACGTCATTGCTCGCGTCCCTTTGTTGCGTTCATGCTAAGCAGCGTCGTGGTTCATCCGCGCAGGGAAATTATCCAACAAAACGCCATGCTGCTGCTCAAGCACACCTATCCGCTGGATGCCGCGCACGGTCGTGTCAATCCGCTGCCTGCGCCGGGTCAGCAATTGCTGCTGCAGGTGGCGCTGTGTCCGCCGGACCTGGCGCTGGCGGCCTGGCTGCGCTGGAACCGCGAGTTCTCGTTCGAGACCGATGTAGACGAAGGCAGCTTCGCGCTGATGGGCCTGGTCTACCGGCGTGCGCAGCAGCTCTCGCTGCCGATGCGGCCCGATGTGCTGGGCCGCTTGCGCGGCATCTACCGCTTCCTGTGGTCGAAAAACCAGACGGTGGTGATTTCGCTGCGCCACACGGTGGGCTTGCTTGCGGAGATCGGTCTGCCAGTGCTCGTACACAAGGGACTGTCGCTGGTGGAGCTGTATTACCGGGATTGGGGTGTGAGGATGACCAGCGATCTGGACATCCTGCTGCCGGAGTCCGAGATCGAGCGCACGCATCAGTTACTCAGCGAGCGGGGCTGGTGGGCGAAGCGTTTCCCGGACGAGCGCGTGCGCAGCGTCACGCACGCCT
This sequence comes from Pseudomonadota bacterium, assembly GCA_040386395.1. Classification (GTDB taxonomy): domain Bacteria; phylum Pseudomonadota; class Gammaproteobacteria; order Nevskiales; family Nevskiaceae; genus Stagnimonas. Next base: position 10,804 of record JAZKFO010000011.1, on the reverse strand, counting down.
CGACTTACCGCAAGGGCTCCAAGCTGGAACTGGACGTGCATTGGCGGCCGTACATGCTGGATTCCCCCAAGGCTGCGGAAGATGCGCTGTGGTTGCGCGCACAGCGCCGCACGATCCAGAACTGGCCGGTTCTGGTGCCTGAGACGATGGATCTGCTCGTGCTGGCCTGTTTCCAGGGCCGCAAGCCCATGCCGGCCGCCATCACTCGCTGGGTGGCTGATGCCGCCATGCTGATCAAGGCGCTGGATGCGCCGGACTGGGAGCAGCTGCGCGCACGCGCCGACAGCTGCGGACTTGAACAGCCAGTGGGCGAGGCGCTGCGCTATCTGCACGATCAGTACGGTCTGGTGCCGCGCATCCCGTACAGCATGACGGTGGTGCCGATGGCGGACCGCCTGCTGTGGAAGTCAGACATCTGGCTGCGCGATTTCGATCGCAGCTGGGAGAAATCAGCCATGACACGGGCCGTCGGCTGGCTGCTTCGGTTTCCATGCTCGCTCTGTTTGCATGGGCTCATGTATGTGCTGCCCCGACTGCGGCGCGGCATGTCCGTTACCCCGCGGGGTCTGTTTGCGCACTTGATGGTGGGGCGGCGCGAGCGTGCATCCTGGCGCCAGAACAGCCAGCAGCCGGTTGATGTGACAGCGGCTGAGTAGCCCTAGCGGCCTCCCCGCCGCCAGACCCAGGACAGGCTGATCCAGGCCTTGCTCATTTCACGGCGTGCGCGGAACACACTCCAGGCCAGCAGCATGGCGATGAGGCCAAGGTCTTGCAGCAGGCCCTCCGCACCGGCAAGGGCCATCACGACCATCAGCAACAGAAACAACTGCAAGCGCAGCAAGTTGGGCACTGGCACCCTTGCCGCGTGATCGACATGGCGATAGGTCACGTATTGCATCTGCCGCACGATGACGTGCGCACTCAGCATCAGGCCGCCCGCGAGGCTCAAGGGGGTCCACAGCAGCAGCACGGCGACGCGCATCAGTTGCAGCAATGGAAACAGCACGATGCGTGATGGAGGACTGATGCGGTTGTAGAGGCCGAATGCCAGCACCACGATCAGCAGCGCGCCAAACCAGATTTTCAGCAGCTGAAGCCAGTTCACATCGAGCGGGATAGCCAGCAGGGAACATCCGCCAGCACCCAGCGCCATTGCCCAGAGGCCTGCCGCGAGATGCGGCCGGCCATAAACCTGCTGGGCCCTGGTCGAGGGGCGGGGGTTGTCCGGTTCGAAGCGGACGGCGATGTGGTCGTTGTCCACATAACCCTGCTCATAGACGCACCAGAATGACAGGAACAACAGCAGCTGCCCGGCCACGAAAATCCACCCTGGCTGGGGGAACGACCAGCAGAGGATGACTGCCAGGCAAAGATCGTCCTGCACCGCGCTGCGCAGGAACGAGCGCTCACCGGGTCTGCGAATCCGCTCCAGGTAATAGAGCGGCACGTAGGCAGAGCGCCATGCGTGTGCAAAGTCGGCATCGAACCAGCGCACCAGATGGGCATCCCTGGCGAGCGCCAGCATGCTGGCATCGCGCAGGGAATCAGTGATGGCGATATCGAATTCGCGATCAGCAATCCGGCGGCGGATCAGTACGTCTTTTTCCGTCTGGCGGTCACTGCCGAAAACACCGCAGGCCACGATTTCGGCCATTGGCAGGAGGTGCGATACCAATGGACGGGCCAGCGGCTGGAATGCATAGCTGCAAACCACATTCCGATGCCCCGCCAAGGCTGCAAGAAGGGCGGCATTGCCGTACTTCCTGGCCGCGTGAGCGGCACCCCAGATACGCCATCGCGGCAGCGACCAGGGTAGAAGTAGCCCGACCAGCAGGAAGATCCAACGGTCCAGGTTTGCAGCCTGCTTGTTGCCCATCAGGCCGTTCAAGAAACGTGCGAGCAGCACCAGCAGGCGGCTGGCAGGCCTTGGCCAAGCCTGGTCCAGAAATGCATCCAGCGTGTTCCCGCACAGCAGCGTGTTGTCCAGATCGACCAGCACGGAGGCACCCTGCCTCTGCTTCAATGTCTGCAGCGTCTCGTCGGGTGGGCGCCAGGCGAATGGCGCGACCGCACCAGTTTCGACTGCACTCATGCGAGCACTGCGAACCTGCCGGCTGGAGACGTCTGTCCTTGCGCTGACCCTGCAGGATTTCTCAGCATCCGTCGTGGCAGGGCTGCGACTTGATGCTGATCAGGGCAGGGCGCGAGTTTCATGGCAGCCGGGCGATGGCACGCCAGCCGATGTCGCTGCGGTGGAACTCGCCGCGCCAGCTGATCTTCTTCGTTGCCTCGTAGGCCGCAGCCTGCGCGGCGCGGATGTCAGCACCCTTGCCCACCACGCACAGCACGCGGCCGCCGGCGGTGAGGGCCTGGCCGTCCTTCAACACCGTGCCGGCATGGAAGACCTTGGCCCTGGTGCCGAAGTCGGCATCGAGCCCGGCGATGACATCGCCCTTGGCGGGCGTGGCGGGGTAGTGCTCGGCGGCCATCACCACGCCGCAGGTGGCGTCCGCACTCCACTGCGGCGGATGCGCATCCAGCCTGCCGTCGATGGCGGCGTTGAGCAGCGTCACCAGATCGCTTTCGAGCCGCATCAGGATCGGCTGGGTTTCCGGGTCGCCCATGCGGGCGTTGAACTCGATGACATAGGGCGCGCCGTGGGCGTCGATCATCAGGCCCGCATACAGAAAGCCCTCGAAGGGCCGACCTTCGGCCGCCATGCCGGCCAGCGTCGGCTCGATCACCTCGCGGCAGGCGCGGGCATGCACTTCCGCTGTCACCACGGGCGCGGGCGAGTAGGCGCCCATGCCGCCGGTGTTGGGGCCGGTGTCGCCATCGCCGACGCGCTTGTGGTCCTGCGCGCTGGCCATCGCCACATAGCTCTGGTTCTTGCCGGCGACGACGATGAAGCTCGCCTCCTCGCCTTCGAGAAAATCCTCGATCACCACCCGCGCACCCGCATTGCCGAGCAGTGCGCCGCTCAGCATGTCGCGGATCGCGGTCTGCGCCTCGGCGACGGTCATCGCCACCACCACGCCCTTGCCGGCGGCGAGGCCATCGGCCTTCACGACGATAGGAGCGCCACGCCTGGCGACGTAGTCGCAGGCCTCCTTCGGCTCGGTGAACACGGCATAGCCGGCGGTGGGGATGCCGTGGCGTTCCAGAAAGCCCTTGGTGAAGGCCTTGCTGGCTTCAAGCTGTGCGGCCGCCTGCGTGGGCCCGAAGATGCGCTGGCCGGCGGCCTTGAAGGCATCGACCACGCCGAGCGAGAGCGGCGCTTCCGGGCCAACCACGGTCAGGGCGATCTGCTCTTGCCGGGCGAGTGCGAGCAGGCCGGCGATGTCCTCGGCCGCCACCGCGACGTTGCGACACCTGGGCTCGAAGGCCGTACCGGCATTGCCGGGGGCGACCAGCACTTCGCTGACCTGCGTGGATTGGGCGAGCGTGTAGGCCAGCGCGTGTTCGCGGCCACCGCCGCCGATGACGAGGATTTTCATTGAGCTTTGGATGGTGAAGGCCCGCATTGTAAGCGGCTCCCCCAGGCGGCCAGCCATAAAAAAGCCCGCCAGAGGCGGGCTTTGGTCAAGCACAGATCAACTGGTGATCAGCCCTTGTAGTCCTTGATGCCCTGCTCGATCTCGCCACGGGCCGCAGCGGCATCGCGCCAGCCGGTGATCTTCACCCACTTGCCCTTCTCCAGCGCCTTGTAGCTGCTGTAGAAGTGGTGGATCTCGTTCAGCAGGCGCTCCGGCACGTCCTTGAGGTCCTGCAGGTGCGGGTAGGCACCGTTGCTGACCTTGTCGACCGGCACGGCGAGCAGCTTGGCGTCGGTGCCCTTCTCGTCGGCGGTATCGAGCACGGCCACGGCGCGGCACTTGATGACGCTGCCGGCAACAACGGGATGCGGGGTGAGCACCAGCACGTCCACCGGGTCGCCATCGCCAGCCAGCGTCTTGGGGATGTAGCCATAGTTGGCGGGGTAGCTCATCGCCACGTTCATGAAGCGGTCGACCATCAGCAGGCCGGTTTCCTTGTCCACTTCATACTTGACGGGCGGGCCGTAGGCCGGGATCTCGATGACGACGTAAAACTCGTTCGGCGCTTTATCGCCGGGGCCAAGTGCTTCAAATCCCATAGTGGTGCTCGCTTCAAGGGGTGGATCGGGGCGCGGATTATACGAAAGGCGGCGGCTGGGTTTCATTGCGCCATCCGCCTGTGGCGGCTACCTTATCGGGCCTTGAGCTGGCCGCTGACCTTAAGCCGCCGCCCAAGGGTCACAACGCCCACTTCTGACCGGCTCACCCTAAACATGAGAATCATCCTGCTCGGCGCGCCCGGCTCTGGCAAAGGCACGCAAGGCGAAAAGATGGCCGCGCACTTCGGCATCCCCAAACTCAGCACTGGCGACGCCCTGCGCGCCGCCGTGGCCGCAGGCACCGAGCTGGGCAAAAAAGCCAAGGCCACCATGGACGCAGGTGGCCTGGTTGCCAATGAACTGGTCTACGGCATCGTCGAAGAACGTCTGGCCCAGCCCGACGCCCAGAAGGGTTTCATCCTCGATGGCTTTCCCCGCAACATCGCCCAGGCCGATGTGCTCGAAGGCATGTTGACCAAGCTCAAGGTGGCGTCGATCAGCACCGCCCTGCACCTGCATGTGGAAGATGAGGAAATCATCATGCGGCTGCACTCGCGTGCGCTCAAGGAAGGTCGCGCCGACGACACCGAGGAGGTGATCCGCAAGCGCATCGCCATCTACAACGCCGATACCAGCCCGCTGCTCGACTACTACGAGAAGCAGGGCAAGCTGGTGACGTTGGAAGGCAAGGGCGAGCTGGAAGTGATCTTCAAGCGCATCGTCGCCGCGCTGTAGCCGGTGCGATGGTCAAAAAGCCCGCCGCGTGCGGGCTTTTTGCTGTGGGCTACAGCCCGTGCGCTTCAAGCCACTGCGAGGGGTTGGCGTCCTGTCGCGGGCCGGAGTGGTCGTCAATGAGGCCAAAGTCTTCACTGTCGGCATCGAGTGCGCCACTGAGGTTTTCCGGCGGCGCGGTGGGCTGGGCATTGAGCTCGCCCCAGCTCTCGAAGTCGATCTCGTCGAGCGCGCCATCGTAGTACTGCACAAGCACGATTTCGGCCTTCACATCAATGCCGACGATCTCGAAGGACTGGTCTTCGATCACATACCAGTCACCGATGGAAAACTCGCGTAACCACTGGGCCATGACGAACTCCCTCGTGGTCGGGTTCGGATGGATGCAGGCGACCACACCCTTGTTTTACGCCGCGCTCAGAGATGGGACAACCGCCGCTGGTCGTGTGACAACTGGTTTCGCGCGGGCCTCAAACTTGCGCCAGCAATGCGTCGCCAATCACGCCGCGCCGCCAGCCGCCGAGTGCGCGTGCCTTGGCCTTGGGCCCGTCGTAGAGCAGGGCATCGAGATCGGCACGCGGGGCGAGCAGGCCAGGTGGCACGCCGAGCGTGGTGGCCGCAGCCTGCACCAGCTCGCGCAGCTTGGTGAGTTGCGCTTTCTGCGCCGGGTTCAGGCGCTCATCGCGGGCGAGGGCCACTTGCGGGTCACCCGCGCCGGCGGCAATGGCGGCGAGCAGGGCATCGGCATGGCGCTCGAAGGTCTTGGGCGGCAGGCCGAGTTCGCCGAGCTGCGCGCGGCTTTGCGGACGGCGCTCGGCCATGCGGTAGACCAGATCGTCTTCCACGATCCAGCCGCGCGGGCGGTTCTTGGCGATGGCCTCGGTCTCGCGCCAGGCGGCGATGCGTGCGGCGGCGCGCTGGGCGGGGGCTTCCAGCCGCGCCAGGCCCTTCAGGCGCTGCCAGGCGTCTTCGGGGCGGGTGTCATAGGTCGTCGGGTCGGCGGCGCGCTGGGCGTCTTCGAGCAGCCAGGCTTCGCGGCCGGCTTCGCGCAGGCCCGCCAGCAACACCGGGTAGATGGTGGCGAGATGCGTCACGTCGGCGGCCGCGTAGGCGATCTCAGGGCCGGTGAGCGGCCGGCGCGACCAGTCGGTGCGCGACAGGCTCTTGTCGATGGGGATGCCGAGCATCTTGTCGATCAGGCCGGCGTAGCCAAGCTGGTCGCCCTTGCCAAGCAAGGCCGCGGCGAGCTGGGTGTCGAAGATCGGCGCAGGGCAGACACCCGTGAGCTGGGCAAAGATCTCAAGGTCCTGCGAGGCGGCATGGAACACCTTCACCGTGCCCGTCTCGTTGAGCCGCGCGAACAGTGCGCTCAAGTCCGCGATGGCGATGCAGTCGATCACCCAGGCATCGACGCCATCGCCGATCTGGATCAGGCAGAGCTTCGGGCGGTAGGTGTCGATGCGCAGGAACTCGGTGTCGACCGTGAGCCAGTCCCGTCCCTGCCAGTGGTTGATGGCTTGGTCAAGGGCGGTGGGGGTTTCGATCCAGTGGGTGGCAGTCATTTCGGGCTTCGGTTGCGAGGCCCATACGGTACCATCGCACACGCTCTTCAAACGACTCGAAGTCCATGTTTCCACAAGCTCTGCGTGTTGCCCTTGGCTTGATCCTGTTCCGGGGCGGCCCGGCGGACATGCCGTTTGCCAGCACGCTGCCGCGCATCGCACTCGCCATGGCCGTGTTCAACACCGCCCTGTTGCTGAGTCCGGTGGCTCCGCTGTCGATGGCGCTCGCCACCGGCGTCGGCGGTGCCGTGGGCGTGGCCTTCTTCACCCGGCAGCTGCTCAAGGGCAAGAAGCTCGACAACCGCTATGCGCAGGCGGTGTCCGCACAACTGCTCGTCGGCAGCCTGTTCGCGCTGGCGCTGTGGCCGGCGATCCTCGCGATGGCACCGTCGATGCAGGAGACGATGGCATTGATGCGCGCGGCCATGACCGGCGCGGGCACGACGGCGGATCCCCTAGCCGCCGCCATGCAGGCGGCGCAGTCCGCCAAGCTCAAGCCGCCGGCCTGGGCCGCGCTGTGGTCGGATGTGGTGTTCATCTGGAGCCTCATCGCCAGCGTGCGCATCTACCGGCTGGCGGCTGATCTCTCGATGCCTGGCAGCTGGCTGCTGACGCTGCTGAGCCTGTTCGTGCTCACCGGCTTTGTGATGGCCGCCCAGCTGATCGCCGCCATCATTACCGGCTAGAAGACCCATGCACCTGCACATCCTCGGCATCTGCGGCACCTTCATGGGCGGCATCGCCGCCATCGCCCGCGAGCAGGGGCACAAGGTCACCGGCAGCGATGCCAATGCCTGGCCGCCGATGTCGACCCAGCTGGAAGCCCTCGGCATCGGTCTGATGCAGGGCTATGCACCGGAGCATCTGCAACCGGCACCCGATGTGGTGGTGGTGGGCAATGTGGTGACGCGCGGCAATCCGGCGATGGAGTACGTGCTCAATGCCGGACTGCCCTATGTGAGCGGCCCGCAATGGCTGGCCGAGAACGTGCTGCGCGAGCGGCACGTGCTGGCCGTGGCCGGCACCCATGGCAAGACCACCACCACCTCGCTGCTGGCCTGGGTGCTGGAACACGCCGGCCTCAAGCCCGGCTTTCTGATTGGCGGTGTGCCCGGCAACTTCGGCATCTCGGCGCGCCTGGGCGACTCGAAATACTTCGTGATCGAGGCGGACGAATACGACACCGCCTTCTTCGACAAGCGCAGCAAGTTCGTCCACTACCGGCCGCGCACGGCGATTCTCAACAACCTCGAATACGACCACGCCGACATCTTTCCTGACCTTGCCGCCATCGAGCGGCAGTTCCATCACCTCATCCGCACCGTGCCGGGCGAGGGCCGTCTCATCGTCAATGGCGCCGACGCCAATCTGGCCCGCGTGCTGGGCATGGGCTGCTGGAGCGGCGTCGAGCGGTTTGATGTGGCCGAAGGCTGGCAGGCCTCAGGCCCGGATGCCTCAGGCGCGTTCGAGGTGTCGCATGGCGGTGCGCCGCAAGGCCGCGCCCTGCTCACGCTCGCCGGGGCGCACAACCGCAGCAATGCCCTGGCGGCGATTGCCGCTGCGCACCACGTCGGTGTGCCGGTGACGAGGGCCATCGAGTCGCTGGCCTCTTTCACTGGCATCCGCCGCCGGCTGGAGCTGTCGGGCACGGCGGGCGGGGTCGAGGTCTATGACGATTTCGCGCACCACCCGACCGCCATCGAAGTCACTGTGCGGGCCCTGAAGGAGAAAGGCGCAGGCCGCATCCTCGCGGTGCTCGAGCCACGCTCCAACACCATGCGCCTGGGCAGTCACAAGGACGAGCTGGCGCACTCGCTGGCCGACGCCGATGTCTGCTTCGTCTATGCGCCGCCGACGTTGAAGTGGGATGCTGCTGCCGCACTCGCGGGCGTCGGGGCGCGTCTGCGCCTGCATGGCGAGATGACTGCGCTGATCGAAGCCATCGCCCTGGAGGCACGCCCCGGCGACCGGGTGCTGGTGATGAGCAATGGCGATTTCGGCGGCATCCATGCCCGACTGCTGACTGCGCTGCCGTCCTGATCTGCGCGTCATCCATCGCGGTACTGGTGCGTTTTAGCTACAGCGGCAGGATGGCATCAGGCTGTATTTGCATCGGGTTGGCGTCATGCTTGCTTATCAGCAAAGCCGTCTCGTCATCAGACCAACAACCAATTTTCGGGAAACCACCATGTCATTGCGCCACACCCTGTTTGCCCTTGCCGCATTCGCCACCAGTGCCACCCTTGTTGGCTGCCACAACGACGAACTGCCAGGTGCCACCGAATCCACCGCCCCGGTGCCCGTCGGCGATACCGTGGTGCTGTCCGCCAGCGGCAAGGTGCTCACCTTCAACCGCGCCAGCCTCAGCAGCCTGGTCAGCAGCGTCACCATCAAGGGCCTCGCCAGCGGCGAAGCCTTTGTCGGCATCGACGTCCGCCCGCAGGACTCGCTGATCTACGGCGTCACCAACCAGGGCAATCTCTACACGCTGGATGACTCCACCGGCAAGGTCACGCTCAAGTTCGCGCTCAGCGCGGGCGCTGCGACCGATCGCACCTGCACCGGCGGCGCCCCGGGCCTGTTCACCGCCCTCAGCGGCACCGAGTTCGCGGTGGACTTCAACCCCATGGCCGACCGCCTGCGGGTTGCCTCCGACACCCGCCAGAACCTGCGCATCAACGTGGCCGACGGCAAGGTCATCGTCGACTGCCCCATCACCTTCGCAGCCGGCGCCAGCGGCACGCCCAAGCCCACGGCCGCCGCCTACACCAACAGCATCCCCGGCATGACCGCCACCACCACCCGCCTGTTCTACATCGACAGCGGCGACGACATGGTCTACACCATCGACACCAGCACCAACGATGCCGGCACGATGATGCCCACCAATGCCAACAACGGCATCCTCACGCCGGTGGGTGCGCTGGGCGTGAATGCGGGTGACGTCAACGGTTTCGACATCGAAGGCTCGACCAGCACTGGCTTCGCCGTGCTGACCGTCAATGGCGTGACCGGCTTCTACAGGCTGGATTCGTCCACTGGTGCTGCCACGGTGCAGGTCAACTTCCCCGCTGGCGAAGTGCTGCGCGGCCTGTCGCTCAAGTAAGCCGCTGCGCTGTAAAAGAACCGGGCCTCCGCCCGGTTTTTTTATGCCCGCTTGCGGCATCATCGCCCACTGCTTTTCATGGATTTCACCTCATGTCCCTGCCTGCCGCCGCCACTCTCGAAACCTTCGCTGCCCGCGCCCTCGAAGCCGCCAGCCGCGCCGGGGCGACGCAGGCCGAGACCAGTGTGTCGACCAACCGGGCGCTCACCGTCAGCGTGCGCAAGGGCGAGGTGGAATCGGTGGAGTTCCAGAAAGACCGCGACCTCACGCTCACGGTCTATTTCGGGCACCGCATGGGCACGGCCAGCACGGCGGATCTCACCGATGCCGGCATCGCCGCCACCGTCGCCGCCGCCTGCGACATTGCCCGCGCGGCGGGCGAGGACAAATGTCTGGGTCTCGCCGATGCCGATCGCATGGCCAAGATCCCGGCGGGCGATCTGGCCGATCTCTCGCTGGTACACCCCTGGGCGCTGACGCCGGAGCTGGCCGCCGATCTCGCCTGCGCTGCCGAGGCCGCCGCCTTTGCTGCCGACGCGCGGGTGACGCAGAGCGAGGGCGCTGCCGCCGAAACCCGCCAGGGTCTCACCATCTACGCCAACAGCCATGGCTTCGTCGGCCTGCGCAGCGGCACCGATCACTCGCTGAGCTGTGCGGTGATCGCCAAGGCCGGCGACAAGATGCAGAACGGCCACTACTACACCACCTCGCGCGACCCCAAGGCCCTGCTCGCCCCCGCGCTGGTGGGCGCCGAGGCCGGCCGCCGCGCCGCCGCCCGGCTGGGCGCGCATTCGCTGAGCACGCGCACCGCACCGGTGTTGCTGACGCCGGAAGTTGCGCGCGGCCTGATCGGCCAGTTCCTGTCCGCCATCAATGGCGGCGTGCTGTACCGCAAGGCGAGCTTCCTGCTCGACAAGGTCGGCACCGATGTTTTCGCCTCGCACATGAATATCCACCAGCGGCCGCACCTGCGGGGCGGCACCGCCTCCGGCTGGTTCGACGGGGAAGGCGTGGCGGTGGAAGACCGCACCCTGATCGACGCCGGCGTGCTGACCGGCTACCTGCTCAGCAGCTACGCGGCACGCCGCCTGGGCCTGCAAAGCACCGGCAATGCCGGTGGTGCGATGAATGTGGTGGTGGAGCCGGGTGCGCTCGACCACGAGGCCCTGCGCCGCCAGATGCACACCGGCCTGGTCGTCACCGGGCTGATGGGCCAGGGCGTGAACATGGTCACCGGCGACTACTCGCGCGGCGCCGAGGGCTTCTGGG
>JAZKFO010000010.1:0-2359 GCA_040386395.1 Pseudomonadota bacterium | reverse complement strand
ACGCTCGTCCCTTTTGCTGCGGCAGCGGCCCTGCGCAACGCCCTCGAATCCTGATTGAGATGAACTGGACCTGGTTCCACCGCCTCGGCTCGCCGCCCACCTTCTTCCGCTTTGCCGAGCGTCTCGCGCCCTGGCTGATGACGGTCGCACTGCTGCTGATCGTGGTCGGCTGCGGTGCGGGCCTGTTCCTCGCCCCCAAGGACTACCAGCAGGGCGATGCCTTCCGCATGATCTACGTGCATGTGCCCACCGCCGCCATCTCACTCTCGATCTATGTGCTGATGGCCGTCGCCGGTGCGGTGGCACTGATCTGGCGCATGAAGCTGGCCGAGGCTGCGGTTGTGTCCGCCGCACCCATCGGCGCCTCGTTCACGGTGGTCGCACTCCTCACGGGCATGCTCTGGGGCAAGCCGATGTGGGGTGCCTACTGGGTGTGGGATGCGCGGCTCACCAGCGAACTGGTGCTGTTGTTCCTCTACCTCGGCGTCATGGTGCTCAACAGCGCCTTCTCGGACGCCCGCGCCGCCGCCCGCGCCTGCGCCTGGCTGGCTTTGGTCGGCGTGGTCAACGTGCCCATCGTCAAGTTCTCGGTGGACTGGTGGAACTCCCTACACCAGACCGCCACGATCATGAAGTTCGGCAAGCCCAGCATGAGCTGGCCCATGCTATGGCCGCTGCTGATGAGCGTTGCGGGCTTCTATCTGCTGTTTGGTGCGGCGCTGCTGCGGCGCATGCAGAACCAGCTGCTCTGGCGCGAGCGCAATACCCGCTGGGTGGCTGAGTGGTTCAAGGGAGCGACCTAATGGACCCACGCTATGCCACCTTCATCTGGGCCTGCTTCGGCATTGCCGCCATCGCGGTGCTGTGGAATGTGTTCGCCCCGCACTTCGAGCGTCGCCAGTTGCTCAAGCGCCTTGCCGAGTCCCACGAAGATGAGGCAGAGCAGTAAGCAGTGAGCGCCCCAAAACAACCGCTACGCATCTTGATTCTGGCTGGCCCCAACGGGGCAGGCAAAACCACATTTGCGCGCGAATACCTGCCGGCCGAAGCCGACTGCCTGCAATTCGTGAATGCGGATCTGATCGCGGAAGGCCTGAGCCCCTTCGCACCGGATAAGGCGGCCATCGCCGCAGGCAAGCTGATGCTGCAAGAGATTGCGCGGCTGTCGGCTGCAAGGCAGAGCTTTGCTTTCGAGACGACCCTGAGCGGGCGCGGCTATGCGCGCCTGATTCCGCAATGGCAGGCGGCTGGCTATCGGGTCGAGCTGCATTTTTTGCAGCTGGCCGATGCCGACATCGCCGTCGCCAGGGTCAAGCGCCGCGTGCTGCAAGGTGGGCACTCCATCCCGGAGCCGGTGATTCGTCGTCGCCACGCAGCCGGGTGGGCCAATTTCGTCGAGGTCTACAAGGCACTCGTCGATGATTGGATGGTCTACGACAATACTGGCCCCTCCCCGGTGCTGATTGATGAAGGTAGCCGACATGAAATCTGACCCCAGCCCGCGCGCACAGGGCGCACTCGCAGCCCTCGCCCGCGCCGCCCAACGCGCCCGCGAACGTGCGCTCGCCACCAACACGCCGCTGGTTCAGTGGAGTGATGGCAAGGTGCAACTGGTGACGGTGCAAGCCCCCAACACGGCATCGGCCAAATGACCAAGCGGCAACAAAGAATGATGGCCGTCGGCGCGCTGGTGCTGGGCATTGGCGCGGCGGCTGCGCTCGGCTTCACGGCCTTTCGCAAGAACATGATGTATTTCCAGACGCCCTCCGACCTCATGGCCGGCAAGGCTCCGGCCGGTGCCAAGCTGCGCCTTGGCGGCCTGGTGGAAAAAGGCTCGGTGACGCGCGGTGATGGCCTGACCGTCAAGTTCCGCATGGCCGACTGCACCAATGTGGTCAATGTGCGCTACGACGGCATCCTGCCCGACCTGTTCCGCGAGGGGCAGGGCATCGTCGCCACCGGGCGCGTGGCCGAAGACGGTGCTTTCGTCGCCGATGAAGTGCTGGCCAAGCACGATGAGAACTACATGCCGCCGGACCTCGCCGACTCGCTCAAGACCGACACCGGCCACAGCTGCGAGCCGTTCAAGGCGGCGATGCAGAGCGCCATGCAGTCGGGGCAATAGGCATGTTCGCCGAACTCGGACACTTCGCCCTCATCCTCGCGCTCGCTGCTTCGTTGTTGCAGCTGCTGGTGCCGGCCTATGGCCTGGTCACCCGCAATGGCCGCGCCCTGAGCGTGGCGAGTAGTGCTGCGCAGGCGCAGTTCTTCCTCATGCTCACGGCCTACCTCTGCCTGACGTATTGCTTCATCGACAAGGATTTTTCGGTGGCCTACGTTGCCGCCAACAGCCACAGCA
>JAZKFO010000009.1:0-100142 GCA_040386395.1 Pseudomonadota bacterium | reverse complement strand
GCACTTCCTTGGGGTGGAAGTGGTCGGAGGTTCAAATCCTCTCGCGCCGACCAACTGATTGTTCCCCTCAAAAACCCGCAGCGATGCGGGTTTTTTTGTGGGCGTCGTCATGTCGATGTCATGCGCGGTGTGGAAGATGACGCTAGTGTGAATCCACGAGAGTGCCCATGGCGCGACTGCCGCAAACCGCAAAGCCCGGCCACGCCAAGCGCGAGGAGGGCAAGACCCACTACCGCACGGTATGGGTCTCCGATGTTCATCTGGGCACGCCGGGCTGCAAGGCCGAGCATCTGGTCGAGTTCCTCAAGAGCCACAGCTGCGACACGCTGTATCTGGTCGGCGACATCATCGATGGCTGGAAGCTGAAGAACACCTTCTACTGGCCGCAGGAACACACCAACGTCATCCGCAAGATTCTCACCAAGGCCAAGCGCGGCACCAAGGTGTATTACGTCACCGGCAACCACGACGAGTTCCTGCGCAAGTTCGTGGCCTTCAAGCTCGACCTCGGCAACATCCGCTTCGTCAACGAGCTGGTGCATCACACGGCAGATGGCAGGCGCCTGCTCATCACCCATGGCGATGCCTTCGATGTGATCACCCGCTACCACGCCTGGATCGCGATCACCGGCGATGCGCTGTATGAAAACGCGATGCGCTTCAACTACTGGTTCAACAAGGGCCGCAGCCTGATCGGCATGCGCTACTGGAGCCTCTCGGCGTTTGCCAAGCAGCACGTCAAGACGGCTGTGAACGTGGTGTCCACCTTCGAGGAATCGGTGGCGCGCGAGTGCCGCCGGCGCAAGCTCGATGGCGTGGTATGCGGGCATATTCACCATGCCGAGATCCGCGATATCGGCGGCGTCACCTACTTCAATTGCGGCGACTGGGTGGAGAGTTGCACGGCGCTGGCCGAAGACATGAATGGCAAGATCAGCCTGATCCGCTGGGTTGAGCTGGGCCACCTCAACCAGACCCCGAAAGTGGTGCCGCTGAAGGCCGTGACCAAGGCCACCGCCTAAGCCTGAGCCGCCCTAAGCCAGCTAGGGGACTACCCCCGCGCGCTACGCAAGCATATGGGCGATGGTGGTGACCAGCTCGCGCATCACATCCGCGCACTTCTCGAAACGCTTGTCGGCCTGGCCTGGCTGGCGCATCCAGATGCCATCCTCGGCGCGCTCGCGCTGCTCCATGTGGCCCCAGGTCAGCATCAACAGCTGGGTCGGCTGGCCGGCGACCCGCTCGACCCGCACCACCACCTCGTTGCGGCGATCGGAAATCTCGAAGTAGCGCACGCGCGCCTCGCTGGCGAGACGGGTTTTCAGTGCGCCGCAGTAGCCCATCACCTTCTTCCACTCGGCCAGCATCTCGTCGCGCTTCTGGTCCTGCTGCTTCTGCTCGACGCTGCGATAGCTGCGGATCGAACCCATCAGCCGGTCCAGCTCGCCCAGGTCCGGCGCATCGGGCGCGTGCATCGGCGGCGGTGCCATGAAGGCACCAGTCGCGTTGGCATTGGGCATGGACGGACGCGGCGGCGGCGCACTGAGCGAGACGGTGGCATCGCGCTGCGTGGTGCCGATGCGCGGCGGCTGTCGGCTGGCGCTGGCATCCGACTCGTCGATGTAGGTCATCGACAGCCGACCGAACTGCACCACATCACCATGCTGCAACTGCTGGGATTCCACCCGCTTGCCGTTGATCCAGGTGCCATTGCTCGAATTGAGATCATGCACGGTCGAAGTGCCCATGCGGGTGATGACCACCGCGTGGCGCGCACTGACTGCCGACTCTGGCAGACGCACGTCGTTGCCGGCGTCGCGTCCCACTGCAACACGCTCCTGCCGGATGGCAAAGGCCATGGGTTCTTGACCCGGCGGCTGCCATACGAACTTGGCCATGCAAGCACTCCCTGGAGTTTTGATTTAGTGAGTGAAGCGTGACGCAAGCCCAAGCCCTCTGGCAAGCCTCTGGGAAGGGCCTGGTTTGCACTATCATCGCGCCCCTTTTGGAGAGCGGCCCGCCATGTGGTTCAAAAATATCCAGGCCTATCGCCTTGCCGCCGGCTGGGCCATGACCCCCGGCTCGCTGGAAGCCGAACTCAGCAAGCAGCCGCTGATGCCCTGCACCGGCATGAGCCTGATGAGCCGGGGCTGGGTGCCGCCCGCCGGTGATGCGGGTCTGGTCGCCTCGCAGGGCAAGCACCTGATGATTGCAATGGGCGTGGAGCAGAAGCTCCTGCCATCCAGCGTGATCAAGGACGAAGCCAAGCTGCGCGCCGTGGCACTTGAAGCCCAGCAGGGCTACAAGCCAGGCAAGAAGCAGATCCGCGACTTGCAGGAACGCATCACCGCCGAGCTGCTGCCGCGCGCCTTTGCCAAGCGCCGCGTCACCCGTGCCTGGATCGACCCCGTCGACCGCTGGGTGGTGGTGGATGCCGCTTCGCCTGCGCGTGCGGAAGAGGTGCTGGAACACCTGCGCAACACCCTGGGCGAGCTGCCCGTCACGCGGCTGGAAACCGAGCTTTCACCCGGTGGGGCCATGACCCAGTGGCTGACCGTGGGCGACGCGCCGGGCCAGTTCGCACTCGACAGCGAAGCCGAGCTGAAAGGCACCGGCGAGGAAGCCTCCAGCGTGCGCTATCTGCGCCACGACTTGAGCGTGAAGGAAATCCGCGAGCACATCTCAGGTGGCAAGTTCGCCACCCGCGTGGGCCTGCTGTGGAAGGACCGTCTCAGCCTGCTGCTGGTCGAGCCGTTCCAGGTCAAGCGTGTCAAATCGCTGGCGATGGAGGCGGGTGGTGACGAAGGCGCGGGGGTGAATCCGGCCGACCAGTTCGAGGCCGACTTTGCGCTGATGACGGGCGAGTTCTCGGCGCTGCTCAAGGACCTCACGGCGGCACTGGGCGGCGAGAAAACCTAGCCATTCTTGAATCCCTCTCCCGCTGCGGGAGCAGGGAGAAAGACCAAGACGCTGCTACGCTTCGAGGGTTCCCATGAATCCGCACCACCATGCTCCTGACTGCCTCTCTCCAGCGTGCGATGCTGCTCGTCTGCGCTTTGTTCACTGCCGCCGCAAATGCTGAAGCGCCTGTGACCGACACCCACAGCTACGCCAACACGACAGACTTCCGCACCGAGCATCTGGCGCTCGATCTCACGGTCGATTTCAAGCAGAAGCGCCTGAGCGGCACCGCTGAATTGCAGTTGCAAGGTCTGAACGCAGTCGCTACCGAGCTGGTGCTGGACACGCGCGCCCTCCGCATCGAAGGGGTGCAGACCAGCAGCGGCGCTGCTGCTTGGAAGAAGACCACTTTCAAGCTCGATGCGCCCAGCGAGATTCTCGGCAGTGCCCTGCGCATCGCCATGCCGGCGGGTGCCGACCGCGTGCGCATCCGCTACCACACCGCGCCGGATGCCAGCGGCCTTCAGTGGCTCACGCCGGCACAGACCGCGGGCAAGAAACATCCGCTGCTGTTCACGCAATCGCAGGCCATCCACGCCCGCAGCTGGGTGCCGCTGCAAGACACGCCCGGCGTGCGCATCAGCTACGAGGCACGCATCCGCACGCCCAAGACACTGCGCGCGGTGATGAGCGCGAGCAACGACCCCAAGGCCAGGCTCACCGGCGACTATCGCTTCAAGATGGAGGAGCGCATTCCCTCGTACCTGCTCGCACTCGCGGTGGGCGATCTGCACTTTGCGGCGACGGGGCCGCGCACCGGCATCTACACCGAGCCGGTGATGGTGCAGAAGGCCGCGAAGGAGTTCGAGGACACCGAGGCGATGATCATCGCCGCCGAAAAGCTCTACGGCCCGTACCGCTGGGGCCGCTACGACCTGCTGATCCTGCCGCCCAGCTTCCCCTACGGCGGCATGGAAAACCCGCGCCTCACCTTTGCCAGCCCCACCGTCATCACCGGCGACAAGGCGCTGGTCTCGCTGGTGGCGCACGAGCTGGCGCATAGCTGGAGCGGCAACCTCGTCACCAATGCCACCTGGCGCGATTTCTGGCTCAACGAGAGCTTCACCAGCTACTGCACCAACCGCATCATGGAGGCCGTGTTCGGAGTGGAGCGCGCCGACATGGAGCGCGTGCAGGAGGCCGAGGAGCTCAAGCGCGACCTGCCGCAAGTGCCCGCCGCCCAACTCGCGCTGGCACCGGCCCAACCCGCTGCGGATGCGGAGGACTATTCGAGCATCATTGCCTACAACAAGGGCTCGCTGTTTCTCTACAACCTCGAACGCGCCTACGGCCGCGCGGTGTTCGATCCCTTCCTCAAGGCCTGGTTCAACGAGCACGCTTTTACCAGCCTCACCACCGAGCACTTCCTCGCGTTTCTCGACGAGCGCCTGCTCAAGCCCAACCCCGGCATCGTCAGCAGCGCGCAGATCAATGACTGGATTTACGGCAGCACGCTGCCCGCCAATGCCGTCTATCCCCGCTCTGATGTCTACGCCCAGGTCGATGCCCTGCGCGCGGATTTTCTCGCGGGCCGATTGAACGCAGAAGCCCTGCCGGTGAAGAACTGGAACGTGCTGCACTGGACCTATTTCCTCGACCAGATGCCGGCCACCGTCACGCTCGCTCAGCTCAGGGCGCTCGATGCTGCGCATCGGTTCACCGACAGCGCCAATGCCTTCCTGCTCAAGAGCTGGCTGCCGCTGGCCATCAAGCATGGCGACCCTGGTGTGAAGGCCGCCACCCGTCGCCATCTGCTCGGTGTGGGCCGCCGCTATCTGATCGCCGACGTCTACAAGGCCCTGCTCAAGACCGACGCCGGCCGCATGGAAGCCCAGGCGATCTATGCCGATGCCAGGGCCGGCTACCACCCCTACACCCAGGGTGTGATCGAGAAGATGCTGAAGGGCACACCCTAGTTCAAAACTTGTTCAGCGCCGAGGGCTTCTCCAGCAAGTCGCGGATCAGCTCCGACAGCGCCTGACCGTTGTCCACCACGCTGTTGAGCAAGTCCTGGCCATCGGCATCGAGCCCGGCCAGATGCCGTCGCTGCAACAACTGAGTGAAGCCGACGATGGCACGCAGCGGCGTCTGCAATTCGTGCGAAGCGGCATGGGCCTGCCGCTGCAACTGCGCATGCGTCTGCTGCAAGGCTTGCAGCAGCGCAAAGGTGCGCAGTGCTGCCGCCACGCTCACATACAGCCGCTCGCTGGTCAGTTCGGTCTTGCTGCGGTAGTCGTCGATGGCATAGCGCTCGATCACCGTGCGCGGCGGTGCCACACCTGGCTGGCCGGTGCGCAGCACGATGCGCACGGCACAGTTGCCCAGTGCTTCGCGCACATGGTTGACGAACTTCAGGCCGGCATCGTCGCTCTCCATCACCACGTCGAGCAGGATCAGCGCCACCTCGCCATGCGCCGCCAGCAAGCTGCGGCCTTCCCCCGCCGAGTGCGCGTGCAGCAAGCGCACTCGGCGTCCATCAAACAGCGCGCGTTCGAGCGTCAGGCGGGTGACGGCGTGGACATCGGCCTCGTCATCGACCACGAGCACCGTCCACGGCGGCAGGCTGCTGCCAGCATCCTGCTCTTCGTCTGCAAACAGTAGTTCGTCGTCTGGAATGCTCATGGCGCCATTGTAGATTGGCAACCCGCTGCCACCTGCGAGCGGGGAGGCAAAGAACCGCAGCTTCAGCTCTTGCAGCCTTGGTGCTTGCGCATCCACGAAGGCAGTCTGGGCGGGCTGCACCAGATCGATTGACCTGCACCGACCCTAAGGCAGTGATGTCGCATACAGATCGAGCGGCACTTTGCTGTCTTCAAGTATTACTGGGCGCTCAAAAGCCAGGCCGAGTTTCTTCAGCACATTCACTGATCCCAGATTTTCTGGCTCTACCAAGCCGATAACCCGCTTTATTTTTCCTTCTTTTCTGCACTGGTTCATGACTGCGGACGCACTTTCCGTGGCGTAGCCCTTGCCCCAGGTATCGGACAGGAATCGGTAGCCAATATCCACTTCGTTCATGTCTTCCAGGTATTTCAGGCCGCAAAAGCCGACCAGACGCCCCGTGCTTTTTTCAATGCAGGCCATTCGGCCATAGCCGTATTTCAAGTAGTCACGCAGCGGGCGTGTTTGCAGTATTTGACGAACCGCCTCAATGGATTGCTGCGGCTCTTCGCCCGTGTATCTGAGCACGGCTGGATCGGAAACCAGCGGTCCATAAGCCTCGGCATCGTCGAGTGTGAATTGTCGCAACAGCAGGCGTGCGGTGTGCATTGCCGTCTCTACAGGGCCCAAGGCCTATGGAGCTGCCTCAAGCCAGCTCAAGCGTTCCACCCGATCCCCCGCATTCGCCGGCAGCGTTAGCCTGGTCTTGGTCAGATCAAGACTCACCGCCGCCCCCATGCCCGTGGGCAGCAGGCTGGGGCCGAGGTTGAGAAAGTTGGAGCTGTTGCCATCGCTCAGCACATGTTCGGTGGCCACATCGCCACCCAGATGCAGCACCAGCTGCGAGCCGGCCGCCACCACGTTGTCCTGCGGGTAGAAGTTGATGCCGACGGGCAGGGCCTTGCCCGTGATGTCCATGTCGTAGCTCGCCAGCGATTCGGCGTGGTTGAGGCTCAAGGCCGCGAAGTTGAGGTAGCGCTGGGTGCCGTCAGGGAAACGTTCCATCAGGGTGGCGACGACATTCGCGCGCGGGGCGTCGGCGTTCATCAGGGACTCGAAGCGCGGCAGGCCGGTGAGGCGCATCGGTTTGTCGAGTGGGGCGCTCACGAACTCGATGAAGGCACCGGGGGCACCGACGGGCAGCACGATCTGCATGCCGGTATTCGTTTCCTCAGCCTGGTTCGCACCGAGGTCGGTGTAGCTGGCGGTAGCGCTGCCACTGGCGAGGCCCAGCGTGCCATCGGCCTGTGGGTAGAGCGCGACGGGGGCGAGCGTGTTGGAGGGCCAGCTGTTCTCGTGCCGCCACACGCCATCATCGGCCTGCGTCTGCACCATCGGCGCATCGAGCACGCCGGTGTCGCGGCCTTTCAGGAACTGGTCGAACCAGGCGAGCAGGAAGCTCTCGAAGAAATCACCCCGGCAGGGTGCCTTCTCGGCACAGGCGGCGGTGCCGGTGGACTGCGGAAAAGCATGCACCCACTGGCCCATCCAGATGTGCAGCGGCACGCCGGTCTTGGCGACGGCTTCGAGAAAGCCATCGGCCATCTGCGGATCGACGTTGGCATCCTGATAGCCCTGGATGAAGAACATCGGCGGGCGCGGTTTGTCGAGGCTGTCGAGCACCAGTTGCACCGCATCGCGCTCCTGCCAGAACGGGGTTTTGTTGGCGGTGACCTCGGTGGTGACACTTTCCTGCTGGATGGCGAGCTGCTCGGCGCAGGGTTCGCCCATCAACTCGGTCACGTAGCTCTCAGGCTCGGTGGGGCCGACGCCGCCATTCAAGCCCGCCGGAGACAGCCCCACAATCGGGTAGTAGTAGGTGGTGAAGAAGGTGGTGCTCTCGCGGATGATGCCGCCGATGTTGAAGGTGTAGCGGTAGTAGTCGCTGATGGCCTCCATCGGCACCACGGTCTTGATGCTGGCGGGCGGGTCGACGAACAGTTCGTTGGCGGTGGTGCCGTCGTAGCTCACGCCGATGGCGGCGACCTTTCCATTGCTCCAGGTCTGCGAGGCCATGTAGTCGGCGGCGTCGCCGAGCTGCTTGCGCTCGATGGGACCGCCGTCGCGGAAGCAGCCGCCCGAATTGCCGGTGCCGCCCACCGAGATGAAGCCCACGGCATAGCCATAGGGCAGCAGCTTGGCGATGAAGGCATCGGCCGGCGTGCCGAGTGCGCTCAGGTTGGGGTCGCCGCCACCGTAGTAGGGCGTGAACACCACCACCAGCGGCTGGCCGGCCTCACCGGGCGGGCGCTTGATCCAGCCATCCAGCACGGTGCCGTCGCTGACGGGGATGTTGTAGTGCTCCCACACGGCGGCTTCGGCGGTCACGCCTTCGAGCTTGGGGGAGAGGTTGCGCAGGTAGCTGGAAAGCGCCTTGCCGGGGTCTGCGGCCACCGCAGGGGGCGGGGTGACGGGGGCTGGGTTGGCGGGCGTGCTGACGCCGGTGCCGACCACGTCGGAGTTGCCGCAGCCCTGTACCAGCAGGGCGAGGGCGAGGCAGCTGGCCGGCAGCAAGCCACGGAGAAGGGGGTGTGAAGGCATGAGGCAACTCCAGATGCCGGGCCGGACTCCCATCCGGTGCGCCGACAGTCAATGTGGCTGCAATCCTTTGCAGCCTGTCTTGTTTATGGGCAAAGCATAAGCCGTGCCGCGTTAGACTGGGGCCCCCATAACAACAAGGATGAGACATGACCGGATTCGTCGCAGTGCTGCTGTACGTGGTGTGGTTGCAGGTGCTGACGCTGGCCTATGCCTTCCCCCGCGTGCCGCTGGCACTGCTGGGCAAGAAGCGCATGGATGCCTGGGAGCGCACCCAGCCCAATACCGACCCCGGCTTCATGGTGCGGGCCAAGGGCGCGCATTTGAACGGTGTGGAGAACTTCGCCCTGTTCGCGGCGGTGGTGATGATCGCAGCCCTCATGGGCAAGAGCGCGGTGGTTGATCAGATTGCCTGCTGGTTTCTGCTCGCCCGCATCGGCCAGAGCGTGTCGCATCTCTTGGGCACCGCGATGCCGCTGGTGCTGCTGCGCGCCACGTTCTTCCTGGCACAGGTGGGCATGATCTTCTGGGCCGTGTGGCAGCTACTGCACTGAGTTGAGGGCGAGGCGCGAGCTGAAAGCGCGCGCCTCGCCTGTCAGTGGATCAGTAAACGACAGGCCCTGCGCCAATAGTTGTAGCGGCTGGCGGTAATCGCCCTCCATGCGCGGCTGCAAGTCTGGGTAGAACTCATCGTTGTGGATGGCCGCGCCGAGCGCTGCCATCTGAACCCGCAGCTGGTGTTTCTTGCCGGTCACCGGGTGCAGGGCATAGCGCCACAGCCGCTCGCCTTTTTCGATCACCTCGATGCGCGTCTCGCAGTTGGGCGTGCCTGCGGCTTCCTGCATGCGGAAGAAGGGCTCGCCTTCGACGATGCGGCTTGAGCGGGTGAGTGGAAACCGGTGTTGCGGCAAAGGGGCTGCCAGCGCCTCGTAGCGCTTGCTGATGCGGCGCTCGCGGAACAGCGCCTGATACGCCGCCCGGCTGTCGGGATGGGCCGAGAACAGCACCAGGCCCGCCGTGGTGCGGTCGATGCGATGCAGCGGCACCAGATCGGCATTGCCGAGCCTACTGATCAGGCGCGTCAGCAGGGTGTGTTCGACAAAGCCGCCCGCTGGCGTCACTGGCAGAAAGTGCGGCTTGTCGGCCACCACCAGATGCGCGTCGGCGTACAGCACCGTCTCGGTGAAAGGGATCGGCGTCTCGGCAGGCACCTCGCGGTAATACTGGATCAGCGCGCCCTCGCGGCAGGGTGCGTCCAGCGCCAGTGCTTGGCCTTCGGCATCCAGCACCAGCCCGCGCTCGAAGCGTTGCTGCCAGTCGCCGTGCGGCACGCGCGGGAACAGGGCGCTGAGTGCATCCAGCACTGTGGGCCAGGGGCCGGCGGGCAGTTGCAGGCGGCTGGCGGCGAGGCCGTTGCGCAAGGGGGCAGGGGACATGCGCGGAGCATAAAGGCTGGCGCGGCGGCGATAATGCGCGCCTTCACCGCAGCCGCTGCCCATGTCCGTCCTCAACATCGCCGCCTACCGTTTTGTCTCGCTCGATGCGCTGCCCGCCCTCAAGATGCACCTCGCCGCTGCCGCCTGCGCGCAGGGCCTGAAAGGCACGGTGCTGCTGGCCCCTGAGGGCATCAACCTGTTTCTGGCAGGCAGCGACGAGGGCATCGCGGCCTTCGTGCAGGCACTCGATGCCGACGAGCGCTTGGCAAACCTCACGCTCAAGCGCAGCTATTCCGATACCCAGCCGTTCAAGAAGCTGCTGGTCAAGATCAAGCCGGAGATCATCACCCTGCGCCAGCCGCAGGTGAACCCCGCACTCACGCCCGCGCCTTCGGTCGCACCCACAAAGCTCAAGGCCTGGCTGGATCAGGGCCACGACGATGCTGGCCGCCCGGTGGTGCTGCTCGATACCCGCAATGCCTTCGAGGTCGGGCATGGCAGCTTCGAGGGTGCGGTGCATCCCGACATCGAGAAGTTCTCGGACTACCCGGCAGCGGTCGGCAGCCTCGGAGACCTGAGCGGAAAGACCGTAGTCACCTTCTGCACCGGCGGCATCCGCTGCGAGAAAGCCGCACCCTGGATGCTGCAAGCCGGCTACGAGAACGTGGTGCAGCTGGAGGGCGGCATCCTCAACTACTTCGAGCACTGCGGCAGTGCGCACTACACCGGCGGCTGCTTCGTGTTCGACGAGCGCCGCGCGCTCGACGGCGATCTGCAGGTGTTGGGCGATCAGACACCCATGTAGCGGCCGGGCTTGTGGTTGATGGCCAGCACCGCGCCCAGCAGCAAGGCACCCAGCACCGAGTACGCCACTTTTTCCAGCGGCAGCACGATGACGGCCGCGATGGTGATGCAGGTATCCACCGCCATCTGCAACTTGCCCGCGCGGATGCCGCGCGTCTGTTGCAGGTAGACCGCGAGAATGTTCACGCCGCCCAGGCTGCCGCCATGCCGCACCAGCGCCAGCGCGCCCATGCCCAGCACCAGTCCGCCCGCGATAGCCGCATAGATGGGATTGATGACCGCGATCTTGAAGATGTACGGCTGCATCTCGACCAGCAGCCCCAGCAGCGCCACCGCGATGAAGGACTTGAGCGCGAACAGCCAGCCCATGCGCCAGTAGGCGAGCGCGAAAAACGGCAGGTTGATGAGGAAGAACAACAGGCCCACGCCCAGGCCCGTGAGGTAGTGCAGCAGAAAGGCAATGCCCGCCGTGCCGCTGGTCAGCAGGCCCCCGGCACTGAACAGCGCCACACCCAGCGAGCACAGCACGCTGCCAATGGCGAAACCCTGCACATCGTCCAGCCAGCTGTGCGATTGCGGCGCGGGGTCTTCGGGGCTTGCGGTGCTGGCTGGCATGGGGTGGGTGAGTTGCAGGGCTGGATGGTGACAGCGGGATTCATGCCAAGGATGGCAGGCGTGGTGATAATGAGCGTCACCCCCTTCGAGACCTGCCACATGGCCAGCAGCTTCTTTGCCCTTTTCGATGACATTGCCACCCTGCTCGACGACGTGGCGGTGATGACCAAGGTTGCCGCCAAGAAGACCGCCGGTGTGCTGGGTGATGACCTTGCCCTCAATGCCCAGCAGGTCTCCGGCGTGGCGGCCGACCGCGAGTTGCCGGTGGTATGGGCGGTGGCCAAGGGCTCGGCGCGCAACAAGCTCATCCTGGTGCCGGCGGCACTGGCCATCAGCGTGTTCTTGCCCTGGGCGGTGATTCCGCTACTGATGATCGGCGGCGCCTATCTCTGCTTCGAGGGCTTCGAAAAAGTCGCCCACAAGCTGCTGCACAGCAAGGCCGAGGATGCCGCCCACCACGCCGAACTGGTCGAGGCCATCGCCGACCCGGCAGTCGACATGCTGTCTTTCGAGCGCGACAAGGTGAAGGGCGCGGTGCGCACCGATTTCATTCTGTCGGCCGAGATCATCGTGATCTCGCTCGGCACGGTCGCCACGGCCTCGCTGATGAACAAGTTCGCGGTGCTGGCGGGCATCTCGGTGATCATGACCGTGGGCGTCTACGGACTGGTTGCCGGCATCGTCAAGCTCGACGACGCCGGGCTATACCTCAGCCGCCAGGCCAGTGCCGCCGCCCGCGCACTGGGGCGCGGCCTGCTGTTGGTCGCCCCCAAGCTGATGAAAACCCTCTCGGTGGTCGGCACCGCCGCCATGTTCATGGTCGGCGGCAGCATCCTCACCCACGGCATCCCCGCTCTGCACCACGGCATCGAATCAGCCACCCAGACGGCTGCCACCGTGGCGGGCGTTGGCGGCGTGCTGGCGGCACTCACGCCGACATTGCTGGATGCGCTGGTGGGCGTGATCGCCGGTGGTCTGGTGCTGCTGGCGGTGACGCTGGTCAAGCGCCTGCTGCCCGCCAAGGCGAAGGCCGTCTAACGACGGCGACGCAGCATCAGCAGCAGCAAGAGGTTGATCGGCATCGCACCACCACCGCCGGAGCCCGCCGCCGCGCCGCCACTGCCACCACCACTGCCGGGCACGGGTGTGACCGGCGTGGTCGGTGCGCTGGTAGCCGGGTCGGCACCGTTGAGCACCTCGACATTGCCCTGCGGGTCCAGCCAGCTGCTCAGGCTGGTGAGCGGCAGGGCGGTGGCGTTGAAGTTGGAGAACATGCGGCCGTACCAGTCCGGCTCCTTCGGCGCGTCGCAGGACGAAGCCCCGCCGGAGAGCTGGCCCACCAGGCGGTGCTCACGGTTCCAGATGCCGGAGCCGGAGGAGCCACCCTCGGTGACGCCGCGATCCCAGCTGACCACCATCAGATGCGTCGGCATCAGGGTCGACAGCGGACTGTCTGGCGTCTGGGCATAGGCGCTGACGAAGGTCTGGTCAAACTCCATGCTGATGCGCTTTTCATCGCCGTTGGGATGGTGGATGCCGGTCACCCCCACCGGGGCCAGGTCGCGGCGATCCCAGCCGGCGTAATAGACCTTGAAGGCCGGGTCGGGCCGCTGCAAGAGCTGCATCAGGGTGAAGTCGGAGCCGATGTCGGTGCCACCGCCGGAGCCCGCCAGATACAGCGCACCGCTCTGGGTCTGGTCCAGGCTGCCATCCGGCGTGCCGCCGCAGCGGCTGGTCTGGTAGTTCCAGTAATACACCGTGGTCGGGGCCTGCGCGGCGGTCATCAGGCAGTGGTTGGCGGTGAGGAAGTAGGGCGTGAAATCCTGCGCGCTGTTGTTGACCAGCTGGCCGGTGCAGAGCAGCGCGCCGCCAATGGTGTAACGCGCGACGCTGCGGATCTCCCGGCGCCAGTCATTGCCATCCGAGCACACCACGTCGATGTTGCAGCTGCCGGACTTGGCGCTGATTTCGTCCTTGGCACCAAAGCCTCTGAAACCGTGGTTGACGCTGCCCAGTGTCAGCTGCACCGCTGCACGCAGCGCAGCGGGCAGGCGCAGCTCGATGGTGGCGGCATCAGTGCGGATGACCGGCGTCCACAGCTGGCCCAGCGTGTTGTACTCGCTGCCATACGGGCCGAGTGTGCTGCTGCCATCGGCCGCCACGATGCGCAGCTCTGCACCCATGGGCAGCGAGTACTGCGTGAACCCGAAATTGAGCGAGGTGGCGCCGGCGGAATGTACCCGCAACTGCCAGAGCGCACGGCCATCTTCAGCGATGCTCCACTGGCCCTCGCTGGCGGGCGTGGCCTGCATCGCCACGGGCACTGCAAAGCGATACGGCTGCGGGCCTTTTTGCAGGGCATCCCTGGCGAGCACGGCAGCCACATCCACAGCCGGCATTTCGAGCACCGGCGGGGCTGCCAGGGCCATGCCGCCTGCCAGCCAGAGAGCCATTGCAGCAAGGGTGCGGGCGCTGGATTTGTGCATCAAAAACTCCCGGTTTCGGTTGAATGGAACGCTTAACGCGGCCTGAGTCGCCAGGCGTACGACCGTCGGTCGTGCCATCGGTTCGATCAAACAGGGGTAGGCGAGGGCTGTTCAGTAAGCGGCAATCGAGCGGGTTCATATTGTCATCGTGGCCTCCCGCCATGTCAGCACCGAAAGGCGAACCGTATGAACATCAAACCTCTGATTTCCGGCCTGCTCCTGAGTGTTGGTTTGCTGATGACGACGACGAGCATGGCTGATAGCGGCAAAAACCAGCCTGGCCAGCCGGTCACGGCGGCGGAAGCGGGCAGCAAGGCAAACCAGAAGGCGCTGAAGCGGAAGCCCGCCAAGCGGTATTCCAAGGCCACGCTCAGCGCTTTCAAGTCGCTCAGCACCACCGCTCAGGCAGCGCCCCAGATCTCCAGCGACCCCTTGAATCCGCCCTTGATGGTGCAGGACCTGGGCCTGAGCCTGCGAAGCGGTGAAAGCGCCAATGCCCCTGTTTCGGGACTTGCGCTGCAGGACTCGAACGAGCCTGATCCCTCGCAGAACCTGCTGGCCGAGTTCACCGCCGAGAACAACGAACTGGGCAGCGAATCGGTGTCGGTGATCGACCGCATTGCCGACAAGCCCAAGGCGCAGCCCATCGTCAGCGGCCCGCTGCGCGTGCGGGTGCAGGAAAAAGGCGTTCGCGCCTCAGTGCAGATCCCGCTCACGCTCGATTGATCGGGCGTCCTGCTCATCCTGCCAGCGCTCCAGCTCGCGCTGGTAGACCTCGAACACGCAGTGGCTGCCGCAGTCGGACTGGCAGCATTCCGACTGCTGCGGCGGCAGCGGCTTTGGCCTATCCGGTGCGGCCATCCAGCGCATCTGCCGTGGCGCGCAACTGCTGGAACAGCGCACGGAACTGCCGACCCCTGACGATGGGCTTGCCGCTGTGCGCGGCTTCGGCGGCGGCTTCGGTTTCTTCCTTGCGGGCGTTGCGGATCAGGGTGCGCAGCGCGCGGGTGTCGGTGCTGGGGTAGCGCGCGCACCACTCGGTGAGGGCCGAATCTTCGGCCAGCAGGCGGTCGCGCCACTTGGCGAGATCGGGAAAACCCTTGGCCGCCTGGGCCTGGCCGCTGCGGAAGGATTCCAGCTCGTTGCGGAACGGCGTGACATCGACATGCTGCAGGAGCTTGCCTATGTAGCCGGCCTGGCGCTTGCGCGCGCTCATGTTGGTGATGCGCGCGAGTTCGTTGAAGGCATCGCGCAAGCCCTCGCTCATCTCGATGCGCGCAAAGCGTTCGTGCGGCAGTTCGAGCAGGGCCTGGCCAAAGTCCTGCAAGTCGTGCATCTCGTCCTTCACACGGGTCTTGCTGGGGCCGGGTTCGGGTTCGGGCAGGCCTTCGGTCTTGATGTCGTAGCCAAAGCGGGTCATGGCGAAAATCGTGGCGGCAATGCGCGAGTTTACGGCGGGCGAGGGCACACCGCTGCTCAGCCGGCAGAAAGTCATGGCGTGCGAACATCCCTTTGCGAATGCATCCGGCATGACCATTGCGACACCATGGCTTCGGCGCACGCGGTACCGAAACCCTCGCCACCCTGAGCATCCCATGCAATTCCGAATCGGCTTCGAGCTGATCTACAGCTGCCCGCAGCCCACGCCGATGATCGTCACGCTCGGCGTGCATCACAGCCGCGTCTCCGACCTGATCCGCCCGGATCACCTCATCACCAACCCCTCGCTGCCGCTGCGCGGTTATCGCGACGGCTTTGGCAACTGGTGCAACCGCGTGGTGCTGCCGGTGGGGCGCACCCGCTTCAGCACCGATGCGCTGATTCACGACAGCGGCCTGCCGGACCCGGTTGATCTCTATGCCCAGCAGCACGCCGTGCAGGACCTGCCGGAAGAGACGCTGGTGTATCTGCTGGGCAGCCGCTACTGCGAAACCGACCGTTTCTACGACATTGCCTGGCAGCACTTCGGCCAGGTGCCCACCGGCTGGGCGCGGGTGCAGGCCATCAGCAATTTTGTGCATCAGCGGATCGCCTTCGGCTATGAGCACGCCAGTCCGGTCAAGACCGCCTGGGATGCCTACCAGCAGCAGCGCGGCGTCTGCCGTGACTACGCCCACCTCGCCATCACGCTGTGCCGCTGCCTCAACATGCCGGCCCGCTACTGCACCGGCTATCTCGGTGACGTGGGCACACCGCAGCCCTGGGGCGCGGGCGATTTCGCCGGCTGGTTCGAGGTGTACCTGGGTGGCCAGTGGCATACCTTCGACCCCCGCAACAACGAGCGCCGCATCGGCCGCGTGCTGATCGCGCGTGGCCGCGATGCCGCCGATGTCGCCATCACCACCAGCTTTGGCATGACCACGCTGGAGAGCTTCAAGGTCTGGATGGACGAGGTACTGAGCCTCGAAGCCGCTGCCTGATGCCGTTTGGCGCGCAGCTTGCTTCGCGTCTTCAGGAAGCAGAGTATTGAAATGGATGTCCCATTCACCCTTGAGGAGCAGAGATGAAGAGCAAGTTCTCGTTGCAACTGAAGTTGGCCGTGCTGGGCGGTGCAGTCGTGCTGGGCGGGCAGGCGCTCGCAGCCGGGCAGCCGGCCGAGGTGGCGGCCTCGATGGCGGCAGGGCGTCCCTATATTTCGACTGAAATGCTGGTGCAGTTTCGCAGCGGTGCCAGCGCTGCCGAAAAGCGTGCGGCCGCAGCCCTGATCGGCGCGCGGCCGCTGAAGACCCTGCGCAGCGGTGTGTCGCGTGGCAATGTCGAGGGTGAGTTGCAGCTGGTGCAGGTGCCGACCGCCATCGGTGTGGCCAAGGCCATGCAGGCCCTGGCCGCGCTGCCCGGTGTGGAGTTCGCGGAGCCGAACTGGACCTACACCCACATGGCCACCTCGAACGATCCCTATTACCTCAACAACCAGCTGTTCGGCATGTATGGCGATGCCACCACGCCGGCCAATGCCTTCGGCAGCCAGGCGGGTGAGGCCTGGGCGGCTGGCCACACCTGCAACAGCGACATCTACGTCGGCATCATCGACGAGGGCGCGATGTTTGCGCACGAGGATCTCGCCGCCAATTTCTGGACCAATCCCTTCGACCCGGTCAATGGTGCCGATGACGACGGCAATGGCCTGGTGGACGATATCCACGGCTGGGACTTTGCCAACGGCGACAACACCACCGCCGACGGTGCGACCGATGATCACGGCACGCACGTCGGCGGTACCATCGCGGGCGTTGGCGGCAATGGCAAGGGCGTGGCGGGAGTGTGCTGGTCGGCCAAGCTGATCTCGGCGAAGTTCCTCGGTCGCAATGGCGGCACCACGGCCAATGCCATCGCAGCGGTGGACTACCTCACAGACCTCAAGACCCGCCATGGTCTCAACCTCGTCGCCACCAACAACTCCTGGGGCGGCGGCGGATTTTCCGCAGCACTGAGAGCAGCTATCGAACGTGCGAATGCGGCGAACATCCTGTTCGTGGCGGCGGCCGGCAACGAGAGCAACAACAACGATCTGCTGCCGAGCTACCCCGGCAGCTATGACAACGCCAACATCATCTCGGTGGCCGCCATCAGCGCGACCGGTGCGCTGGCAGGGTTCAGCAACTTCGGTGCCTCATCGGTTGATCTCGGCGCGCCGGGCGTGGCCATCTTCTCCACCGTGCCGGTCAGCAGCAAGGGCAAGGTGGTGTCGGGATATGCCAGCTACAACGGCACCTCGATGGCCACACCGCATGTTGCGGGTGCTGCAGCGCTCTACGCCTCCACCCATCCCGGTGCCACGGCACTGCAGATCAAGAGCGCGATTCTGGGGTCGGTGGTGGCCACCCCCTCGCTGGCCGGCAAGACCGCAACCGGCGGTCGTCTCAACGTCAGCGGCTTCTGAGCACTTCGCCTGCTGAAAGAGGGATCGGGCTGTCGCCCGGTCCTTTTTTTATGCGCGCTGTGCAGGCCTGAGGCCTCATCCCCACTTCGGTTTTTCCAGCCAGGCCATGCCGAAGCGCTCAGCGTAGGCGTGAAAGCTCAGCTCGTGTTCGCTGCTGGCCGTCACGCCCTCGCGCAGCTGCAGCCACAGCGTGCTGTCGCTGCGTTTGAGGTAACCCGTGCGGCGTGACCAGTCGCTGGCCGTCCACTGTTCGAGCGCGGTCAGCACTTGCAGGCTCAGGCGGCTGGCCCCGTTCTCGATGATCCAGCCCTCGCCATCGACCTGCGCCAGGTCGCCGGTATCGAAGGGTGGGGCGCGCAGGCTGCCGTCGCTGTTCTGCAGGGCCAGATGCAGCCGCCCGCCGTGCGTGCTGGCGTGGATGTCCGCCCCCCGCCGCCGGTAGCGCAACTGGCCGGTGGCGTTGCGCTCGCTGGCGAGCAGCATGCCGGCCTCCACCTCGGCCACGCCGTAGCCATGCACGAAGCCGAGCGACACGCCCGCCGGCTGCACGATGGCCTGCATGGCGCGCTCCAGGCTCAGCGGCGTGTAGTAGCCGCCGACCAGGGCGATGAGCGCATCCGGCCAGGCAAAGCCCTGCGCCTGATGGCGGCGCAGCAGTTCGGCGATGAACAGTGACTGGCCGAGGATGAGCACCGGCATCTGCTCGCGCGCCGCCAGTTGCAGCGCGCGGCTGGCGGTGCGAAAGCTGAGGTAGCAATCCACCAGCACGCCATCGGCGGGAAAGCCGACACTGGCCGGATAGGCATTGAGCACCAGCGGCAGCCGCGTGCCGAACGGCGCGTAGACGGCGGGGAAGAGACTGCGCAGCAAGCCCAGCAACGGCAGGCCCGCACGGTTGACGGTGCGGAAGCCATCCGGCCCGGTCTGCGTGCTGCCGGCCGAGTAGCTCAGCATGTCACCCGCTGTGAAGGCGCTCATGCGGCGGCTGTCAGTGCGGGGGTGGCGAGCTGCTGCCCCATGCCGACGCAGCGCAAGGCCAGGATGCGCGCCAGATTGGTGTGGAAGCGCGCCGAGAGTGCCGGCTCGGCCTCGAACACCTTGCGCAGCACCGGCTCCTGCAGGTTGAGAATGGCCGCACCCTCGGCGCCGGCATGCACGGTGGCGCTGCGCATGCCGCCCAGGAGGTACGCCATCTCGCCCAGCACCTCGCCCGCGTGCAGTTCGGCCACCTTGCGGCCACCCGCACGCACGTCCACCGCACCTTGCAGCACCACGAAGACGCTGCGGTAGACGGTCTCGGCGCGGATCATCAGCTGGCCGGCGTCGTTGTCGATCAACGTCGCACCGGCGGTGAGCTTCAGCACCTCTTCGGGGGCAAAGCCCGCGAACAGCGGCAGGCGGTTCTCCGCCAGCAACTCGAACAAGCCTTTCTCGGCACGCTGCTGCAAGGCGGCTTCGGCGTAGGGGCCGGTGTGGAACACCTCATGCACCCAGGCCGGGGTGCGGGTCGAATCCGGCAGCAGCTGCTGGCTGATGGGCAGAAAGGCCGAGCGCACGCGGGCGAGATGAGGCTGGTCCTCGAAGACGATGCACATCGGCACCAGGATGCCCACATCGGCGTCTTCGATGGCCTCGGTGTACACCCGCGCGCCCAGCCGCTGGTAATAGCCGACGAGGTGCGGCACGCAGTCGAGAAACACGATGCGCATGCCGGCCTTGATGCACTCGCTCACCTTGTAGGCGAACAGCTGGTTGATCAGCGGCCCGCCGCGATGCGCCTTGGCCACCGTGGTGCGCGAGCTGACGCAATAGCTGCCGGGCGCGCAGTGCGGGTCGAAGCGGTCAAAAGCCCAGATGTCGTTCCAGGCCTGCGGATACGGGCCATCGCAGCTGAGATTCGCGCGGCTGGTGCCGACGATCTCGCCATCCACCGCCGCATAGAAGATGCGCGCCCAGGCGTCGTCGGCATCGGTGAGCGCCTGGGTCGCCTCGGCCTCGCTGCTCTGGTACAGGTTCATCTCTTCGGTGTAGACGGTGTAGCGCAGCGTCATGCAGGCGGCGAGCTGCTCTGGGGTGGTGGCCTGGCCGAAAGTGAGGTTCATGGGTGGATGCGTGGTGGCGAAAGGGCTGGAAGTGACGCTGACTTGATAGACGCTGTTCCTGGCCCGATCACGACACCGCTGCTGACAATTAGTCCGCAAGCGTCTCATTGGCACTTATGTTGCTTTGCACAAAACAATCAGGCTGGCAGGATGCTGGCCGCGCATTTCCCAGCCATCGAGTTCCCCCGTGACGGAGTCCTTGCGTGTTGCACTGAAGTGCCTGCTGTCCCTGACCGTGTTGTTGCCAGCCCTGTGCCTGGCGCAGGCTCCGGCCGCGCCCATGGTGGTGTCGTCTGCCCAGATCAGCGCCGGTGACACGGCCTGGATGCTGATGGCGACGGCCCTGGTGCTGCTGATGACCATCCCCGGCCTGGCGCTGTTCTATGCCGGCATGGTGCGCAAGAAGAACGTGCTCTCCACCGCCCTGCAAAGTTTTGCGGTCTGCGGCCTGGTCACGGTGCTGTGGGTGGTGGTGGGCTACAGCCTGGCCTTCACGCCCGGCTCGCATTTTCTGGGCGGCTTCGAGCGCGTGCTGCTGCACGGCATGAGCTACGTGAAGGCCACCGGCAGCTTGAGCGTGAGCCATCTGGCACCGACCATCCCGGAATCGGTGTTCGTGATGTTCCAGCTCAGCTTCGCCATCATCACGCCCGCGCTCATCACCGGGGCCTTCGCCGAGCGCATCAAGTTCAGCGCCATGCTGGCCTTCACCCTGCTGTGGACACTCTTCGTCTACGTGCCGGTCGCACACTGGGTGTGGGAGCCCACCGGCTGGCTCGCCGCACTCGGCGTGCTCGACTTCGCGGGTGGCACGGTCGTGCATATCAACGCCGGTGCGGCGGGGCTGATGTGCGCCTACATGCTGGGGCCGCGCCAAGGCTATGGTCGCGAGCCCTTCGTACCCTACAACTTGGGTTTCACACTCATGGGCGCCTCACTGCTGTGGGTGGGCTGGTTCGGTTTCAACGCCGGCTCGGCCGCCGCTGCGGATGGCCGCGCCGGCATGGCCATGCTGGTCACGCAGGTGGCCGCAGCCACCGGTTCGCTGGCCTGGATGGCAGTGGAACGCTGGCGGCGTGGCCATGCCAGCCTGCTCGGCGGCTGTTCGGGCGCAGTGGCGGGTCTGGTTGCCATCACGCCGGCCTCCGGCTTCGTCGATGTCGAGGCCGCGCTGATGATCGGCACGGCGGCAGGCCTGATCTGCTTCTGGGGTGCGACCGGCCTGAAGTGGGCGATGGGCGCCGATGACTCGCTCGATGTGTTCGGCATCCACTGCCTGGGCGGCATCACCGGCGCGGTGCTCACCGGCGTGTTCGCCAACCCCGACATCGGCGGTGCCAGCGGCAACCTGCTGAAGCAATTGCTCGGTGCGGTGGCCACGCTGATCTACAGCGCCTCGGTGTCGCTGCTGATTCTCGTCGCCCTGAAATACACCATCGGCCTGCGCGTCTCGCCCGACGACGAGCAGGTGGGACTCGACATCACCCAGCACGGCGAGGCCGTAGAGTAGCCATGAACGACAGCGAACGGTTTGCCCTTGCCGCCCGACTGTATTCCGCGCTCAAGCGCAGCAGCGGCCGCGTCATCGACGTGCTCTGGCTGTTGCAGAACGAGCTGTACGCGCAGGAGGTGATCCGCCTCGCGCGCGCAGCCGATGCCGAATGCGTGGACCTCGCCGCCCGCTACGAGGCCGAGCTGCGCGGCGTGCGCGCCCGGCCGGTCAGCACCCCAGCGGCGCACACTGCGACCGGGGCTTTCACCGCCACCGGCACGCATTACGTGCGCGGCCTGCGCTGAGCGGCTACGAAGAGCAGCTCACCTCGATGTGGCGCAGCTCGGCGGGCGGCTCGGCGGCGTAAAGCGCTGCCCCGGCCTGCTCGGTGAAAGGCTGCATCAGCACCTGCCGCAGGGCATCGACGCCACTCGCATCGCCGGCCTCGGCCTCGGCAATCACCTGCTGCGCCAGATGGTTGCGCAGCACGTAGAGCGGGTTCACCGCATTCATTGCAAGCGCGCGTGCGCGGTCATCCGACTGCTCGCTGCGCAGCCGCGCACGGTAGTCGGCTACCCAGGTGTCGTAGCCGACGGGGTCGCTGAAGTGGTCGCGACCTGCGTCAGTCGCATCGGTATCGGTCCGCACCGAAGCCAGGCGGCGGAACGACCAGGTGAAATCGGCATGGCAGCGGTGCAGCAGTGTCATCCAGCGGTTGATGAGCGTCGGGTCGTCATCACGCGGCTGCTGCAAGCCCAGCTTGGCGCGCCACAGCCTTTGTGACTCGGCGGCATAGGCAGGGGCATAGGCATCGAGAATCGCCGTGCCTTTTTCGACCGCTGCGGCACCCTCGGCCGCCAGCAGCGGCAGGCAGGCATTGAGCAGCTGCGCACAGTTCCACTGGCCGATCTGCGGCTGCTGCGCATAGGCATAGCGGCCGCCCTGGTCGGTATGGTTGCAGATGTGATTGGCGTCGAAACCGTCCATGAATCCGAACGGGCCGTAGTCGAGCGTGAGGCCCAGGATGCTGAAGTTGTCGGTGTTCATCACGCCGTGGCAGAAGCCCACGCCCTGCCAGGCGGCCATCAGGCGCGCGGTGCGCCGCACCACCTCGGTGAGCCAGCCGGCGTGATCGCCCGCGAAGGCTGGAAAGTGTCTCTCGATGAGGTGATCTGCCAGCGCCCGCAAGCCTTCGACATCGTCGAGATGACTCAGCCACTCGAAGTGCCCGAAGCGGATGAAGCTCGGTGCCAGCCGCGTCACCACGGCGGCCGTCTCCACCGTCTCGCGCCGCACCGGCAGCGGCGAGCCAATGAGGGCCAGCGCCCGCGTGGTGGGGATGCCCAGGCCCGACAGGGCCTCGCTGCACAGGTATTCGCGGATCGACGAACGCAGCACCGCGCGGCCATCCGCACGCCGCGAGTAGGGCGTGGGGCCGGCACCTTTCAGCTGCAATTCCAGCGGTTCGCCGTCGGCATGGGCAATGCGCCCCAGTGTGATCGCGCGGCCATCGCCGAGCTGCCCGGCCCAGTGTCCGAACTGATGACCGCCGTAGGCAGTGGCGGTGGGCATGCAGCCTTCGGGCACGGCGTTGCCGGCCAGGCAGGCCAGCCATTCCGCGGATTGCCCGATGCCAAGCCTGCGTGCCAGCTCCGGGTTGAAGGCGAGCCATTGCGGGCCGGGCAGCGGCGTCGGCAGCACGCGCGGCATCAGCGGGGGCGGCAGCCCCGTCTCCAGCGGCTGCCAGCGCGGCGGGGTGCTCAAGACTCGGCCACCACGCACTGGTTCTTGCCGCCGCGCTTGGCGCGATACATGGCGGCGTCGGCGGCGGTGAGCAGGGGGTCGCGTTCCTGCGCATGGTCGGGGAACAGCGCCAGACCGATACTGCCGCCGATGCGAACCTGCACCGGCTTGCCATCGCGTGTCAGCGAAAACGGGGTGCAGAGCCGCTCGCACAAGTTCTGGCCGATCTGCTGCGCCTCTTCGACGTGGCCAACCTCCTCCAGCAGGATCGCGAACTCGTCGCCACCCAGCCGCGACACCGTGTCGCTGCGCCGCACGCCCTCCAGCAGCCGGCCGCCGATCTGTTGCAGCAGCTCATCGCCCGCACCATGGCCGTGGGTGTCGTTGACGGGCTTGAAACCGTCGATGTCGACATACAGCAGTGCAAAGCGCTTGCCGGTGCGCTGGGTGCGCTCGATGGCGGTGTCGAGCCGGTCGAGAAACAGCAGGCGGTTGGCAAGGCCCGTCAGCGCGTCGTGGTGGGCCAGGTGCTGCACCTGCTGCTGCGCTTCCTTGAGCTGGCGGTTGAGATCGTACAGATCTTCCAGCGCGGTTTGCAGCGCCAGCTTGCTGCGGTACAGCTCCAGAAACACCCGCACTTTCGAGAGCAGGATCTGGTCGTTGATGGGCTTGCTGATGTAGTCGACCGCGCCGGAGTGGTAGCCGCGCAGGCGATGCATGTCGTCGCCATAGGCAGCGGTGACGAAGATGATCGGCGTCTGCCGGGTGGTGAACTCCTCCTGCAACAGCGAGGCCACCTCGAAGCCGTCCATCTCCGGCATGTTGACGTCGAGCAGGATCAGCGCGAAGTCGTGGTCGAGGCAGGCGGCGAGGGCCTCGGCACCACTGGCCGCCTCGACCAGGTCGACGTCGATCTTGGCCAGCAGACGGCGCATGACCAGCAGGTTGGCGGGGGTGTCGTCAACGACCAGGATCTTGGGTTTGATGGCAGTGTTCACGGGCAGCACAGGCGATTGAGAAGAGGAGCTACATCGGCAAGCAGGACGATGTGATCGGCACCGGCAACACGGATGGCGGCGGCCGGCATGGTGGCGGCGAGGGCTTCATCCGGCGACTGCACGATGGCCAGACCCTGATGCGCGCGGATGTGCCGAAGGCCATTGGCGCCGTCGTCGTTGGCGCCGGTGAGCACGACACCGATCAGCCGCGCGCCATGCGCGGCGGCAGCGGACTCGAACAGCACGTCGATGGAGGGGCGGCAGTAGCAGACACGGTCGTCGACCGAGAGCGCGAAATCACCGTCGCGCTCGATGATCAAGTGGTAGCCGGCGGGTGCGAGATAGGCGATGCCGGCCTGGGGCCAGTGGCGCTCCACGGCCTCCTGCACCGGGATGGCGGACTTGAACGACAGCACC
Organism: Pseudomonadota bacterium; assembly: GCA_040386395.1. Lineage (GTDB taxonomy): Bacteria > Pseudomonadota > Gammaproteobacteria > Nevskiales > Nevskiaceae > Stagnimonas. Next base: position 76,009 of record JAZKFO010000009.1, on the reverse strand, counting down.
TCACGCAGCATTTCCACATCCTCGCTGCCGGTGTGGCAGACCACGATCACCGGGCAGGCGATGTCGCGCGCCAGTTCGGAAAGTACGGTGCCAAGCGCATGCACGCCGCCGGCCGAGCAGCCGATGACCACGGCAGTGGGTGGCAGGGTTTCAGGCATGGTTGGCCAGCCGGAACACGCGCGCCTTGGCATTGAGGGCGGTGAAGGCGCTGGCGGCGGGGGCGAAGTCGATGCTCTCGCGATTGCCCAGGCAGAGAAACCCGCCGCGCACGAGGCTGTCGCGGAACAGGCCCAGCACCTGGTTCTGCAAGGTGTTGTTGAAGTAGATGAGCACGTTGCGGCAGAGGATCAGGTGCGCCTCGCAAAACACGCCGTCGGTGGTGAGGTTGTGGTTGGCAAAGTGGATGTTGCGACGCAGATTGCCGTCGAGTTTGATGCGCTCGTAACGGGCGTGGTAGTAGTCGCTCAGAGTGCGCTGGCCGCCGGCGGCGAGATAGTTTTCGGAGTAGGTGCGCGCCTCCTTGATCGGGAAGATGCCCTCCTGCGCCCGCGCCAGGGCGGCATCGCTGAAGTCCGTGGCATAGATCTGCGAGCGCTCGTAGAGGCCCGCTTCTTCGAGCAGGATGGCGAGTGAATACACCTCTTCACCATGCGCGCAGCCCGCCTGCCAGATGTTGATGCGCGGGTAGGAGGCGAGCAGTGGCAGCACCTCGTCGCGCAGCACGGCGAACACGCCGGGATTGCGAAACATCTCCGACACCGGCACCGACAGGCCGGCGATGATCTCTGGTACCAGGGCGTCGTTGCGCAGCATGCGGCCGGTGAGTGCGCTCAGGCTCTCGTGGTCGCCGCTCTGCACCAGGTTCTGCAGGCGGCGCTTGAGCGAGGCGGGCGCGTAGCCGCTGAAGTCATAGCCGTGGCGCTGCTGCAAGGCGCGCACGAACAGATCGACCTCGATGTCGTCGATGTCGGCCCGCTTGACGGAGGTGTTCATGGCGGCTCAGCGGGCCGGCAGCCAGACCCGCATCATCGAGTAGAGCTGATCGAGATCGATGGGCTTGCTGAGGTAGTCGTTGGCGCCTGCTTCAAGGCATTTTTCACGGTCGCCGCGCATCGCCTTGGCGGTGACGGCGATGATCGGCAGCCTCGCATGCGCGGGGTTCTTGCGAATCTCGCCCATGGTCTGATAGCCATCCATGCCGGGCATCATGATGTCCATCAGCACCAGTTCGATGCTGCGGTTCTCGTCCAGCTGCTTGATGGCCTTGTAGCCGTCCTGGGCCATCACCACGGTCAGGCCCTTGGAGCGCAGCGCCTTCGAGAGCGCGAAGATGTTGCGCATGTCGTCGTCGACCACCAGCACGGTGCGGCCGGAGAGGCTGGCATCGACCTCGCGCACCGGTGCCACGGCCTCGCGGATGCTGTGCAGGAACAGGCTCACCTCGTCCAGCAGACGCTCCGGACTGCGCGCGCCCTTGATCACGATGCTGTCGGTGTACTCCCGCAGCTTCAGGTTCTCGGCCGGGCTCAGGTCGCGGCCGGAATACACCACCACCGGCGGCACCGCAGGCAGGGTCGAGGCGCGCTCCAGAAACTCGAAGCCGTTCATGTCCGGCATGCCGAGGTCGAGAATCACGCAGTCGAAAGATTGCCGCTGCAACAGCGCCAGTGCGTCGACGCCGCCGGCGGCCTCGGTCACTTCCACATTCTTGCCGCCGACCAGCTTGCGCACCGCGAGCCTAGAAGCCGAGTCATCGTCCACCACCAGCACCTGCCGCGTGCTGCCCTCGGCAAAGTGCAGCAGGCGCTCGAAGGCAGCACCCAGGGCCTCGCGCGTGACAGGCTTGGTGAGAAAGCCCACCGCGCCCAGGTCGAGCCCGCGGCTGTGGTCTTCGGTGGCGGAGATGAAATGCACCGGAATGTGCCGCGTCGCCTGGCTGGCCTTGAGCCGCTCGATCACCGAGAAGCCATCCATACCCGGCAGCATCACGTCCAGCAGGATGCCGGTGGGGCGGAACTGCGTGGCAAACCGCAAGCCGTTCTCGCCATCGCCGGCAAACAGCGCGCGATAGCCCTTGCGCCGCACCAGGTCGATGAGGATGCGTGCGAAGGTGGGGTCGTCTTCGATGATGAGGATCACCGTGTCACCGGGTTTCAGTGCATGGCGATCGTCTGGCAGGTCGAGCACTGCTGCCGGTGGCTGCGGCTTGCTCGGCGGTGCGGCGGGCTTGGCCAGCGGCGCGCGGGGCAGGGGTGCTGCCGGCTGCGGTGTTTCAGCGGGTGCCTGTCCGAGGCGCGGCAGGCCGTGGCGCTCCGGCAGCAGCAGGCTGAAGGTGGTGCCAACGCCCTCGGTGCTTTCAAGACGAATATCGCCAGCGAGCAATCGCGCCATGCCGCGCGCAATCGAGAGGCCCAGCCCGGTGCCGCCGAAGTGGCGGCTGGTGCTGCCATCGGCCTGCTCGAAGGCCTGGAACACCTTGTCGAACTTTTCCGGCGGGATGCCGATGCCGGTGTCGGTGACGCGGATGGCGATGTCGCCACCGCGTCCCACGGCGGATGGTGCGCGGCCGATGTGGACACGCACCGAGCCCTCGCGCGTGAACTTGAGCGCATTGCTGATGAGGTTGTTGGCAATCTGCTCCAGCTTGGCGCTGTCGGTCTCGATGGTGGCGGGCAGATCGGCGTCGACGGCGACCGAGAACTCCAGCCCGCGCTCTTTCGCCATGTGGCGAAAATTGCGGGTGAGCGTGGCGGCAAAGCCCGCGAGCGGCATTTCCTCCAGCAGCAGGTCCATCTTGCCGGCCTCGACCTTGCTCAGGTCGAGAATGTCGTTGATCAGACGCAGCAGATTGCTGCCGGATTCGTGGATGACGGTAGCCGATTCGACCTCGTCGGCATTGAGATTGCCGTCCTCATTGTCGGCAAGGCCACGCGAGAGGATGAGCAGGCTGTTGAGTGGTGTGCGCAGCTCGTGCGACATGTTGGCGAGAAACTCGCTCTTGTACTGGCTCGCACGCGCCAGCTCGTCGGCCTTCAGCTGCGTATCGGCCTGCAGGGCTTCGAGCGACTTCTTCTGCTCGGCCAGGATGCTGCCCTTCTGCCGCAGCTCCTCGTTGCTCACCTGCAATTCTTCCGACTGCACCCGCAGCTCTTCTTCGGAGGCCATGAGCCGTGCCGACTGATCTTCCAGCTGCCGGCTCTTGGCGTGCAGCGACTCGTTGGTGGTGCGCAGCTCCTCGGTGGAGGCTTGCAGCTCTTCGCCCAGGGTCTGGCTTTTTTCCAGCAGCTCGCGCGTGCGCAGGGCGCGCAGCAGGTTGTCGAGCGAGAGTGCGACGGTGGGCAGCAGCTCATCCAGCAGCGACTGATGCTGGGCGCTGAAGCGGGCAAAGCTGCCGAACTCCAGCACGCCCAGCAGCTGCGACTGGGTCTGCACCGGCAGCAGCACAATGGCCCTGGGTGCCGCCTCGCCAGTGCCGGAATGGATACGCACGTAATCGGCCGGGACCGACTCGATCACGATGGGCTTGCGGTCCCGTGCGCACTGGCCGGTGAGGCCCTCGCCCAGCTGATAGCTCGACAGCCCGTGCCGGGCCTGCTGATAGCCATAGCTGCCAGCCAGATGCAATTGCTGGCTTTCCGGCTCGAAGCTGTAGAACGCCGCCACGCCGGCATCGAGCAGCGGTGCCAGCTGGCCGGTCAGGGTGTCGGCAAAGGCCTTGCGGTCGGTGGCGGCCTGCAACTGGCCGACGATCTGGCTCGCGTGGGTCTTCACCCAGTTGCGCTGCTCGATCTCGATCACCATCTGCTTGAACACCGCCAGCGCCCGCGCCAGTGCGCCAATCTCGTCGCGACGGTTGATCGAGGGCACCTCGATGGCCTGATCGCCATCGCTGAGGCGCGTCATCAGCCCGGTCAGCTGCGACAGGGGCTGGGCGATCTGGCGCTGCACCAGCCTCAGGCTCAGCAGCACCAGCACACAGCCCAGCACCAGCAGACCCCCGAACACCAACTTGGCAATGCGCTCGGTCCGTTCAAGGGTCTCCGTGCGGGTCTTGAGCAGCTGGCTTTCGGCGTTCTGCAGCGCCGTCATCTGCACGCGCAGCTGGTCGAAGATCAGCTTGCCGCGGTCGATCAGCAGCAGCTCCTGCGCCTCGTGCTGGGGCCCAAAGCCCAGGGCGATGAGTGGTTTGCTGACCTCGGTACGCCACGCCAGCATGCTCGTCTCGACCTGGTCGACCCGCTGGAGCTGGACCGCGTTGTCGCGGATCAGAAAGCGCAGGCTTGCCAACTGTTCGGCAAAACCGGTCTCGCCCTTTCGGTAGGTCGCCAGAAAGCGATCCTGGCCGGACAGTCGATACCCGCGCAGCCCGGTTTGCTGATTCAGTGCTTCCACCAGCAGCTTGTCGACCCCGTTCTGCACCTCATAGGTGTGGATCGTCCACTGCCGCGCATCCTGCACGCGCCCCTGCACCAGGAAGAATGCGAGGGTGTTGAACATCACCAGCAGCAGCAGCAGCCCGAAGGCAAACAGCATCTTGAACTGCACTGGCGCATGCGTCAGCCAGCTGGATTTTTCAGAGTCGTGAGTCATGGACTTGAAGCGCGGTGTGGCTTGGGATGCCCCACTTTAGACGGTTACTGCCGCCAATAATCGTCCTGGCCCTGTGTGGTCAGGCGGTGATGGTGGCGTCGAACCGCCAGTGGGAGAGGAAATCTTCCAGCGCCAGCGGCTTGGCGTAGTAATAGCCCTGCACCAGCGAGCAGCCCTGATCGTGCAGGAACTGGCGCTGGGCGGCGGTCTCCACGCCCTCGGCCACCACCTGCAGGCCCATGCGGGCGCCGATGGAGATGATGGCGGCGGTGATCTGCCGGTCGTCGCGCGACTGCGGTATCTCGCAGATGAAGCTGCGGTCGATCTTGAGTTTCTGCACCGGCAGCCGGCGCAGGTAGCTCAGCGACGAGGCCCCGGTGCCGAAGTCATCCAGCGCAAAGCTCACCCCCAGGGCGGCAATGGCGTTCATCCGTTCGGCCACCAGCTCGATGCGCTCGCTCATCGCGCTCTCGGTGACTTCAAGCTCCAGCTTGTTGCCGGGAAACCCCGTGCTCTTCAGCGTGTCGGCCACCAGCTCGGCCAGGCTGGCCTCGCCGAGCTGGCGTGGTGCCAGATTGACCGCGAGGCGGAAATTGCCGCGCACATTCAGTTCGAGCAGTTGCAGCCCATCGGTGCAGGCCTGTTTCAGCACCCAGGCGCCGATGGCCATGATGAGCCCGGTTTCTTCCGCCAGCGGCACGAACTCGGATGGCGGCACCGTGCCGCGCTGCGGGTGACGCCAGCGCAGCAGGGCCTCCACACCGCTCAGACGCCCGGTGTGCAGGTCCAGCTGCGGCTCGTACATCAGGAAGAACTCGTTGCGCTCCAGCGCGTGGCGCAGCTCGGTTTCGGCCTGCATCCGCCGCTCGGCACGCTGCTGCATGTCCTGGGTGAATACCCGCCAGGTATCGCGGCCCTGGTTCTTGGCCGCATACAGCGCCATGTCGGCGTTGCGCAGCAGCTGCGGCAGCCGCTCGCCGTGTTCCGGGTACAGCGCGTAGCCGATGGACATGGTCGTGTAGACCTCGTGGCCATCGACCTCGAAGACCTCGCGCGAGAGCGTGACCAGCTGGGTGGCGAGCGCGCTGCAACGCACATCGAGACCATTGCCTTCGAGCACGATGGCGAACTCGTCGCCGCCCAGGCGGTAGATCGGCAGCTCGTCACCGAGGGCCGCGCGCAGGCGGCAGCACATCAGCACCAGCAACTGGTCGCCGGCCTGGTGCCCCAGCGAGTCGTTGACGACCTTGAAGTTGTCGAGATCCATCAGCAGCAGGGCGTAATGCTGCTGGCGCAGGCGGCTTTTTTCAGAGACGCTTTCGAGCCGCTCTTCCAGCGAATGGCGGTTGGCCAGCTGGGTGAGGGAATCGTGGCGGGCCATGCGGTCGAGCTCGGCCTGGGTGCGGCGGCGCTCCTGCAACTCGTGGGTCAAGGCCTGCTGCCGCGTTTCGATCTCGCCCAGCATGGTGTCGAAGCCGCTGGCGATGTCGCCGATCTCGTTGCCTGGCGCGATGCCGCTGCGGCGGGAGTAGTCGCCCTCGCGCGCCACCTGCTGCATCAGCCCGATCAGCTCGTTGACCGGGCCGGTGATGAAGCGCACCACCTTCGCGAACAGCAGCAGCGCCAGCAGCACCGCGAGTACCGCCACCACCAGTGCGCCGAGCGAGTAGATGAGCAGGCGGCTTTTCAGGCGGTGCAGCTGGGCGTCGATCACCAGGCGGCCATAGACCTTGCCCTGATAGTTCACCGGCTCGCTGAGTTGCAGCACCTCGCCCGATACGGCTTGTGATGGGTCGGCACGATATTCCGCCAGCAGGCCGCCGCCGCTGTTGAGCAGGCGGGCGGCCGAGACATCCGCCGAGGCCTGCAAGGCGCGCAGGATTTCGCCGGCTGCCTCGGCATCGCCGAACACCAGGGCGGCGCTGCTGTTGGCGGCGATCATCTGCGCCTGCACCTGCAAGTCGCGCAGCATGGCCTTGCGGTTGGCGTGGTACTCGCTGGTGATGAGCAGCAGGGCCAGCAGCAGGATGGTGAGCGTCACCACCGCCGCCGCACCCAGGCTGAGCTGGTGCCGCAGCGAGGTGCTGGCCAGGCGCTGGCGCCAGCGTTCGGCGCGGCTCATGGCACACGCTCCGGCTGGGACAGCCGCAGCACCTGCGCGCTGAATGAAAGCCCCTGCTGCTCGGCCTGCCGGCGATTGATGGCAAACACCAGCCGCCCGGCCTGCACCGCCAGCGACAGCACGGCATCGGAGTTGCACAGCGCCTCCCCGCAATCGACCACCGTCAACGGCCTCTGGCCAGCCGCCTTGCTGAGCAGGCTGCCCAGGCGGTTTTGCTCAGGCGCTGCGATGTAGGCGGCACTGCATCCATTGAAGGCAGCCGGCCCGGCGACCTGGCGGATGTGCAGCGCGCGCGTGCCGATGCGGCGGCCATGCAGATCCGGCAGGGCGGCGGCCACTTCGTCGCGTCCCACCACGCACAGGGTCAGCGGTGCCTCGCTGCCCTCATCCGGCCAGCGGGTGAACAGCATCACCTTGTAGATGACGGCCGCTTTCACCGCATCGTCCGACAGCGGCGCTGCATGCAGCGGCGCGCCGGGGCTGCCCAGCAGCGCCAGCGCCAGCAGCGTCTGTTGCAGCCAGCGCTTCATCAGAGTTCCAGCCCCAGGCGCAGGCGGAACTGCCGGCCATCGCCGGGCACGGTGTCGATGCCGACGGCGCTGAGATCGGGCGAGGCGGGGTTGGTGTAGTGCTTGTCGAGCAGGTTGTCGATCGAGAAGCTCAGCTCCAGGCCCGGCCGCAGGCGGATGCCGCTGGCGGTGAGGTTGAGCAGCCAGAAGCTGCTGGACGAGCTGCTGGCGGCATCGCGCTGGCCGGTGCCGAGAGCCTCCAGCCCCAGCCGGCAGACCGCCGCCACCGGCAGGCTGCCCTGAAACTTGGCCAGCCAGCGCGGGGCATCGTCCAGCTCGCGTCCCCGGTTTTCGGTGCGCTGGAGACTGAAGCTGCCTCGGCTGCGAATGCTGCCGGGCCAGTGCTTGTCCACCACCAGGTCGAGGCCCTGTGCATTCACCACCGGCTCGTTGCTGAACTGCTCCTCGCCGGGCGGCGGCACGATGTAGTCGTGCAGGTGCAGCGACTGCGCCGCGACCTGCATGCGCAGGGTGTCGCTGAGGCGGTTTTCCCAGATCAGGTCGATGTTGTAGGCCACTTCCGGCTTCAGGCCGGAGTCTTCGCCATCCTCCGAGTAGTAGTAGCGCTCATAGTTGCTCGGCACCCGGTAGGCCTTGCCGTAGATCAGCTTCACCACCTGGGTCGCCGTCGGCTTGCCGATCAGCGCCAGGCGCGGGGTGAGGCGGGCGCTGAAGTCGCTGTAGAAATCCTGGCGGACGCCGGCATTGATGCTGAGCCGCGGCCCCAGCCGCCAGTCGTCCTGCACATAGATGCCGATGTGCGAGCCGCGCCGCCTGGTATCCACATGCGACACGAAGGGATCCACGTCGTAATTCAGCTCGCGCTGCCGGTAATCATTCTGGCCATCCACGCCCAGCAGCAGCCGGTGATTCTCAAAACCGCTGTAGACCGCGCTCAGCTCGCCTGAGACCCAGCGGCCGCTGGAGATCTCCCGGTCGATGACATCGTCGTAGATCAGATCGCCAAGAAACTCGTAGTGGCTGTGCGAGAGCTGGCCCTGCACCAGCCAGTCCTTGCCCAGTGTCGATTCATAGCCCAGGCGGATGAAGCCGTTGCTGTCGCGATAGCGGGTATCGGGGCTGCCGGGATCGGCACCGTAGATGGGCAATGGCGACTGCTTGATGCGTGCCCCGTGCAGTCCCTGCAAGGTCCAGGCGCCCGACACCAGCTTGGCCGTGAAATGCTGGTATTCCTCATCATCGATGTCGTCGAAGCGCACCGGCCCGCTGGCCGTCTGCACCCGAAAGTCCTCACCCAGCCGGTGACCATAGGTGGCCGACAGCTGCAAGACCGTCTGCGCCCCCAGCGGCGTATCAAACTGGAGAAACCCCCGGCCCAGCCCCGCCGTGCCGACCTCCGTCGTCGCCCTGAACGCAGGGGTGGGCGAGGGCGTGCGTGTCACCACATTGATGGTGCCGAACAGCGCATTGCTGCCGAACACCGAAGAACCCGGCCCACGCACGAACTCCACCCGCTCGATCAGCTCCACCGGCACCGGCAGGTCATGGCCGATGGCGGCGGCCTCGTAGACGTTATCGTTCTGGCGCTGGCCGTCGATCAGCAGCAGCACCGGCGAATTGAAATCGCCCGCCCGGCGAATGCCGCGCACGCCCAGATAGTCATACATCTGGTCATCACTGGTGTGCAGCCCAGGGATGGAGCGCAGCACATCCGACAGCGTGCGGTAGCCGAACTGGTGAATGTCTTCAGCCGTGATGACCGTGATGGCCGAAGGAGCCTCGGCCAGCGGCTGCGGAAACCGCGAAGCCGCATACACCTCCAGCCCCAGCAACTGCTCCAGCCCCAGATCCGCCAGCTGATCCGTCCGGCTGCTTTCTGCCGACGCCGGCTGCTGCAAGGCCAGGCAAAGCAGGGCAGCAAACAAGCTGGTTCCCGGCCAGGCCACGCCTTGATTGTTCTTGCCCATCGTTCTCGGCGCTCGGTGATTGTTCACGATTGGAATTTGCAGCCCCGGCGGGCCAAACCGGGCCTGATGGATTCAGGCCGCTCCCGCCCTCATGAGCGTTATCGGCCTTCTAGTTGCGAGGTTAAGCCAAGCAGTTGCCATTGAAACTAGTAATTTCTGCCGATCAGCTGGTCGCAGGGCGCTGCAATCCTGCCCTTGCCCGGCATACCGGGCCGGTCCAAGCGCTTGTTGATGACTGGCAAAGATCAGTGCGCGGCGATCGCCAGCCGGATTTCGATGCAATTGCGTTCGCCGATGCGCGAATGGCTGGCCTGGGTCGCAAAGCCGCTGATCAGGATCACGCCCAGCTGGCCCACCGGGCGCTGAGCCAGCGGCAGGTCGAGCGCGCGGTGATCGAGGCGGGTGAAGGGGTTGTATGCGTCGGCGCTGTCTTCGTAGCGCAGCACGGCGGCATCGGCCAGGCGCTGCAGCTGCAAGCGCACGGGCGCGGTCTGGGCTGGCGGGCCACCATGATGCACGGTGTTGAGAAACAGCTCCTCCACCACCAGCAACAATTTGATGACCATGCCGCCGGGCAGCGACAGCGCCAGGGCACTGTCTTCGATGAAGGCCAGCAGGTCCGGCAGTTGTGCGGCCGTCGCAGGGAAACTCCGCTCCACCACATCCATGTCGCTGCCACGCGGTTTACGAGGTGCTTGCAGACTAGCATCCAGCGGCACCCCAAAACTTTTAAGATTAGGTCCTCGTCGACCAGATGGCCGCCGTCCTGGCAGCCATCCGCACCGGAGACAAGCATGCGCAAGTCCGCCCTTTTCCTTGCTGCCGCGATACTCGCCTTCAATGCCCAGGCCGGGGGCGCAGCCGGGGTGTTCAAGGTCGTCACGGGCAATGTCAGCGTGCAGCGCGGCGAGCAGCGGCTGCCCGCCAGCGTCGGCATGCAGGTGCAGGTCGCCGATGTGATCCGCACCGGCAAGGACGGCTCGGCAGGACTGGTCTTCCAGGACAACTCGCTGCTTTCTTTGGGACCGGCCAGCCGCCTGGTGGTCGATCACTTCAGCTTCGACTCGACCACCCACGACGGGCAGTTCGAGACCACGCTGGCGCGCGGCAAGCTGGCGGTGGTCTCCGGCAAGATCGCCAAGCACCAGCTGGACGCAATGAAGGTCTACACCCCCACCAGCATTCTCGGCATCCGTGGCACCGAGTTCGTGGTGGAGGCCGAGGGCAAGGAATGAGAACGGCGGGCCGCATCGCCGGCCTGCTGATCGTCGGCCTGCTTGCGGGCTGCGCGACACGCGACCGTGTGGTGCTGCTGCCGGGGGGCGATGGCAAGGTCGGCAAGGTGATGGTGCAGTCCCGCAGCAGCGACAGGCAGGTGCTGCTGGACACCGCATATGGCGAGGCGCAGACCAGCTCGCAGGGCGGCAACCAGGCGGCGGTCATCGAGCCGGCTGCCGTCCAGCGTGATTTCGGCGAGGTGCTGGCGGCCATGCCCCAGCGGCCGATGATGGTGCTGCTGAATTTCGAGGGGGATTCCACCGCGCTCGACGCCGGGTCCCGCGCCCGTCTGCCGGAGGTGCTGGCATCCATCGCCAGCCGACCGGCGCCGGAGGTGGTCCTGGTAGGCCACACCGATCGCGCTGGCACGCCGCAATACAACGACAAGCTCGGCATGGACCGCGCCGTGGTGGTACGCGATGCGCTGGTGGCGATCGGGCTCAAGCCAAGGGACATCTCGGTGACCAGCCGCGGCGAGCGCGAGCCGCTGGTGACGACCCCCGACGACGTCAGCGAGCCGCAGAATCGCCGCGTCGAGGTGATCGTCCGCTGATACGGTTTTCGAGTTGCCGCTTCAGTGCGGGCGCGTTCCGTTCCATCGCAGGGCCAGCGCCGTCAGGTCATCGGACTGTTCAGCGCCTTCGGCAAACGCCGCCACGTCGCTGACCATGGCGGCGATCACGCCGGACATCCGCGTATCGGACCCCAGCCGCGCCAGGCACTGGCTCAGCCGCTCGGCCCCGTAGAAGGTTTTGCCGTCACGGCTCTCGGCTTCGGTAATGCCGTCGGTGATCAGCACCAGCGCATCACCCGGCAGCAATTGCAGCGACTCGCTCTGGTAGCGGTAGCCCTCCAGCACGCAAAGCGGCGGGCCGCTCTCGCCTCGCAGTCGCTGCGGCGGCTGGCCAGCGCGCAGCAGATAGGGCGCATCGTGCCCCGCGCTGCTCCAGGCCAGGCGGCCGGTTTGCAGATCGAGCACCGCAACCACGGCAGTGACGAACAGGAACTCCGGGTTCTCGCGGGCGATGGCCGTGTTGGCGATAGAGAGTGCCCGCCCCGGATCGGCTTCGGCGTGCTGGGCCGCATTGCGGATCAGGGCTTTCGACAGAGCCATGAACAGACTGGCCGGCAGGCCCTTGCCGGACACGTCCCCGATCAGGAAATACACCTGATCGGCGGTGAGTCGCCCAAAGTCGTACAGGTCGCCGCCGACCGACCGGGCCGAGTGCATGCAGGCGGCCAGATCAAGGCGCGGCTCCTCACCCAGCTCCTCCTGCGGCTCCGGCAGCATGCCCATCTGGATGCGACGCGCGGCGTCCATCTCGCCTTCCAGGCGCGCCTGCTGTTCGCGGCTGGCGGCCAGGGCCTCGCGCAGCTGATGGCGCTGCGCCTGCGCGGCCATCAGCGTCAGCACCAGCACGTAGGCAAACACGACACTGCCTTCGATGAGGGGATTGGCGACGTCGATCAGCCAGCCGCGCCAGGCAAAAAGGCCCAGCCCCGAAGCCAGCAGCAGCAGGGCCAGGCCGATGAAACCGCTGCCAGAGATCGACGGCCGCAGCCTGGGCACCAGCAGCAGCGCCAACAGCGAGATCAGCAACAGCAGGCCTCGCTCGGCCCACTGTGCCCAGTGCGGGCGTCCGATCAGTCGGCCGTCCAGAAGGTTGTCGATGGCCTCGGCATGTGACTCCACGCCCGGCATGCGGCCCAGGGGCGTACTGATGCTGTCCTGCAGGCCCAGCGCGGTGTAGCCGATCAGTACGATGCGGCCGCGCAGCACGTCTGCCGGCGCACTGCCATCCAGCAGGGCGGAGACCGGGAGATGCGGACGCTGCTCGAAAGGCGAGTAGTGCAGGCGCCAGAGACCGTCTGCATCGGTGGGAATCTGCCAGTCGCCGAGCTGCACCGAGCGCATGCGCGAGCCCGCAGCTTGTACCTGTAAGCGCTCGGCGCCGGCGGCGAGCCTGAGGGTCTCGATCGCCAGACCAGGTTGCAGACTGCCCGCGAGGTTCACCAGGGTGGGCACGCCCCGCGTGATGCCGTCCGCGCTGATGTTGTTGAGCACACCATGGCCACTGGCCGCAGTGTCGATCAGCGGCACGCTGCGCAGCAGCGCGGGGAATGCCGGCAGGCCCGGCTGTACGTCGCCGCCCTGCTGCAGGATGAGGGGTCGATAGCCCACGCTGAGGGCCTCGGTGGGTGTGCGTGAGACCCCACCAATGCCGAGCACGACGGTAGCGCGGGCGAGCGCGGCAGCAAACAAGGCATCGTCGTCCGGCAGCTTGGCCAGCGCGTCGGCGAGGTCGTCCAGATGCTCCGCCCGAAGCGCCGCTGCCTGCTGCCGGGGCGACTGCCGGTCGGGCTCCGGAAAGAAGCCGTCGATGGCGATCGCCGCCGGTTGCTGTTGCTGGATGCGATCGATCAGCTGCGCGAGCAGGCGGCGGGGCCAGGGCCATTGGCCGAGCGCCTCGATACTGGCGTCATCGATGGCCACCACTACCACGCTGTCATTGATGCGTTCTCTCGGCAGCAGCAGCTGGTAGCCATCGAACAGACTCTCGCGGACGATGCGCGTGACCCGACCGTCGCTGCCGAGCATTGAGGCCATCAACACCAGCAGGAACACCATTGCAATCGGATGGGAGCGCACGAACACCGTGGTCTGCATCAGCTGACGGCGCAGACGGGTCCCCAGGCCGGGCAGTTCCATTCAGAACGCAATCTCGAGACCATCGTAGGCCGCGATTACCTCCAGCGGCGGGGCTCCGTCGCGCGTGATCAGCTCCAGCCGGCGGGTCTCGGCCTCGATGACGGCGATGCGTTCGTCGCTGAAGATCGGCTCGTGATGGAACATCGCCAGCCGCTTCGCACCCGCCAGATGGCAGAGCTCCACGCCCACCACATTGCTGGAGTGCCCCCAGTCCTGCTTGACCGAGACCGAGTCAGCTAGGGAGTACATGGTGTCGAAGATCACCAGCTCGGCATCGCGAAAGAACCTCGCGAAATCCTCGGTCTCCTCGGTGTTGTCGAGCTTGTGCTCTGAGTCGGTGCTGTAGACCAGGGCCTTGCCCTGGTGTTCGAAGCGATAGCCGTAGGAGTCACCGCCGTGCAGCTGCCGCTGCGGTGTCACCTTGACGTCAGCGATCTCGACGGTCTGTCCCGGCACCAGCATCACGAACTCGATGCGAGCGGCCAGCGTCGCGAAATCCACCGGAAAACTCGGCTCCGCCTGCTGCCGGCGCAGCGCCCGCTCGGCATCGGCATGGCAGCTATAGATGACGATGCGATTGCCTGGAATGTAGGCCGGCGTGAAGAACGGAAAACCCATGATGTGATCCCAGTGCAGATGGGAAAGAAACACATGGAAGGTATTGGCCACCCGCGGGCCATGCCGCGTCAACACGGAACTGCCAAAGGCACGCAGGCCAGAGCCCATGTCACAGATCAGGTACTCGTGGCTTGCAGGCCCCGGCGGCCGGATTTCGATCTCGACACAGCTGCTGTTACCGCCGTAGGTCTGTGCCGTTGCAAACGGCAGCTTCGCTGCAAAGGCGCTCGCCTCGTCCAGCGATTCGAACGACCGCCCCTCGGCGGCCAGCAAGGCTTGCGCGACCTTGGCCTGGACCTGGCTGGCGGTCAGCGCCACCGGGAGCGAGCCGCGCGTGCCCCAGAACCGGGCCAGCATCGCTCAGCGCTCCGCCGTCAGTGCGGCAACGGCCTGATCCACGGTGGCATGGATGCGAAAGATCAGATTGAAGCGGCTGATCTCAAGGATTTCCTGCATCACCGGTTGCGGTGCCGCCATGGCCATGCGCCCGCCCGCAGCGGCGATCTTCTTCGAGGCCAGCATGAAGATGCGCAGGCCGGCGCTACTGACGTATTCCAGGCGCGAGAGATCGAACAGCAGCGCGTCGCCCTGCGCTGTGCAGGCCTCAAGATGTGGTGCCAGTGCGGTCTGGAAAGCCTCGGCATTAGTGTGGTTGATGCGGCCTTGCGGCTGCAGCAGCAGGGTTCCATCCCGGCGTGTCGCTTGCAGTTCCATGACCAAGCCCCCCCCTGTTTACTGATGCGGAACATCCCGATTCTAGCCGCCACAGGCTTTTGATCCCTGCGCCGAAGAATGCAGCAGTCCTAGCGTCTATTGCAGTTCCATTCGCAAGCCGCGTGAAGCTGGAATGCGCGGTTTTGGCCGCCGACCTTAAGCCGCTGCGACTGCCTAATTGTCGGCGCTGGAAGGGAACTCAAATGAGCAAAAGACCAACGATGGCAGCTGAGCGATGCTGACAACTGAAACCTAAGCCTTAGGAAACAAAAAAGGGTTTGCTGGTGTTACCCGGCAAACCCTTTATCTTGTTGGCTCCGTGACCAGGACTCGAACCTGGGACCCAGTGATTAACAGTCACTTGATTTTGGGTCTTTTGGGGTCCGCAGCTGTCCATCAAGAAAAATGTAAATTCAATAAAAACAATAATTTATAAAAATTAGTGTCCGCTGACGTCCGCCGTTGTACACCTCCATCCATTGACCTAACTGGAACCTAACTGGAACCTAACTGGAACCTAGTCGGCATCCAGAAAGGGGATTTCCAGTGTCTGACTTACTAACCGACGTTGCCATCCGCTCCGCTCTCAAAAGTGGCCGGGAGCAGTTCCTGCCAGACAGCAAGGAGCGTGGAACCGGGCGCCTGATGCTTCGAGTGAAAGCCGGCAAGGGCTACTGGATGTTCCGCTACAACAGTCCCAGCAAGGGCAATGACAAGATTGCTATTGGCCCGTTTCGTGGCGGCTCCGATCCGGTGGGGAAGGGCTACACCCTGAAGACCGCCCGAGAAAAGGCTCGCGAATACGAGCAGCTGCTCAAAAGCCCTGATACGCGGGATATCCGAGCTCTGTTCCTGCGCCGGGAGGCGGAGGCCCGAGAGCGTCTGAAGCAGGAGATGGAGCAGGCAGAGGCGGCGGAGCGGGAGGCAAGAGCGGCCAGGGAGCACACCCTACGTGCTCTTTTAACCATTTACTGTCAGGACCTGGTGGCGCGGGGAAAGTCTTCAGCCAAGGATGTCGAGAGTAAGATCAAGAGCCATCTTTTCAGCAAGCGGGCTGACTTCTGCGACCGCCGTGCATCGCTGATCAGTTCTGCCGAACTTGCCGCTGTGATCCGAAAGATACGGGAGCAAAATGGGGAGCGAACGGCGGGGTTGATCCGTTCCTACCTGTTCTCCGCCTATGAACTGGCGACTCACGCAGAGACCGACACGGCAGCTCCATCGGAGCTTGTTGATTTCAGGATCGCGTTCAATCCTGTTGCGGCGGTGAAGTCGATCCCCGTGAAGCGCAGGACCCAGACGTTGAGCCTGGTTCAGACCAGAGCCTTCATTACCCGGGCGGTGCAACAGCGGGGTCTTGTCGGGACACTGATCGCCATCTGCATGCTTGCCGGAGGACAGCGTCCGCTTCAAGTTTCGCGGGTGAAACTCAGTGAGTACGACGCAACGACCGGACACCTCACCGTCGTCGATGAGAAGGGCAAGCGAAGCGTTGCGCGGGTCTACATCGTCCCGCTGGCGCCTCAGTGCCAAGCCTTGATGGCTTGGCTCATCGAGCGCGCCAAGATGCTGAATACCCAGTACCTCTTCAGCGCCGACGGTGCGTCTCAGTTCGAGGCCTCGACCATCAGTCGCTGGGTCACGCGCAGGTCTCAGGAAATGGTGGCTTCGGACGAGTTCACTCAAGCCGTCACTACTCGAGACCTTCGGCGCACCATGTCGACATTGCTGGCCAATCTGGGTGTCAGCAAGGACGTTCGGGGACATCTCATGAGCAACGGTCAGGGCGATATTCAATCTTCCCGGTATGACCAACACGACTACCTCGAGGAGAAGAAAGCAGCCCTGCTGAAGCTGGAGGCGGAATTGAACATTGGCGACGTTCTGGAGCAGAAGGCAGCTCGTGAACATCCCGCCCCGAGAGCAAGTCGAGCCAGCACTTCTCGAAAAGAGAGTGCGATAGATTGATCAGAGGCGCTGGCTAGCAGCGAGCGGAATGTTGATTCAGAGCAGTCAGCTGACTCCGTATCGTTCCCAGTCCTACGGAAGTAATGTGCAGATATCTCATGGCGCTGCAGGCTCCTCGGAAGACATCGGACCGTCCTTGCGGACCCTTCTTGAAGGCCGCCTGTTTAATGTTGACAAATAAATCAATAAAAAGCCTAATAGAGCCAATTTATTGATTTATAAATCAAATGCAAACCCTCCACGAACTCGGCTTGGCAATCGCGACACATCGCCGCGCTCTAGGGCTTACGCAGACGTCAGTAGCGAATCTGGCCGGCATACCGAACGAATCGCTGTCCCGCCTCGAACGAGGGAGGGCAACTGAATTCGGCGCTCGCAAATTGCTCGCTGTTCTGGCGGTGCTCGGCATGGAACTAGACGTGGTCAGGAGCGGTGCCAGTGGCTCGCTAGATGCACTCCGCAAAGAACGCGGCGGTGAAGCATGAAGCTTGCTGTCTCTGTCCTTGGCCGTGAAGTGGCCACGCTGGAGCAGGTGAGCGACTTCAAGAGTGTGCTCACCTACCGTGAGGGAATCTCGGCGGACGACCTCGTCTCGCTGACCATGCCGGTTCGCACCGAGTCCTACATCTGGGACGATCAGCTTCCCCCGATCTTTCAGATGAACCTGCCCGAGGGTTATCTGCTGCAGGTCCTGCAGGAACAGTTCGGCCCCCACATCGGTGCCAGCCCGGCACGACTGCTTTCGGTGATCGGCCGCAACATGGTGGGGCGGGTGCAGGTCGCGGTGCCGGGTGCTGCGCTCGATGAGCCAGCAAAGCCGATCGAAGTCGCGCAACTGTTGCAAGGCGACAACTCCGAAGAAGCCTTCGCGGCTCTGGTCCGTGAACACGCCACCAGCGGCGTCTCCGGCGTGGTGCCCAAGTTTCTCGATGCCGAAGGCGATCCCGCTTTGGGTCAACATCAGAAAGCAACCCTGCAGACCCGTAAGCACATCATCAAGGGCTCATCGGGGCGATTGCCCTACGCGGCTCTCAACGAGCATCTCTGCATGCAGGTGATGGCCAGGGTGATGCCAACGGCAAAAACCGAAGTTTCCAGCGACGGCAAGGCACTCGTCGTCCATCGATTCGATGTCGATACGCATGGGCATCCCCACTATGGGATGGAGGACTTCTGCGCCCTGTTGGGACTGAGGCCTGCCAACAAATACGAAACCACCTGGGAGCGTGTTGCCAAGGCAGTGCGAGACCACGTGCCTGGCGAGCGCCGGATGGAGACCTTTCACGCACTGGCGACGGTATTGATCGCGACATACGCCTTGCGCAATGCCGACTGCCACGCCAAGAACCTCGCGCTGCTCTACACATCCAGAGCGGACGTTCACTTCTCGCCGGTCTACGACATGCTTACCACGACGGTGTACGCGGGCTACCAGCACAACCCACCCGGTATCGCGTTCATGGGCAAGAAAAGCTGGGCACCCGGCAAAACGCTGGGGCAGTTCATTACCGGCACCTTCGGTATTTCACTCAAGCAGCAACTGCTGATTCTGGAAAAAATCAGTGATGCGGTTTCAGACGTCGCACCTGCTGTCCGCTTGGCGATGGATCAGCACACGGAGTTTTCAGACGTCGGTAGACGGATGCTTCTGGCATGGCAGGAGGGGATCAGGGGATTGCGAGATCCCCGTGTCTACACGGCTGGAATCTGGAAGCCCACGGCAGCTTTTGAAGGATTCTCCGATCCGCCGAAGCTGGATAATCCTAAAACCGTCATCGGACGCTCAGAGTTGCTGGGGAGTCGGAGCGACAACTGATCGGCCCTATCGTGTGTCCGTTCTACACGGCAAGTGGGTTAATTCGACAAAAAGCGAGGATGTCCAAAGGATTCCGTGTCGAAACTACGGAGATGGTGCCTTCAGTTAAAACAGAGTTCATGCCTCGAACTTGTTCGACTGACAGGCCTCGTGGAGCGCATGCTAGAGGTGCGCTCGACAGTTGTTTCAAGCAGCAATACCTAGTGACTACTTTTTAAGCAGTAGGTCGCTAGCCGAACGAGAGTCCATTAACTATTACCGGCATGCGCGATTACACATTCATAGATCTTTTTTCTGGCTGCGGCGGGCTCTCACTAGGCTTTACTTTGGCTGGCTTGAAAGGAGTTTTCGCTATCGAAAAAGACTCGATGGCTTTCGAAACATTTGCAGCTAATTTTCTGGAGCGTAGAGCTGTCCCAATTGCAAAATTCTCGTGGCCAGAATGGCTGGAGAAGAAGGCTTGGCCAATAGATGACTTGCTATCGAAACACCCATTGGATCTTCGCAGGCTTAGTGGTCAGATCGATATCTTGGCTGGAGGGCCTCCATGCCAGGGATTCAGTTTCGCTGGCAAGCGAAAGGAATCCGATCCCAGAAACCAGCTGTTCGAAAAATATGTACAGGTGGTTGAAGCAATTAAGCCTTCAGCGATAGTGCTCGAAAATGTGCCTGGAATGAAGGTCGCACACGCGGCGAAAGTAAAGAACGCTACCGGGAGCGCCGAGCAGTCGTACTACGACAAGCTCAAAACCAGACTTGAGGTGGCTGGCTATGTGGTCAAGGGTAAGGTTCTCGACGCCTCGTGCTTTGGCGTCCCGCAGCGCCGCAAGCGGCTCATAGTCATCGGTATTCGAAAAGAGCTTTCGGATGCACTCGTCGATGGGCCAGAGCGTGCGTTTGAGTTGCTTGAGGTATCCCGTAAGGCGCAGCTTCTCTCATGGAGCCTGCCAGACAATATTCCTGCATGCGATGCGATCTCTGACCTGAGATCGGATCTGTCCCCGCGTAGACCTTGCACCGATCCAAGTTCGCGGCCAGGGTTCGAGGAGCCTATGTATCTGTCACCCAAAACAACATTTCAAAAGTTAATGCACCAGCACTCCAGTGCAGGAACGATGGATAGCATGCGTCTAGCAAGGCATAGCGAAGAAGTTCGGAATCGCTTTGCGCTGATTCTCGCTGAATGCAGTAAGGGTGTTCGGATGAACGATGAAAGCAGGAAGCGCTTTGGTCTAAAGAAGCATCGCATCTATCCCATGTCGCCGAGCGAACCTGCTCCAACCATTACGACGCTCCCGGACGACGTTCTGCACTATGCAGAACCCAGAATCCTTACCGTGCGTGAAAGTGCCCGGCTCCAGAGTTTTCCGGACTGGTTCCTCTTTCGTGGAAAGTTCACGACAGGAGGCACATCTAGGGTCAAGGAATGTCCTAGATATACCCAGGTTGGGAATGCAGTTCCACCTCACATGGCCCGGGCTATCGGTTTAGCTCTAAAAGCTACGCTCGCCGAAGCAATTCGTGCGATTGAAAAAGACTCGCGAGGAGGGAAGGCGTCGAAAGCTATCAGGGCGGTAGCGGCCTAGGAGGCATATTTCCAGCCGAGGCTGTTCTAGTGATCTCTTAAGCGCGCTGTGCCTTGGCAATTCGCTACCACCAACCCATGGGCGGCTCACGTAACGGGTGTGGAGTTCGTCAGTCGGTAGCGGGGTCCTCCGCCTGCAGTAGCTCGTAAAACGGTGTGCCGCGAACGATTTCACCGCCTACGTCGAACGTCTTGAATAGACAGGTGTGTATTGAAAGTGACTTGATGCGTTCCGCTAGCCGGGCCACGTCTCCCACCAGTCCCAGAGCGCCAAGCTCTTGCGGAGTAATGCTCGGCACTTTGTGTATTAACCAGGTCAGAAGAGGCTCGCGGTAATCGGTAGCCCCAGACTTGAAGTGTCTTAGATACTGCGAGGCAAGAATTACACCTACGCCAAACTCACGACCTTGCAGCAACACTTTGCGCAGCACATCAAACTCGTATCGCATGATGTTGTCAGCTTCGTCCACCATTAGGAAGGAGTCCACCACGCGTAGCTGTGGCGAATTGCCTAAGAAGGGCCGCTTCGGAATCCGCAGCATGTTCTCGTAGAAGACGTTGAGCATGATCGCGACCAGCATGTTCTTCGTACGATCGTCCTGCCCAAGAGCATCAAGGGAAATCACTACGACGCCATCAAGGAATTTCTCGAACGCATTGCCGGCCAGCGGCTCCGGCGTAAACATTTCCATGTCGACCAGATCGTCCAAGATACTGAAAGGTGTATCCGGTTTGTTGCCAACTATGGCGCCGTATTTAGCGTGTACGTCATAGATCGTAGATTGTCTGCCCTCTGCCAGAGCGTCCTCGTAGGCTTGCTTGACCGCAGCTTTAAGATTTTGTCTTTGGACCGGACCAATGCCGGAGTAAATCTTGTCGAGCACATCAGAAAAGAACTTGAACCGGTCAAGCCATGGGGCAATCGACGTATTGGCTGACGACACATCGAACAGGTTGATCGGGAGGTGCTGCGGCTTAACCACCCGCGCACCCGTCGCCCTAACGAAATCCTCAGAGCTGTAATCTTTCTTATAGTCGAATATGAGAAAACGCGGCCGAATACCGCGGTTCTGCTCAGCGCTCTTAACTGTCTGGTAGACCAAAGATTTCAGGAGCTGAGTCTTGCCAGTTCCGAGGTCCCCCACGACGCCAATGTTGAGCTGGTTGAGATCTGTATCACTCAAGTTGACACGTCGAGTCTCCTGACGGAAGCCATCTATCGTGCTTCCGATTAGGAGGTCGACACCAGTTGGCACGGGTAAATCGATAGAGTTAAGGAGCACCTGTTCAACGTTCTTTTCAGGGTGCACAGCATCTTTCGAAAGAGGAGCTATTGTCTGGAGGGTATCTGACGGCACCTCCGATAGGACCGGATGACTCTGCAGTGGCGGCAAAAATGGCGCATGCACGACTGTGCTGGGAATGACCGCAACCGGGACTGGCGCGATTACCGTTTGTGCAGCTTTTTCTGGAAGTAAGCGCCATTGGCCTATCTTCCCCTTGATCGCGGCGTAAACCGCTTCGGGATTTCCATTCGCAATATCGCCGGCGTCCTTCCGATTCACAGCAATGCACTCGCAGAATCCATCTAGATCGAGATCTCTCGGTTCGCTCTGTGTCGACGCATCGATCACTACAAGGCGCCCGACTGGATCAATCTGTAGGTCAAGTTCTTCTGAGAGAATACTTTCCATAATCCTGACGTGATTACGCGCCCAGATGTCGGCCCGGAGAGAAGCCGAAGCCTGCTGGCTATAAACCCTTAGCCCAAAGCTCAACATAGAACTAAGTAGGTGCTGGAATGCAAGCTTCCAGGTAAGCAAGGATGTGTCTTCGCCTTGGGCCCGCAAAGCCAAAATAAACTCTGAAAATGCCTTCGCTTGTTGCAGAGCGTCCTTGCAGGCCTGCACAGCCATAGCTTCGTTAGCGCGAAATTTGACCTCGACAGGAGTGAGCCGGCAGGCGACATGAGATCCAGTTATCCGCAGTCCCGCGACAACGAAATCGGGACGCAGTTTCTTATCTCGACCGAGTGCCTTTCCAAGGTCTTCGATGTAGCCCCGAAACGGGTCTACAGGGATTAGTAAAGCTACCTCGAAGGAGTCTTCGTCGCCATGCACAACTGGTAGCAAGCTGCCGCCCACGCCAGAGATCCGGAATTCATCCTGTATCAAGCGGGCTGCAACAAAGAGACCGAGATCGCCACTCGCCCCAGAATCACCACGAGAAAGTCCCTTTACCGTCGGTATTCCACGTCTGGCTACTTCAAGAATGATCTGATCAAGTGACGCGTCAGTGAGGATGTTGCATCCAGGTAGCTTTGACAGAACGGCACCAAGCGTCTCGCGGTCGAGATCCTTTACCTTGGAGAGCAGGTAGTAGCCGTTGTTGTCGCCTGATCGGTGCGAGTAGGACGGAAGCTCATAGTCCCAGAGGTAGGTGTCATCGAGCCAACCACCGAGGAAGCAGGAAGGATCAATAGTTGAGGACGACACCGCAGCGTAGTCGGCCTTATTCAACGCTGACTGGATTGCGTGGACACTTGGCGCAAACGTGTAGCCATACCTTGTGTCTCCAACATTCTCGTAACGAACTAGAGCGGCAGCTGTCTTATCCAGTAAGCCATCTCCAGTCGGGGGACGGGGTGCCGCCATTCGCGATTCGGTTAGGAACGCACCCTTGCTTGCGGTGAGCTGGTGTCGCATCCGATGTCGAATCAATCCACCAGGACCAATTGGTGATCCATGTGTAATCTTGTCGCTGCTTGGGCTTGATATCTCCAGTTGCGCAATGATGGCCAGATCTGGGCGGTATCGTGCTCCTTCGTTCTTCGTCGTCCACCGAGCGCAGTTGCCGGTATCCTCGGCTAAGTTGGAGACCTCGGCTTCTTCCGGACGTGTGCTGAGTGGGCGCTCGTCGATGATTTGAACGAAGCGGGCCCCCATCGAACGTAGAGGTTGCGAATCCTCCACTTCGCCAAACCGGTCACGACACCACGACAGAATCCCCTCGTTACAAGCATTGTTCTGGCCACCGGCACTGCTAAGGAGCACGCTGAGCACTGGCTTAGCAGAGAAAATCTCCGCGATGTCACCAAGGGACCTGTGGACCTGAGACATGCTGAATCCGCTGGATATCCCCCCAACTAGCACACCAAATTCCTTGTCAAAGGGTGCCTTGCTTGCCTGCTGTAGCCGGTCCAATTTTGAACTGTTCCACAGAATCGCCCAGTAATCCGAGCTGCATTCAACTGAAAGAAAAATCTGGTGTTTCGTTCCACCGGAAGCTGTGCGAAGTGGTAACACCAGCGCATCTGGAATTGCGTCGGGATCGAGAATGCTTGCGGCGGGACAGGGCTTTTTTCTTTGAGACTGGTAAAGGGTGCGCTGGGCGACGCAGTGCCACGCGAGTCGGACCGGGTGAAACGGGGAGACCAGTAACGCGTCGGGCTCAGGTGTTAGCGTTGTACCGTCCGACTCGAAACTTGGAATGATGGCGACATCGCACCAGGTAGCGATGTCAGGCGAGGCTTCTAGCCATTCCGCGTAGCTTTGAACGTAGTCTTCGACCAACTGCGCGAAGTCCGCCTCGTTTGCCGTCCAGTTACCAAGCTGAGATGCCTCGATTAGGCCGTTTTCATCATTTCCACGAATCCGCCGCATCACTTGTCGGCGGGCCTCGACAAATTTGACGGGAGGTACGAATTCGTCACGGGTTGGACGAGGGTCGTGTAAAAATCTGCCGCCCGAGATGATGGTTTCTTCGGGCATGTCGCTCGTCCAATCGCGTGCACGCCAGTGTGCAGCGTAGTCGGCAGCTAGAACAAAGGGGCGGAATGAATCGCCGGCTTGCTCCCTAGCGAGCATCCAACCTTGAAGATCGGCGCTTCGCAGTTGCCGATTGATTTGCACGTCGGTCGATGCCTTGCTCGTGCCTCGGTGGCGATTAAGTCGGATCAAGCGCTCAAACTCGCTGTTGCATTCCTCGCTTGAGACCTCCTCGCAACTAAGGAATATGCGGCAAAAGTCAGGAGTGGCCCCGCCGTCCCGGTAGATACTGATCTGAAAAAAACAATCGCCGCTTGCCTCGGCCTCGAATCCGAAAAGCGTGTCGCTGATTTTGATTAAAGGGAATTGCCGGTCGGGATCAATTGTGCCGTCCTCCCTACTGCCCTCAGCATATGGGCCAAGCCTAACGCCGGGACGGGTGTGGACATCAAAGTAGTGTCTACCTTCGCCAGATAGCACCAGCGATGTTTCAAACATTGTCGCTGAACTCCGTCCTCGTGCCCTCTTAGGCAGCGTCATCTTGGAAGCTGCACGCGAGTAAACGACGAGCCCCGGATCCCACGACGCCATAGACACGACGCGTAGAGTTGCCTTCTTCACACCAGGGCCGTCGATCGTGTAACGGACTGGGGTGCGATGAGTCGGCAAACCGAAGTCGACTAGCTCATGCTGCGGGCTTGCATCAACTTCGAGTGGAATGCTTGCCTTTTTGTTGACCGTCAATTGCCAGACAACAGGATTCGTTCCTGCACATTCACGCTTTACAGTCACTTCGCCGGGTGCGGCAGAATTTCCGTTGTCGTGCACGTACAACGAAACTTCAGATTCAACCACCGACGGCGAGCTGCCGATCTGTGGGATCAGAGTATCGCGACAAACAACCACTAGTGCTGCGTCCTCTGGCACAGGCTCGTCACTGTCATCCATCAGGTGCCGAAGTTTTTCTACTGTCAGTACCGACCACCACTCGGGAGGGGACGTAATTTCGGAGCCTGTGCAGGGACCGTAGTAAAAAGGCGGGGCGCGGGCCAAAACGGTAGCTACGCCGCATCGTTGCTGCAGATAGGCGAGGAGTTGTTCAAGTGCCTGAGTATCTTTCTGTTCGGCTGCACGCTCCTTAAGTTGATCTATGGTCGAGTTGAAACCTGCATCGACTAGTCGGTCAGCTAGTTCGAGCAAGATGCTTGATTGCGCTGTGGCGTTGACCGCTCCATCGTCTTGTGGAGGGAAACCGCAGGCGAGACTTACGTGGCCTGCAAAGTCGCTTGGTTTGATCGGGTCGGACCAGAGACGGGAAAGAACTCGCCATGCACCCTGCCGCGCCGCCACATGCTTGTCGATTTGGTCTGCGGCGAATACAGCCTTCTGGACAAGGTCACGGGCCTGCTCGGCACCCGCGGAGGAGGGCTTTAACTTCTCGATCGCTCCATCAACAACCTTCTGAATGAAATCATCTCTCCACCAGTCGAGCGTAGATGCTGCGCCTGAATTGCTATGGGGCAGGAGGCCAAAGTCGTCGCTCGCCGATGAAAACGACAGATTCGCTTGCTGGCCCGGCTCAACAAGTGCCACGAAGCGCGGGCAGAGTTCGGGCGCATTTCTCACCTTGATGAGGTGGATAGCTTCGCAGCGACCTGAACTTCCTAATGGTGGATTGTCGATCCCATCAGTGAGAGGGACCTGCAGCAGCACGGGCACTATCACGCGTTGACCAGTAGCTAACTGAGCTTCAATGCCACCGTGTGCGTCAATGAGCTGTTCGAAGACCAGAGTCATGAACTCCATTGGTGGACCGTGAAACACAGTTCGAATTTCCCCATCGGCACGCTGGAGATTGGCAACAGCTGCCTGAACATGCTGGCGAACGTGCTGGGCGAGTTTTTCGATCAAGCTCTGCAATCAGGTCACCATATTTTAGAAAGGAGGCACGAGCAGCATCCCGCTTTCAGCATCGGGGCTGTCTAGCACCAGACCGAGCATTCTTAGGTTCTTCCCTAGCTCGCTATTTGCAACGTCATCAAGATCCACATCGATGCCGTAAGCAGCAATGTGATCGCATAGCTTGCGCACGGACCTTGGGCCTGCAGCCTCCTTGAGACAGGAGTGCACCAGAGCTAGAACTGCCACGGGTCCCAATGACACAGTGAGGGCACCAGATTCCGCTTGTCCTCGCTTTTTGAGGATGTAGCCCTGATCGTAGCCTCTTAGGTTATCTGCGGCGGTCTCTCTCTTGCGTAGGGTATGGTTTATGAACTCCTCAATGTTCGAGCCGACGCCTTTTCGGCAACTGATTGTCTTCGCTTCCGACTCAGTTAAGTTCGAATATCTCGCCCACAATTTCTCATTGACGATACGTTCCCGGTGTTTCACCAGTAGTTCGAAAAAGACGCGAATATCTACGCAAGACCGCAGCGTCGGCACCTCGATTTTCAAGTCTTCAAGTATCCACAGCACCAGATTCAGCCCAATACGTGCGACGAGGTAGTCCGAGGCATACTGCTTGACGAAAGCAGTAGCAGCGTTGCCGTAGGCAAGGTATCGACGCTCACCACTGATATAGCTCTCAGAGATTTCCTCGATTGTCGGCGCCGCGGAACCTCCGTTGAGAATATCCTTCGCTCTTGCCCAAAGCTTGCCATTCACCGAGCACAGCCAGATCACGTGCATGGCTGAGCCCAGCCGCAAGACTGCCTCGAGGATGCTGATCCACTGGCGTCGGGTCATGCGTCCTTTGGCTGCAATGACCGCGTCCAGATCTCTCACGAATTGCTGGGCGGGGTAGCGCAGTTTCAGCTTTTCTGCATCAGGGAAGTCGATGTCGTGCAATTGCAGCGGAGCTTTCTTCCACTGATTGGTGTTGTCCTTCCTTCGATGGAACTCGTCGTTGAGCCAACGAGCCCAAAGGTCGTCAGATTCGCTAATTGAAAGCGCATCAAAAAGTCGCTGCCAAAGCCCCTCTGCGGCGTCGCGTGAATCGCATCCCATCACGATCATCCGTTGCACGAGCGCACCCGGATTCCACGAACTACCGGCAAGTCTTGGCGAGCCCGAATACAAGGCTACGTCCGGCACCACCGGGCATAGTTGTAGAAATCGCTTAGATGATTGGTTTTTTCTTTTGGGGCTTTCAAGAACGCTATGTAGGACAGTGCGCCACGTATCGAGCTTGATCTGCCCCGGTTCATCTTTTGAGCTTTTCGTGGCCTTAGTCGTCTTATCGAAGTCACGTCCCGCTTTTGGCACTTCGCTCTCGGTATAGCCCTCGAAACCACAAGCCCGGTAGAGTGACGCGACTACTACCTCTGACGTCGCAAACTCTGGAGCCGGTCGGACACCGAATACCGCCCCAGCGTAACCATCGTGGGACTTCTTCCACGGGCTATCAAGAAATTCGCTAAGACTCATCGTCCGCCCCACGTGTCGTGACCACAAATTCATTACGGTCGCGGAAAATTACGTCGTCACGGGTGCCTATCCGAATCGACGCATCTTGCAACAGTTCCTCGTCACGAACGATGGTGCCTGCCAATCGGGCCCGAGTAGTGTCTATGAGTGCAACCACGGGCCGAGGTAACGAGGCGGGCATTAATCCCTGCCTGAGTTCGTGGACGGATTTGAAGAGCTCGTATGTAAGCGGTATCGACTGAGAGTTAGCTGCATTGCCCACGCCGAGAAAACGCAACGAAGCGCTGGGCCGATCTGTGCCGGTGGACTGTCTGGGGCGTACCTTTTGCTTGTCAGTACTGAGAGTGGCTCGCCTTTGCTCGGGGGGCAGTGGTTCTCCGAATGTCGTATTGAGATTAATGAGGAACTTTCCCTTCTCGTTGAGCAGGATTTCTACTTGTTTCGCGGCGTCGTGCAGAAGGCCAGCATCACCTTCGATCACCTTTTGAAACGCTGCGAGAGTCGCGCCATCGCGAACAGCGGCCGAGCGCGCACCAACTGACCTGCGGACAAAACGGCACGCGAAGTCGCGGATCAGTAGTTGTACTCGGGCAGCGACAGCCGATTTCTTGTTCACCACGTCGATCTCGGACAGTCTTCTGTCAGATTCGTCCAGCAGCGATAGAACGTCCAACTCAAGGCTACTGAGGCATTGATACTTCCGTATGAACCTCGTTCCCTCGCCAACAGACTGGCTAAAGCGGATATCGAGATTTCGGAATGTAATCGTCGTGTGAGAACTGATAGAAACCTCGATCTCGGGATCTGCGACCGCAGGATCAAGCAACTCACACAGGCTTCCTAGCTGAGATTCCAGAGTTGCTGGAAAAGATCCACCTCGACGGTTCGCTAGAAAGTGGTAAAGCCCGATAAGGCCAGGCTGAGCGTCCATTTGAAGTTCGCGGAGGTCTCGGCGAAACGCTGCTATGCCCGTACGCGGCCATGTGCCGAATAGAGCGTGCTGGTATTGGGCGCTGGCAAGAATAAAGGGAGCAGCGTAGCGAAGCGATTCCGGCTTGCGTTTCTCTTCAGCAAGCGACTTCAGCTTTTTTGCCCACATGCATGGCACCTCCACGCTGAGGTCAGCGGATGCTGGAATCCCCGCTAGCAAGTAAGCAGTTAGCGAGAACAGGTCTCGGAAGGACCATCGTTTGCCACTTGAAAGCTCGTAATACCTGAGGGTCCGCAGTAAAGAGCTCCTGTGTGGTTCCGAAGACAGCCTCTGCCGGCTCGTGCAAAACGGGCAAGAGGTTCCTGCTTCGCATTCGCCCCATGCCTTCCACTTCGAACTGTCTGTTGCTGTATCGAGAACTTGTGCGGCGGCGGCGGGAAACTCTTCGCCAATACGCCCACCTTCGAGCAGCGACTCAACATCCATCGGCCAGACTGCAAGGTCAGAAAACCCTGCAAGCGGCCAGCAAGCGGGAGCTTCCGGATTAATACCAACCGACTTGATGATGACTTCGATGAGCTTCTCAGCCTCGTATCTCTTGTTATCGGTGGCGAAGACAAGGGCATCGTCAAGTACACCCCTGTTGACACAAGCCAGATAGGCTGCGGTCGAGCCACGAATGACGTGCTGCTCCAGTTCGCCAACGAGGGCTGCAGGTGGAGCAAGCTCACCTGCGCCTGTCCCCCGAACTGATGCATCTTGGACAATAGAAAGATGCGTGATGTCCTCTCTGTTCGACAATTCTGCTAGGTCGATGGAGACAAGCCGCGCTGCAGTGTCGACACCGAATTGCAGGGCAGCCCGTTGGGATAGTTTCCCGTCAGCACCGAACGCATTGTCGAGTGACCTGATGAGGGCCTCCACCGCTTCCGTCTTGCCGTTTCCTGGGCCACCAACGAGGAGGATGACCTTGGGAACGCCTTGCTTTCTTGCCGCGAGACTGCTGCACCAGGAGTCGAGCCGGTCGAGCAGCCGCGTTCGAATGACCCGCCCCGAAGGTCGACCGCTCGTGTCATGAAATAGGCGACGCACTCCGCCTACACGGTTACCGGCCCAGTCGATCAGCCCTAGCGGATAAGTAGCAAGTTCACCCGTGGCGCTCATGCGGCTGGCCTGTTACTACGGCACAGCTTGGCTCTACTTGGCCGAGCATTAAATTTGAGACTGCAGCTCATGTTTGCCTTCCCCCAGGGACTGAAGCCCAGTTCAGTATAGGTGCATTGCGCTCAAAAGCAGCGCTTTAGCCTTATGCAGACCGTGGAGTTGCGAACCGATAGAAAAGTAGGTCCGTGAGCTGACCATTTCTGTCTGTCGCACTAACACACTGAATTTCAGCGATTGAGCGAAAGGCGTCGAAAACGAGCGTCATTCAACAGCTCACTTTCAGAAAATGTGCCAGACAATAGGTGCCACCTCAAACAGAAAAGGAGAGTGGCATGGCGGATATCTTCAGAGGCAAAAAGCAGACCGTAGATGTATTGAATTACGCTACCGACAGGGAATCGGTCGTCGAGTCAGTGGGTGAATTCAAGTGTTTCCTGACCGATCGCATTTACGAGCAGATCGAGAAGATCAAAAAAAATGGCGATCTGTTCCAAGGACCCATCACGGTCTATGCGGACAGTGAGTTTCTCGATCAGTTTCTCGAACCTGAAAAAGAGTTCGATAACCAGAAACTGAAGGACATGATTCTGCAGACCGCTCGCCGCAGCTTGGCGGGAGAGCCGTGCGTTCAGGATGTTGCGCGGATTGCCGAGCAGGCGATCGCGGTAGAGCTCGGCCAACTTCGCTCACAGAAGCCCGACGTGCATCGTATCTGGGAGTATTACGACAACGCCTGCACAACGGCGACGAGTTCGGGTTGGCCAGACTTTGGCGACCTGAATTACGTGACGCTCCACGCCGCATGCGCACGTCATTGGCTAACCACTTCAGAGCCCTTCGATCGGTCGATCAGCGACTTCCTGCATGCACACCGCACGGCTTTGGACGGTGATGTTGTGGGTGACATTCGAATCCCACCGAACTGGTGGATCGATGTAACCGGTTTTTTCAACTTCGATGTGCTCGCTCCTCAGAAAACGGTAGACGATAACAACGTCACGCTGACGACTTTGAGGCAAGACTTTTGGGCATGGGATGAGCTCTACGTTGAGCAGCAAATCAGGGAGTGCGAGCGTGCAAACCAGTTGCCCGAACTAGAAGGAGAGCCAGACCTTGTCGATCAGGTCCGCCGTATGCGCTGGACGCACCTTCGTAAATATCCATTTCGCGCAAGAGCAGTGAGCGGGCTCGCGAGCATCCGGCCATTGATGACGTACATCATGAACTATCGCCGGGGTTAGGAAGTGCAGCCAAGGTAAATGAAGGGCTGGATGAAGCACGTGCTTTGATAGATCGAGGGGCTTCACAAAACCGTGAAGTGGGTTTTGATGCTGTCTCCCACCTCACGAGCACTCTGCAATGGATACTCTTCCCTCGACTTTGATAGCCGCGCCTCGAGGCATCAAAAACGGATCCTCACCAGCACCGTTCGACCACAATCAACTCATCCTGGGTGTTAAAGCGCCATCGACAGAGCTACCGAGGGCTAGATTGCGGCTGGCTGCGACGGTTGAGCAGGAGTCGATCCATCGATTTGCGGAGCGGGGCATCGATCTCTCGATCAACGCCTTCGCGGGTGCAGGAAAAACCTCCACGGCCGTGACTATCGCCGAGAGACTGAAACAGAAGTCGCTCTATCTGACCTTCTCTCAGGCGACTGCTCACGAGGCGTCCTTCCGATTTCCACGCAGCGTTCGGTGCACAACTTTTCACGCGCTGGCCTATTCCGACAGCGCGATTGGCAAGCGATGCCTCGCAGCCGGCAAGGCAATTGGCAACCCGTCTCTCAGCATGATCCAGCAGTTGTTGGGTTTAAGCGGCATTGACAGTGCACACTCAGCGTGGGCGGTCAGGGAAACGGTCGTCGCCTTCTCTCACGATGCCGAGGGCTCCCTGGAGCGGCATCACATTCCCGAATCGGTTCTGGCAGCACTCCAGCGAGAGGCGTGTCGCCATATCAAGGACCCTGAGCACATTGATCTCCATGTGCAAACCGCAGCAGATGTCGTGACGATGCGGGCACGTGAACTCTGGCGCGCGATGACATCCCTGTCCAATCGTGTGGCGCCCTTATCGCACGATGCCTATCTGAAGCTGTGGGTACTATCCCGACCGACACTGCCCGCTGAGCTGGTGCTGGTGGATGAGGCACAGGATTGCTCGTCAGTGATGGTCGATTTGATCGCTCGACAGCCGTTCCCCAAGGTCATGCTCGGTGACAGGCATCAATCAATCTTCAAGTTTCGAGGTGCGGTCGATGGGATGTCGGCCATTGGGGGTACTCCGATGGCGCTCACCCAGTCGTTTCGATTTGGCCCAGCAATTGAACTTGTCGCCAATGCGATTCTAAAAATCAAGAAGGAGCCACTTTGGCTCTGCGGTGCCGCCCAGAGTGCAGGGGAGGTGGCGGAGAGCAGTGTCTCGCTATCAACCTTCCTGTCCAAAGGTCGAGTGACAGCTCTGACGCGCAGCAATGGTGAGGCCTTGGCCATCGCCATCGCACACCTACGCCTGCGGCCGACGGCCATTCTGGGCGGGGTAGATGACCTGGTGCGTCTGCTGAGCTCCGCATTGGCACTGCGGGACGGGCGTCTCAATGAGGTCTGGCACCCCATATTGAAGCCATTCTTAGATTGGGGTTCGGTGGTTTCTCACGCGCAATCAACTGCCGATTCGGAAATTCAGCGGCTGGTTGGACTGGTCGGCGACTGCGGGCCCAGGCTCGCAGTTGTCATTCGTGATCTTCAGACGCGGCTGGTGCCAGAAGCCCAGGCAGAGCTGCTGATCGCAACCGCGCATAAGGCCAAAGGCCGCGAATGGGACCGCGTGTTCATGGCTGATGATTTCAACAAGCCATTTGATGCGCTGGGCACTCTGGTCGCCGAGGACGAAGAGCTCAACCTGTTGTACGTCGCCAGCACCCGTGCCCGTCAGGAACTGCGCATCAATGATGCAGTCACGCAGGCCATGGAGCGCATGTGAAACGCCTTTGTCTAGGTCGTCGATTCGAAAAAGTATCCGGAAGCAGGGAATCGAAGGTCAAATGCTCGCTGCCAGAACGCCATCTCGTCGTCCTCGACAAGGTATCGAGAATGATCGTCGATGGCCGTGACTCCCGTGCATTTTGGAAAGTCTCTCCAAAGCATCGTGGCACCCAGATGAATCAGCGCGGTGAGACGGGTGCGATGCGCCTGATTGGCAGCCAGAGCCATGTAATCAAGCCAAATGTCTCGTGCGTGGCCTGATCGGTAGATCGCGAGCTGTAGTGCCTTTTCAAAAAGAGCCATGGCTTCAGGCGCGCGCCCTGACAAGATCTCGAATCGACCCTGATGCCACCAGATCATGAATGAAGCCAATCCTTTGGGATCATGATCAGAAGCAGCGGCAGCGAATGCATGGAGTGCCGATGCCGCACGGGCCTGATCGCCTGGCAACTTCGGCATTGTCCCCATCAAGTACCGATATGAATCGGGCCAGGCATCTCTCACTTTTGCCAAGGGCTGCGCATGCTCTTCGTTGCACAAGGAAAGTGCCAAAACGACGTCCGGCGAGGCAAGTATTTGCAGCGCCGAGAGGGCATTGCCTGTCTGTGCGAGAAAGTCTGGACACCGACGTTCAGCCCAGTCCAGACCTCTGGCGATGAGTAGCCAGGGCTTTACTGATGTCATCACGCCGCTATCGACTCTATGGCCGTGCCCCAAGGCCTTCACCAAAAGCTTGAGGCTTCCGAAATCTGGCAGGGCAGAGCGCCGCCAGCGTTCGATCTGATCACTCTTGAGCTTGACGTCCACATCTCCAAAATCACAAAGCGTGGCCAGCGAGTGATCGCTGGAACCTTCGATCCACTCGAGGACAGCTGCGAGCGCAGGTCGTTTACCGGTTACCAACTCTGCAATGGGCCCAGGCCATCTCTGGTGGAGCTGTTGCAGGAAGGCAGCGATATTGGGGAGAAAGAAGTGCTGAAGCAGGACTGGCCAAGCTTCTGTTCTGGTCAGAGCGTCCAGTGGGACCCTGTTGATCAGGTCCACGTACATCTCCTGCCGATAGTCGATCTGCTCGCACAGGAAGTCTGCAAAATCGTCTCCGATCCATTCGGCCAGTGGCTTGAGTAATCGCTCCCGCTTGATGATGTCGAAAAGCTCACAGTCATAGTCACCATCACGGGCGAAGCGATCGATTCTTGGATCATCTCCCTTCATATCCAACGCGCCCAGCAGGGTGCGGAGCACTTCCCCGAGTCGCGGATAGGGTGGTGCCAACGTAACGGCACGCGTGCTCATGGCGCACGGATTCCCTGTCGCTTGTCACGTGAGGAGAGCCTTCGAAAGGTTGTTTTCAGGTTCAGCATGGCCCTGCGGTCTCCGGGCGTCCCAGGTATCACCAGATGGTATCCATTGGGGAGCAGGAGTTGACCGTGCTTACGACCGCGACGGTATGCACATCCTTGTCTCAGTTGGGCGTCTATCCAGTCGTCGATCTGCTTGTCTTGGCTGTAGTGTTTCATGGGGATGTCCGGTTGGCGGCGTCGCCTCTCGACAACGCCGCGCAAGGTGGGTCAGCGTTTGCCACCAATTGCCGGCCGGCTGGCAGCACTTTGTGCCTTCGATGCGAAGCTGCCGCTGTTGACGTGTCCTCCGCTGGTTCGTGCCGTGGCGCTCTGGATTCGAGACGCCGCCAACGGGGTCATCGCCGTTTTCCCAGCGACTGTGCTGCTGTTGCCCTTGCTCATGAGATTGCTTCCTTCTGTCATGCCGTATTGGCACAGAAGCAGTCTTTGCGGATGGCCCCGATTTGTAAGCTGCTCAAGTGCCAAAAAAGTCTTTCGTCAGCCCCGTTATCCAACGCCACTGGGCGAGGAAATGTTCTTGTCGCTATCGGCGACGGATACCCGCTGGACATCTGCAAGAGATGGCACTGGCGCCTTGATCAGCGAACGTCAGTGACTGGCGCCCCATCAGTAACCTGACAGGTGGGGTTTCGTGCTCAAGAGTCTGCAACCGCTACAAACGTAAGATAGGACGTTCATCTGTCGCACGATGGCAGCGATATCGAGCGGAGTTGCCCTGAATGTTGGCCATGCTGTTGGAAACATCTCGTTACTCAATCAAGGAGTTTGTATGCCCAGGAAGAGCACCAACAAGAAAGCGCCATCAGTCAAGCCGGCATTGAAGAAGCCGGTAATGAAGTTCGCTCAGAAGACTGCAAACGCGAAAAAGCGTGGTGCGCGGGGCCATGTCAGAGCCGCCATTCTGGACAGCCTGGCAACTGGCCCCAAGACCGGAAAACAGCTTCGGAAGGCAGGTAAGTTCTCGGCAGCCTCGTTCTATCTCAATCTCAAGCAGCTCGAGAATGAAGGACGCATCGTTCTCGGCGGGCGTGGTCTGCCGATCCGCCTCGCAGGTAGCGAACCGGCTGCTCCGGATGCCAAGGTCACGAAATCGTTAGTACCTGCTTCGAAGCCAAAGGCTGTATCGCGTCTGGCGGTCATGCCGGAGTATGTCTCCGGTGATTTGCAGGATGCTCTGGAGGCTGTGTCCGCCCGCTTTGTTGCGCCTGATCGGATCGGCGAGAAGCTACACGCCCTGGAGCAATTGTCGCTGAGCCTGCCTGCCCCAGTGGCAGAAGTTCTGCTGGCGATCCGGGCCGATCTACTTCGTCTTTCGCCGGCGAGGCAGGCCGTCAAGGGTGAGGGCTGAGCACCTTGCTCCGTGTTGCCAGTGGAACGGATGCAAAAATCCTGATCTCGAGGAGACGCAATGAATCGATTCGCCGTGCTGGTGGATGCGGGCTACCTGCTCTCGCAGAGTGTCCAGATCCTCAGCAATCAGAAGAGCAAGTCGCGGAAGGACATCTCCATCCACGATGCGCAGGGCTTGATCACCAAACTTGTTGAGCACTCCATCGAAGCCTTGGGTAACCAGAACCTGCTCCGCGTCTACTGGTACGACGGTGTTGCCGGACGACTGTCGTCCGAGCACGAGACGCTGTGCCTGCTGCCCGACGTCCAATTCCGGCAAGGGACGATCAGCAAGGCCGGGCAGCAGAAGGGAGTCGACTCGAAAATCATGGCGGATCTGATTGAGCTTTCCACCAACCGGGCCATTTCGGATGCGGTGCTCGTCACCGGCGATGGCGACCTCGTGGTCGGTATGGATCTCGCCCAGCGCCGCGGCGTCAGGGTCGGCGTTCTGGGTATCGAAGATGCCGCTTCGGGCGTCTCTCACAACCAGAGCTTCGAAGTGGTTTGTGCTGCAGATCGGGTGCGGAGAATGGGGAAGCTGGATATCGCCCCGTTCCTGTCCTATCTGACCGATACCCACGCTTCAGCGCCGCGAGCTGCACCCTCAGCGCAGCCAACGCCTGCCGCAAAGAAGGCCGTGGCGAAGAAAGCGCCCGCCAAGAAGCAGGTGGTGTCTGCGAAAAAGCCTGTCGTCGCCCCAGCAGCTGTTCCGGTGCCCAAGAAAGACACTCCACATCTGGACGAGCTTCCCGGCATCATCAAACAGTTCATAGCCACTGCAAATCCAGCGATCGACAAGACGGCCGTGACACCTTCTGGGGCGCTTGGACAGGCGCTGGATTCCCGGTTGTTGAAAGCTGCCACAGAGGCGCTGGGTCGGAAGCCGATGCCCAGCGAGCGGACTGCCTTGCGCCGCTTGTTCAAGGAAAGCCTCTAGCGGACTCGACCCTCGCTTCATCGCCGGTCAGGCACGCGCTCATGAGCCGGTGATTGCGGCGTGTGGTCGCAAACAAGCCTGTGCTGTCCATATGCTCTGAAGTCCCAAGCTTAATGTGGATCAATTCCAAAGTTGTCTGGGCAATCGATGAAGGGATCTTCGTGCGCGTGCAGGTGGTGGTGCTCATCCGAATCAAACAATGACAAGGGGCCAACAACGCTCAGTGGGTCTGTGCCAACTGGGGGGCTGTCGATGTCGTCCCATTGCTCATCGTCAGGCAGGTTTTGTCGATCGCTCGTGCCCATGCGTGCGCGAACCAGCGCGTCACTCATCATCTGCGCAACACCGAGTGCTAAACCACCCGCGTAGTGGGACGGCATCGTGCCTCCGCTGAAAGCCGGTTCTGACACCTGCGATGCTTTCAGACGCGCGGTCTTAAAAGCTGAGGGGAACTCCCTGTGCCGAAAGCCTAGAGATTGCTGCTTTGCCTTCTGGCGGTCGCTTCCTGCGATCCGCCACCACAAGTAGAGCACCACGAGTAGTGCCAGCGGAAATACGGAGCTGATCACTGCCAGATCTTCACGGCTCATAGCAGCCTCCAAGGACAGATCTGTTTCGCTAGGCTCAGCGAACTGGTGTCCTTGGGGTTGTCGCCGGCAAGTAGCTCGCATAAATCTTCAATGCTGATCACTCGCGTGGGGTCTAGCTTCAGTGTGCGCAGGTGCCGCGCGAAGTAGCGGCGACCCCTGCCGGTCAGCCGCACCTGGCCCGACTTGAGCTCGCTCACTGCAAGCCCCGCCCTGAGCACTGGTCCGATCTCCTGCCGCATTGGTGACTCCATCAAACAATCACCAGGAATTGCTGTGGCCGTCATGGCGAGTCCTCCTCCCGACTTTCATTCTTAGCCGCCCTGCCGCTCCCGAGCCGCCGGCCCGCGTTCGAAACCACCAGTTCGAGCGTTGGTTTCGGCGAGGCCTGCAGTTGTGCCATCAGGCTTGAGATTCGCTGCTGATCCCATTCGAGCTTGCAGATCTCCTCCAGAATCTCGCCGCTGAGGCGCTCGCGCTCTCGCCCACCTTCGATCACTGACAGCTGGGCCTTACTCATGGTCGGCTGCCGCCATCAGTGTCAGGGCGACCTCACGAAGCGTGCGCAGCACACCGAAGAAGAATCCCACCTGCAGCAGCCAGGGCAAGCAGGCCCATGGCTGGCCAAGTGAAACGTCGGCAGCTGTAAAAGCGGCGCTGCCGATCCCGACAAGGGTCAGGAGGTACAGTCCTCTGATCACTAGTAGCAGCTGGGTATCAGCTTGGTCATCGTCCGTCATGTATTTCTCCATGGAGCAGGCTGGTAGGTGGATGGTCAGCGAGTGCGCTTGCCTCGTGACCGTCCCCTATTGATCGCATGAGATTTGAGTGTGTGAAGAGGGGTTACGGTGCTCGGGTTGAAATGGCTTCGGAAATCGTCTGCTCCAGTCCGGTATCGACATTGGGATCCGTTGGCTGGGTTTTGTCGGGCACCAAATAAGCTGCTGCCATTTCCTGCTCATCGCTCAGCGGCTCCACAAACACCAGCTCTCTCCCCTGCGAGATGAGCGTCGGGTATGCCCGTTGGGCATCGGGTGGCATGTAATAGAAGAACCAGGGAGGCATGCGCGCCGTGATCGCGGTCCAGAAGGCACGACCGTCCTTCACAAAGTCGCTGATAGGCTCTTCGTAGATGCGGGTCGGTTTTTCCGGTAGTCGTGCATTGACGAAGACATCGCTGCGCAAGATGTCGAAGTCGGTCTCCCCGGGCAGGTAGTTGCGCCAGAGGTAGGCGGGACCACCACCCAGATAGCTGGGCGTGTGATCGACCTCGATGGGCTTTGAGATCACAGTCTTGCCCGAGCAGATCGCTTTCGTGCCGCAGGCCTCGCCACCTTCGAGCGCCTGTACATTCACCACCTGCTCTCCCATGAGGGTGGTGTTGTAGGTGTAGCGCAGCGGCCTCTGCGTCCAGCCCTCGTCCTCGGTGAACGTTGCATACAGGGCCTTCATGAGCAGCCCGTCCATCACCTCCACGGCTGCCTTGCGATCACTCGCGAGTGTTGCGGGCATCCAGGCGATGACATGCCGCTTCAAGACCGGGTGCGGCTGCTTGGTTGGTCCGAAGACGGCGGCGAACAGCGCGATGCCCCCCATGGTGGGTGACAGGTTCGGGCCCAGATGCCCGGCGAGTTTCGGGCTCAGCTGTGCTGCCAGCTTCGGCAGCATATTTCCAGACAGCCCGCGGATGCCGTCGATGGCCTGCCTGTTCCGGGTCGAGAACAGACTGAAGGTCGACGTCGGCACCTCTCGTAGATCCTGATCGAGCTCGCTCCGCGCGGCATCGCGCAGTGGCCCTGTGTCTGCGGTCAGCCCGGTCGCCAGCGCGACATTGAGTGCCAGTGATTTGCCGGGTAGACGCTCGTAGGCCGGATTGTCTTTTTCCGGCTTGGACGCGGCCCAGCTGCTGATCGGCGCCGTCAATGTAAGCAGAACCGCAGCGGCGTGAATCGACGTGAATGGTGATGACATCAGAGTGTTCTCCTTTGGCCTGTGCGACTACAAGGACCTATGGAACGGAGGGGTAGGGGTCGGATACGGGGGGTGGCTACTGGCCGTCCATGTCGTAGAGCGCCGTGCTCAGCAGCGTCGACCAGGAAAACTGGCCTGCATCTGACAGCTTCGTGCTGCTGCCCGCCACGGTGACGTTGAGCAAACCCGACTGCGAAGACTGATCCCCACTGATCGATTCCAGCATCCCGCTGCGCAGCGTGCGGAAGTAGGCAAAGCCACCCAGCGAAGGCACACCCACACCACCGAACGCTGCAGAGGCGGGCATGCGTGGAATCTGGATTGACGCAGGGCTGCGCCAGGTGCCGATCGCACCATTGGAGTTCGAGATGTTCGAGAAGGCGTCGTTGATTTGGTAGCTCGACACCGTCGGATCATCGATAAGCGACCATTGCTGCTGCTTCAACTGCAAGCCCGGGCCGGACGGCCCCGTCATGCCCGACAGGGACTTCACGTTGATCTCGATCCGCCGGTAGCCGGAGTTGGTGTTGTAGCTCAGAGAGATCAGCGAGGGTCGCTCGATGTTGTAGTTGACACCGTCGACCGCGAAGGATCCGAACCAGGTCGGGATGAAGGTCTGTGCGCTCGTGTTGTCGTCAGAGCTGTTCCAGGCCAAGGTCAGACTGCCGGTCACCAGTCCGACGCTCTCGGCGCAATTGGTGAACTGGACCTGCAAGGTCTGGATGTTTCCATTCCCGGGACCCGGGCTGTAGGTGGTCGTGGCCGAGCCGCCGTTGAGGCACGGGGTGGTCTTGCCATCGAGAGCGACCAGATCGGCGCTGGGTCGCGCATAGGGAAGGAGAGCGGCTGAAACATCCCGCAGCGGCCGATACAGAACGGCCATTCTCCGTGCTTCACCCAAGGCACTGAAGGTTTTCTGCGCGGCTTGTGAACCTTCGCCGCCGCCGCCGCCACAGGCTGTGACAAAGAGGGCTGGAGCCAGCACCGAGATGAGGCGGTAGGACCTCAGCCCCGACCTTGCGAGGACCTTTGGGCTAATGGATTTCTTGATGTCAGCGTTCATGTGATTTCTCGGGATTGGAATGAGGTGGCTTTATTGAGGCTGGACTGGACTGTCGTGCAGCAACGTTCTCAAGACTCCTGATCTTGTGAAGGTGGTGGAGTGAGGCGCGGTCGGCGCGTGGGTGTTACACCGACGTTTGAATACAAGGCGTCCTCACGGGCCTGACGCGCCTTGATGGTTCCTTTCAGACGAATGCCCATGCGAGACAGCACCAACTCCGCCTTGGCTCCGGCGATGGCCTGTTGGACACGGCGTCGATCCGGCTTCGGCTCTTGAGCAAGCTGCAGCCGTTGGGCGCTAGTCAGCATCTCGGGGTGCCGATCGTCTAAAGCGGCTCTGACGACTTCAGTTCGCTTTGATGGTGGACTGACTTCGTCCTGATCAACCGAACACAGCACTGGGGCTGGCGCACCAGATATTGGCGGCACCGCCGCGGTGATCTCGGCTAGCACTCGGTGCTCGATGTGGCCGGAGGGTGTCTGAATGGCTGGTTTCGACTGCAAGCGCTTCAGCAAAAAGCGCCAGCGTCGCCTCAGGACAGCAACTGGACCTGGTTGAAGATGCTTCAAACGCCGACTGGGATGAGCTGCGGCGTAGTCCTTGATACCGACCCGGCTATCTGTACGGCTTATGAGCGACGTCCTACATGGACAGCCACAAAGCACTCGCGTGGAGGTTTGCGGCGATTTGAATGATCCAGCTTCTTCGCCTGCTGTCTCTTCTTCAGGCGATGCTGTTTTGCCGCCGCGGCTTCAGCATCCAGTATGGATGCCAGTATCTGCAGCGCTTGCCCAGATGCTGGCGGGTAAAACTCCGGACTCAACGACAGCTGAGCCGAGGGAAGCTCCGCGTCCGGAGTTTGAGTCGGACGGCGGCCAGAGGAGGGTGGGGATGTGGGGCGGGATGGCATGGGGTGACTCCGATCAATACCAGCGAACGCGCTGGTTTCGAAATCACGCTCTCTGAAGTTTCGATCTTGTGAAGACCCTGCTCTTCGCATGCCATCCCCCGGATGGAGCCCGCGGTAGCGCTTGCATATCGTTCCCGCAAAACCGCCGAGGAGAGGTTGGCGCCACCTTCTGGCGAAAGTGTAGAGCAGATAACCCATTCTGGGATATTTAGTAAAAAAACCTACCGTCATGTCGAGAGCGCCCGACATGACGACGAACACCCATACCGCTGAATACCAAGTCCTGCTGGAGTTACTCCGGGAGCGGCGAGAAGCTGCTGGCATCAAGCAGGTCGAGGCTGCCGCCGCACTGGGCATGCCGCAGTCCTACGTGTCGAAAACCGAACGTGGTGAGCGACTTGCCGACCTGATCGACTTGCTGCGGCTGCTCAAGATCTATGGCGTGCATCCGGATGCTTTCATCGCTGATCTACTGGTGCGACTGCCGAAGGACTCGCCACTGAAAACGGTAGCCAAAGTCAGGCGTAAGTAGAAAGCGATCATCGTGCCGGTCTGCGACCAAGGCATGACCAACGAAAGCTACCAAGGTTGGTGATCGCTCTCCCTCACTTCGAGCATCGCCTTTGTCCAGGCCTGTGGCGGAACATCCACCTTAGAAGTCAGTTCCCAGAAGGTGCAGAGGGCGAGCCAGTAATCGTAAAGCCTCTTGTCTGAAAGCCCCCGGTTCGACTTCCAGAACTGCAGGACATGACGACGCCCTATCTGGCCGAAGGATCTCGCGCCGAGCTTGTGGCAGTGGTCAATGAACTTATGTAGGCACGCTTTTTGGCGTTTCCGGTTGTCCTTGCCACCTTTGCGCAGGTAATCGGTCAGTAAATCGTCAAGATCCTGCTTCATGTCAGGACGCGGCTTGCCTTTCGTGGTCCGGCTGCGGCTTCGAGTGCTCATTTGCGAAGCACCTTGCCGATATAGGACGCCACCACACCAACCCTTCCATGGCCAAGCTCTACAGCAATGGTCATTCGGGCCGCACGATCCAACTCTGCAGCCACCTTCGTCCCGCCGCAGACCGGCGCGGGCTCGCCGGTAAGCGCCAGATAACGCTGGCATGCATAGGCTGCACGAAGGTCATGGAAGCACCTGATGGCGTGCAGCTTTAACGTCTGTCGGCAGCCGTTGAGGTGCGTATCGCGCCATTTCTGCCAGGTCAGATTCTCAGGCACGAGGCACCGGTCAGTGCTGACCTGCTGGAGGGCAAACGTCAGTGCCGCCAGCTGCACATTACAGTGCACTGGCATCTGGCGAAGCAGTCCACCCTTTGTGCCGTGCCTAATATCGATCTCGCCCTTCGTCACGAGTTGTTTGATCGCCGCACGCAGATCGAGGAGAGCTGCCTCCTTCGTACGGAGGCCAAACACTCGACACAGATAGACCAATGCTGCCGGTCGGTAAATATCTTGACTGGTCAAATCGTCAATTGCGCTCTGGAGGTCATCCGCATCCAACCCTCCTGGGCGCATCTGCCTGAAGTGGCAGCGCGGGGGGATATTGCAATCGATCGTGGGGCTGACCGAGATCCATTGCCCATTGGTCGCACGATCCATCACGGAATTGACCGAGCTGACCAAGTTATGGGCGTAGGTACATGCGACATCGCCACTCTCTACCTCTTCGCCCAGATCTCGTCCGTAAACAATCAACATCTCACGCGTGATTCCTTCGAGTCGACCTACGCCATTTTCTTCCTTACATAACAAAAGAAATGGCTTTGCTTTTGTCGCGATGGAATCGACGCTGCTGAATGACAAGCCTTTTCGCTGTCGTGCCTGAGTGAGATGCCAGCGCGCCGCACTGACCATGTCGCGAGTGCGTGCATAAAAATTTCTTGAACCCATATCTGCTCCTTTTCGAAAGTCTTTGCGTTGAGTAAAGGGGGGCGACCCCGGTTGTGGCCGGGGTCGCCCGATGAACAAATGCCAGCCATTCCGTTCCCATTGCAGATCGAAAAATGGCAAGGCTCTCCCCACGACCTGCGGAGGACGGTGAGTGGTGAGTGCGCGCTGTTTTGTCAGCGGCGGACAAGGGGAGGCACGTATCGACGCAACTGAAGCGTCGCCAGTGATGTGCTGCACTGTGTTGGCGGGGATGACGACAGCTACCCGGCGCTGGTGAGGCCTACCCCAGCGTCAAAGCTTGACTGAGGTTGCAGGATCCGAGCTGGTCGTTATCGAGTGGTTTCCGCTGAAAACGCATGACGTCGAAACGGTTGAAAGCCTTGTGTTGCCTTGGCTTTTCGACCCTTTTGCCGTCCGTCTCTTTTCAGGGAGGTATGTGGTTCCGTGGTCAATCCGGATTGCTCAGGATTGCTCGGGATTGGTTGCGGCAATGCTCTGTCGTTTGCCGCTGAGCTGCAGCTGGCCGCTTCGGCCGTGTTGTGCGCTTACTTTAAGTCGGTTGGAAGCAAGGTCAACAGTTGATTGACGCGTGTTTTTGAAGGCTTTCGACTTTTTTGCAGATTGGCTCAGTTGTCTCACCGAGCGTCGACGAGACAGAAATAACCTGCAAACGTCGTTTACGGGTTATCTCGAAATCCACGAATAACCCGTAAACGACGTTTACGTGTTTTTCTGGTGGTCGCACGGAAAAAAGATCTCACTTCTAGCGACGTTTGCAGGCTAATCTTTCGGAACTGAGCTCCCAACATGAGTGACACTCAAACCCCGGGGGAACATCGTTCTATGAAGTGTCCACGCTCACGGGGTAGAGCCCTTCTGGCTCTTTTCTCTGCAAAGGTTTGAGAAGATGAACTTTGAGAATCTCGTTATGCGCTGGCCACCGCAGTAAAGTTTTTGACCTTCAACCGGAACATGGGTATGACTGAATACTTCACTGCGGAGCAGTTTCAACTACTCGACAAATGGAAGGGCGAAAAACGTGGCGAGTCTCCGGAACAAGATCTCGCATATGAAAAGCTGACCGAGGCTTACGGGACCACCGAGGAGTGGGCCAAGCAGGTTCAGGCCAAGCTCTTTCCGGCTGGGCAGGTAACCGCACGTAAACGTCCGACAAATCAGGGCAACAACTTTGCCGCGTACAACTGGGCCAAAATTTATCCTTCAGCGGACTCTCCGAAGGAGCTGGCCTACACGGTCGGCATAAGCGCTGAAGACGGTTTTGTGGTCAAGATCGATACCGTTGGTCTTAAGGAAGTAGCTCCTGCGAGGCAGGCTTATCTGAAGTTGCGCGATTCTTCGCGTAGCGATTTCGCCATCGTAGGAAAGCTTTCCGCCGCCGAGGGCTTGTCGAAAAACATGGAGCAACTGACCGACTGGAGTATCCAGCAGATCAACAGCTTTAAGCCCAGCTATGACGAAATCGCAAAGCAGCTGAAGCTTGATCAGGTGAGGACCGACGAAGATCTCCTGAAGCATTTCGATGGCAAACCCGCTTTCCAGACTTTCCGGGCATCCTGGACCTCGGAAGATGCTGCGGCATTCTGCAGATTTGCGCGGGCGATCCACCGCGCCGGACTCGATTGGTGGCACGTCGACATCGGAATCCAGTTGAGATTCGGTAAAAAGAATCCCGGAGAAGGCCGGGCTGAAGGCGTGCTTGGTTATGTCGACGGGACTAGAAAACGAATGGTCGACTGGTCCAGTGCCGGCTCATCAGTCCTCGGTTTGAAAAGATTCCAGCTGACTGAGGATTCCGTCGCCAAGGCGGAAGCGACCTTGTTGAGCAAGCGAAGCAACATCGAGGCATGGCTGAATCGCGGTACGGGGCGGCCAGGTACATGGCCTGACGCACTGAGCGACGAAAGAGATGACCGCCAACCCGAGACCGACGAGATCGAGGTGACTGTAATGTCTGCGACAAACCGAATTTATTACGGGCCACCAGGCACGGGCAAGACCTACGAACTA
The DNA here is from genome assembly GCA_040386395.1 of Pseudomonadota bacterium. Lineage (GTDB taxonomy): Bacteria > Pseudomonadota > Gammaproteobacteria > Nevskiales > Nevskiaceae > Stagnimonas. Next base: position 31,692 of record JAZKFO010000009.1, on the reverse strand, counting down.
TCGAAAATCCTAAAGGGACGTTACGAACAGGCCGGCACTACCGTATCGGGAGACGAATGGCGCAATCGGTACATCGCGGAAAAGATCTCTGTCCTGCCTTGGTGGCAGGGTGTGGTAGCGACCCTGTATGCACTTGGAGAAAAGGCGACGGTGAGTCAGTTGATGGACCACCCCTTCATCAAGGGACTGTCTACCTATAAGGGTCGAACCACCAATATCCGGCAGTCAGTCTGGACCACCTTGCAGGAGCGCACCGTTGATGGATCGACGACGGTGAAGCAGAAGTTGCGTTTCAGCCCGCAGGTTTTTGACAAGGACTCGAAGTCGGTTTGGCATCTGTCTGGCGACTGGCGTGAAGCCTGCGAAGACGTTGTGGAATTGGTAGATACCTTCAATAGTGGTCAAGTCGATGCTGATCCGGTCCAGCGGTACAGCTTCGTGACCTTTCACCAGTCCTATGGATATGAGGACTTTGTTGAGGGATTGCGTCCTGTCCTCGGTAGTGAATCGGAAACGCGCGATGTTCAGTACGAAATTCGTTCCGGGATTTTCAAGGAGCTTTGCCGTCGGGCGAGATCGGTCCCCGGGCAAAGGTTTGCCATGGTGATTGATGAGATCAATCGGGGAAATATAAGCAGGATCTTCGGCGAGTTGATCACGCTGATCGAGCAGGACAAGCGTGAGGGTGCCGAAAATGCCATCTCCGTCATCCTGCCTTACTCTGGCGAACGATTTTCTGTTCCTGCCAACGTAGACATCATTGGCACTATGAATACGGCCGACCGGTCACTTGCCCTGCTCGACACGGCGCTTCGTCGCAGATTCGAGTTTATTCCGGTCATGCCCAATGTCAGTGATGAGTCAGGTGCTCCACTGGCGGGTTTGCGTGTGAGTCAGGGAGATCAGGTCATAAACATTGCCCGAATGCTGGACCTCATCAATAGGCGCATAGAAGCTCTGTACGATCGGGATCACTGCATCGGACACGCCTACTTCACTGTTCTCTCGAAAGTGTCTGATGGGGAAGAGAGGTTTGTAGCGCTCCAGCAGATCTTCAAGACGAAGATCCTGCCGTTGCTCGAGGAATACTTTTTCGAGGACTGGCAGAAGATCCGGCTTGTCTTGGCGGACAACCAGAAGCCGTCGTCTGCCAGGTTCATCACCGAGTGCCAGGCGGGCGAAGACGACATGTCCCAACTGTTCGGCGAGCGGAACGGATTGAGTGCGAGGTCCACAAAGCAGCGATACATGGTCAACGAGCCTGCTTTTTTCAATCCGGAGTCGTACATCGGCATCTATCCGTCCTCCGGCAGTTAGACGACGCTGCAGAGGGGTGCGGGCTAGATGGCCATCACGATTTACGAGTACGACACTCTGGTTTCGGATTCATCAGTCCGGGGCGCCGATGAGCCGTCTCATGTCATTCCTGCAGGGGTCTACAACTGGCTCGAGGATCTTTGCCTGAGGGCTTCGGCGGATGGAGAAGCTACTTGGTTACGGCTAACCCAGAGACGAGGTCGTCGCGCGGTTCAGGTCACCAGTTATGTAGGCGTGCTGCGCTCTCCGGACGGCTATCAGATTGAGGTTCTGCCAAAGGTAGGGAAATGCATCGGCGGTGGGTTTGCCGAAGCTAGGGCTCTTCTCGTCGACATGCTTTGCAGCCTTGAGGGATTCCGTCACATCCAGACGGACAATGCCAGGATTGCTGCCGTGAGGATGCCTCTTCTCGAGGTTTTCATCTATGAATTCCTGCGAACAGTCGAACGCGTCGTAAAGCGCGGGCTTCGCTGCGAATATTCTGTCAGGAGGGATAATCTTTTTTTCCTCAGGGGAAAGCTCCTGATCGCTCCGCATCTGCGGAACAACCTGTTCCGGGCAGACCGCTTCTTCACCGAACACGAGGAGTTCTCTTCGGATCGACCGGAGAACCGGCTGTTGCGCACTGGCCTGCAGATTGTGATGGCCCTGACGGCTTCTGATGACAACCAGCGTATGGCGCGCGAGCTGGAATTTGTGTTTGCGGATGTTCCGGTCTCCATCCAGCCGCGGGCAGACTTGCAGCTTGTGAAGCTGGATCGTTCGATGGGGCACTACAGCGAGGCCCTGGCCTGGGTTCGACTTTTGCTCAGCCAGCACTCGCCGCTGACGGGAGAGGGAGAACACAACGCGCCCTCGTTGCTCTTTCCGATGGAAGCGGTCTTCGAAGCTTACGTCGCAGACAACCTCGGGAAGCAACTGTCAGGGTCGCTTCGGCTGATTGCGCAGACAAGAAAACATCATCTGGTCCGGCATCTGGAGCAAAACTGGTTCCGTCTCAAACCTGACCTCCTGGTACAGGATGGTGACAGGGATCATCTGGTTCTCGACACCAAGTGGAAACTGCTGGACACATCGAAATCGGACGGTACAGACAAATACGGCTTGTCACAGGGCGATTTCTACCAGCTCCACGCGTATGGGCAGAACTACCTCGATGGAAAAGGGGACGTGATGCTGGTCTATCCGAAGACCGACGCTTTCGAGGACCCGCTGCCCGTGTTCGTATTCCCAAAAACCGCAGGACTACGGTTGTGGGTCGTGCCGTTCTGTTTGAAAACAGCGAAGATCAGGACTCCGGTTTCAGAGGGTCTACAGGCCATCTTTGCTTGAAACCCTGGCTGCACTCCGGCGGATTTTCCGGATCCTTGTTCCAAAACCGAGCAGCCACCAGTCCAGAACCTCCGTCTCGGTCACGGTCGCAGCTATGGCTAGCCATCCGTCGTGCAGTCGTCTCACCCTCTGATCGCTGGAAAGCGGCGATTCGGTCAAGTGGAGACCTGCGTCGTTCTCGATCTCGAAAGTCAGCCGGATTCGCCTCCCGTTCCCGAAGCCGAATCGTCCATCGTCGTCATAGCGGTCAAGCCGGAACTCCTTTGGTCGCTCGAACCGCATTGACGAAATCTCAGCTTTTTGAAGTCGATGTAGCGCAAGGCTGCGTTCGTTGTCGTAGCTGCGGTAGCGGCACACCAAATACAGACGGGGCCCTTGCTGGGCAAGCCCCAGAGGCATGACTTCTGCACTGTTCACTTTGCCGTTGGCGTTCTTGTAGTCGATGCGAAGCCAATGGTCACCGTACAGCGCATTGCTGACTGACTCGAAGATACCCGGTTTGATGCTCGGTGGCAGCAGTGGCTGTGTTGTGCCAATCACGCGAACTTTTGACAGCCAATCGCGTGCCTGCCCGGATTTTTCTGACGATGCCAAATTTGATCGCGCCTGTGCAAAGAAGCCATCCATGGATTTCATGAGGCTGGCCGGCAGGAGCTTCTGAAGGTACTGCTCTGCAAGGGTGAGGAGGAGGGATTCCTGCTCGCTGAGCATCGGTACCGATAAGCCATTAGCTCTTTCCTTCCAACGGTAGCCGTAAGGCTTGCTCCTATCATCGCGCTCGATGTCGAATTGCGTGCTCAGCATCTCCAGTTGCCGCTGTATCGTCCGCAGATCACGTTGAAGCCCCGCACTGCATAACTGCTCATGCAACTCCGTTGCCGATATCTTTCGGTTGCGTGGAATCCGCCGCAACAGCTCCAGTGCAAGGTGAACAGTCTCCGCGGTATCCGGGCGTCTGGTCATGCGAATTCAAACAGCTGGAGGTCGTTGCGCCCTGCGAAGAACTGCCAGAGTCTCACCATTGCATAGGTGTCGAGCCGACAGTAATCCAGCAGCTGGGCACGGATCTGCGCCTTGCGTTCCGGCAGCGTTGTCGGATTGATCGCTTCCCGGTAGGCCTCCATAGCCATACCGCCGTTCTGTACGCCTTGGAGCTGGTCGTAATTCAGGTCAGGGACCACCGCCGGCAGCACGCTTTTAATGCTCCAGCTTCCCTGCTGATCCGGGTGGTAGTAGTAGTCGCGTGCGACGGGCAGCAAGTCGACAATCCGCTCATTGAGCTTAAGAAGATCTCTGCGAAACTTTGGGAAGCGGATCGCGAGCTCCGATATGCGTGATTTCTCGAATGCTGCCGCATACACGAATACTGCACCGCTGCTGCCGCAGGTGCAGACCAGCGCTTCAGCAAAGGCTTTTGAGGGATCTCCACCCGAAAGATCGAGGAATGCCTCATGCGTTAGCTTGCCCTTACGATCCAGCCAGTGCGCGCTGAACTGGAACGGGATCTGTTGATAGGGACGTGTCCCTTTCCATCGCGGAATAGCAAAGTTGATGGTCTCGAAGTCGAGGAAGCAGACAGGTAGTGTGTGTGGTGCCAGCGCCCTCGCAGCGCCAGCAGCATCAAAATGTGCCCTTTGTTCAACGGTGCAGGTTTTCACAATCCTTTGCTGTGCATTGAGCAGGCTGTCATCGACATGCCTCATGTCAATGACGCCGGCAGCAGCGACGCGCTCCTTCAGTGCGCGCGACCGAATCTGCGGAAGCCAGTCGACGGGGTACTCTGCTTGCGGCTCCTGGCTCCTGCAATATTCAAAAAATCCGCATTCGAAGGGATCACTGCAATGGCCGCCGGTCGTGATCTTTGGCGGCTTTAGTTGATTGGCAACCTTCAGGGCTTGCCGAATCCAGGTATCAACCTCGGTTTCGCGCGACAGTGCTTCCTTCGTAAGGTCGTTCTCGACGAGCAGCCCGGAATAATTGTGATCACCCGCGTAGGTCCAAGTCTTGTCGATATGCGCGACGGCGACACCATCCACAGGTATTCCCGCTGCCTTCGCGACGAAGGCCTGCACAGCGACATCATCTCGATGGTAGTCCTTGACCTCTGTGGAGGACTTCACTTCGATCATGCGCCAGGTGACTCTGCCTGCCTTGCGTAGTGGGAGCATAATGTCGGCGAACGCGTGGGCGCCTCCAGCCCGGAAGCCGGCCTCAAAGACAGGCAGGTTCGCGGCGAGGAGCTGAGCGCTTTGAGCGAGGGCCTGCTCGAATCCTTCAGCCTGGACGTCGATAATCTGTCCTTTCCCTTTTGGGTCGTACAGCTGACGGGCAATTGCTCCCACCTCATTGCCCGTCACGTAACTCGCCTCCGTACTAGCCGAGTCCTCCCGGAGCTCCGGTGCGTGTACTTCAAGCCAGAGTCTTTTGTCGCACTGACGGAATGCCAGCAACTTCGACTTTGAAAGGCTGGCTGTCTTTTTCAGAATCTTCCCGTTCTTCATTCCGCTCCCTTGGCTAACTACTTTCTGTAAGGTCTAAGCCCTCGCTGCGGGTGCTCTCCGCTCAGTTTATGAAGCCTATAGAGGGCTTAGCACCCTCTTTCACGGCGCATTCCCCCTCAAGTGCGGTGACGAACCCCTCTGCTCCGGAGACCGGACGGAAGCGACTCTGTCTGAAGACTGCGGCGAAGTCTCCTGGTGTCAGCAGCCTCGAGCGTGCCAAGCGGGACAGAAGTTCTCTACCCGGCTCCCCGAATCCGAGCCTGACGCAGTGGCGTCGAAACAACTCTGCCGCCTGTGCTTCGCCCAAATAGTCAAAGCGGACTTTGAGGTCAAAACGTCTCAGTGCGGCCTGGTCGAGGCCGGACATTAGGTTTGTCGATGCGATAAACACGCCCGGAAAAGATTCCATTTGCGTCAGCATCTCGTTGACGAGTGAAACTTGCCACGAGTCACTGGCATTGCGTCGGTCCATGAGGAAACTGTCCACTTCGTCGATCAGCAGCACGGCCTTTTCCTCACGCGCGTTCCGGAAAGCCCTCGCGATGTTTTTTTCGTTGTCGCCCACCCATTTCGACATCAGGTCGGATCCACGCTTTACGTGAAGTGGTACTGACAGTTGCTCAGCAAGCCACCGGCCATAGGCGGTTTTGCCTGTGCCAGGCGGACCGTAAAGGCAGAGGCGGCCAAATCTTGAGCTCACTAGTCCTGCGGTCACCTGCGACAGATCAGCATCAGACTGGATGAAGAGCGGGTCATAAAGATCGCCGACACGACTTTGGTCGTTCGGCAACATTGGTGGGTGTCCCTGTGCCTCGAGGGCATTGCTGACCAGAAATTCTATGGTCTTAATTCGTTGGGCTGAATCCAGCCCACTCTGGATGCTACGGACCACAGCAGCCGCGCGACTGACAACGGCAGGTGCGAGGACTTCCGATTCGGCAATTCGCGCGATGCTAACGTCGTCAAGCAGGTCCATGCAGAGATTGCGCACGATCTGCTCGCGCTGCTTCTTCGGCGGGACTGGCAGCTCTACCACCATGTCAAAGCGACGGAGGAACGCGTTATCGATTCCATCGATGCTATTGGAAAGCCAAAGGGTTGGAATCTGGTTGTCCTCGAGCATCCGGTTCATCCAAGACTTCAGATTTTCTGCCGTGCTCTTTCGGCCAGCAAAAAAACTGCCGTCATTGAAGATATCCTCAACTTCGTCAAACATCATCACCGTATCGCGCTGGTTGAAGAAGTTCTGTGCCACACGGTATGCACGCAGGCGTCGCTCGCCGTAGATGGGGTCGCCGTCGCGATCTTCGCTAGCAATCTCGAAGAGCCTAAAGCCGAGACTGGCCGTAAGTGCTTTGGCGAACTGATTCTTTCCTGTGCCCGGCTGTCCATAGATGAAGATGTTCACGCCGCGGCGTCCCGACGTAACGGAATGGCGAAGGTATGGGATGAGCACCTTGATCGCCTGATCGATGTGCATGTAATCGAGGAGATCAAGATGACCGCTACTGCTGGGAAACACCTTGTCTCTGAGCGTGCTCACCGGGTCCGTCGGTTCCGAAACCATGTAATCCGCAAACGGGCCAGACAGAAGATCAAGCTTGGCCCTTAGTTGATATGACCCTGAGCTTTCAATCTTGACCAGTCCGGACCTGACCAGCGCACTCTCCGGTCTTAGCGCGTTGTGAACTTCAGTTACCGGCATTCCCAGTATCTGCGATAAAACTTTGAAAGTCCGGACCGCAGTCAGTTGACCAAGTGCATCGGTAACTTCCTCAAGAAGGCTTTCCGTATGCAGAAGGATTACGAACTCGAGTATTCGGCAATCTGTGTCAGACATTCCGATGAGATCCGACATCGTCCGGACGTTGCTTTTGAGGCAGGCCGGCATCTCGATTTGGTGAGCCTCGTCCTCAGCCTTGCGATGCAACATGCGTAGTTCTCTATGAATAGCTTTCGCGCATATCGCTTGTTCATCAGTTTCATCTACTGCCAGCCCAACAGCGATGCCAAGGTTGCCGATGTGATGCTCGCTTTCTGGAACCAGCTGTTGCCGCGTGCCAAGCTGGATCAGAATTCGAAGCAGCCAGAGACGGACTATCGGTATTGTCTTTTCCAGCTGACCCGCTCGGCGCCTTGCTCTCATGCTTAATCTCCAATCTGGGAGATCAGTATCTACACGGCTGCGACAAGATGTGTCGCAGGCAGAGGTCACGATTTATGGGGGTAGCCGTTTCTCAGAGACGCTTTCAGCCAGACAGTCTGAGGGGTTTCGAGCAGTCCGCTTTCGATAGTTTTTTAAACGGGACGACCGATTCGACGTTCGCAGCCCTGATCATCGCGATGACTAGGATCGACTCTTAACAAATCGCCGCGTCGCATCCGATTTGTTCACGAATCCAGCGCTGTAAGGGTGTGTGCCCATGTGTTCCAGCACGTCAACCGCGGCCCGGTCTTTGAGAAAGAAGATCGCTGGATTCAGTCGTCGCGGCTCCCAGCCGTATCGCTCGGCGATCTCGGAAGGTCGGCTTGGAAAGCCGCTGTCGTTCACCAAATCCGCCGCGAGCTTTAATGCATCCTCAGCGGGATTCCAGGGCTTCCAGAACTGGTCAAACTCAGCGTACAGCTTTGCAGTCGCATGCCAGCTGTCGTGACGCTCGACAAAGAATGCTCTGAGCTCATATAGGGCGTCGGCGACATCCTCTTCGGATAGCTTGGTGCGCTCAACGATCTCGCCGACCTCCAACTCGACATCGTGCGAATCGCCATTGGCGCTGTCATTGACGGCCAAACCGGCGATGGCGGTCGCAGCAATCGAATAGCCGGTGGAAGGCGCTGAGGCGGGCGGTTCGCCCAAGGTTGGCTTGCGCGTCAATCCATGGATGTCGTCGATCAATGACTTGATCTGGGTGAGGCCCTTATCGATTTCCGGACATAGCAGCCCCGAAAGCAGTGGAGGTAGCTGTGCGACTGGGAAATCGAAGCGAAGAGGGATGAACCGGCTGGTTGCGTTCACCCTCTTCACGAAGCCGGCGTCCATCTCCGCATTCACCCACGGTCGTTGGATCGAAGACGGCGAAAGCAGGACGACGAAATGCGTACAACCCTCAAGACCTTGGTCGATCTTCTGACGCACGCTGTCGCCCGCGGAGATCTCCCACTCCGCCCACCAAGTGTCGATTCCAGCATCTGTGAATCGCTGCGCGATTCTCTTGGCCAGATCTCGATCGTCTGAGCCGTAGCTCAGAAAGACGTGCGGAGCTTTCTTGTCCGTGGCGTTAGATGTCATGGCGATAGATTCATCCTCCGATAGGCGGCGTTTCACGACTTCGATCAGCGCACTGGAGCCTTCGACGTGCATGCGCATGTCCTCGAGCGAGTGTCCGAGGACCGTGGCGAATGCAAACTCCCCCGTGATTGGGTGTCTCACTGATCCAATCCGATGCTGCATTTCTGTACAGATGTTTTTGAAGGCTGCGCGCATCAGCTCCTTCTCCAGCGAACCTCTGGAAAAGGGCTTGCCGCCGATCGAGAGCTTGATCAATTTTTTCCCCAGCCGGGCATTCCGCTCTTAGCGGAGCTTATTGGATTGGGAAAGGACCGACGCTGCCAACTCCTTTGTGTCCTCGGAGTACTTCTCGCTGCGCAGGACACGAGAAGCCACTTCCTCCATGTGGGCACCGGTCTGCTTGCCACTGGCGCTCTGAGCGAGTGCAGACGCGGCGAGGCTCTTCTGCACCTGCGAGGCGCTCGAACTCTGGAGGGCTTCCGAAGCCAGCGTGGCGATACGGGGGGAAGTGTGTTTGGTGTTCTTGGTCATGTACAGCTCCTTACTTTCAGGTGGTTTGGTTACGGGCACTCGGAGAGGGACAGCAGGTTGTCGGGCTGGTCGCCGTCATTCACCGTCTTGAGGTATTTGTTTCCGAAGCGGCTGACCGCCACGACGACGTTGACGACATGGCCGCCGGCGGAGACGTAGAAGCTGTACGTCCCGTCCTCGATGCCGCGAATGGCGTCTTCCTGCGACAGCTTCCAGCGCTTGCGGTCCGGGTTGATGCCACCAATCGAGCGAATGCGCTCGTGCGCGCTGTATCGGTCGGTCTTATTGATGCAAATGATCTGGATGCGAGAAGCCATTTTTCTGTCCTCGGGAAGGGGCAGACCGGTTCAGCGCCTATCGCAGAACCGCTAATCCGCCGATCTGCTGAATAGCGTAGTTTGCGATCGCAAAAGATGCAACCCCCACCATTCAAGCTGGCCGAAATCCTAGAAAAGCGAGGGAGACGGGGTTCCGGGAACCATTAGGCCGAGCTTGAGAAGGCGGACACGGGCGGCCTGCTCGGAAACCTGGAAGTCGGCCATGATGCGGGCAACCAATTCGCGTCCGTTCTTAGTGTCCTGTCCTAGTACGCCGAAGAGACCCTTCGCCTCGGAGAATTCTCGACACCGCGAGACGACGACTGACTTCGGCATGAGGATGGCACCACAGACGTATCCCGCCTGCCACTCCATCCAGTCGCTCTGAGCTGTATCGACGATGTTGTCTCGTTTGCAGATGATCTTGTCGATGTTGGGGTTGCGCGCTAGTAACTCTCGGTTGGGCGGCTCCAGGTCCCACAGGCAGGCATGGAAGCGGACATGGCCGAACTCATGCGTCAGGGTCGTCCGCAACCGATTTTCTTGGCGGCTGTTCTCGTACAGCTTCGCCGAGATCGCCACCACCGGCTTGGCACCGCGGACAAACTCGGTGACGCCCTCTACATCCTCCCCGTACCCGGAAAGATCGGCGTGGAGGTCGAGGTCCTGTGCGTGCCGTTCGATCAGCTTGGTCAGGTCCTCCGTCGTGATCGGGAATTTCACCTCGCCATGCAGGCCACGCAGGAAGCTGGTGATGACCGTCTCGCAGTCCAAGTCCAGTTCGGCCGGCTGGTAGTGCGGGCGACTCGGAAACCGGTGAGTTTGGTCCGGGATATACCTCACGAGTGAGCTACTTCAACGCCTTCCGAAACGCCGCGAAGGCGTCGGCCACTTTGGCTTCGGATGAATTCCGCCCAAGTATCTCGGTGGGCAAGCGACCTGCGAGGTAGTGCAGATAGTCGGGGTTGCAGTTCAGCACCTTGGCAAATTGCTGGATGAGGTGGTCAGACGTCGGACTCCGGCGATCTCGTTCGATGTCGTTGAGGTACTGCGGAGAGATCGGCGCGCCGTCCTCTTCCCGCATGATCTTGCTCGCCAGTTCCTTCTGGCTCATGGTCAATGCCTTGCGGCAAGCGGCGACATAAGCGCCGAACGTTGTTGTTTCAGGGGTTGTTGCCATACGCTCCTCTGCTCATCAGCGTATCGTGCCCTCCCCAGAGCAAGATGCCAAGCCTGTTTCCGCATGGCGCGTCGCCAGCAGTCTTGCCCAGACTTGCTCTAAATTCCCGACACTTACGTAAGTGCGCTTCTGGCATCTACTTGCCGGCGATACCCAGCCCAAAGCGGCCAAACCAGTAAATGGCTTTTGCCTACTCAACTGCCTCGACTTTTTCTTCCCAGAACGTCAGCACGGTTGCCATTAATGCCTCGACTGGCTGTACGAGGGAACTAAGTCCTAACGCTACGACTTCAATTCGGACGAAGTACGCCACGATGGAATCGTCGTCCACATGCGTTCTAACGGAAATAATTTTTGCTTGTGGCCACTCGTTCCGAACCCAATTAAGTACTGCTTGCGGAGATGGTTCTTCTGTGTAAATGCTTATCTGACCGCTCCCGTGAATCTCTAGATTTCGGAACCGACCCTCATTTACAACACGGTGTTTCGCAACTAATGCGATTAATGCGAAAAGGGTATGAACCTGAGAAGCAGATCGAACTTCGCTTCTCCACTCAGCTGGAGCTTTCTGTTGTTGGCTAGAGGTCCAATCTTCAAGGGTCAGGATGGTGCTGGAGAAGTTCAACAACGCATCCGTACGATCATCATCACTCTCGGCATCAGAGTATCGAGACGCCTCTCGTTTGGCTTTTTCAAAGTACCAAGAGGCGCCTTTAATGCCAAAAATTTTGGCGAACTGATCGGAGTGATCTGCCATACCTCTAAGTTCCTCTTGCTGTAATTGCTTAAGTACGTTGTCGAAACCGATTAGCCGTCAATGGAAGTGAATGACGGCATCTGGCACCTTGAGACCTACGAGCTAAGCTGTCGACCCGCTGTAACTTCTGAGGTCTTGACCTGCCCATTCGAGCATCCACTTTCGGAATCCTGAAAGCTCAAAAAAAACGCTGTCATTCGAGGGCTGACCTGCTGCTCCAAGTCGCTACGCTTTTAGCGTCACCAACATGGAGCAAGGCGATGGTCAAGTTCAGCCCCCCAGAAGACCGGCTTATCAAGATGCGGGAAGTCATCCAGCTCACTAGCTTGAGCCGCTCGAGCATCTATAAAAAGATGGCCCAAGGATTCCCGGCGCCAATTCAGATGTCGGCGCGAAGCAGGCGTTGGTGGCGCAGTGACGTGATGGCTTATATCGCGTCGCGTCCACGCTCCACGATTCCCCAGACTGAGCTGAACTGTGGCTAGGTCAACTCCGACTGGATTCGGTCATGGCTGGTGCTCGAAAGGCCGTGCCGTTGTCAGGAACAATATTTCCAAGCAGTACGTGAGCGCCGAAAAATTGCTCATCTCGGCAGTTTCCAGCGCAGGCCGTAACTGGAACCTAACTGGAACCAAACCGCCAGAAAAGAAAAAGGGCTTGGCGGTGTTACCCGTCAAACCCTTTACTTATGTGGCTCCGTGACCAGGACTCGAACCTGGGACCCAGTGATTAACAGTCACTTGCTCTACCGACTGAGCTATCACGGAAAAATCGGTGGCCGGATGCGGTTTGGCATCAGGCAAGGGCGCGGATTGTAGTGAGCAGGCCGCAGCCCCGCAAGCGGGATTTACGAAACCATGGCCTTGATGCGCGCAACACAGCCATCCAGCACCTTCTCGCTGGTGGCGAAGGACAGGCGCAGATGGCCAGGCGCGCCGAAGGCGGAGCCGGGCACCACGGCCACCAGCGCCTCGTTGAGGAGCTTGTCGGACAGTTCCAGGTCGGTCTTGCAGCCGAGCTTGGCCATCAGGCCCTCGACGTTGGGGAAGACGTAGAAAGTGCCATCGCCTGCCAGGCAGCTCACGCCGGGGATGGTGTTGAGGTCGATCACCAGCTTGTCGTGGCGGCGCTTGAAGGCGAGGCGCATTTCTTCCACACAGTCCTGCGAGCCGCTGAGTGCCGCCTCGGCCGCCACCTGGGCGATGGAGTTGGGGTTGCTGGTGCTCTGGCTCTGCACGTCGGCCATGGCGGTGATCAGCTTGGCGGGGCCGCAGGCCCAGCCGATGCGCCAGCCGGTCATGGAGTAGGTCTTGCTCACCGCATGGATGACGATGGTGCGGTCGTACAGATCCGGGCAGGCATTGATGATGTTGCTGTAGGGCTCGGCGGTCCACAGGATCTTTTCGTACATGTCATCGGTGGCGATGAGGATGTTCGGGTGGCGGCGCAGCACCTCGCCCAGTGCCGTGAGCTCGGCCTTGGTGTAGGCCATGCCGCTGGGGTTGCTGGGGCTGTTCAAAAAGATCATCCGCGTGCGCGGGGTGATGGCGGCTTCGAGCTGCGCCGGGGTGATCTTGAAGCGGTTGGCCGCCGTGGTGGCGAGGATCACCGGCGTGGCATCGGCGAGCAGCACCATGTCGGGGTAGCTCACCCAGTACGGGGCGGGGATGATCACCTCGTCCGTGGCATTGAGGTAGGCCATGCACAGGTTGTAGCAACTCTGCTTGCCGCCGCAGCTCACCAGCACCTGGTTGGCCTTGTAGTCCAGGGCGTTGTCGCGCCGCATCTTGTCGATGACGGCCTTCTTCAGGGCCGGGGTGCCGCCCACGGCGGTGTACTTGGTGAAACCGGCATCCATCGCCTTCTGGGCGGCATCCTTGATGTGCTGGGGCGTGTCGAAGTCGGGTTCGCCGGCACCGAGACTGAGCACATCCTTGCCCTGGGCTTTCAGCTCCGCTGCCTTGGCGGTGACCGCGAGGGTGGGGCTGGGCTTGATGCGGCTGACGCGCTGGGCGAGGGTGAGTTCCACGGGTAAAGCTCCGGTGTGGGGGGCGAAAAAAGCGCGTGATTTTAAGCCCCGCCGCCTGTGCTGTGCGCACGATGCTGCAAGGGAACGCTGTTGCGCGTGGTCAGAGCGCATGCTGCGGCGGCCGGTCTTAAACGTTTTGCCGCTGCGCCGCATCGAAGGTAGTCAACAAACCGCGCGACAATGCGCCATCTGATAGAGATTCCATGCAGGGAGATTGCATGTTCACGGCCACAGACCGCGCTGCCAACCATTTGAGATTGCTGTTCGCAGTCATCGCCATCGCCAGCCTTGCCGCCTGCGGCAAGGGCGATGCCAAGCCTGAGGATGCCAAGGCCCCGCCACCGCCTGCCGAGCTGGCACCCACCGATGTGGCCGTGGTTGAAAGCCGGGCGCTTTCCAGGGTGCTGCCACTGTCCGGCTCGCTGATGCCGGTGGTGCAGGCCGTGGTGAAGTCGAAGGTGGCGGGCGAGTTACTGAGCGTCACCGTGCGCGAGGGCCAGACGGTCGCCAGGGGCGCGGTGCTGGCCCGCATCGAGACCCGCAACCAGCAGGCCCAGGTCGACAGCCAGCGCGCCACGGTCGAAAAGGCGCGTGCCGATCTAGCCATGGCCAAGCTCGAACTCGACAACAACCAGCGCCTGCTCGACCGCAAGTTCATCGCCCCCACCGTGGTCGATACCTCGAAGAGCGCCTACGCCGCTGCCGCTGCCGGCCTCAAGGCCTACGAGGCGCAGGCCAGGCTCGCCGAGATCGGCCTCGAAGACGCCGTGGTGCGCGCACCCATCGACGGCCTGGTGGCCAAGCGCATGGTGCAGCCGGGTGAAAAGGTCTCGCCCGATGCGCCGCTGCTCAGCCTGGTGGACCTGAGCGTGCTGGAGCTTGCCGCCCCCGCACCCGCCAGCGAGGTGCCGCTGATCAAGGTGGGCCAGTCGGTGCGCTTCAGCGTCGATGGTTTCGGCGACCGCGCCTTCGAAGGCAAGGTCGAGCGCATCAACCCGGTGGCGGAAGAGGGCTCGCGGTCCATCCTCATCTATCTCACCGTGCCCAATGCCGATGGCAGCCTGAAGGGCGGCATGTTCGCCCAGGGCACGCTGCTGCTGGATGCCAATGCCGCCGCCCCCGTCATCCCGCTCAGCGCCCTGCGCACCGAGGCCGGTGTGCCCTATGTGCTGGTGATCAAGGACGGCAAGCTGTCGTCCAGAAACATCACGCTCGGCCTCAAGAGTGAGGAGGCGGGTCTGGTGCAGATCAGCAGCGGTCTCGCGCTTGGCGAACAGGTGCTGGCGGCCAGCAGCAGCCTGCTCAAGGCCGGCATGAGCGTGCTGCTGCAACCCGCCGCCGCCACCCCTGTTGCTGCCAAGAACTGAAGCCACCCATGTGGATCACTGAAACCAGCATCAAGCAGCCCGTCTTCGCCACCATGGTGATGCTGGCCATCGTCACGCTCGGCCTGTTTGCCTACCAGCGCCTGCCGGTGGAACAGATGCCGGATGTCTCCAACCCGGTCGTCAGCGTCAGCGTGCGCTGGCCGGGTGCCTCGCCAGAGGCCATCGAGAACGACGTCATCAAGCCGATGGAAAACGTCATCAACACGGTGGATGGCATCAAGCGCATCTATGCGACCACGCGCGAGGGCATCGGCTTCATCCAGGCCGAGTTCCGCCTCGACACCGACATCGCGGTGGCAGCCCAGGAGCTGCGCGACAAGGTGGCGCTGGTACGCAGCAGCTTTCCGCGCGAGGTGCTCGACCCGGAAGTGAGCCGCAGCAACAACGATGACAACCAGCGTGCCGTGGTGGAGCTGGTGGTGCTCTCCAAAAAGCGCAGCCTGCGGGAGCTGTCGACGCTCACCGAGCAGATCATCGTCAAGCGCTTTCAAAGCTCGCCGGGTGTGGCCAATGTCGAGGTCAATGGCGCGGTGGTGCGGCAGATCCAGATTTTCCTCAAGCCCAGCGAGATGCAGGCCTATGGCGTCGGCATCGACCAGATCACCAACGCCATCCGCAATGCCAACCAGGACCTCCCCGCCGGCAGCATCAGCACCGCCACGCAGGAGCAGCTGGTGCGGGTCGAAGGCCGCATCAAATCACCCGAAGGCTTCGGCCGGATCATCGTTTCCAGCCAGGCCGGCGGCCCGGTGTATCTCAGCCAGGTCGCCAACGTGGTGGATGGCGAGCAGGAGCGCACCTCGCTTGCGCGCGTCAACGGCGAGCCCGCCATCGGCATCTCGCTGTTCAAGGTGCAGGGCAGCAACATCATCGAGGTCGGCAAGGGCATTGAAGTGGCGCGCGAAGACCTCGCCAAGCGCCTGCCGGAAGACGTGGAGATGCGGCTGATCTGGTCGAACGCCGACGGCATCAAGGACTCGCTCGACAACGTCAAGAAAACCATTTTCGAGGGCGCGGCGCTCACTGTGCTGATCGTGTTCCTGTTCCTGCACAGCTGGCGCTCGACCATCATCACGGGGCTGACGCTGCCCATCTCGGTGATCGCCACCTTCATGGCCATCTATGCCATGGGCTTCACGCTCAACTACCTGACGCTGATGGCGCTCTCGCTCTGCATCGGCTTGCTCATCGACGATGCCATCGTGGTGCGCGAGAACATCGTGCGGCATCTCGACATGGGCAAGTCGCACTACCGCGCCGCCCTCGAAGGCACGCAGGAGATTGGCCTGGCGGTGATGGCCACCACCTTCGCCATCCTCGCCGTGTTCGTGCCGGTGGCGTTCATGCAGGGGATCATCGGCCTCTATTTCTATCAATTCGGCATCACCGTCGCGGTGGCGGTGCTGGTGAGCCTGTTCGTCAGCTTCACGCTCGACCCCATGCTCTCTTCCATCTGGCGCGATCCGCCCGGTGATCGCTTCAAGTACGTGCCCTGGTTCGGCAGGCTGATGGCAGGCATCGAGCATGGCATCGAGGCGGTGCATCGCTTCTACGGCCGGCTGCTCGAATGGTCGCTGTCGACCCGGCGCCATCGCGTCTGGCTGCCGATCTTCGGCATGGTGGCGGCTGCCAGCCAGCGCAACTGGCGTCTGCTGGGCACCATCAGCCATCGCGGCATCGTGCTGTGGACGGCAGCGGGCATTTTCTTCGGCAGCTTTGCGCTGGTGCCGATGCTCGGCACCGAGTTCTTCCCGGAGAGCGACGAGGGCTTCATCTCGGTGCGCATGAACACGGCGATTGGGTCGAGCCTGGAATACACCGACGCCAAGACCCGCCAGGTCGAGGAGGCGCTGCGCGCCTTCCCTGAAATCGAGACCATGAGCACCGAGATCGGCACCGGCGAGGGCAAGAACTATTCGCGCATCAACCTGCGCCTCACCAATGCCGAAAAAACCGGCCGCCGCTCGCAGAAGGAGATGGAAAAGCTGATCCGCGAGCGCGTCTCCGCCATCGGTGGCATCGCGCTGAACATCGGCTGGAACAAGCCTATCTTCATCTCCATCCTCGGCCCCGACGCGGCCCAGCTCACCGCCATCTCGCTGGAGGTGATGGACCAGATGAGCAAGGTGCCTGGTATCGCCGATCTCGAAAGCAGCGAGACGGGCGAAAACCCCACGCTCGCCATCCGCATCAACAACGAGCGGGCGAGCGACCTGGGGCTGAGCAATGCGGCCATCGGCGCGGCGCTCAGGCCGCTGATCGCGGGCGAGACCATCAGCTACTGGCTGGCCCCCGATGGCCAGAACTACGACGTGCTGGTGCGCCTGCCCAAGGACGAGCGACGCATTGCCGCCGACCTCGGCACGCTCAACATCACCAGCACCCGGCTCAAGCCGGACGGCACGCCGCTGCTGGTGCCGCTGCGGCAGGTTGCGGAGCTGGTGCCCACCACCAGCGCGCAGCAGATCAAGCGTCAGAACCTGCAACGCCGCGTGTCGCTCTACGCCGGTGCCGAAGGACGCCCCAGCGGCGATGTCGGCAGCGACGTGGAGAAGATCGTCAAGAGCATCGAGCTGCCGGCGGGCTATCGCTTCGATGTCGGTGGCCAGCAGCAGGAGATGGCTGAATCCGGCGCGGCGGCCGTGGCCGCACTCGGCATGGCGGTGATCTTCATCTACTTCATCCTGGCTTCGCAGTTCGGCAGCTTCCTGCAGCCGGTGGCCATCATGGCGTCGATGCCGCTCTCGTTGGCGGGCGTGTTCATCGCACTCCTGGTGACGGGCAGCACGCTCAACATGTTCTCGATCATCGGCTTCATCATGCTGATGGGTCTGGTCACCAAGAACGGCATCCTGCTGGTGGATTTCACCAACCAGGGCATCCGCGAAGGCAAGCCGCTGACGCAGGCCCTGCTCGATGCCGGGCAGGTGCGCCTGAGGCCGATCCTGATGACCACCATGGCGATGATCTTCGGCATGCTGCCAATGGCCATCGGTGGCGGCAACGGCGGCGAAACCCAGGCGCCGATGGGCCGTGCGGTGATCGGCGGCATCATCACCTCCACCCTGCTGACGCTGGTGGTGGTGCCGGTGATCTACAGCTTCCTGTTCGCGATGGGCGAGCGCAGCAAGCGCTGGTTCGGCGTGGCGGAAGAGCCGGCTGCGGCGGCGCATTGACAAACACTAGACATCTGCACGACGAAGGCTGAATAGACTGCGGCGATGAACCCGTCGCTTCTATCCCGCGCCACCCGCATCGCACTGTCACTGCTGGCGGCACTGCTGCTGCTGGCACCCCTGCTGTGGATGCTGCCGGTGTCGCTGCACACGCCGGGTGAGCCCCTGCGCGCTGCCGGTCTCGCCTGGCCTGAGGCCCCGACGCTGGCGGCCTATGCGAGGGTGTTCGAGTGGGTGCCGATGGTCTCCGGCCTCATCAACTCCGTCGCCTACACGGTGGTGGGTGTGGGCGTCAGTGTGCTGATGGCCTCGCTCACCGGCTTCGGCATCGCGCGGCTCGATGCGCAGCGCATGACGCTCGCCATCGTCGCCCTCGTCATCACCGCCAGCGTGCCGCTCACCGCCATCTGGGTGCCGCGCTTCGTGCTGTTCGAGGCGCTGGGCCTGGCGCAGAGCGGCCTGCCGCTGCTGGCACCGGCGCTGTACGGCGCGAGTCCCCTTTTCGTGCTGCTCTACACCCTGGCGTTCCGGCGGCTGGGGCCTGAGCCTTTCGAGGCCGCCGCCCTCGAAGGCATCGGCGTGCTGGCGCAGTGGTGGCGCTACGCCCTGCCGCAGGTGCGTGCCACCACCATCGCCGTGGCCACGCTGGCCGCCATGCAGTTCTGGGGCGCGTTTCTCGAACCGCTGCTCTATCTCGAAGGCGAGCGCCAACTGACCGCGCCCCTGCTGCTGCACGCGCTCGATCTGCTCGGCCCCACGCAGTGGGCGGTGCTCATGGCCGGCAGCGCGCTGCTCGCCGCCCCCGTGCTGCTGGTGTTCGTTGCCGTGCAGCCCCTGCTCAATACCTTGTCCCGCGAGAGCTCGAAGTGATGATTTCCCCGCGCCTGTTCACCGCATTGGCACTGGCCCTGCTGGTCTCCGCCTGTGGCAAATCCGCCGCGCCTGAAGCGGCCGGCAAGACCGCCGCCGGCGGGCCCGTGCGCCTGCAAATCTTCGGTGACCCGGCCGAGATCACGGCTTACCGCGAACTCATCGCGGCCTACGAGAGCAAGCACCCCGGCAGGAAGGTCGAGCTGATTCCGGTCGGCAAGCAGAGCGACCACATGGCCAAGCTCAGCACCGCATTTGCGGCTGGCAATCCGCCGGACCTGTTCATCCTCAACTTCCGTCGCTTCGGGCAGTTTGCCGGGCGCGGCGCGCTGGCTCCGCTCGGCCCCATGATGAGTGCCGATGGCCGCTACCAGGCCGAGGACTTCTACCCGCAGCCGGTCGAAGCCTTCGACTTCCAGGGCACGCAGTACTGCCTGCCGCAGAACGTCTCCAGCCTCGTCGTCTACTACAACCGCACGCTGTTCAAGGCGGCAGGTGTTGAGGAGCCGAAGGACGACTGGCGCTTTTCAGACCTGCTCGCCGCCGCACAAAAGCTGCGCCGCGACACCGATGGGGATGGCAAGACCGACGTCTGGGGCGTGGCGATCCAGCCCAGCCTGATCCGCATCGCCCCCTTCATCTGGGGCATGAAAGGCGCGCTGGTGGACGACCTCAACAAGCCCAGCCTGCTGCGCATCGACGGCGGCAATGCGGTGCATGCGATGGCGATGGTGAAGTCCCTTGTCACCGACTACCGCGTGATGCCGGGCCAGGCCGAGACCTATGCCGAGGATGCCGACAGCCGTTTCGCACGCGGCGGTGTCGCCATGCTGTTCCAGTCGCGTCGCTACACCGCGACGCTGCGCGACCTGGGCGATAAAGCACCCGATTGGGATGTGGCCCCGTTCCCGCTGATGCGCGAGCCGGTGGGCGTGTTGCATGCCGATGCCTATTGCATGGCGGCGAAGGCGGCATCGCCTGTCGATGCACAGGCCTTTGTCGAATACGCGCTCTCGGTCGAAGGGCAGGCGCTGCTCGCCAAGAGCGGCCGCACGGTGCCTTCGCGCATCAGTGTCGCCACCTCGCCAGCCTTTCTGGACCCGACGCGGGCGCCACGGCGCGCGCAGGTGTTTCTCGATGCCATCCCCCACCTGCGCCGCACGCCCAACACCGCGCGCTGGCATGAGGTGGAGAGCCGCGCAGATGTGTTGCTCGACGAGTGGCTGTACGAGCCGCCTGCTCCTGGCGAGGCCGAGGGCGTGGTGGGGTCGAGCCTCGCCGCCGCGCGGCTGATTGCGAAGACGGTGCAGCCGATCTTGCTGGAAGACCTGCGCGCGATGAATGCGGCTGCTGCCGCCAAGCCGGAAGCCGTGAAATGACGGCTGGCTTGGTACTTGACGCGGTTAGCGTCGAGCTGGGCGGCAAGTCCGTGCTCAAGGCGGTGTCGCTGCACGTCGCCCCCGGCGAGCGCGTGGTGCTGGCAGGGCCGTCCGGCTCCGGCAAATCCACCCTGTTGCGGGCCGTGGCAGGGCTGGCGGCGGTGCAGGGCGGCAGCATCCACATCGACGGCCGTCGCATCGACACGCTGCCATCGGCGCAGCGTGATGTGGCGATGATGTTCCAGAGCTATGCCCTGTTCCCGCATCTCAGCGTGCTCGACAACCTCACTTTTGGGTTGCGCGCGCGCGGGAGCAGCAAGACGGCGGCGGATGAGCAGGCGGCTGCGGTCGCGGCGACGCTAGGCCTCAAACAATTGCTCGCCCGCAAGCCTGGCGCGCTCTCCGGTGGCGAGCGCCAGCGTGTGGCTCTGGGCCGCGCCTTGCTGCGCCAGCCCAAGGCACTGCTGCTGGACGAACCCCTCAGCAGCCTCGACGCACAGCTGCGCACCACCGCACGCGCCGAGATTGTCCGCGCCCACACCGGCAGTGCGGCCGCGATGCTGCTGGTGACGCACGACCAGGCCGAAGCGATGGCACTGGCCGATCGCATCGGCATCCTCAAGGACGGCTTGCTGCAACAACTCGCAGCACCCCGCACGGTGTATGCGCGGCCCGCCAATCGCTTCGTCGCGCAGTTTCTCGGCTCGCCAGCGATGAACCTGTTCGAGGTGCGCCTCGCCCTCGACGGCGGCCTGTGGTGGAAGAACGCGCGGCTCGCAGATGCCGTGGCCGCTGCACCCCTGAGCAAAGGGGGGGCGGCGACGCTGGGCCTCAGACCAGAGCATCTCGCCCTGCCGGGTTCGCGCTGGGCGGCGGCGAGCCAGTCCAGCGCGGTGTTGCAGGCGCGCATCACCGGGGTGGAGGCGGGTGGCGATCAGCAGATCGTCTGGCTGGAAGCCGAAGGCGAGCGCGTGGCCGCCCGCACCGAGCCGGAGTGGGTGGCGCGCGTGGGCGAGCTGGTGCCGGTGACCCTGCAACTCGACCCGGCCTGCTGGTTTGCGAGTGAAGGCGAGGGGCTGCTGCTGTGAAGCACAGGCTGCATCTCTGGGGCTGGTCGCTGCCGGGGCTGTTGCTGCTCGCTGGCCTCGTCGTGCTGCCTGCGCTGCTCACCTTGCCGCTGGCGCTGCTGCACTTCGATGGGGTATCTGCACCGCGCTTTGCAGGTGCTGAAAACATCGCCCGCCTCTGGAGCGACCCGCTGTTCTGGCAGAGCCTTTCCAACTCGCTGAAGGTGCTCTTCATCTCGGTGCCGCTGCGCCTGCTGCTGGCCTTGGGCCTGGCCCTGCTGTTGCACCGCAACGGCCCCGGTATCGGCATCGGCCGCGCGGCGGCACTCGCGCCGGGCGTCACCCCCGACATCGCCTGGGCCCTGATCTGGCTGTTTCTGCTCAACCCGCTCTATGGCCCGGTGGCGCTCCTGCTGCCGCTGATCGGCATCGCCCCCGATGCCTGGCTGACGCAACCCGGCGTCGCGCGCGGGCTGCTGTCCTTCATGACGCTCTGGCTCATCGGCGAACTCACTGTGGTGCTGATCGCCGCCAGGCAGGAACTCGGCAATGACGTCTACGAGGCCGCGCGCATCGAGGGTGCGAGCGCCTGGCATATCTTCACCCGCGTGACCCTGCCGCTGCTGATGCCGGTGCTGGTCCTGCTCGCCTGCCGCGACGCCGCCTTGAGTTTTCAGACCAGCCTCACGCCTGCGCTCATCATCACCAAGGGCGGGCCGCAGTACGGCACGCTGCTGCTGCCGATGTATGCCTACCAGAACGGCTTCGAGTATCTGCGCTTCGGCTATGCGGCGGCGATCCAGTTGGCACTTTTCGTCATCACCGTACTGCTGATCGCCGTGCAGCTGCGCTGGCTGCGCAAATGGGCGATGCAGGGGCGCTGAGTATCTTGGGGACTGGGCACGTAAAATGCGCGCAAATCGCATTTTCCGAGCACTTTCCCCATGTCAGTTTTCTCCCACCCCGAATACGACGGCCACGAACAGGTCGCTTTCCACCACGACGTTGAAACCGGCCTGAAGGCGATCATCGCGGTACACAGCACCAAGCTCGGCTGCGGCCTGGGCGGCTGCCGCATGTGGCCGTATGCGAGCGATGCCGAGGCACTCAACGACGTGCTGCGACTGTCTAAGGGCATGACCTACAAGGCAGCCCTGGCCGGCCTGCCGCAGGGTGGCGGCAAGAGCGTGATTCTCGGCGACCACCGCAAGCACAAGACCCCGGAACTGATGCGCGCGATGGGCCGCTTCGTCGACCAGTTCGGCGGCAAGTATGTGGTGGCGGAAGACTCCGGCACCTCGGTGGCCGACATCCACACCATGGCCGAAGTCACCAAACACGTCGGCGGCCTCGCCGATGCGCAATCGCTGGCCGAGGGCCGCAATGGCGACCCCTCACCGGCCACGGCCTATGGCACTTTCGTGGGCCTGAAAGCGGCGGTGAAGCACCGTCTGGGCCGCGATGATCTCAAGGGCCTGCGGGTGGCGATTCAGGGCGTTGGCAACGTTGGCTATCGGCTGGCGCAACATCTGCACGCCGAAGGTGCCGAGCTGTGGGTGACCGACATCCACTTTCCGAGCGTGGACCGCGCGGTGCAGGACTTCCGCGCCAAGGCAGTGAGCATGGAGCAGATCTTCGCGCTCGATGTCGACGTGTTCGCCCCCTGCGCGCTGGGTGCCATCCTGAACGACCTCACCATCCCGATGATCAAGGCCCCGGTGATCGCCGGTGCCAGCAACAACCAGCTGGCGACCCCGCGCCATGGCCAGGCGCTGCTGGATCGCGGCATCCTCTATGCGCCGGACTACGCCATCAACGCTGGCGGCATCATCGAGATCTACCACGAGACCCACGGCTACGACGCCGACAAGACCAAGGCCCACCTCGACCGCATCGGCAGCGTGCTGACCCAGATCTTCGACCGCGCCAGGGCCGAGCAGAAACCCACGCATGAAGTGGCCGACCGCATGGCGGAAGAGATTTTTCGCGCGTGAACGAGGCGCTCGTTGCCCGCATCGCCTCTGACTTGCTGGCGCGGCGGGAGTGGCTGGCAGTGGCGGAGTCCTGCACTGGCGGCCTGATCGCCGCCGCCTGCACCGACCTGGCAGGTTCCTCCGGCTGGTTCGAGCGCGGGCTGGTGACCTATTCCAACCGCGCCAAGCAGGAGCTGCTCGGTGTGCCGGCCGGTCTGCTGGAAACCCACGGTGCCGTCAGTGAGCCCTGCGTGCGGGCAATGGCCGAGGGCCTGATGGCACGCGCACCCGTGCGCCATGTCATCGCCATCTCCGGCATTGCAGGGCCGGGTGGCGGCAGCGCCGACAAGCCGGTGGGCACGGTGTGGATCGCCTGGGCCGGGGCAGGGAGCCTGCGCACCGCGCTGTACCGGTTTGCAGGTGATCGTCAGTCGGTGCGCCAGCAGGCCGCCGAAGCGGCGCTGCGCGGGCTGATCGAGCAACTAGCCTTGTCTCCCTGATCGAAAATCCACATCAGGCGGCTCCCGCTTGGTAAGATTTTGCTCATAAAAAAATCAAGGGAACCCGGATGCATGGCATGGAACTCACAGCGCCCAGTGTGCTGATCGTCAGCGACGCCGAAGACCGCTGCGCGGCGCTGCGTCGGCATGTACTGCCGCTGGGGGTCCAGATTCACGAGGTGGGCGACTGCCGCGCCGCCATCGAGCGCGCCCGCAGCTGCGATGCGGCGCTGATCTTGCTCGACCTGCAACTGCCGATGATGGATGGCTTCGAGGCCGTGCGGCTGCTGCGCTGCGCACCGCGCACCGCACACGTGCCGGTGATCATGATTGCCGAGATGCGCATGGGTCTGGGCGACCGCCAGAAAGGCCAGGCCCTGGGGGCGGTGGCCTTCCTGCAACGCCAGGATCTGGATTTCGATGCCCTGCAGGAGCAGATCCGCCTGCTGCTGCAACTGCATGTGCGCGCCAATGCGGTGCAGATGCAGATCTATTCCTTTCTCGACGACCAGGCCCGCATCGCGGCCGAAAACCCGCAGGTGCGCGCCCTGCAGCCCAGCCTGCACCGGCACCTGCTGCTGGACATGCTCACGGGCCTGCCTAACCGCATGTTCTTCGACCTGCACCTGATGGGTCTCATCCGCCGTGGCGCACGCGGCGGCAAGGGCTTTGCATTGGTGTGGATCGACCTCGACCACCTGCATCGCATCAACGAACGCTACAGCCGCGAAGTGGGCGACCAGATGCTGCTGGCCGTGGCCCAGCGGCTGGAGATGGTGGTGCGCAGCAGCGATGTGCTGGCCCGCATCGAGGGCGATACCTACGGCGTCATCCTGGATGGCGTGACTGAGGCCAAGGGTGCGAAAGCCGCACTCGACAAGCTACTGGCGGTGGCCGGTGAAGCGCTTGAAATGACCGGCAGCGATGGTCAGCCGGTGACGGTCATCCCCACACTCAGCGTGGGGGTGTCGCTGTACCCGCAGCATGGCGAGGATTCGGTCACGCTCTTCAACGTCGCCCAGCAATCCGCGCAGGATGTGCTGCGCATGGGCGGCGATGGCGTTCGTATCGGCTGGGGCAGCCCCGCCGGCAAGTGACCTAGCGCACCGGCTTGGCGGCCGTGAGCACTGCGCGGACGAGGGCCTTGAGCATCGGCCACAGCAGCAACGGCACCAGGAACAGGGTGATCGCGACCACCTTGGTGCCATCGCCCATCACGGCCCAGGACTGGCAGGGCAGCTGAAACTCGATGCTGGGCAGGCCGTTGCGCACGCCGGCCGCGCAGAAGGTATTGGTCTGCGCCAGCTGCTCGCCGGTCACCAGCACGCAGTCGAGGCAGAGGTTCTTGTATTCGGCGCCCAGGTCCGGATACACCGGTTTCGACTTGCCCGCCGCATTGACATGGAAGAACGTGCCCTCCGGATCGCGCATCACCATGCCTGCACCGGGAATCACTGACAGGTCATTGATGCGGAACTTCATGTGGTCAGCCAGCCGGTCTGCCACCACCACCGACACCAGGCCCCAGATCAGCACCAGGCTCCAGTAGATGCGTCGGGCATTGACCTTGCTGCGGGCGGGGGCGATGGTTTGCATGGGCTTGGCATTGCTCAGAAGTTGAACGGATTGTATCGGCCCGACGGCGCGGGCGGTTGCCCTGCAATGTGGCTGGCATACTGGCTTGCATACCCTATCAAGATCGCTCGAAGCGACTCAAGGAGCCTGTTCATGCACAACCCCGCATCCGCGCTGACTGCCATCCGTGGCGAGATCGCGCAGCGCATCGCCGTCAAAACCACCGCACCGCCCGCCGACTTCGTGCGGCATTACCTCGCCGCCATCTCGGATGAAGTGCTGGCAGCGCGAAGCCCCGCCGCCATCGCCAGTCTCATCGCCAGCCACTGGCAGCTGGCTGCGGTACGCGAGCCCGGCTTGAGCCGGGTTGCCGTCATCCCGCCCACGCCTGAACACCCCTTGGCTGCGATGCAGACGGTGGTGCCGGACATGCCCTTTCTGGTCGACAGCTTGAGCCAGCGCGTGCGCGAGACCGGTGCGGCCATCGACTGGTCGGTGCATCCGCTGCTCGATTTCGACCGCGATGGCGACAGCCGCATCACCGCCAGCCGCACGCCCGGTGAGCCCTCGGCCCACACCGAGTCGCTGATCCACATCGAGTTCGAGCCGCTGGCCGATGCCGAGGCCTATGCGCAGCTCGAAGCCGCGCTGACCTCGACGCTGGCTGATGTGCGCACGGCGGTCCACGACTACGTCGCCATGCGGGTGCAACTCAAGAACCTGCAAGCGGCGCTGGCGGTGGTGCCGCAGGGGGCCAAGGCCGAAGAGTTTGCCGAGGCGCAGGCTTTCCTCGGCTGGCTGGATGAGCGTCACTTCACCTTTCTGGGCCTTACCGAAAGCCGCGCCAGCGGTGCGGAGGGGCAGGTGTCGCTACAGGCCGATGCCGCCACGGGCCTCGGCCTGCTGCGCGCCGGCAGCCGCCTTGCCGACGCCGGCGAACTGATTGCACCGCAGGAAGAGCTGGACAAGTACGCCGGTTCCGCGCGCCTGGTGGTCATCACCAAGGGCAATGTCCGCTCCACCGTCCACCACGCCGAGTATCTCGACGTCATCTCGGTCAAGCGCTTTGCCGCCGATGGCACGCTCGAAGGCACAGTGCGGCTGATGGGCCTGTTCACTGCGGAGGCCTACCACGCCCGTCCTACCGAGATCCCGATCGTCCGCCACAAGGTGGCCGAGGTGCTGGCCCGCGCTGGCCTCGCCGAGGACTCGCACAGCGGCAAGAACCTGCGCGAGATCTTGCAGACCTGGCCGCGCGACGAGCTGTTGCAGACTGGCGAGGATGAGCTGTTCGAGGCCAGCCTGAGCGTGCGCGCACTGCGCGACCGGCACCAGCTCAAATTGGTCATGCGCCGCGACCGTTACGGCCGCTTCTACAGCTGCCTGGTGTTCGTGCCGCGCGAGCGCTACAGCCGCGAGCTGCGCGAGATCGTCGCACGCGAACTGCTGGCCGCCTTCCACGGCAGCTCGGTGGATCGCAATGTCGAGTTCCTGCGCGGCGGCTTCACCCGCATGCACTTCATCGTCCGCACACCGCCCGGCACCGTGGTGGCATTCACCAGCAGCGAACTCGAACAGCGTTTGGCGCAGGCCACCCGAGGCTGGCGCGAGCAGTTTCGCGAGGCGCTAGGCGATGCCGCACTCGCGGCCGCCTATGGCGATGCCTTTCCGCTCTCCGCGCAGGAGAGCCTCACACCCGCAGAGGCGGCAATGGATGCGCGCGTGCTCGCCGCACTCTCGCCCGGCTGGCCGCTGTCACCGCGCCTGCTGCTGGATGACAGCGGCAGCGTGGTGGGCCTGAAGCTGTACCGCCTGCACCAGCCGATGCAGCTCAGCGATGCCATGCCGCTGCTGGAAAACTTCGGCCTGAAAGTGGCCAACCACGATCCGCTCGAAGTGCGCGCAGCAACCGGCGAGACGGCCTTCATCCAGCATTTCGTTCTGCAGCCGTTGTCGGTGACGGGGCTCACGCCCGATGCGCTGCGCGCGCAGTTCGAAGCGGCCTTTCTCGCTGTCGAGCGCGGCGAGGCGGAGAACGACAGCCTCAACCGTCTGGTCATCACCGCCGGCATGAGTGCCCGTCAGGTCACCGCGCTGCGCACCCTGCAAACCTATCTGGTGCAGACCGCACTGCCGTTCGGCCCGGTCTACATGCAGGGGGTGTTCGCGGGCCACCCGGCCATCGCCAAACGCATCGTCGAGCTGTTCGAGGCGCGCTTCGACCCCGCGCTCGAAGAGGGCAAGCGCAAGGATGCGGTCATCGTCATCAACCAGGCGCTCGAAGACGCACTCGACAAGGTTGCCTCGCTCGATGCCGATCGCATCCTGCGCGCCGCCGTGGGCGTGGTGCGCGCGAGCCTGCGCAGTAATTTCTACCAGCCCGGTCCCGACGGCCAGCAGAAGCGCTACGTCAGCATCAAGCTCGACCCGGCGCGCATCGCCGACCTGCCGCTGCCGCGTCCGGCCTTCGAGATCTGGGTGTATTCGCCGGATGTCGAAGGCGTGCATCTCAGAGGCGGCAAGGTTGCCCGTGGTGGCCTGCGCTGGTCTGACCGGCGGCAGGATTTCCGCACTGAAGTACTGGGCCTGATGAAGGCGCAGCAGGTGAAAAACACGGTCATCGTGCCGGTGGGTGCCAAGGGCGGCTTCGTGGTCAAGCAGGGCAACCCGGCTGATCGCGAGGCCTGGGCCAAGCTCGGGATCGAGTGCTACAAGACCTTCCTGCGCGGCCTGCTCGACATCACCGACAACCGTGTCGGCGACGCCATCACCACGCCGAAGAACGTGGTGCGCTACGACGGGGACGACCCTTACCTGGTGGTGGCGGCCGACAAGGGCACGGCGACCTTCAGCGATATTGCCAATGGTGTTTCCGCCGAATACGGCCACTGGCTGGGCGATGCCTTTGCGTCCGGTGGCTCGGTGGGTTACGACCACAAGAAGATGGGCATCACCGCCAAAGGCGCGTGGGAGAGTGTGAAGCGGCACTTCCACGAACTGCCGACGCCGAAGAACATCCAGAGCGAGTCCTTCAGCGTGGTCGGTGTCGGTGACATGTCGGGCGATGTGTTCGGCAATGGCATGTTGCTCAGCCGTCACATCCGACTGCTGGCGGCCTTCGACCACCGTCATATCTTCATCGACCCCACGCCGGACAGCGAGGCGAGCTTCATCGAGCGCGAGCGTTTGTTCGCGCTGCCGCGCTCGTCCTGGGACGACTACGCAAAGCCGCTGATCTCGAACGGTGGTGGCGTCTGGCCGCGCAGCTCGAAAAGTATCGAGCTGTCGGACGAGGCACGCACCGCGCTCGGCATCGAGACCAAGCGGCTGACGCCCAACGAGCTGATGAACGCGATTCTCAAGGCACCCGTCGATCTCTTGTGGAACGGTGGCATTGGCACTTACGTGAAGGCCTCGACGCAGAGCCATCCTGAAGTGGGTGACCGCGCCAACGATGGCTTGCGCGTCAATGGCCGTGAGCTGCGCTGCAAGGTGATCGGCGAGGGCGGCAACCTCGGCGCGACACAGTTGGGTCGCATCGAGGCCGCCCTCAATGGCGTGCGGCTCAATACCGATGCCATCGACAATGCCGGCGGTGTCCACAGCAGTGATCGCGAGGTGAACATCAAGATCCCGCTCAATGCCCTGATGCGGGAAGGCAGGCTGACTCGCGAAGTGCGCGACCCGCTTTTGGCCAGCATGACCGACGACATCGCCCGCTTCGTGCTGCGCGACAGTTTTGTGCAGTCGATGGCCGTTTCGCTGCTCGAAGCCACCGCAGCCCAGCGCCTCGACGAGCATGCAGAGCTGATCCGCACCCTGGAGCGCGAAGGCCTGCTCAACCGGAGCGTCGAGTTTCTGCCCGATGAGGAAACCCTCAAGGAGCGCGCGCGGCAGAGTTGCGGCCTGACCCGGCCTGAACTGGCCGTGCTGCTCGCCTACGCCAAGATGAGCCTGTTTGAAGCCACTTTAAAGAGCGACATGCCGGACGATGTGTTTTTCGTGCGGGATTTGCTCGCCAACTTCCCCAAGGCGCTGGCCGAGCAGTACACGCCGGAGCTGAAAAACCACCAGCTCAAGCGCGAGATCATCGCGACCATTCTCAGCAACGCCGTCGCCAACCGCATGGGTGTGAGCTTCGCGCACCGTCTGGCGGAAGATCACGGCCACGACCGTGGCGAGGTGTTGAAGGCCTACGCCACCGCGCACGAAGTGTTCGGCGGTGATGCCTACTGGCGCGAGATCGAGAGCCTCGACGGTGTGCTGCCGGCAGCGACGCAGTACCGCCTCGTCGGCATCGCGGCGGGCCTGCTCAAGCACGCCACCGGCTGGCTGCTGATGGCGGGCTATGCGCGCAAGCCCGTGCTGGCATCTGTGGATCGTTTCTCTGCCGCCATCCGCGAGCTGGAAGCATTGCTTCCCGCAGCCATGCCACAGACCTATCTCGAAGACTGGAACCGCACCGTGGCCCAGCTCACCGCAGAGAAAGTGCCGGAAATCCTCGCAAAGCGGCTTGCATCGACCCGTGTGCTGGGCGCGGCCATGGATATCACCGAGCTGGCGATGGAGGCCAACGTCACGCTGGCCGACGCGGCGGCAGCCTATTTCGCCACTGCCGAGCGATTCCGCCTGCTGTGGCTGTATGCCGCCATCAACAACCTGCAAGTGCAGGGAAAGTGGCACGCACTGGCGCGGCAGAACCTGCGCGACGACCTGTTCCACATTCATCGCCTGCTGGCGGGACGCATCTTGAAGATTCCCGGCAGTGCCGCAGAGCGTATCGACAGCTGGGTGGCTCAAAATGCCGAGCAGATTGGTTTTGCCGAGCGGCGCATCGCTGATCTGGGCACCTCTGGCGCGGTAGACTTCGAGCGACTGGTGGTCGCCGTTCGGGAACTCCGCAAACTGCGTTCACTCTAAGATCACGCTCTTGGGTTAGCTTCAGCCGGCCCCAGATTCAACAGACATTCACGGAGACTCCAAATGCAACAACCGCTTCGCTCAGTGACGACTGCTGGCAGCTTTGGCAGCGCCAGCTCCCTGCTGGCCACCCACAAGGTGCTGCGCAATACCTACATGCTGCTGGCCGCCACCCTGCTGTGGTCCGCCCTGATGGCCGGAGCCTCGATGGCCGTTGGTGCGCCGCGCTTCACCGGCCTGGTGTGCTCGCTGGCGGCGATGGCGCTGATCTGGTTCGCGCTGCCGCGCACCGCCAACTCGGAGAAGGGCATCTATGTCGTGTTCGGCATCACCGGCCTGCTCGGCTTCGGCTTGGGCCCCATGCTCAATCATTACCTCAAGCTCCCGAATGGCGGCGAGCTGGTGATGACTGCACTGGGCGGCACGGCGCTGATTTTCGGTGGTCTTTCGGCTTATGTGCTGACGACCAAGAAGGATTTCTCCTTCATGGGTGGTTTTTTGATGGTGGGGGTGATGGTGCTGCTGTTCGCCTCGCTGGCTGCCGTGGGCGCGAGCTTCTTCGGCGTCGATGTCAGCATGGCTTTCATTGCCATCTCTGCCGTATCCGTGCTGTTGTTCTCTGCACTGATCCTGTTCGACACCAGCCGCATCATCAACGGTGGCGAGACCAACTACATCATGGCAACCATTGCGCTCTACCTCGATGTCTACAACATTTTCACCAGCCTGCTGCATCTTCTGGGCTTTGCCAGCAGTGATGATTGATTTGAGCATTCAGCTGTCCTGAAAAGCCCCGCACTGCGGGGCTTTTCTTTTGCCGGTGCCGGATTTCATTCAGCAATAGCTCATGGTGTCGGCAGAATGTGGCTACCTATTGATTCAACAGGAGAGGTCTTCATGTCTCACACTCGTCAGTCAACCCTCACATTAATGAGCCTGCTGCTTTGCACCGCACTGGCTAGCCCCGGTTTTGCTGCGCCGCCGGAAGGCAAGGGCCCGAAGCAAAAGACCGAAAAATCCCAGAGCAAGGCCAAGCACAAGAATGGACAGCACGAGGGTCATCGCAGCGACTCGCTGGTCGTGGTGAGTCTCAGTGCGGCTGATGCACGCCGTATCGCATACAACCATCAGGCCGTGGGCTATGACTCCCTGCCGCCCGGCATCCGCAAGAATTTGGCGCGCGGCAAGCCTCTTCCCCCCGGCATCGCCAAACGTGGCGTGCCTTCACCCATGCTGGCACAGCTGCCGTCATATCCTGGCTACGAGTGGCAGGTGGCGGGCAGCGACCTGATCTTGGTCGCCATCGCCACGGCCGTTATCGCTGAAGTGCTGACGGGTGTTTTCAACTAAGTAAGTAGACGCAAAAAGCCGCTTTCCAGATGTCTGGGAAGCGGCTTTTTGCTTTTGTCGTCGCACTGATTCCAGTCCTCGCTCAACTCGATGAAGTGGAGTGAGCGAAAAATGATCGGCGCAAGGGGCGTGATCAATCTAAAAAAATCATTTAATTCATGATCTTAGTAGATCATTTGCAAGAGGCCATTGACCCAATGTGGAATCCCGCTATTATTCGCCTCCCGCTGACGGGGCCTTC
>JAZKFO010000008.1:0-17491 GCA_040386395.1 Pseudomonadota bacterium | reverse complement strand
GCAGCTTCACCATGCGCTCGTCGAACTCGCGGGTGAGCACCATGTGGCGCAGGCCAGTGCGCAGCACGTCGGCGCTCAAGTTCGGGTTCCAGTCGCCCACGGCCTGGTGGTCATCACCCAGCACGCGGATGAGGCTGTAGGCCAGCTCGCGCATCTCGGCAGCCGGGATGTCGCTGGCCGGGCGCGGCACGATGCCGGCAGCGGGGATTTTGATGTCGCTGAAATCGACCAGATCACCGGGGCGCGTCTTCGGCTCCGGGATGTGCAGGCTCAGGGGGGTGGTTTTCATGTTCTCCTCAGGCGGTACGGCCTGACGTTCAAAACGACGATTGCGTCAGGCTCAAGCCGCCATGGTAGCGGCAAGCCGCAGCATTTTGACTTGCGGAATTTGCCTATTTCGCGCCAATGGTCATGGCCATCGGGTAGCCGATGAAGCCGTAGAGGCGCCAGACCCGGTAATCCAGAGACCAGCCCGGCACCACCGGCACGGTCAGGTCAGGCAGCTGTTCGACGCTCAGGAAGCTGTCCGCCATGCCCTCAGGCAGCGTCTTGTCGCGGCTGACGAACAGGAAGTTACGCCCGCCCTGGCCCTCCATCTTCGTCACCAGCTCGTAGTGATTGGTGACGCGATGCTGCGGGTTCCACAGCACCGCGCCGGTGCTGAGCGGGCGGGCGTAGAAACGCAGCTCGCTCATGGTGTCGCGCTCGTTGGCCAGCAGCAGGGTGTTGGCCTGCTCGGCGAGCAGGGCGCTGACCTTCTGG
Organism: Pseudomonadota bacterium; assembly: GCA_040386395.1. Taxonomy (GTDB): domain Bacteria; phylum Pseudomonadota; class Gammaproteobacteria; order Nevskiales; family Nevskiaceae; genus Stagnimonas. Next base: position 16,729 of record JAZKFO010000008.1, on the reverse strand, counting down.
CCCAGCACATCCCAGCCCTGCACGCGCTTGTAGTAGTCGGTCTTGGCGGTCAGCTCGCGACCCAGGATGTGGGCGATGGCATGGTAGTGGTAGGCCGCAACCATCGCGGTGAGATTGACCACGAGTGCGGCGATGACGGTGCCACGGCGATGGGCCTGCAACAGCCAGCTCACCACCCAGAGGGTGCCGGCGGCATAGGTCATCGCCGCCCAGTTGGCATTGGCGCGGCCCAGCAGCGCCTGCGCGCTGATGAGCAGCAGAAAGGGCAGGGTGAAGCAGGCGAGAAAGCGGCTGCGCTCATCCCGCCACCAGTTGCCGGCGCGCGCCAGCAGCACCAGCAGGGCAATGAACAGCACCGGCCCCATGATCGCGGCCTGTCCGCTCAGGAACTCCTGCAACTCGTCCCAGTGCAGGCCGGGGCCGGTTTCGAGGTTGCTGATGTCGGCGGTGTGCTGAAAGGTCGGCCAGCCGTTGGCGTGGTTCCACCACAGGTTGGGCGCGAACAGCAGCGCCGCGACGGCCGCCGTGAGGTAGGGGCCGGGTCTGCGGAACTGCACCCGCAGTGCGGGCGTGATGGCGAACCAGAACAGGGTGCTGAGCGCGAAGATGCCCATGGTGTATTTGGTGAGCAGGCCCACGCCACAGGCGATGCCGAGTGCCACCCACCAGGCCCAGTCGTTTTCGTTGACCGCGCGGTGCAGGGTGTAGAGCGCGGTGGTCCAGCACAGGAACAGCGGCACATCGGTGGAGATGATGAGCGAGGAAAACGCGATGCCCGGCAGCGTGAAAAAGCTCACCGCCGTCCACCAGGCGATGCGCGCATCGAACAAGCGCCGCGCCAGCGCGTAGAGCATCAGCGTGCTGAGCGGATAGACGATGAGCGCGCCGGACTTGACCGCCAGCTCGCTGTCGCCGAAGACGCTGGTGGTTGCTGCGATCAGGGCCGCGATGACCGGCGGCTTGGAGTAGTAGCCCCAGTCCAGTGCCTGTGCCCAGGTCCAGTACTGCGCCTCGTCGACGTACAGATTGAGGCCCGACCAGTGCAGGGCCAGCGCGCGATAGAGCGTGCCGAGCAACAGGATCAGCAGCAGTGTGTAGGGAGGTTTGAATAAGTCTGTCTGGGTCATGGCTCTCCCCTCTCCCACCGGGAGAGGGCGTTTGGCTTAATCGGAAGTGACATTAGGTCACTTCCGCTGCTAGGCCAAACGCGGGGTGTGGGGATCGGCGCAGCGCGAAAAATCTGAAGATCACAGAGACGCGGCTTCATCGCGTCTCTGTGATCTAATTCTCGCTTATGCGAAACCCCTACGAACTGTTCGCTGGCCTGCGCTACACGCGCGCCAAGCGACGCAACCACTTCATCTCCTTCATCTCGCTGGCCTCCATGCTCGGCATTGCCATCGGCGTTACCGCGCTGATCACGGTGCTGTCGGTGATGAATGGCTTCGAGAAGGAGCTGCGCGTGCGCATCCTCGGCATGGCCTCGCACGCCACCATCTCGGCGCTGCGCGGCGGGTTGGAAGACTGGCCCGCAGTGGCCAAGCTCGCCGCCAAGAACCCCGAAATCATGGCGCTCGCACCCTATGTGGAAGGCGAGGGCATGGTGAAGGCCGGCAGCGACCTCACCGGCACCCTGATGCGCGGCGTGCTGCCGGAGGAAGAAGAGAAGGTCAGTGAGATCGCGCAGAAGATGAAGGTAGGCCAGCTCAGCGACCTGAAGGCCGGCGAATACAAAATGGTGCTCGGCAAGGAGCTGGCGACCACGCTCGGTGTGGACGTGGGCGACAAGGTGGACCTGATGATCCCGCAGGCCAGTGTCACGCCAGCGGGCGTGCTGCCGCGCTTCCGGCGCTTCACGGTGAGTGGTGTGTTCCAGGTGGGCATGTACGAGTTCGACCGTGGACTGGTGCTCATCCACCTCGCCGATGCCCAGGCGCTGTACCGCATGGGCAGCGACGTCACCGGCGTGCGCCTGAAGCTGCATGACCTGTTCAAGGCCCCGGCCGTCTCGCGCGAGCTGGCGGGCGATCTGCCCGGCATCTACTACGTGAGTGACTGGACCCGCCAGCACGCCAATTTCTTCCGTGCCGTACGCACTGAGAAGATGGTGATGTTCATCATCCTCTCGCTCATCGTGGGTGTGGCCGCCTTCAACATCGTCAGCACGCTGGTGATGGTGGTGCAGGACAAGCAGGCCGACATCGCGATATTGCGCACCCTGGGTGCCACACCGCGCAGCATCATGCTCATCTTCATGGTGCAGGGCTCGATCATCGGCATTGTCGGCACCGTGCTCGGCATCATCGGCGGCGTGCTGCTGGCGGTGAATGCCCCCGCGCTGGTTGACCTCTTGCAACAGCTCACCGGCCAGCAGGTGCTGTCGCCGGATGTCTATTACATCTCCGACCTGCCCTCAGACCTCAAGCTCGAAGATGTCGTGAAGATCGGCCTGCTGTCGCTGACGCTGGGGCTGCTCTCAACGCTGTATCCGGCTTACCGTGCCTCGCGCACCCAGCCGGCGGAGGCGCTGCGTTATGAGTAATGAAGTGATTCTCAAAGCCAGCGGCCTCACCAAGACCTTCGACGACGGCCGTCTCAACCTTACCGTGCTCAGCGGGGTTGATCTGGAAGTGGCGCGCGGCGAGCGCATCGCGATTGTTGGTGCCTCCGGCAGCGGCAAGTCGACCCTGCTGCACCTCATGGGCGGGCTCGATGCGCCCACCGCTGGCGAGGTCTGGGTGGCCGGCGAAAAGATCAGTGCGCTGAGTGATGCCGCGCGTGGCGTGCTGCGCAACAAGGCCCTCGGCTTCGTCTACCAGTTTCACCACCTGCTGCCGGAGTTCACGGCGGTTGAGAACGTCGCCATGCCGCTGCTGATCCGCCGCATGCCGGCAGCCAAAGCCAAGGCGCAGGCGGCGGAACTGCTGACGCGGGTGGGGCTGGGTGCTCGGCTCGAACACAAGCCGGGTGAGCTCTCCGGCGGCGAACGCCAGCGCGCGGCCGTCGCCCGTGCGCTGGTCACCCGGCCTGCCGCCGTGCTGGCCGACGAGCCCACCGGCAACCTCGATGCCAAGACCGCCGAGACGGTGTTCGAGCTGATGCTCGAACTCAACCGCGAACTCGGCACCAGCCTGGTGGTGGTGACCCACGACCTGAAACTCGCCGCCCGCATGGAGCGCCGCTACACGCTGGTTGACGGGGTGTTGACGCTGCTTTGAGCGGGTTGTTGATTGCGATCAAAGGCAGCTAGTTTGGGCTGGCAGAGCTACCATTAATGTCCTTTGGCTGTAGAACCTATAAAACGGAGTCGTGGTCATGCAGCCCAAGCCGTTTGAACCGACCAACTCGTGGGCATATCACTTTGCGCGATATACGGCGATCCCTGAGATCGTCCAGATGGATGAGGTTCGGTCTGGCGAGCCGTTTCGACTGATTGAGCTAACGCGCAAGGTGATTGAGCAGCACTTGACTGCAATGCAGCGGGATGCAATTTTCCTGCGCGCTGAGTCGAAGAAAGTCATGTCGGTCGGTGTAGCCATCCGTTGGTATGTCTCATTTGTCTCCAAAAACACGAAGCAGCTCGTTTCCCTAGGAGGCGGCATATTCCGGCTGCCTCAACCTGAAGATCTCGATGAGGACGAGGTTGAGTCCGTAGCGATCGAGGCAGCGGCAGACGTGGGTCTTACGGGCGATACCGATCTCAGCGGCTGGCTGTATGCCTTCAGCTTCGAGCTCATCATGAAGCCGAATGGCCCGTTTCCGATCAAGATCGGCAGGGCGGACGAAGTGGAGAGGCGTGTAACGCAACAATGCCGCAGCAGCGCTGTGTTCCAGCATCCCAAGATACTCAAGTCATGGCCAGTGACTAATCAAGGTGCGGCTGAGCGTGCTGTGCATAACGTCTTGCGCTATCGCGGCAGGTGGCGCGCCGACGCTCCTGGAATTGAATGGTTCAATACGACCATCGATGAGATCGAGTCGGTAATTTCGTTCCTGCAAGGCCCCAAGTAGCGATCACGCATCGACGGTGCAATTCTTTACTGACGTCATCTTCGAGCTGAAAGCAGTCTTCACTCAACCGCGTTTCAGCCAATCCAACAAAAGTGCATTCACCGCTGCCGGCGCCTCGCGGTGCAGGAAATGGCCGGTGTCCGGCACCTCCGCCCATTCGTATTCGCTGGTGAAGTAGCGGCGCTGTGGTTCCAGCATCTCGCGGCGCATGTCGCGGCTGCCGCAGAGCACCTTGGTGGGCACGCTGATGGGGGCGTCGAGCCGCGCCCGCACGGCGGCCAATGCCGGGTCGGCATTGCGGCTGCCGAACATGGCGCGGTAGTAGGCGAGGCTGGCTTGCAGCGCGCCGGGTGTGGCCATGCTGCGGCGGATTTCATCGACGTGACGGGTGTCGTCGAAGTCCGGTGACCAAAGCTTCCACAGCGTTTCGAGAAAGGCGTAATCGCGCCGCGAGCACAGCCATTCTGGCAGCCTGGGTAGCTGGAACAGGAACCAGTGGAAGGAGCGCAGCACGTGCTTGGGCGAGCGTCGCAGCGTGGCGCGCACCTGTGCCGGATGCGGCACGGCGAGCAGGGCGGCGCGCGAGACTTTTTCAGGGTAGGCGGCGAGCACGCCATAGCCGATGGCAGCTCCCCAGTCCTGGCCGATCAGCACGCAGGGCGTGTCGGGGCTCAGGGCCTGGATGATCTCGGCCACATCGGTGGCGAGCGTGGCGCGGTCGTAGTACGCACCCGGCGGCGGGATCTCGCTCGGCGGATAGCCACGCAGCCAGGGTGCCACCGCGCGATAGCCAGCGGCGGCAAACGCGGGCAGCTGGTGCTGCCAGGTGGTGGCGCTATCCGGATAGCCGTGCAGAAACAGCGCGAGCGGGCCATCGGCTGCGCCTGCTTCGAGTGCCGCAAAGTGCAGGCCGTTGGCGTCGAAGGCGATCTGTCGCATCAGCTGGCCTGTTGCGGATGCGCTGCGGTGGCGGCGGTCGGCGCGCCTTCTGGCGTCCATTCCGGCGGCCCGAACACCCAGGCCAGTTTCTGCTTGAGGCCCCTGGCATTCCAGGCCTGGCGAAGCATGAAAGCCCACTCGTGGGTGATGACCTTGAAGGGGTTGTAGCTGTCGATGTTCTTCACCAGCCCATAGCGCACCGGTACGGTTTCGGCTGCGAAAGTGCCGAACCATTTATCCCAGACGATCAGCCAGCCGCCGTAGTTCTTGTCGATGTATTCCGGGTTACTGCCGTGGTGGGCGCGGTGGTGGCTGGGCGTGTTCATGAAGCGCTCGAACGCGCCGATGCTGCGCACCGATTCGGTGTGAATCCAGAACTGGTAGAGCAGGTTCAGGCCCGCTGCGAGGGCGACGGCGACGGGATGAAAGCCGATCAGCACCAGCGGCAGCCACAGCATCCAGACCCAGGCCATCTCGATCACCGGCTGGCGCAGTGCGGTGCTCAGGTTGTAGTGCTGGCTGGAGTGATGGTTGACGTGATCGGCCCACATGAAACGCACACGGTGGCTGGCGCGGTGATACCAGTAGAAGGTGAAGTCCTCGGCGATCAGCAGGATCGGCCAGGTCCACCACACGAGTGGTGAAAGCTCGAACAGGCGGTGCTCGTAGACGGCGAACGAGACGGTGATGGTGACCACCGCAAACAGCGCGCGCATGACCAGGTTGAACAGGCCGAGACTGATGCTGGTGACACTGTCGCGCCATTCGTAGCCCTTCAGATGGGTGGCGCGCCGCAGCACCACGATCTCGTAGGCCATCGCCAGCAGAAAGTAGGGAATGGCGAGGTAGTAGAGGTTCTCGGTGAGCCAGTTGAGACGATCCATGTCAGGCGTTCTCCGCGCACTGCGTCGCTGTTTTTAGTGGTGATTGCGGCATTCTACGGCGATGCTGCGGATCATCCTCGCCTACACCGTGGCGGTGCTCGCCACGCAGGCCTTGCCTGCCTTGCCGCCCTGGTGGCTGGGTGCGCTCGTGCTGGCATTGGCGCTGCTGCCCTGGCGCTACCGCCCGCTGATGCTCGCGCTGGCGGCGGGATTCGCCTGCACGCTCTGGCGTGCGGAGCTGCGCCTGGGCGAGCGCTGGCCGACGGCGCGGCAAGCGGAGGAAGTGACGGTCAGCGGCCACATTGCCTCGCTGCCGGAGCAGGCGCAGGAGCAATGGGCGGCACGCGGCCGCCGCGACGACGAAGCGCCGCAATCCACCTGGCGTTTCAGCTTCGAACCGCTGGGTGATGTGCTGCCCTCGCGCATCCGCACCAGCTGGTACCGCACGCCGCAAACGCTGCGCGGTGGCGAGTGCTGGCGACTCACCCTGCGGCTGAAAAGCCCCCATGGTTCGCAGAACCCGAACGGCTTCGATTACGAGGGCTGGCTGTTTCGCCAGGGCATCGGCGCCAACGCCACGGTGCGCGCGGCCGAGCGCTGCGAGGCGCATGGTTTCTACCCGGTGCTGCGGCTGCGGCAGGGCATCCGCGATCGCATCGAAGCCGCCCTGCCTGCCAGCCCCGCACGCGCCGTGCTGGTCGCGCTGGTGCTGGGTGACTCCACCGCCCTGCGGGATGCCGATTGGGATGCCTTCCGCCTCACCGGCACCTCGCATCTCGTCGCCATCAGTGGCTTCAACCTGGCCATCGTCGCAGGCTTTGCATTCTTTCTGCTGCGCTGGTCCTGGGGCGCGATACCGGCGCTGACGCGAAGGCTGCCCGCACAGAAGGCCGCTGCCCTCGGCGCGGCGCTGATCGCCACTGGCTATGCCCTGCTGGCGGGCTTCGAGCCGCCCGTGACGCGCGCCCTGACGATGCTGCTGATTGGCCTCGTCGCGGTGTTCATCCATCGCACGGCGCATCCCTTTCGCGTGCTGGCGCTGGCCTGGGGCGTGATCCTGCTGGCAGACCCCTTTGCGGTGCTGAGCGCCGGGCTGTGGCTCTCGTTTGGGGCGGTGGCCGCCATCGTCTGGCTCGCCGGTGGGCGTCTCGGTGCCGAGAGCGGCTGGCGCACCGTCATCCGCGTACAGCTGCTGCTCACTCTATTGCTGGCACCACTCACCTTGTTCTTCTTTCAGGGCACGGCGTGGATCGCCCCCTTCGTCAATCTGATCGCCGTGCCCTGGTTCGCGCTGCTCACGCCACTGGCACTGATCGCCGTGCTGCTGCTCTGGCTCGCGCCCATGCTCGCCATGCCGCTGCTGAACCTGGTCGATACCGCGCTCAGCGCCACCCACATCGCCCTGCGCGCACTGGCCGAGACCCACGCCGAGGGCTGGCTCGCTGCCGCACCGCCATCCGTAGCACTTGCCCTCGCGCTGCTCGGTGCAGCACTGCTCACCGTGCCTCGCGGCCTGCCGCTGCGGGCGCTGGGCCTGCTCTGCCTGCTGCCGCTGGCGGTGCCACCCCAGCACGCGCCATCACGCGGCTTCACGCTGACCGCGCTCGACGTGGGGCAGGGTCTTGCCGTGGTCGTGCGCACCGCGCATCACACCCTGCTGTTCGACACCGGCCCGGCGTACGAAGAAGGCTTCGACGCTGGCCGCTCGGTGATCGTGCCCTACTTGCTGGGGCAGGGCGTGCGGCAGCTCGACACGCTGCTGGTCTCGCACGGCGACCTCGACCATCGCGGCGGTGCGCCCGCCGTGCGCGCGGCATTGCATCCACGCGAAGAACGCGGTGCGATGGCAGGCACGCCCTGTGAGGCGGAGCAAGCCTGGGAGTGGGATGGAGTGCGCTTCACCATCCTCAACGGCCCTGGCGATGCCGTGGGTGAGTCTTCCCCCGACAACAACGGCGGCTGCGTGCTGCGCGTCGAGACGGGCCAGCACACTGCCTTGCTGCCCGCCGACATCGAGCGCGAAGCCGAAGCACGCCTGCTGCGCAGTAACCCCAACGCGCTGAAAGCCGACGTGCTGCTCGCCGCCCACCACGGCAGCCGCACCTCTTCGACGCCCGCCTTCGTGGAAGCCGTGAACCCGGAGGTGGTGATCTTCAGCGCCGGCTATGCCAACAGCTACCGCCATCCGCGACCTGAGGTGGTCGAGCGGTTCCAGCACCTTGGCAGTGCGATGCACATGACCGGCCACGAGGGCGCGCTGACCTTGCACATCGACCCGGAGACGGGGGTCAGCGAAGTGCAGGCTTGGCGGCATCAGTGGCCGCGTTACTGGTGGGCCAAACCCTTGCCGGTGCCGGCAAGCGAGTGAGCAAGAATCCAGTACTCAGCGCGCAGGGCCTATCTTGTCCTGCGTGACGATGTTGGCAAAGGCGTGGTACTTGGTCTTCATGTCGAAGGTCGTTGCCGCGTAGTTGTTGCGCACGGCATCCACGCCCCAGCTGGTGCGGAGGGTGGAGCCATAGGATGTCGTTTTCGAGGAGGCAAAGTAGTCGCCCAGGTAGTTGGCGACGCCGGCCTGGAAGCTGACATCCTTCAGTACGCCGATTGGCGAGGGCTTGCGGCCACGGATCTGGCCATCGCCGTTGGTGTAAACGATCTCCATCAGCGAGCAGCTTGTTGGGGTGACCCGGATCAGCTGTACAGGTTGTTCGATGCTGAAGCGGACGATGAACTGGGTACCGTCCCGGCAGGTGAAGGAATAGCCCATGGTCTGGTAACCATCGAAACCCAGGAATGCCTTGGGTGCCTCGATGGTGAAGCGGCCATACAAATAGGACTCGCCACTCGCGGGTTTTTCCTCGAAGGCGATAGGCTTGGTGTAGGCGGCGCAGCCTGACAGTGTGGCCGACGCCAGCAGGCAGGAAAACATAGGTATGGTGATCTTTAACATGGTTTCCCTTTGCGCCTCGCGCCATTTTTGAGTGGGGGTGTCTAGCCATTATTCTGGACTGCGCGGGCGTCCTATCTCAGCCCATTGAGCACCTGTCTGTGTGGCCAAAAACTGTGAGCACGGGCTTGGTACGCTGACTACACTGAAGGCTCTCACTCTGATTTCTCTATGCACTACGACGCCCTCATCCTCGGTGGTGGCCACAACGGCCTTGTCTGCGCCTGCTACCTCGCCCGTGCCGGCCTGAAGGTAAGGGTGCTGGAGCGGCGCGGTGTGCTGGGCGGGGCTGCGGTCACCGAAGAGTTCGCACCGGGCTTTCGCAATTCCACGGCCAGCTACACGGTGAGCCTCTTGCACCCGAAGGTGATCCGCGATCTGAAGCTGGTTGAGCATGGACTCAAGATCGTCGAGCGGCCGTTCTCCAATTTTCTGCCCCTGGGCGACGAACCGGGGCAGGGCATCCGCATCGGTGGTGGACTCGCCGCAACACAAGCTGAAGTCGCTTGCTACTCCAGGCGCGATGCCGAGCGGCTGCCGGACTACTACGCCTTGCTGGAGCGTGTCGCCAATGTGTTGCGCGCCATGCTCTTGCAGACGCCACCCAATATCGGCGGCGGCATTGGCGCCCTGCTGGAAGCCTGGAAGAGTGCCAAGGTATTCAAGAATCTCGACCTCGCAACACAACGCGATGTACTTGATCTTTTCAGCTTGAGTGCAGGCGATCTGCTCGACCGCTGGTTCGAGTCCGCCCCACTCAAGGCCTGTTTCGGCTTCGACAGCATCGTCGGCAACTTCGCCTCGCCGTATGCGCCGGGCAGCGCCTATGTGTTGCTGCATCACGTCTTTGGCGAGGTCAACGGCAAGTCCGGCGCGTGGGGCCATGCGCTGGGCGGCATGGGGGCGATCACGCAGGCGATGGCAACCGAGGCAAGCGCACTCGGCGTGACCCTGAGCACTGGGTGCGCGGTGTCGAGGGTGCGGCCCTTGGGCAAGTTGATTGAAGTGCAGCTTCAGAATGGCGAGGTGCTCACGGCCTCACAGGTCGCCAGCAACCTCAACCCCAAGCTGCTGTTCACGCAGCTGCTCGATGCCAACGCGCGCGATGCGGAAACCACGCAGCGCTTCGACGATTACCAGTGCGAGAGCGCAACCCTGCGCATGAATGTGGCGCTCAGCGAGTTGCCGGATTTCCGCTGCGCGCCGGGTACGGCGCTTTCACCCCATCATCAGAGCGGCATCATCCTGGCGCCCTCGCTGGCCTACATGGAGCGTGCCTATGCCGAGGCGCGCGAGCGCGGCTGGACGAAGCAGCCCATCGTCGAGATGCTGATTCCATCCACCGTCGATGACTCGCTCGCCCCCAAGGGTCAGCACGTCGCCAGCCTGTTCTGCCAGCACTTTCGCTATGCCTTGCCGGATGGCCGCAGCTGGGACGACGAGCGTGAGGCCGCAGCGGATGCGGTGATTGATGTGGTGAATCGTGCAGCACCCAATTTCAGGGCCAGCGTCATCGCTCGGCAGATCCACACGCCGCTCGATCTTGAGCGTAAGTTCGGGCTGGTGGGCGGAGACATCTTTCACGGCAAGCTCTCGCTCAACCAGCTGTTCAGCGCACGGCCGCTGTTGGGCATGGGCGACTACCGCACGCCGATCAAGGGTCTGTATCTCTGCGGCAGCGGCACGCATCCGGGCGGTGGCGTCACCGGCATTCCCGGCCATAACGCGGCGCGGGAAATGCTGCGCGACGGCTGAGCAAAACGGCTCAGCGCGCGCTCAGCTAGGGCTTGCAGCATCGACTGGCGTTCAACCCTGCAAGGAGTCCTGTCATGCACAGCCACTACGCCGCCATCAATGGCCTGCCGTCTTCCCTGTCGATGTCGTTGGATGTGGCATTCGACAGTGCGGAGGAAAACCTCTGGGATGACGACGACCCGATTCAGCGTCCGCCCGTTCCCGGTCCGCGCGAGCAGGTGCTAGACACCGACTACGACCCGGACCCGGCGCAGGAAGCCACACCACTGAAGAACGTGCCGCCGAAGAAACCCGGTGCGACTGCAAAGAAGCCCGCGAGAAAACGCTAGAGAATCGTGGGGTTCGGCACGTCGCCGTAAACCTTGAGCGGGTCGAACATCTTCTCGCTCTCCTCGAACTTCAGTTCGCGCACACCGCCGTCGCCGGTCGGGATGCTGCGATAGAAACAGGAGCGATAGCCGACGTGGCAGCTCGCATCGCCGGGGATGGCGACGCGCAACCACACGGCATCCTGATCGTCGTCGATGCGCATCTCCAGCACCTTCTGCACCAGGCCGGATGACGCGCCCTTGTGCCAGAGGACCTTGCGGCTGCGGCTGTAGTAGTGCGCCTCGCCGGTGGTGATGGTCTTGGTGAAGGCTTCGAGATTCATGTAGCCGAGCATCAGCACCTCGCCGCTGTTGGCGGCGGTGGTGACGCAGGGGATCAGGCCATGCTCGTCAAACTTCGGTGCCAGCTCATGGCCTTCTTCCACCTGTTCGATGGTCACGCGATTGAACAGCTTCACGTCGTCGGTCATGTCAGCAATCCCCAGCAGATAGCGGCCAAAAATGGGCGCGAAGAATACCACTGCAAGCCATGCGCACTAGGCATTCGCAATATCGCCATGGTCACCCCGTTGACGGTCATGCCAAGACCCATCCCGCCAGCAAACTGTTGATCGAGTTACTGGGGCTGGGCAATGAAATTGCAACAAAAGCGGGCTATCTCGTAATTAGTCGCGAGTGCATTGACAGCCAGTTGATAAAAAGCGCACCGTGGGTTTGCGTGTGGTCAGGATGACCTACACACAAGAAGAATTGAAGTTCACCAAAACAAGGAAGTGGTCATGGCTAAGAAAGCCGCATTGTTGCTGCTGGCTGCCGCCCTACCGTCGGCCTACGCCCAAGAGCCTGTCAGCGAAGTGATCCAGGTCGATCAGGCCAATCAATATTTCGCGGTGCTGCCCGGCTACTTCGGGGCCGATAAAGATCGCGGGGGCACCCGTCGTGGGGTGAGCATTTCCGGTATCTATGGCTATCGCTGGTCGCCGCACTGGGGGCTTGAACTCAATCTCATGGGCAGCACCATCGAGACCGGCAGCGAAAAGGGCACCGACTTCTATCAGCAGGGCGGCACGGTTGATCTGGTCTACGGCTTCAGGGATCGCGGCCTGTCCTGGACGCCCTTTGCCCTGATCGGCATCGGGGCCATGCAAAACGATGTGGTGCCTGATTCCGAGGATGCGGTGAGCCTGATCGTCAACGTGGGCTTGGGTGCGGTCTCCAGCCCCTTGACCAGCCTGGGCTTCAAGCTGCGCGCTGAAGGTCGTTACCAGCGCGATGAGTTTCAGCAGGGTTACAGCGACTACCGCCTGCTGGCGGGCATCGAGATCCCCTTTGGCAAGCAGCGTGTGGAGCTGGCCCCGCTGGCACCCCCGGTGATCGAGGTGCGCGAGGTGGTCAAGGAGGTGATGGTGCCCATGCCCTTTGTCGATACCGACAAGGACAGCATCGAAGACAGCCGCGACAAATGCCCCGACACCCCTGAAGGCCTGAAGGTTGATGCCGATGGCTGCGTGATCGAAGGGCAGGTGCTGGAGCTGCGCGGCGTGACGTTCGCGCTGGACAAATCCAACTTGCAGCTGAACGCGCAAACCGTGCTCGATTACGTCACCAAGGGCATGAAGGGCCAGCCGACGATGACGGTGGAAATTGCCGGCCACACCGACTCGCTCGGCAGCACGGCCTACAACCTGAAGCTCTCGCAGCGCCGTGCCGAAGCCGTCAGTGCCTACCTGCTCGCGCAGGGCATTGATGCCGGCCGCCTCAGCGCCAAGGGCTATGGCGAGTCCGAGTTGCTGGTCACGCCAGAGACCAACGAGATCGACAAGGAGCGCAACCGCCGCGTGATGTTCCGCGTGCTCGGCAAGTAGGCAAACCATTTTTTCGCAGGATGCGAAGGAGCGACACCATGCACAGGATTGCGATTCAGAAACACCCCCGTATCAGAGGCTCATGGCTGGCGGCCACACTGGCCGCGCTCTTGCTGATGGGCTGTTCGGCAGACGAAGGCCCGGCGGGCGTGAACACCGGCAGCAGCACCGTTCTCGCCATCGGCGAGTTTGCGGCCACCCCCGATACCGTCGCCCCCGGTGGCAGTACCACGCTGACGTACACCAGCACCGGAGCGGCCAGCTGTGCGGCGAGTTCCAACGCGCCCGGCAGTAGCTGGATGGGTGCGCAGCCGACCAGCGGCAGCTTCGTGGTCACCGTGCCGCAGACGCCTGGCAGCTACACCTACACCTTGACCTGTTCCAGCGCGACCGGTGAGCAGACCAGCCAGACCGAAACCGTGACGGTGCCAGCGCCTTCGGCCCCGCAGCCGGTTATCAATGACCTCACCGCAACACCGACCAGCGTAGCGCCGGGTGGCAGCACCTCACTCAGCTACACCACCACCGGCGCGGTCAGCTGCATGGCCAATTCATCAGCCCCCGGCAGCAGCTGGGCCGGCACGCAGCCCACCAGCAGCACCGGCACGGTGGTAGTGCTGCCGATCACCCCAGGCAATTACACCTACGCCCTGACCTGCACCAACGCCGATGGTCAGCAGACCACCGACTTTGAAACGGTGACGGTGACCGGTGGCCCCAGCGATCCCGGCGAGATCACCGGCGATCCGAACGACGGCACCACGCCGACGACAGTGATCGACGACGACGGTACGGAGACGCCCGGCTTCTTCGTCTGCACGGCCGGCGCGCGCACCTATGGCCCCAATCCGACTACCGAGGTCAGGGTGAATGGCCTGGTCGGCTCCGCAGTGACCGACCTGCTCGACATGCTCGGTGCCGGCACGGTGACCCAGCTGCAAAACAGCGTGGTTGCCAAGGAGCTGGTGGTGGACAACAACCTCAGCACCGCCGCGCAATACAACCTCTCGGTTGGCCTGCTCGGTGGCGCGATCAGCTCGATTGATCTGGCGGTCGGCCTCAACAGCCCGGCACCGGCGGCCAAGTTCGCGGTATTCCTGCTGACCTTCCCCATCGGCACGGTGGAGGCTTCGCTGATCCAGTCGGTGACGGTCACCACCTTCCTCGGCGGTGTGCAGCAGGATCAGGCCGTGATCGACGCCAGCACGCTCGACCTGGCGGGCCAGGTCTCCACTGCCGAGACCATCCGCTTCGTTGGCCTGAAGGCCACCTTGCCTTACGACGAGGCCACCATCAGCCTGTCGCCCACACTCGTGTCGGCCAACGTCGGCAATGCGATGAACGTGCATGAACTCTGCACGGATGGCTTCTTCATCAATCCGCCCACGCCCTGACGGCAGCTGCGGCAGCACACCAGGCCCGGTGGCGAGCGATCGCCACCGGGCTTTTTAGTGCTCAGGGCCGGCGGGCGAGGGCGCCCTTCATCACGCCCTCGTAAGCACGCACGGCCACCGTCTGGCCGGGGCGGCTGGCGGCAATCTGGCTGGCGAGATGCTCGGCAATCTCCTCCACCGTGCTGTCGGTGTGCTCGCCCAGCAGATAGCTGCGTGACTTCGGCAGCGTCAGCTCGAAGGCACCTTCCGGTGCGGTGTAGGCCACGCTCAGACGCTCGCCATCGTCCCGCAGCACATGGCTGCCGGTGACGAGGTAGATGTCGCGAAAAGTTTCGGCCCACTGCGCTTCCAGCGCCGTGTCGCGCTGGCCATCGACGAAGATGCCGATGCGCGAGCGGTGCCCATGCGCAATGCGCTGGCAGTTGCCCTGGTGCTTTTGCAGGCCGTGGGTGTAGTGGTAACTCGCACCCTCGATGTGCTCGGCCCGCAGGCTGATGCCGATGCGCGCGACATTGGCCGGCACGATGGCGGCGAGCTGTGGCGTGAGATGGGCGATGAGCGCATCCATCGTCACGGCCGGCGCTTCGAGCAGGGTCAGCGCCGCTGCAGGGGCGATGTGTTCGATGCCGCCGGCCTGCGACATGAACTGCGTGCGGATGCGGCCATCGGCCAGCGTCGTGGTCTGCTGTGCCGGATATTGCAGGGGCACGATCAGGGTGTGGTCGGGGCCGTCATCAATGGCGCGTTTGAGCTGTTTCTTGACCGCACCGAAGTCCAGCACCATCGACTGCTCGTCGAGCGCGCCTTCGAGTTCCAGATCCACGATCCAGCTCTCGCCCACGAGACCGCGCACCGGGCAGAGGTAGCTGGCGTCGATGACGGTGAGTTGTTCGACGAAGAGGGTGGTCATGGCTGGATCGCAGGGCGGCACCCATTTTAGAGGGCAGTGGCGGCTCGCATGAAAATCGGGCCCATTAGCGGATGCGTTTATTTGCGGTAATTGACGCCCGCATCAGCAGAAAATTGACACCTGGTGGCGCGATTCGTGCGAAAAAGGCAAAACCGTTTGGCAACGGATCAGTCAACTAGAGGTTGACATCCCAGTCAGATGAAATCCCAACCTGCTGAATCTTCGGTGGTGAACACATGAAAAACACGTTTTCCGCGACTGCCATCGGCTTGGCCCTTGCCGCCAGCGCCTACAGCGCTACTGCTGCGCTTCCCAATGTCGACACCTTCCGCAAGGAGGCGAGCGCCCTCAACATCCTGCCGCCTGCCAATCTGGGCGGCCGCGTGCAGAAGACCATCTTCGACCGCCAGCTCGGCAAGCCGACCTTCCTCTGGGCCAGGGCCGATGCCGCGCCCATCACCGTAGGTCCTCTGGCCACGACGCGCGACATCCTGATCGCGCAGGCGCGCACGGTGCTGCGTGCCGAAGCCGTCAACCTTGGCCTGACGGAAGAAATGATCGCGGGTGCGAAGGTGTTCGACGCCCAGTACAACGGCAACGGCCCGGCCGTGGTGCGCTTCCGCCAGGTGATCGCCGGCCGCGAGGTGTTCAGCCGCAGCCTCAATGTAGTGCTCGACCGCGCCGGCAAGCCGGTGGCGGTGTCCGGCTATTTCGCCAGTGCGCTGGATGCCGCCTCGCTGGCCGGCCCGGCGTTTGCGCGCACGCCTGCTCAGGCCATCGCCCTGGCGGCTACCAGCCTCGGCGATTGGGGCAATGCGCTGGACACGGCGCTGATTCTGCCTGCCGATGCCTCACTCAATCCGCTGGCGGGTAACTTCCAGTGGTTCAAGGCCCCGGCGCTGATCGGCGGCAGCCAGGTGTGGGAGCGCATGCCGCGCGCCAAGGCCATCTACTACCCGCGTGCCGACAACCGCGTCGAGCCTGCCTATTACATCGAGCTGTTCAGTAACGGTCGCGAAAGCCGCGCTCTCAGCGGCTATGGCGTGGTGGTTTCCGCCAGCAGCGGGCTGGTGCTGCACCGTCGCAACCTCGTCTCCAACGCCACCCCGTTCACCTACACGGTGTTCGCGGATGGCGAGAGCAACAACTTCCATCCCTTCGATTCGCCGCTGGGCAATGGCTACACGCCGTTCCCGGGCGCTGACCCGCTGGCCAAGATCGCGCGCGTGGCGAGCCTGACCACCGCGCCCAAGGTGACGCTGGTGGCCAGCAATGGCATCACCGACCCCTGGCTCGCCGATGGCGCCACCACCACCACCGGCAACAACACCGATGCCTGCATCGACGTGGTCGATTCGCCGACCTCGGCGCTGCTCATCACGCCCGCCGATGTCATCACCAACAGCTGCCTGGATGCGGTGGGCGACATCCGCCCGCCCACCACCAGCGCCAACACCTTCGACTACGCACTGGCACCGGACGAAAACCCCAGCAACGAGAACGCCCGCAATGCGGCCGCGGTGAGCCTGTTCTACATCAACAACTGGCTGCACGACTGGTGGTACCCGCACGGCTTCAACGAGGAAGCCGGCAACGCGCAGACCGATAATTTCGGACGCGGTGGCGAAGGCGCTGACCCCATCAAGGCACAGGGGCAGGATGCCTCCGGCCGCAACAACGCCAACATGGGCACGC
>JAZKFO010000007.1:0-10827 GCA_040386395.1 Pseudomonadota bacterium | reverse complement strand
TCAGCGAGGGCCGCCACCGCGAGGTGCGCCGCCTGTTCGAGAGCCAGGGCCTCACCGTCAACCGCCTGATCCGCACCGCCTACGGGCCGATCAAGCTCGGCGGCGGCATCAAGAGCGGCAGCTACCGCGAGGCGACCGCCGAGGAGCTGAAGAAGCTGATCGAAGCCGTGAACCTCGACGAGAAGGAGTTGCTGCCGGAGCGCGTGCGCGAATCGCACCGCACCAAGAGCGATTACAGCTTGAACAAGCCGCAGAAGGAGGGCGAGGCCGCTCCGACTGCACCCGTGAAGCGCGGCGACAGCAAGACTGCCGTGCGCGCCGCTGCCAAGGTGAAGCGCGATTCCCGCCGCGAGAACGATGGCGGTCGCTGGGTGAAGGCGACCAGGGACGAGCGCAAGCTGGTCGAGCGCGCCGAGCGTCGCGGTGGCAGCGAGCAGGAGGAGTCCACCTACGTGGTGCAGAAGGCCCGCGCGCCCACCGACAGCCCCTGGGGCAAGACCCGCATCGCGGCGGTGGAGTCCATCGAAAAGGTCAGCGAGGCCACACCGACCCAGCACAAGGCCAAGGGCTTTGGTGCGCGCAGCGAACGCAGCTACAGCGAGCGTGGTGATCGCGCACCCGAAGCGCCCACGCGCAGCTACCAGCGCGATGCGGGCGATGGCGAAAGCCGCGCGGCCGGGCCGTATGGCGCACGCAAATCCGCCGCCTATGCCCCGCGCGAAGGTGCTGCACCGCGCAAGTCTTATGGCGACAAGCCGGCTTTCGGCGAGCGCAAACCCTATGGTGAAAAGCCTGCCTATGCGGGCGCACCGCGCAAGCCTTATGGTGATCGCCCCGCGCGCGACGAGGCCGAGCGCCCTCGCTTCGCCCGCGCCGACAAGCCCAGCGTCAGCAAGCCCTATCCCCGCAAGGACGGCACCATCGGCGAACGCCCGGCCTTCAAGCCGCGAGGCGAGGCGGGTGTCGAGCGCAAGCCCTACGGCGATCGGGCCCGCAGCAGCGAAGGCTCTGGCTTCAAACCCCGTTTCAGCCCCGCCTCAGGCGATGGCACCCGCCCGGCCTACAAGCCGCGCGCACCGGGTGGCGACGAACGTCCCCGCTTCGGCGGTGGCGAGCGCAAGACCTTTGGTGCCAAGCCAGCCCCACGCACCGGCAAGCCGACGCAGCGTTTCGTCGTCAAGGATGGCGCTGCCACCCGTCCCGGCAAGCCACAGATGGGGCTGCGCCCGAAGAAACCGAGAACCGAGGACTGAGGCTTGCGGGCCGAACCGCAACCGCATCGTCGGTTCAGGCATTGCTCAGCTGGAAATGAAATGTTGATGTCAGGTCAACAATTCGATTGAGCTGTTGAAATTGGATCAGGCCCTGTAAGCCCGATACGAAGTCATTTCTTTCAAGGAATCAGGAAAAATGAAAACCAATATTCGTCTGTCACTGGCTGCGGCTGCCTTGATGTCGCTATCTTGTTCCGCCTTTGCCGGTGATCAGCTCAACACCGTCCTCGGTGGTGCGATCGGTGGCGGTGCAGGTGCTGCCGTTGGACAGTCGGTGGGTGGCCGCGATGGCGCCATCATCGGCAGTGCGATTGGTGCTGCCGCAGGCACCGCCATTGGCAGCAGCTCGACTCAGCGCCAGTCGCAACCCCGCACGGTCTACATCGAAGGCGATGACCATCACGAGCACCATCACGACAATGGCAAGCACAAGGGCCACTACAAGAACAAAAACAAGCGCAAGGGCCGCGATTGATTCTGCGGCCAGCTGAGCCTCTTTGACTGGAGGCTCAAACACGCCCCGGGTGGCCTGGCTTCCGGGGCGTTTCTTGTTTCAGAGCGCCTGGCCGCGGAGTGTCTTTCCCTCGGCGGACAGCAGCCACGCCAGTCGCCTCGCGGCCGTCTCCGGCTTGGGTGCGGCATCGCCGCTCTCGCCTGAAAAACCCTTCACACGAACGGCGGTGCGCATGGGGCCGGGGTGGAAGGTGTTGAAGCGCAGCTGCGGATGCAGGCTCGCGTATTCGAGCGCGAAGGTGGCACTCAGCGCCTCGATGGCAGCCTTGGTGATGCCGTAGACCCCGTGGTAGGCCTTGGGGGTGCGACCGGCGGTGTCGGTGACGAACACCACCGGCGCGTCGGCAGATTTCTCCAGCAGCGGCAGGCAGCTGCGCGTCAGCACGTAGGCGGCGGTGAGATTGGTCTGTATGCCGTCGAGCCAGTCCTTGGGCGGGATCTCGGCCAGCCGCATGAAGCCGGTGAAGTGGGTGGCGCAATGCACCAGGCCATCGAGCCGGCCGAACTCGGCCTGCAAGGTTTCTGCGAGGGCTTCGTGGTCGTTCCAGGCCGCGCCGTTGAGGTTCATTGGCACGATGCCGGGCTTGGCGTAGCCGGCCTTCTCGATGAGATCGTAGGTGGCTTCGAGTTTCCTGATGGTGCGGCCGAGCAGGATCACCGTGGCGCCGCAGCGCGCCGCTTCGATGGCGGTGGCACGGCCCAGGCCATCGCCTGCGCCAGTGATGAGGATGACGCGACCTTGCAGTGCGTCGGCAGCGAGTGTCGGGTTTTCAGCAATGCTCATGCGATCAGTTTCAAAAGGTCGGTGGGATGGGCGCAGGTGTAGTCCGCACCCCAGGTGGCGAGCGCATGCTCGCCTTCGTAGCCCCAGGCGGCGGCGACGGTCTTCATGCCGGCGGCGCGGCCGGCGTCGATATCGCGCTTGTCGTCACCCACGTACCAGCAGTGTTCGGGCGCGACACCCGCGCGCTGGCAGGCAAGCAGCAGCCCATCCGGTGCGGGCTTGGCCTTGGACACCTCGTCGGCGCTGACGATGGCGCAGGCACTGCGCGTCAGATCAAGCGCGGCCATCAGCGGCTCGGTGTACTGCTTGGGCTTGTTGGTCATCACGCCCCACTGCACACCACTTTGCGCAAAGCCAGCGAGTGCTTCGCTGAACCCCTCGAACAGGCCGGAGCTATCGGCCAGATGCTCGGCGTAGTGGGCGAGAAAGGCATCGCGGTGACGGGGGAAGTCCGCATGGTCGGTCGTGATGCCGAGCGCCTTGCCGAGCAAGCCGCGCGCACCGGCGCTGGCGTGCGGGCGGTAGTCCGGCAGCGGCAAAGGCGCTAAACCGAGTGTGCGGCGGATGTGGTTGGCAGCGCCGCCGAGATCGGGGGCGGTATCGACCAGCGTGCCGTCGAGGTCGAAGAAAATCGCAGTCGGCCTCACCAGTCGCTTCATTGGGGTTTTTTGCAGTGCAGGAAGTAGTTCACGTCGATGTCGTCGTTGATTTTGGCGAGCTGGGTGAGCGGGTTGTATTGCAGGCCCTTGATATCGATCGGCTCCAGACCCGCCGCGCGTGCCCAGGCCGTCAGCTCGCTGGGCTTGATGAACTTGGCGTAGTCATGGGTGCCGCGCGGTACGAGATTGAGCACGTACTCAGCCCCCACCACGGCGAGTGCAAAAGCCTTGGGGTTGCGGTTGATGGTGCTGAGCACCACGGTCGCGCCCGGCTTGGCTAGCTTGGCCAGAGCAGCGATCACGCTGGCAGGGTCGGGCACGTGCTCAAGCATCTCCAGGCAGCAGACGAGATCGAAGCTGGCGGGGGCCTTGGCAGCCAGTTCTTCGGCGCTGATCTGCCGGTAGCTGGCCTTGATGCCCGATTCGAGACCGTGCAGTTTCGCAACCTCGATGACTTCATCCGCGAGGTCGATTCCAGTTGCATCCGCACCCTTGGCCGCGAGTGCCTCGGTGAGCAGGCCACCACCGCAACCCACATCGAGCGCACGTTTGCCCTTCAGCCCGCCCACGCACTGTTCGATGAAACGCACGCGCGGACCGTTGATGTGGTGTAGGGCGCGCATCGGCCCTTTCACGTCCCACCAGGTCGCGGCCTGCTGGTTGAAGTTGGCGAGTTCGGCTTGGTCTGAATTGCTCATGGGGTTTGCAGGGTGATACGCGCCATGCGCAGCACATCGGCGTAGCGACCGTTCTGGAAGGCATAGCTGCGCGCCACGCCCTCGGCGACGAAGCCATGCTGCTCGTAGAGCGCAATGGCCGGCGCGTTGTCGACGAACACTTCCAGCTCGATGCGACGGATCGCCAGCCATTGCTCGGCGAGGTCGATGGCCGCAGCCAGCATCAGCCTGCCTACGCCCTGACGCCGGCAATGTTCGCTCACGACCATGCCGAGGCCGGCCACATGGCTGCGACGTGCGTTCGACATCGGGATCAGACTGATCTCGCCCAGCAGTTCGCTGCCACGGCAGGCGACCAGCCGGTGCAGCTGGGGCGTGTGACCGGGTGCAAGCCTTTGTTGCCAGTAATCCAGCGAGGGATATGGCAGCTGCAAGGTGTTGGCATAGGCGCTCTGCTGCGACAGCAACTGCTGCAAGGCAGCCGCATCATCGGCATTACAGGCACGAATGGTGATGGGGACGACGGTCATTTTGGTTTGCCATAGGCGCGCTCGACTTTCGCCACGCGCAGTTCGTAGTGCTCGTACCAGCGCGTGCGGCCGTAGTCGCGCGCGGCCTTGTGGTCCATGTTGGCTTTCCAATTTGCTATAGCGGCTTCGTCTTGCCAGTAGCTGACGGTGATGCCGAAGCCATCGCTGCCTCTGGCGCTCTCGCGGCCGAGATAGCCGGGCATCGTGCTGGCGAGTTCGGCCATCTGGTCGGCCATCTCGACGTAGCCATCGTCAACGTTCGGACGCTGCGAGCAGAAGATCACCGCGTAGTAGGGCGGCGCGGGCAGTTTCGAGAAGCTCATGGCTTGATCTTGAGCGCCCACTCATTGGCCTTCGCCAGCACTTCATCAATGCTCAAGGTGGTCAGCACGCCGCCTTTCAGCAGCGGCTTGCCGGCGACGAAGACATCCGTCACCTGCTGGCTGTTGACGGCGTAGGCGAGGTGCGAGAGCACGTTGTAGACCGGCTGGGTATTGAGTGCGCCGAGATCAACCGCGATGAAATCCGCCTGCTTGCCGGCGACGAGTGAGCCGATCTGCTCGTCGAGCATCAGCGCCTTGGCACCGGCGAGAGTTGCCATGTGCAGGGCGGCGTGTGCGGGCAGGGCTTGGGCATCGCCGGCCACCGCCTTCGCCAGCAGGGCGGCGGTCTTCAATTCGCCGAACAGGTCGAGGTCGTTGTTGCTGGCCGCGCCATCGGTGCCGATGCAGACATTGACGCCCGCGCGCAGCAGCTTGTCCACCGGGCAGAAGCCGCTGGCGAGCTTGAGATTGCTCTCCGGGCAGTGGGCGACATGCACGCCGAGTTCGGCGGCTTCGGCAATCTCCTGGTCGGTGAGCTGCGTCATGTGGACGGCGACGAAATCGGGGCCGAGCAGTTCGAGTTCTTTCAGGCGCTGCCAGGGGCGCATGCCGGTCTGGCCCTCGGCCATCGCCACTTCGCCGGCCGTCTCGTGAACGTGCATGTGGATGCCGATGCCCAGTTCGTTCGCCAGCGTGCGGATCTTGCGCAGGGGCGCATCGCTCACCGTGTACGGCGCGTGCGGGCCGAAGATGGTGGTGACCAGGGGATTGCCCTTGATCGCATCGCGCACGGCGAGGCCCTTGTGCAGATACTCGTCGGCATTGGTAGCCCAGGCGGTGGGGAAGTCGAGCGTGATGAGGTTGACCACGCTGCGCATGCCGGCGGCGGTGAAGCCTTCCGCCGAGGCATCCGGGAAGAAATACATGTCATTGGCGGTGGTCACACCCCCACGGATCAGCTCGGCGGCGGCAAGCTTGACGCCATCGACGCAGAAGGCCTTGGAGACATGCGCGCCCTCGGCGGGCCAGATGTGGTTCTGCAACCAGTCCATCAGTGGCAGGTCGTCGGCAATGCCGCGCAGCAGCGTCATCGCCGCGTGGGTGTGGGCATTGACGAGACCGGGCATGACCACATGCGAGGGCAGGGTGAGCGTTTCGCGCGGCGCGTATTTCGCTGCGGCTTCTGCCACCGGCAGCACCGCAACGATGCGGCCCTGGTCCACCACCAGTGCATGGTTTTGCAGCACGACGCCTGCCGGTTCGATGGGCACGATCCAGCGCGGGAGCACGAGGAGGTCAATGGCTTGCATGGGTGCAATACACAGGGCGATAAAATGATGTCCACATTTTACGGGACTTACCCATGTCTTCTGCTGTGCAACCCATCGTCTGGGAAAAAGATCACCTGAGCCTGCTCGACCAGCGCGTGCTGCCGCACGAGCTGACCTATCTGCAATGCCGCAGTGCAGCGGGTGTGGCGCATGCCATCCATGCGATGGCGGTGCGCGGTGCGCCCGCCATTGGCATCGCAGCGGCCTATGGACTGGTGATTGATGCGCTGCTGGGCCGCGACTACGCAGCGGCGGAGAAAGTGCTGGCGGATTCGCGCCCCACGGCCGTCAATCTGCGCTGGGCGCTGGCCCGCATGGCGAAGGTCACACCGCGCAGCGCCGAGGCGCTGCTGAAGGAGGCCAAGGCCATCCACGCCGAGGACCTGGCGCAGAACCTGAAGATGGGCTCGCTCGGCGCGGCGCTGATCGCCCCCGGCGCGCGCGTTCTCACCCATTGCAACACCGGTGCGCTCGCCACCGGTGGCCACGGCACTGCGCTCGGTGTGATTCGCAGCGCCCATGCCGAAGGCAAGCTGGCGGGTGTCTACAACACAGAAACCCGCCCCTGGTTGCAGGGCGCAAGGCTCACGGCCTGGGAGCTGATGCAGGAGGGCATTCCGGCCCAGCTCATCGCCGACGGCGCAGCGGCCCACCTGATGAAGGTGCAGCAGATCGACTGGGTCATCGTCGGCGCGGATCGCATCGCCGCCAATGGCGATACTGCCAACAAGATCGGCACCTATTCGCTGGCCTTGGCCGCCAAGGCGCACGGCGCGAAGTTCATGGTGGTGGCCCCCTCCGGCACCTTCGATTTGCAGTGCCCGGATGGCGATGCCATCCCCATCGAGTCCCGCACCGCTGCGGAGCTGACCGAGTTCAAGGGCCAGCCCATCGCACCGACCGGCATGGATGCCTTCAACCCGGTGTTCGATGTCACCCCGGCGGCACTCATCGACGCCATCGTCTGCGAGCGCGGCGTGATCCTCAATCCCGATGCGGCGAAGGTGCTCGCGCTGCTGGGTTAGCGAATCACGGCGACGCGACGCGGTGGCAACAGCACCGCGCCGAATAGTGCCGAGATCAACCAGGCCAGCACGATGCCGCCGAGCGCATAGGCGCCGGCTTCGAGCGTCAGCGTCAGGCCGGGCGTGAAGCGCACGGCCTCGGCGAGTTGGCGGTCGAAGTGTCTGAACAGCGCCAGCGGTTTCTCGAACACGGTGGCGTTGCTCAGGGCCAGCCAGGCCGAATCCAGCTTGTTGAAGCGCGCGAGTGTGGTGCGGTGAATGCGGCCGGAGGCCTGGAACACCGGGTCGCTGTTCTCCTCATGGCGAATGATGAAATCCTCGGCACCGAGGTTGAGCACGCCGGCTTCGCGCCGCAGCTCCTCGTAGCGCAGCGAGGCCTCCTGCCGCGCACCGCCGAGTGTCTGCAAGTACTGGGCGTAGTAGACGGGAAACTGCGCGGCGCTGACCGCCAGCACCACGGCGAGTATGCGGCCCAGCAGGCCGCCAAACAGTCGCGCGAGAAAGCTCATCTGCACACTCCGGGGATGCTTGCCGCTAGATTAAGCGTCCCAATCTGAACGCAAGCCACCATGCTCTACGCCCTTGAAGAAAAACAGCCCCAGCTGCTGGGTAACAACTGGATCGCAGACAACGCCGCCGTGATCGGCAACGTGGTGCTGCATCCCGGTGCCAACATCTGGTTCGGCTGCACGGTGCGGGGTGACAACGACCCGATCAGCATTGGCGAGAACACCAATATCCAGGACAACTCGGTGCTGCATACCGACGTCGGCGTGCCCTTGAACATCGGCCGCGACGTGACCATCGGCCATCAGGTGATGCTGCATGGCTGCACGATTGGCGACAACACGCTGATCGGCATCCAGAGCGTGATCCTCAACCGCGCCGTGATCGGCAAGAACTCGATCGTCGGTGCCGGTTCGCTGGTGCCCGAAGGCAAGCGCTATCCCGATGGCGTGCTGCTGATGGGATCGCCGGCCGTGGTCAAGCGCGAACTGAGCCCACAGGAGATCGCCTTCATCAAGCTCTCGGCCCAGCACTACGTGCAGAACGCGCAGCGCTTTGCCGCCAAGCTCAGGCCAGTCGGCTAGTCGAAGCCATCTTTCGGGAACAGGTACTTCACCAGGGTCGCGGCACCCGGTCCGGCGTCTTTCCAGGCCTTGGCATCGAGCTTGAAGTGGGCGATGGCGCAGGTGGGCATCTCGTCGAAGGGGCAGTGGCCGAGCGTGTGCGCCAACTCGCTGAAGCCGGGGTTGTGGCCGAACAGCATCACATGCGCCGGATTGCCCTCGATGCGCGTCACGATTTCCATCAGGGTCTTGCGGCTTGCTTCGTAGAGCTTGGGCTCGATGTGGATGGCGTCGAAGTCGATGCCCAGGTGCTCGGCAAACACCCTGGCAGTGGCCAGTGCGCGGTTGGCCGGGCTGGAGATGATGCGGGTCACCTTGGGCAGGCCCTGCGCACGCAGCGCCATGCGCGGTGCATCGCGACGGCCGCGCTCGTTGAGCGGGCGCTCGAAGTCGGTGAGTTCGGGGTAGTCCCAGGCGGACTTGGCGTGGCGGACGAGAGTCAGTAGTGGCATCCCATAAAGGTAGCAGTCACGCATAACGATTTGATTGCGGATGTGGCATCGTTCATCAAATCAGTCGGATGCCGCATGGGCCTCGATCTACACCGCAAAATCACCACGGGATTGCTGCTGCCGACGGCCTTGCTGCTGTTGCTGTTTGCGGCTCTCTCGATGGTGGCTGTGCAGCAGGCGCGCTTCGGCAGCCAGCGGCTGGAAGCCCGCGTGCAGGCGCGCGACCTGGCCACCCAGCTCACGGCGGCGCTGACTTCGGCCGAGCGCAACGCGCAGAACATCGCCGCACTCGCCAGCCTGCATCCAGAGCTGCCGCAGGCTGACTATCTGGCGCTGCTGCAAGCCCAGCTGCAGCAGGTACCGGGCCAGTCCGGGGCGGGCATCGCCTTCTGGCCGCCCAACCGGGGCGGCGCGCGCAAGCAGCTGATGGTGCGGCGCGATGGCGAGGCGCTGAAGAGCTTCAACCAGTCCACCCTGCCGGATAACACCGATGGCAGCGAGGAGTGGTTCTCGCTGGCGCAGAAGACTGCCGCAGCGATCTGGGTGCCGTCCCATTTCGACCCGGCAGCACAGGCCTGGGTGGTGAGCCACGCCGTACCGTTTGCGAGCCAGGGCCGGTTCGATGGTGCGGTGATGGCCGAGGTGCGCATCCAGGCGCTGGGGCAGCAGCTGAGCCAGGCCGCATCGCAGTCGGACTGGCTGCTGCTGGACGGCGAGGGCCGCATTCTCTATGCGCCGGAGTCGCGCTATCTGGGTCGCCCCTACACCGACTGGGCACCGGCCAACAGCGAGCGCGCTGCCCTGGTCGTCAGCGCACTCTCCGGCCAGGCGGTTCGCGCCCACTCGCTGCCCTGGCCGGATGGTCGCTCGCGGATGACCGCCGCCACGGCCGTGGCACCGCTGGGCTGGATTCTCGTGTTGGGCCAGCCGCCGCAGTCGGCCTGGGCCATCGGCCAGCCGCTGTTGTTGCTGCTGCTGGGGATGCTGGGCTTCAGTGCCGCCGCCTTGCTGCTGGTGCGCCGTCTGCTGGGCCGCAACCTGCAACCACTGCGCGAGCTGGTGGGCGAGGTGCGGCAGCTGGCGGCAGAAAACAGTCCTGAGCAACTCATCTCCACCGGCATAGGCGACGAGGTGGGTCTGCTGTCGCGTGGCATCTCCGCGCTCAGCAGCCAGTTGCAGGGGCGGCAGCAGCATCTGGTCAGCCGCCAACGCGAGCTGGGTGACCGCGTGCGCGAACAGCAGGTGCTGTATCGCGTCGCCGACATCCTCGGCTGGGTCGATTTCACGTTCACCGAAATGCTCAACCGCGTCACCGCACTCCTGCCCGAAGCCTGGCCGCAGCCGGATCAGGTGAGCTGCCGCATCAACCTCGCCGAGTTTGAAAGTGCCTCGCCGGATTTCAGCGAGAGCCCGCGCGGCCTGTTCGCGCCCATCGAGGCCGAGGCCGGTGGCGGCGGGGTGTGGATCTTCGCCGCCGATGAAGCCAGCACCATGGAGGCCGGCCAGCAGGAGCTGCTCGAAGGTGTGGCCCAGCAGCTGGGTCTCGCCTACCGCCGCGAGCGCGCGCAGCAGCAGCTGGAAAAACTCAACCGCGAGCTGGAACAGCGGGTCGAGCTGCGCACCGATGCCCTGCGCAATGCCGAGAGGCTGCTGCGCGACATCACCAACTCGATGCCGGGTGCGGTGTACCAGGTGGTACAGCACCCGCCGCGTGCGCCGGAGCTGCGCTTTGTCAGCGCCGGTGTCGAGTCGGTGTTCGGCGTGCCGCGCGATCGCGCGCTGGCCAGCTACGACGCGCTGATGAGCCTGGTGTTCCCAGATGACCTCTCGGCACTCAATGCCGTGGTCGCCAATGCCATCGGCCGGCGCCAGGCCTACAGCCATGTGCATCGCATCAGCCATGGTGAAAGCGGTGAGGTGCGCTGGATCCGCGCAGCCGCCAACACCGTGCTGGAGCCTGACGGCGGTGTG
Organism: Pseudomonadota bacterium; assembly: GCA_040386395.1. Lineage (GTDB taxonomy): Bacteria > Pseudomonadota > Gammaproteobacteria > Nevskiales > Nevskiaceae > Stagnimonas. The sequence goes on along the minus strand of JAZKFO010000007.1, from coordinate 158 downwards.
CTGCTCAACGGCTACTGGATCGACGTCACCGACCAGAAAGAGCTGGAGCTGGAACTGGAAACCGCGCGCCGCGAGGCCGACGCCGCCAACGAGGCCAAGAGCCGCTTCCTGGCCAACATGAGCCACGAGATCCGCACGCCGATGAACGCCATCATCGG
>JAZKFO010000006.1:0-95559 GCA_040386395.1 Pseudomonadota bacterium | reverse complement strand
TGGAACATGTAGGCGAGGCCCTTGTGCGGCTCGCCGATCAGCTCGCCGATGCAGGGCTCGCCATCGCCGAAGGCGAGTGCGGTATTGGTGGTGCCGCGATAGCCCATCTTGTGGTTGAGGCCGATCAGGCGGATGCCATTGCTGCCGCCGAGCGAGCCGTCATCGTTGACGGTTTTCTTCGGCACGATAAACAGCGAGATGCCCTTCACGCCGGCTGGGGCGCCTTCGATTTTCGCCAGCACCAGCTGCACAATGTTTTCGGAGAGATCATGCTCGCCGCCGCTGATCCACATCTTGCGGCCGCTGATGTCAAAGCGGCCATCGGCGCGCGGCACGGCCTTGGTCTTGATGTCGGCGAGGCTCGAACCCGCCTGCGGTTCAGAGAGGCACATGGTGCCGAAAAAGCGACCTTCGAGCATCGGCAGCAGGTATTTCTTCTGCTGCGCCTCGTTGGCGTGCGCACGCAGCAGGTTGGCGGCGGCGACGGTGAGAAACAGATAACCCATGGTGCCGATGTTGGCGGCGGTGAAGACGGCGGCCATTGAGGAATAGACCATCTGCGGCAGCTGCAAGCCGCCCACGTCCTCATCGAACGCGGCTTTCAGGAAGCCGCCGGCGACGAAGGCATCAATCGCCGGCTTTACTTCTCTCGGCAGATGCACCCTGGTGCCGTCGAAATGCGGCTCCTGCGCATCCGAGATCGCGGCGTGCGGCAGGAACTCCTCGGTGGCCAGGGTGTGGGCGGCATCGAGAATGGCATCGCAGGTCTCGCGGTCGTGCATGGCATAGCGCGGGTGCTTGAGCACCGCGCCGAGGCCATGCACTTCATGCAGCTGGAAAGCGAGTTCGCGGCGCGGGAAAAAATCGGTCATGGGGTCTCCACCAGCACTTAAAGCATGCCGCCTCTCCAGTGGGCGGATGCTGGGAATTGTAGGGCGGGAGACGCGCTCAGCTGGCGAACAGTTTCCGCGCGTGGACGCCCAGGCCCTTGGCGACGCTGGCAAAGGCCTCGCCAACCACGATCTGAGCCTGGGGGAAACCCTGCGCAATCGCCGCCCTCAAGCCCGCCAGGCCAGTGGAGCCGCCGGTGAAATAGATCGCCTGCACCGCCTCGGGCACAAGGCCGGCATCACGCACGGTCTGCAGGGCGGTGCCAGTGATCTTGCCGAGTGCGTTGGCGAGCGAGCTTTGCAGCTGTGCAGCGTCGAGCGAGGCGCTCAAGCCTTCTTCGACAAAGCCCAGGTCGATCGCCGCCACACCGGTTTCGGCGACGGTGACTTTCGCTGCCTCCACCTCGCCTGCCAGCCGATGCCCCTCGCGCTCGCGCAGCACCCGCATCAGTCGCGCATGCGCGCGCTCGTCCCTGAAGATGGTGCGCATCGCCTCTGCGGCCGCGAGGGTTTGCGGCACGTAGAGCAGGTTGATGCGGTGCCAGGTCGCCAGCTCGAAATAGAGATGCGCCGGGATCGGCTTGCCATTGCGGGTGAGGCCGCCGAGCCCCAGCGCAGGCATGACGGTGGCGAGGCTCAGAAGCTGATCGAAGTCGGTGCCGGCGATGTGCACACCGCCATTGGCAAGCACATCCTCGCTGCGATCCTTCAGCCTGGCGCGCTCAGGCCCGAGGCGGATCAGCGAGAAGTCCGACGTGCCGCCGCCGATGTCCGCCACCAGCACCAGCGTCTCGTGTCTGAGCTGGTTCTCGAAGTCGAGTGCGGCCGCAATCGGCTCGTACTGGAACTGCACCTCCGAGTAGCCGACGCTGCGCGCAATATCGGCGAGCGTGTTCTGCGCCTCGGCATCGCGCACCGGGTCGTCATCGACGAAAAACACCGGGCGGCCGAGCACCAGCTGCTTCAATTCCTCGCCGCATTGCTGCTCGGCGGTCTGCTTCAGGTGGCTGAGAAAGTGCGCGAGGATGTCCCTGTAGGCCACGGCCTTGCCGTTGATGAGGGTGGTCTCGCGCATCAGCTCGCTGCCAAGCAGGCTCTTGAGCGAGCGCATCAGCCGCCCCGGATACGCCGCCTGATACTCCGCGATCGCCTGCCGCCCGAAGACGATGCTGCGCTCCTCCGCATTGAAGAACACCGCCGTGGGCATGGTCTCTCTGCCCTGTTCCAGCGTGACCAGCGTGTTGTGCTTTGACGAGCCGACGAAAACGGCGGAGTTGGAGGTGCCAAAGTCGATGGCGGCGTGAGCGGGCATGGGCTTGAGAATGGTGGGCCCTGCCGGACTTGAACCGGCAACCAAGGGATTATGAGTTTGCCGCCGACTTCGCAAGTCGGCATGCAATTCATTGAGGATCAACACCTTACGTAATTCGAGATAACGCGAGATCACGCAGGATAACGCTCGATTTGGCCGCAATTTGGCCCAAGCAAGTACTCAAGAGTTTATCGAAAACAAGTGCATTCCGACATCGGTACCTAACGATCAGCCGGCATCATCCGGCGCGGACAGTGGGTGCCAACATGGATGACGTGCTTCACGATACTGAAGTTGCCGCACTTCTTGGAATGGAAATCGGGACGTTGCGAAATCGCATCTGCAAAGGGTTGGCGATGCCGCCTTACTCGCGGCCGCCGGGTTTTGCTCATCGACTCTGGTTGAAGAGCGATCTGCTGCTTTGGATTGAGCAACAGAAGTTGCCGAACGAGCCGCGCTTTCATTCCACCTTGCTTGAAGGTAGGCGCATGGCGGGAAGACCAACTAAGGCCATGGAGATGGCGCGTCAAAGCGCTAATCGAAAGTAGCCAGGAACATCTCTGCTAGGAGGCAGTTATTGATTGCGTTGCCTCCAGACAGCGCAAAGCCGCCGTTCATGCGCGCAGACAACAGCCTGGAAGGCAGACGTTCCCGTGCAAGGCTATTGATGTGAACTGCTATGAAGTCCTTTAACGTTATGTGCGGCAGTTACTCGCATCCAGCACAAACGCGATTACCGGTGCGCTGGGAACCATGGCCAGTCGTCTATAAGGCGTGCTCGAAGGTACGTGCTGGTGCGCTCGCACCAGTGTGGAGTCCAGAAAGACCTCCTCAAAGTCAGCGTCTTTGGCCAATTCCGCAAAAACCCGTTGCCACACACCCGCATTCGACCATCGGGCAAGCCGCTGGTAGACGCTGTTCCAGGGTCCAAACTCTTCCGGCAGATCACGCCAAGGTGAACCGACCCGCGCCACCCAAAGAACGGCTTCGACAAACTGCCGATTGTCCCGACCACTACGTCCAGGGTCTGAAGCCTTGCCAGCCAAAAGCCCCTCAATACGAAGCCATTGCTTGTCCGTCAGTCAGGTGCGCGCCATCCAGTCCTCTCATGCGAAATGCCGACCTCCTATGTAAGCAGAGAGACAATCCGTACAAGTGCCATTCGTCTGAATGTCAACAGACCCTAAGTCGAAAGTAAAATGTTTTCATAAAGGAACATATGTGTTTATGCTGTTCCGGTAGTGTCTATGGCAAGGCAAAAAGGTTCTTGACTCTTTACAGCAAGAGGGGGCGGGGTGCCGAACCCCAACTTGTTCGAGCGCGGTGCAGAGCAGAAAGCTAGGTTCTCTATGATATTCGCACTAGGTATTTTCATTGGGTTAGTGATGGGCCTGACTGGCGCGGGGGGCTCCATCTTGGTCGTGCCGCTGCTGATGGCGGCGACTGGCTGGGGACTGCAACAGGTCGCTCCCACAGCCTTGCTGGCCGTGGCCTCCGCTGCTGGACTGGGTGCGTACCTGGCTTGGCGCAAAAGCCAGGTGCGATACCGTGCTGCGACCTTGATGGCTTTCATCGGTGCCTTCACCGCACCGCTGGGTCTGGCGGCGGCGGGCATGGTTTCTAGCGCGGTGTTGTCGCTGCTGTTCGTGGCGATTCTCGGACTGGTTTCGGTCCGGCTCTGGCGTCAGGTAATGAATCCTGTCCCGGTCACTGTCACTCAGGTTCTCTCGCAGCGGGATCTGGCTGAGGGCCAGCAGCGACTGTGTCGACTCAACGACAGCAGCGGCAGATTGATCTGGACCAGCCCCTGCGCGCTTTGCATCTCCATCACTGGTGCCGTGACTGGCTTTCTGTCCGGATTGCTTGGTGTCGGCGGTGGCTTCTTCATCGTGCCCGCGCTGCATTCGGCGACCGAGCTGTCGATGCATTCTGCAGTGGGCACCTCGCTGATGGCGATCGCGCTGACCAGTTTCGGCGCGCTGCTGGGCGCTGTCTGGCAGGGGCATACACTGACATGGGCACTAGCATGGCCGCTGATGGGCGGTGCCTTGCTGGGCATCAGCCTGGGACGCCAGTTGGCACCGAAACTCGCAGGGGCCAGACTGCAACTGGCGTTTGCTAGCCTTGTTTCGCTCGTGGCGCTGGGCATGGCGGTTCGCGCCACTGGCCTTGTTTGATGAACCTGCACAGCGCCATTGCAGGCCAGACATCCGATCAGGTCTGTTTTTAGCAATCCAGTACAAGCAACCGGAGCTTCCTTTGAAAGCGGCAATGGCAACACTCGAAAACGGGGGCGACGAAGTCGCCGAGCACAGCAAGTTTTGGGGGGTCTCGCCCTATGGTCGGCCCTCGCAGGCCGAGGTGATCGAGAGCCAGCGGCGACGCCTATTCCTGGGCCTTTCGCGTGCGGTAGCACGTAAGGGTTATGCGGCGGCCAGCGTTGCGGATGTGCTGGCGGAGGTGCGCATCTCGCGGCGCACCTTCTACGAGTTGTTCACTGACAAGGAGGATTGCTTTCTCGCCGCCTACGAACTGGCGCATGGGGCGCTGGTTCATCATGTCAGGAAGGCGCAGCAGCTTCAGCCGACGGCCCTAGAGCAGTTGAAGGCGGGAACGTGCGCAGACCTGCGTTTCATCGCCGCCGAGCCTGAACTGGCGCAGGCCTTCATGGTGGGCATCCGCTCGGCCGGGCCGCGTGCCATGCAGCGCCGTGCGGAGGCGCACCAGGAGTTCGCCAACATGCACAAGGGCTTTTATCAGCGGTTCCGCCTAGAGTATCCGCAGCTGCCGACACTGCCGGATGTGGTTTTCCTGGGGCTGGTCGGCGGTATCAACAAGATGGTGACGACCGAGATCGAGGCGGGCCGACTCACGCAGATCGAGAATCTCGCGCCACTCATGCTTTACATGACCCTTTCCGTTTATGGACTCGGCGAATTGGCGCTGTCATGCCTGGCCGAGAGCAAGGCAAACCCCGCCGAACACGGCTAGACAGATGCTTCCTTGATGCGCCAATGACCAACCATCGTTTTGGGAAGGACACTTGACGGCAGTAAATAAACATTAGTATTTTCCAAAAAGACAAAATCGTATCTCCCGGCCGCGCTACACAAAAATAAGGCGGGTCGGGCGTCAAAAAAATGAGATTCAGGTTGCTGTAGGAGCGGAACCTGAATGATGGCTGGACGTGCCCTGCCGTGTCGGCGTCTGCCATTTCAACAACTAGGTGCGGCGAGGAGATCACGCAATGAACCGTATTTCGTCTTCGCAAGGCCGAGGCCTGGCTCATGCAGTGGGCCGTGCCTCTGTGCGGCTGGCCTTGTCTGCGCTGCTCGTTGGCACCGCGCTTCCGGGCCAGGCACTAGAGAATTCGACGCGCCTGAACGCAGTCAATTCAACAATTACCGGCAACCAGGCATGCACCAGCCTGAGTAAGTTCTACTGGGAGATCGGCGACAAGATTGGCGGCGCAGGTCATGTCTGGGGCGGTACTGGCGGTGGCACCGGCACTGCGCCGACTGCCGGCCAGCAGATTCCCATCTACTCCGCAGGCAAGTGGGTTTGGGGTGCCTACGCTTACGAGCGCCTCGGCGGCGTCGTGCCGGTCGACAGTGCCGATGACCGGTTCCTGACCATGGAATCTGGTCACGCCGCCAACCCGCTGGCCAATGCCTGTTCGCTCTACACCAACATCCAATCCTGCCGTAACAGCATGGAGGCGTATGACAGCTCTAAAGTCGACCGCTACTACTACGGCCCGGCACATTTCCAGCAGCAGGCCATTACCTCCTTCGGTATGGGGGCATTCAACAAGACCCAGCTGGCGACCGAAGTCCATCGTTTGCTGGGTGATGATTTTGTATTGACGTACAACGCACCACAGATGGCCGGTGGTGCCAAAAGCAGCGTGACGGATTACGCAAAGTTCCTGCGCAAGATCCTCAATGCGCAGCTGCGGATCGGCAGCGGCCTGGGAAGCAATGCGGTGTGCACTTTCTACGATGCCAACACTTGCCCTTCGGCCGGTTATTCACCCGTGAATGAAGCAGCTGGTGGTCTTCAGGAGGCCTGGCATTACTCGCTGGGGCACTGGGTAGAAGACGCGCCGGGCATTGGCGATGGCGCTTTTAGCAGCCCCGGTGCCGCCGGGTTTTATCCCTGGATCGACGCCGGAAAAACCTACTACGGCATTCTCGCTCGCAATGTCGTGAGCACCACCTCAGCGGCCAATTCAGTGAAATGCGGTCGCAAAATCCGGGCAGCCTGGCTGACCGGCAACCCGCAGTTGGAGTGAGACGTGCAGTTTGTCGCTGACATTCAGCCTGCAGTTATTTGATGGCACCCGCGTTTAGAAGCACAAAAAAATATTCCCCTTCGATCAGGGGAGCAGAGGAGTAACACCGATGACAGCACCCAAAAAGTCTCTGGGCTACGCCTGGTTCGTGGTCGCCCTCTTAACGATGGCGCACATGCTCTCGTTTGCCGACCGGCAGATCCTCAACCTGCTGGTCGGGCCGATCCGTAAGGATCTCGACATCAGCGACACGCAGATGAGCCTTTTGCTGGGCTTGAGCTTCGCGCTGTTCTACACGCTCTGCGGAATCCCGCTGGCACGTTGGGCCGACAGCCGCAGCCGCCGCTTGCTGATCTCGACCGGCGCCTTTGCCTGGAGTGTCGCCACCGCCGCCTGCGGCCTGGCGCAGAACTACACGCAGATGCTGCTGGCGCGAATTGGTGTGGGCGTCGGCGAGGCGACACTCTCGCCTGCCGCCTTCTCGCTGATCAGCGACTACTTCCCGCGCGAGAAGCGCGCAACCGCGATCAGCCTGTTCGTGATGGGGGTCTACGTCGGTGGCGGTGCGGCCTTCCTGATCGGCGGCGCGGTCATCAAGTACGCCACCACGCATGGCTCCACCGTGCTGCCGCTGGTGGGTGAAATCCGCCCTTGGCAGCTGGTGTTCCTGATGCTGGGTGCTTTCGGAGTGCTGTTCAGCCTCTGCCTGCTGCTGATCCGGGAGCCGAAGCGCATCGCTGAAAAAGCCAAGGCGCTGCCCATCTCCACTGTCATCGCCAAGCTCCGCAGCAACCGCCGCACGCTGCTCTGCCATCACTTCGGCTTTGCCGTGTTCTCGCTGGCAGGCTATGGCAGCAGTGCCTGGATTCCGAGCTTCTTCATCCGCGTGCATGGCTGGACGCCAACCAAGGTGGGCTTGATCTACGGCCTCATCCTGGCGGTATTCGGCACCATCGGGGTGATCTTTGGCGGGCGTCTGGCAGATCGCCTGCACCGGCGCGGTGTCACCGACGCCACCATGCGCATCGGCATGTGGGCTGCACTCGCCGCCATGCCGTGCAGCCTGGGCTTTCTGCTGTCTGACAACTATTTCGTGATCATCGCGCTGCTGTCGCTGGGCACCTTCTTTTTCAGCATGCCCTTTGGCTGCGCACCGGCTGGCCTGCAAGAGATCGTACCGGCCGAAATGCGCGCGCAGGCGTCTTCCATCTACCTCTTCGTCATCAACATGGTGGGGCTGGGGCTAGGCCCCACCGCCGTGGCCTTGGCGACGGATTACCTCTTCAAGGACGATATGGCAGTGGGGTATTCGCTGCTCTTGATCGGAACTGTGTCGCTGGCGATTTCGGCGACCCTGCTGCGCCTTGGTCAAGCGCCCTACCGCGAAAGTTACGCCCGCCAGCGCGCTGCCGAAAACAGTAGCACCTGAGGGCGGCAGGGGCAGCCCATGCTCACTCCACAAGTTGTTGATCGATCCGCGACCTGCGGCCTGACCCGGCTGTTGGTCAGTGCGGCACTGCTGCTTGTGCTCGATACCGCCAGCGCCTTTGAGTTCAAGCCTGCGGCGATGTTGGGCAAGGTCTCGTACGTCACGCTGGAGCGGGGTGCCGACGGCAAGCAGACCTCCATCGCCGTCACGCCGGATGCCAAGCACCCCACGGCCTGGCTCGCGCCCAACTACCCCAGCACCAATCTCTGCCGCGAGCCCGGTGCTGCGAACGAACGCCCGGACTGCCGCTCGTACGCGATCTACATCCCTGTCAGCTACCGCCGTAGCACCCCGCTGCCGCTGCATCTTTCGCTGCACGGCAATGGCGGCTTTGCCGAAGCGCAGATCGGTGACATCGCCAAGAACGACGGCACCGCCGCCGCCGACAACGCCGGCCTTGAGGGCCGCTACAACCAGCTGGCCGAAGAGCAGGGCTTCATCGTCGTCTACCCCAACGGCAGCATCAACGGCCAGGGCACCACGGTGAATGGCAGGGACTGGAACGACTGCCGCACCAGCGAACCCAACTCCACCGCCGACGATGTCGGCTTCATCGCCCGCGTGCTGGATGATGTCGAGCAGACGCTCAACATCGACCGCCGCCGGGTGTATGCGCACGGCTATTCCAACGGCGCGATGATGACCCTGCGGCTCTACGCCGAGCGGGGCGAACGGTTCACCGCCTTTGCCACCAAGGCAGGCAACCAGCCGCGCGACGACCAGACCGACTGCGCACTGCCCAGCGCCAAAAAGTCCCTGTTCATGGTGTTCGGCGATGCCGACACCATCGTGCCCTACACCGGTGCGGGTGTGCGGGTGAGCATGCGCAGCGCCGACGACACCATCCTCTACTGGCCGCAGTTTCTCGAAACCGAAGCCCCCACCACCGACGACGTGCTGTGGATGCAGAACTGGACAGCCGTCGCCAACCTCAGCAGCAGCGATGGCGCGCCGGATTCCAAGGGCTATACCCGGCTCTATGCGGGCGGTGCCGAAGGCAGCGAGGGGGTCGGGCCGACGCAGTTGCTGGTGAAGAAAATCCACCAGGGCGGGCACTCGATGTCGGGCTTGAGCCAGATCACCGCCGCCGCCGGGCAGGCCACGCTTGGCCCGAAGAACCTCGACGTGCAGCTGGCCGATGAGCTGGTCGTCTTCTTCCAGCAGTTTGCGATGGCGAGTGGCCCGGCGACGGTGCCATCGGGCAGCTTGGACAGCTTCAACGGTGGTCGCTTTGGCGACAGCACGGGGCTGTCACTGTCGGTGCTGTTGCTGTCAGCAGCTGTGCTGCGCAGGCGCGGTGTGGTGCTGGCCCTGATGATGCTCACGGGCCTGTCGGCACAGGCCGGTCAGTTGGTGCTGACGCAATCGCTCATCGCCCCCGATGGCCTCACCCGCTGGTACCACTACTACCAGCCCGACAATCTGGCTGCCAATGCGCCGGTCATCATCCTGCTTCACGGCGGCACGCTCAGCTACAACAAGGTCATCGACCAGACCCGCAGCAATGCGCAGCAGCAGGGCTTCGGCAGGCTCGACACCACGCAATGGGTGGATGTGGCCGATGCAGCCGGCGCGCTGCTGATCATCCCCAACGGCGTCAGCCCCACGGGCGATGACCGCAGCAGCAACGACACCGCAGGCGAAACCCAGAGCTGGAACGACTGCCGTAACGCTGACGAGGCTTCTGCCATCGCCACCGGCGCCGACGATGTCGGCTTCATCGCCCAGCTCATGGACTGGTCGCGTGTCCGCTTCGATACCGACCCCAACCGTGTCTACGTCACCGGACATTCCAACGGCGGCACCATGAGTTATCGGGTGGCGGCGGAGCTGGGGCATCGCGTCGCCGGCATCGCCGCCTTCATCGCCAATCTGCCGGTCGATCCCGGCCAGGAATGCGCAGCACCGACCCATCCAATTTCAGTGTTCATGCTGCACGGTAGCGCCGACATGACGATGCGCGCCGAGGGCGGCTGCGACAACACCACCGGCCCGCGTGGCTGCACGCGCTCGGCGGGAGCGACCCGCGACTTCTGGCTGGCCCACAACAAGACTACGGGGCAGCAGGCGCGCATCGATTATCCCAACCGCGATGACCGGGACGGCGCGCAGCAGGGCGGCTCGACCGTATCAAGCGTGCTGCACACCGGCGGCAGCGAAGGCAGCGAAGGCAGCGAAGTCGCCAGCTATGTCGTCCATGGCGGCGGCCATACCGGTCCCAACACCAAATACAGGCTCACCGCCGCCAGCGAGTCCACTGGAGGCTTGCAGAACCATGACATCGACGCGGTCTGGCAGGCCTGGGAGTTCCTGAAGAACAAGACCCTCAACGGCACTCTGCCTGCCACCTCGCCCGCGCCGAGGGCCCTCGCCTGCAAGGGTGCCAATGCTTCTTTGGGGCCAGTGATCGACGCGACTACGACACGGCCAGCCACCTTCTCATGGCAAGGCGCCTTCGTGCAGGACGATGGAATCTGCTATCTGTCGCGGCAATCCAACGCCGAGCTGCGCGGCTACCTGTTCGCACCCGCCGACTGGCAGCTGCGCCCTGATGGCTCGCTGCCGGTGGTGGTGATTGGCACCGGCAGCGGCAGCGCACAGGCGATCTACTACATCTGGTCGGCGCGCGAGCTGGCCGCGAAGGGCTACATCGTGCTGGCCGAAGACCCGCAGGGGGCAGGCCGCAGCGAGGCCAATGGCGATCCGGCGCGATGCACCAGCACGGGCTGTCCCGGCATACCTTTCCAGCGTGCCGACAACTTTGTCGATGGCTTTCTGAGCAGTCTCGACTTCATGTTTGGCGGCCAGCACCCCTGGCTGGCAAAAGCAGACCTCAGCCGTGTCGGCCTGGCCGGGCACTCGCTGTCGGCACGCGCGGCGAGCTTCGTCGGCGGGGCTGATCTGCGTGTCGATGCGGTGGTCGCCTTCGACAACATGAGCAGCACCCTGCAGGGCGATGCCGGTGTCTCCAGCGGCGGTGGCAACTGCGGCGCGGCGATTGGTGGCGAGCCGCCGGCGGAACCCATCCTGGTCAACATCCGGGTGCCGACGATGGGCGAGGCGGCAGACCGCCCGCCTGGCTGCGACGCGACCAACACCAATCCAGAGATCAAGAAAACCGGCTACGAAAAATGGCGTGCCGCCGGGGTGCCGTCGATGCAGCTGGTATTTGCCGATGCCGTGCACGACGACTGGGCGCAGACCCGGCAGAGCGTTTCGCAGCAGCTGGAATCCTTCCAGTACTACACCCGTGGCTGGTTTGACCTCTACCTCAAGGGCGACGAATCAGCGCGCGCGCGGCTGCTCGACCGCGAGGTGAAACTTTCGCTCACCACCGTGCCGGTAAGCGCGCTGTACAGCACCGGCTTCCGCTCGGCGGTTTTCATGCCGGAGGCGCGCATCGACTGCGGCGACATCCGCCTCGTGCCCTGCGAACCGGCACCGCCGCCCAATCTGCCGCCCGCGATCAGCAGTCTGCCGGATCAGATCGTCGACGAGGACGGCAGCCTCTTGATGAACTTCTCGGTCAGCGATGGCGAGAGCCCGGCTGATGCGCTGAGCGTGTCGGTGGCGTCCGGCAACACCGCCTTACTGCCGGCCGGCCACATCATCCTGGGGGGCCGGGGTGCCAGCCGCAGCATCCGCATGAGTCCAGCGGAAAACCAGTTCGGCAGCAGCACCGTCACGCTGACGGTATCGGATGGCAGCACCTCGGTGTCAGGCCGGTTTCTGGTGAGCGTGAGAGCCGTCGATGACGCGCCGACCATGAGCGCAGTGGCAGATCAGCGCATCGAGGAAGACAGCGCTGCTCGCAGCTTTGACTTCAGCATTGCCGATGTCGATACCGACACGGGCGCGTTGACGCTGGCCGCCAGCAGCAGCAATTCCGGACTGGTGCCGGACGCGAACCTTGTACTCGAAGGCAGCGGTGGCAGCCGTCACCTCACGGTCACGCCGCTTGCCGACCAGTCCGGCAGCAGCATGATCACCATCAGGGCTTCCGATGTGAGCAACAGCAGCACGGAAACCTTCCTGCTGACGGTCGATGCCATCAACGACGCGCCGACCATCAGCCGCGTGCCGGATCAGACCCAGGAACAGGATCAAGCCGGTGCGCCCATCGCCCTCACCATCGCCGATGCCGACCACAGCGTTGAGTTGCTTTCGCTGGAAGCCAGCAGCAGCAACCCGACGCTAGTGCCGCCGGAACGAATCGTGTTCGGCGGCCAGGCTGGCGAGCGCAGCGTCACCATCACCCCGGCAGCGGGGCAGTCCGGCAGCAGCACCATCACGCTGCGCGTTTCGGATGGCAGTGCGGCGGCATCCAGCCCATTCACCTTGACCATCAAGGCGGCCCCTGCGGCTGCACCGCCTGCATCGGCACCCGCTCCGGCACCGGCACCAGCCTCGCCAGTCACCAGCATCAGCCCCGCGCCCGAGGCACCGGCAGCCGCGGCCACCGTCCAGCGTCGGGGTGGTGGCCTGGGGCTGGGCGGCCTGCTCGGTCTCCTTGCACTGCTGTGGCTGCGCGGACATTGCGCGCCGCGAGGCGGCGGCAGGCCAGGCAGCCAAACACAATTGATCCGTGGAGTCACGTCATGAAAAGTCCCACACACAAACCCACGCCGCAGGATTGCAGCCGACTTGGCCTGCGCACGGCAGCGCTGGCACTGATGGCATTCAGCCTGATCGCCTGCGGTAACTCCGTGCCGCCACTTGCCGGCAACGACGTGTCGACACCTTCCCCTGCGCCTGCGCCAACCCCGACACCCGCCCCCACACCAGCCAGCAGCAAAATCGACTGCGCTCCCATCACGCTGCCTAGCGCGCGTGGTGCGGGCAGCGAGATCGACGGGCCGCCGCCGGCCTACGACTGGCAGGGTGACTGGCAGAGCTGCGAGGTGCTGTTCACCTCGAAGATGCATGGCTCCCAGCTCTACGCCGTGCTGTTCGCGCCCGGCAACATCAATCTGCAAAGCGACAAGCTGCCGGTGGTGGTGATTGCGCCCGGCTCGGCCACCGGCTTGCAATCCCAGTACCAATGGTCGGCGCGTGAGCTGGCCGGGCATGGCTACATCACGCTGAGCGTGGATCCGCAGGGCGTGGGTCGCTCCGAAGCCACCGGGTCGCAACCGCAAGCGGCGGACAACTACATCGATGCCGTGGTCAGCTCGCTCGATTACCTGCTGTCGGCCGAGAACCCGCTGCAGGCGAATGTCGATGCCAGCCGCATGGGTGCTGCTGGCCATTCTCTTTCCGCCCGTGTCTTGAGCTTTTTGCAGGGCGAAGACAGCCGCATCCAGGCGATCGTCGCCTGGGACAACCTCTCCAGCACGGTGGAAGGCGATGCCGGTGTCTCCAGTGGCGGCGGCACCTGCGGCTCGGTGATTGGTGGCGAAGTGCCGCTGATGTCTCGGCCTGCGACGCCGCGCGTGCCGGCCATGGGACAGGCCTCGGATGCCGAGCCGGGCTGCGATCCCATGAACACTGATCCCGAGTTGAAAAAAACCGGCTACAGCGTGTGGCGCAATGCCGGTGTGTCCAGCATGCAGATCGTGGTGTTCGGCAAGGCCCATGCCGATTGGGGGCAGTCGCAGGTGGCAGATGCCAGTTCGGAAAGCCCGAAGTCAAAAGAGCTGCAGCTATTCCAGCACTACACCCGCGCCTGGTTCGATCTCTGGCTCAAGAAAGACCTGGGCGCGATCAAGGCACTGACCGCGACGCAGGTGTTCGAGAACACGCCGGAGAACATCTTTAGCGTCGACTTTCGCTCTGCGCTTTATCTACCCAATGCTGGTATCGACTGTCCGGACATTCTCACCGGCGGCTGCCCTGCGTTCGCGCCGTGAGACTGCAACCGGCATGGATCGCCGCCAGTGTCGCGCTACTGTCAGCCTGCGGCAGCAGTACGCTGCCGCAGGCGTTGCCAACGCCACTGCCGCCCGGTGTTGTACCCGCAGCGACGGAAACTAGCAGCCAGAGCATCCTTGCCAAAACCGAGATCACGGTGCCCCTGCGCAGCCAGGTCATCCAGAGCATTGATCTGGTGGATGGCTGCGGCGCGGCAGCTGCACGGGGCCGCTATCAAGTCGATGGCCGCGACGACGACTGGCGCGGCAGGCCCAGCTTCATCGCTGGCACCGGTCGCCATGAGGCGGGCGAGTTCATCTGGAGCGACCATCCCTTCGATGACGGTGGCGACGGTGCCTTTCAATATCCCGGCGAGGCCAGTGCGATCACTGCCGAGGCTGGCACTGCAGGCCGCTCCAGTGAACTCATGCAGCGCTATGGCACCAATGCGGCAGACGTGGTTGAGTTTCGTGCAGCGGCAGATGCCACGACGCTCTACCTCTTGGTGCGTTTCAACTTTCTCAATGCGGTAGACAGCAGTGTGGTCGGTCTGGGCTTTGATCTCGATCGCTCGGCGGCGACTGGCTTCACAGCTTGGCCGAAGGGCGCGAATATCGGCAGCCCCGGTCGTGGCCTTGATCTGTTTCTCACCGCCCACGGCCGCTGCGCCACGCTGACCACCGCAGCGGGCGAGCAGGCGCTCGATGCCGCAGGCGGCGCGATCCGTGTCGGCACCCGCGACAACGTGATGGAGATCGCGCTGCCACTCGCACTGCTGCAAGGCGCGCAGCAGTTCGACATGGTGGGCGGCGCCGGCCTATGGGATGCCACTGCAAACACCTGGCTGCCGGTGGCGATGGGTGGCAGTGGTGCCAACAACAATCCGACGCCGCGCGGCAAGCTGATGACGGGCGCGCCGGAGGTATTCAACCTCCTGTTCCGTGACGACGAGGCCTCGATCAATGCCTGCGGCGGGCTGGTGAAACCCGACCTCAACTGTCAGCAGATTTCCGAGCGTACTTTCCAGACCCGCAACCAGGTGGCTGCCTTGCGCGCTGGCCACAGCGGGCCGTATGCGCTGTCGCTCGACCTCACGCGATTGCAGGCCGGTGCCGCCAGTGATCCACCGCTGCTGCGGCGCGCGGATGAGACTTTCTTCACCCGCGTCTATCGCTCGCGCATCGCTGCCGAGGGTGTTCTCGGCGTTGGCAACAACGCCATTTTCACCAGTCGCTACCAGCCCTACACGCTGTACCTGCCGGCCTGCTTTGAGCAAGGCTGCGCGCAATGGCCGAATCCGGACGCCGCGCCACTGGCCCTGCAACTGCATGGTGGTGGCAACGATCACCTGTCGGCAGCGCCCCGTCCCTCGATCCCGGAAGGCGGCCTGGCGCTCTACGGCAGCGATGGCTTCTTTGCCGCCTTCGGCCGCGAAACCGGCAGCCTGGTCGCCAACCCCCTGGGTCGTGGCCTGCAACTCCCCTCCTGGCGCGGCTATGGCGAGGTGGACGTGCTGGAAGTGCTCGACGCCGTGCGCGAGACCTATGGCACCGACCGTGAGCGCCAGGCCCTCATCGGCGGTTCGCAAGGCGGCTTCGGCAGCTTCCGCATGGCCGGCCTGTATCCCGACCTCTGGAACCTCATCAACGTCGAGTGCCCGGTGGCTAACGAGGCCAGCTCCAGCAATCCGCAGGCCCATGTGCAGCCCTCGCTGGTGCCGTTCACCATCGACGTGCTGATCCCCTCGCTGATCAACCTGCCGTTCCTGATGGGCAGCGGCACGCTCGATCCGCTCGCCCCCATCACCATGAACCAGCGCCTGCGCGATGCCGCTTTTGCCGCAGGGCTCGACGCCCGTTACACCGAATATTTGCTCGGCAGCCACTGCTTCGATCTGGCCAACGCCGCCTATCCGTTCACCAACACCGAGGCCGCCGCTGCTGCTCGCCAGCAGCGCACGCCTCGCCTCGCTCAGCCTGCTCAGGTGCACTACCGCATCGACTCGCGCCAGTATCCGCCGGCGGCCTTCAACGGCTTGTTCGACATCCGCGATGTCGCCGTGAGCTACGGCGGTGCCTACTGGGTTTCCGGAGTGCAGCTGCGCGCCGATGCCGAGCTGCGGGGCGTGAGCCGTGCTGCGCCTGGTGGCACCGATACCAGTGCGCTCGGTATCATCAATGTGCTCAGCCACGCCCTGCCGGGTTGGCAACTCAGCCTTGAGGATTGCAGCCCCGCCGTGCCGGTCGGTGTGGCCGGTGTCAGCGGCGGTAATCCCGAAGCCGAACCGTTTTCGCCCACCCCCAACACCTACCAGTGCCAGCGGCAGCTGCGGGAAGGTGCGCCCTCGCCGCTGCTGGAATTGCAGGTGCGGAACCTCGATACCGCGCGCATTGATCTTGCGGCCGCCGGCGTGAGTCGTGGTGCCTTCCGTGTCATGGCCATAGGCGATGGCGGGTTTGTGTTGAGGCTGGGCCATGTCGCCATCCGCAAGGCCAGCGGCCGCTGCGTGCAGGGTTTCAGTCCTGATGCGGTGCAGCTGCTGCTGACTGAAGCCGTCTGTGAAATCGAGCTGGCGACCAGCCCATGAGCGGATCGGGAGGAGACACCATGCGCGACCATAAGATCATCTCCCTTTGCCTGGGGGCCTTGCTGCTGGCGGGCTGCGGCAGTTCGCAGCCGCCGGAGCTGGGTACACTGCCCACAGTGCCTGGCGACGCAGCCGGCCCCCGGGTCGTCGACGGCAATCCGGCGGAGTGGATCGGCAGCCCCAGCTATATCGGCGGTATCAGCCGCTACAGCCAGGGCGAGTTCATCCACTCGGACTTCGTGCACGACGATTCCGGCGCGGATTTCGAGAATGTGAAGCCGGGCTTTCCCTTCTCCACCGCGCTGCGCCGCCTGCAGCGCACCGGCGATTTCGGCTACCCGCCCGCCGGTACCGCGACCGACACCATCCACCGTTACGACGACGTGGCAGACCTGCTGGAACTGCGCATCGCCGCCGATCCGCAAACCCTGCACTACCTGATCCGGCTGGGGGCCATGCGTCAGCCGGATACGGCGGTGATTGGCATTGGCGTGGATGCCGACCGCAATCCGGCCACCGGTGCTGCTGCCTGGCCGCGCGGCGCGCGGACGGCGCAGGCGCTCGGCTATGAGTACTTCCTCACGCTCTGGGGCAGCGATGGCGAGTGGACGGATTACACGGTGAACCCGCCAGTCACCACTGCCGTCAGCGTGGCGGCCAATCCGGAACTGAACCTGATCGAGGCGAGCGTGCCGCGCCCCCCCAACACGCAGAACGCCATCTGGCGCCATTACGCCGGCAGCGGCCGCTGGGATGGCACCGCCTGGGCTGCGCCTGCCCCGTACTCGCGCGGCGGCAACCTGCCAGCGCCGCCAACGGTGCCACTGATCTACGACCTGGCCTTCCAGGGCATCGAGGCCAATCACGTCTGGCGCGACAAGCTGCAGGGCGATCAGCTGGCGGCAAACGACATCGCGCCCTTCTTTGCCGATGTCGAGCTGGCGCTGCTCGACCGCAAGGCCACGACCCATCCGCAGCCGGTGGGTGCGCTCAACATCCAGTACCCGGCCGATCCCTATGGCCCCGGCGAGGGGGTGAGCTACAACAACACCTCGACCCTGTTTCACGGCCCCGTACAGCCGTATTCGCTGTACCTGCCCACGGCCTATTGGACGGATCCGAAGCCGCGCCGCTTCCACTGGTTTTTTCACTGCGCCGGCTGCAATCACAATATCTGGGCAGCGGGCGTGGAGGCGACCGATGCCGAAACCTCCACCGAGCTGGATCCCGTGCGCGGCTATGCCCACAGCCAGTCGCTGATCGACAGCGGTGACATGGTGATTGCGGGCCTGCTGCAACTGGGCGATCCGGGTGGCGGCAACAATCCAGCGCCGCAGGGCGGCTTTCTGGAGGAGCGCGACATCCTCAACGTCAAGCGCGCCATCGAGCAGCGCGAGCAGGTGTCCATCGACCAGCGCCGGGTGGTGTTCTCCGGCATGTCCAATGGCGGCCTCACCACCTTCTGGATGACCGCGCGCTATCCGCACTGGGTGCGGGCGATGAATACCTACAGCTATATCGGCAGCGATGAGCCCGTCAACTGGCAGAGCTACCGCAATGTCTTCGTCACCGTGGTGACCGGCAATACCGAGCTGGACGGGCTATCCCCCATTCTCGGCCGCCAGTTCGCCGCCAATCTCACGGCGGCGGGCTACGAGCATTTCTACATGGAAATGCAGGGTCGTCGCCACGAGTTCCAGATGGTGGGGGAGACCTGGCCGATCATTCGTGGCCTCGACGAGCCTTATCTGCTCGATGACAACCCGGCACGCGTGACCTTTGTGCTCGACCCTGCCTACGAGGCACCCGAACTGGGGCTGACGCACACCGAGGCGTACTGGCTGTCCGGCCTGGTGCTGGCCGATGCGACCGTCAAGGGCAATGCCGATATTTTTGCCAACCCGCTGGCGCACAAGCTGCCGACCCAGGCGACGCAATTGAATGGTCATTTCGTCAACAGCACCACGGGCGATCTGGCACTGGTCAGCTGGCTGCAGTACCAGAACCTTGAGGGGCGCTCCATCGGTGAGTTTGATCCGGCCTGGACACCGTTTGTTGATCTCACCTTCAGCGATGTGTCGGCCAATCTCCAATTTCCGCAGCAGCCGGGCAGCAATGGTTTTGAGGCCATGTTGATCAACCTCTCTGCGGCAAGTCTGAATCTGCCGCGCATGGGCATTGATGCCAGGCAGCTCATCATTGGCACGCTGCAAAACAGCGCACTGATCACGCTGCGACTGCAAGCGCCGTTCACCGGCCGCGAGCAGTTACGCGTCAATGGCCAGCCAGCATCCGCCTGCTTTGCGGGCGATGCCCTGCTGATCGAACTGCCCGCTGGCAGCAACCAGATCAGCATCCAGCCCTGAACCCCATGAGCACGCACCTGCCCTGCACCGAAGCATTTGTCCGCGCGCGTGACTTCCTGATCGCGCATCGCAGCGACTACGCCGCTGCCTATGCCGGCTTCGAGTGGCCGCGCCTCAGGCAGTTCAACTGGGCGCTGGATGTGTTCGATGTCGAGGCGCGCGGCAATGCGGCGCTCGCGCTGTGGGTGGTGAACGAGGACGGCAGCGAGTCGCGCACCACGTTTGAAGAAATGCGTGTCCGCTCCAATCAGGCGGCAAACTTTCTGCGCAGCTGTGGTGTGCAGCGCGGCGATGTGCTGCTGATCATGCTGCCCAACGTGCTGCCGCTGTGGGAGCTGATGCTGGGCGCGATCAAGCTAGGTGCGGTGCTCAGCCCTGCAACCACGCTGCTTGCCGCCGCCGACTTGCAGGATCGCATCACGCGCGGCGACATGCGCCATGTGATTGCCGATGTCGCCAGCACGGCCAAGTTTTCTGAAGTGGATGGCAGCTATAACCGCATCGTGGTTGGTGGCAGCGTCGTAGGCTGGCAGTGCTACCAACCAGCAGTCGCAACCGAGTTCCTGCCGCAGGGCGTAACAGAGGCGAGCGATCCGCTGCTGCTCTACTTCACCTCCGGCACCACCGCCAAGCCGAAGATGGTGCAGCACACCCAGCAGAGCTATCCGGTTGGGCATCTGTCCACGCTCTACTGGCTGGGGCTCAAGCCTGGCGACGTGCATCTCAACATCAGCTCGCCGGGCTGGGCCAAGCACGCCTGGAGCTGTTTCTTCGCGCCCTGGAGTGCCGGTGCGACGGTGTTGATCAACAACCAGCCGCGCTTCGATGTAAAGCAGACTTTGAGCACGCTGGTGCGCTGTGGCGTCACCAGCCTGTGCGCGCCGCCGACGGTGTGGCGCGCGCTGATTCTCGAAGACCTTGCCAGCTACCCGGTGCAGCTGCGCGAGCTGATTGGTGCCGGCGAGCCGTTGAACCCGGAAGTGATCGAGCGCGTGCGCGCGGCCTGGGGCCTGACCATCCGCGACGGCTACGGCCAGACCGAAACCACCTGCCTGATCGGCAACCCGCCTGGCTGGCCGGTGCGCGAGGGCTCCATGGGCGTGCCGATGCCGGGTTACCGCATGGCGCTGGTGGACGAGAACGATGTGGCGAGCGATGAAGGCGAGATCGCCGTAGCACTGAAACCTGCACCGGTGGGCGTGATGGCTGGTTACCGCGGCCAGCCGGAGCGCAATGCGGCGCTGCTCGGCGGCGCCTACTTCCGCAGCTCGGACGTCGCCCGCTGCGACCCGCAAGGCTACTACTGGTATGTCGGCCGCAGCGACGATGTGTTCAAGTGCTCGGACTACCGCCTGAGTCCGTTTGAACTCGAAAGCGCGCTGCTGGAACACGCTGCCGTCGCCGAGGCCGCCGTGGTGCCCAGCCCGGATGCGATCCGCCTCAATGTGCCGAAGGCAGTGGTGGTGTTGAAGCCCGGCATGGCTGCCGATGCCCACACCGCGAAGGCGCTGTTCGATTTCATCCGCACCCGGCTTGCGCCCTACCAGCGCATCCGCCGCATCGAGTTCGCCGAGCTGCCCAAGACCGTCTCCGGCAAGATTCGCCGGGTCGAGTTGCGCGCGACCGCGGTCGCGCGTCAGCAGCAAGGCACACGCGGCGCTGCAGAGTTTTGGGAAGAGGATTTTTCAGCATGAGCAATGCACAGCGACCCGTCAGCATCGAACGGCGTGAGCGCACGGCTATCGTCATGCTCAATCGTGGCGATGGCCGCAACACGCTCAACCCCGAAGCGATGACACTGCTGCGCGATACCGCACTCGAACTCGGCCGCGATGCCGATCTCGCCGCCGTGATCCTGCGCGGTGAGGGTGTGTTCTCAGCCGGTGTCGATGTCGCAGGTTTTGCTGCCGGTGCGCCACCCAGCAAGATGGAACTGCGCGAGCAGATCAAGCTGGGGCCTGCGCTGTGCAAGGCCTGGGAGGACATCGAGGCCTTCACCATCGCCGCCATCGAGGGCTATTGCGTCGGTGGCGCTGCGGCACTCGCCGCTGCACTCGATTACCGCGTGCTGGGCGCTTCCGCATTTTTCCGCCTGCCGGAAGTGCCGCTGGGCATGAACATGAGCTGGCAGACGCTGCCGCGCCTGGTTGCGCAGATCGGCCCGGCGCGCACCAAGCAGTACGTCATCCTCGGCCAGCGGGTGCCCGCAGCGACGGCTCTCAGCTGGGGCCTGTGCGAAGAGGTGGTCGCTGATGGCGGCACCCTCGCCGCCGCGCAGGCATTGGCAGAGCAGATTCAGCGCCTGCCGCCGCTGCCGGCGCGCATGACCAAGCAGGCGGTCAACGCCAGCGCCAATGCGCTCAACCATCTGGCCTCGTACATGGATCGCGATCAGTATCTGCTCGCGGCGCAGACTGAGGACTTTGCCGAGGCGGTGTCTGCTTTTCTCGAAAAACGCACACCCAATTTCACCGGGCGCTAAGCCCTCTCCTTTTCCTTCAACCCAAGCCAAGCACGCCATGAGCTGTCACTACCAAACCCAGGGCAACATCGCTGTCCTCACCTTCAGCAATCCGCCGGTCAACGGTCTCAATCACCAGACGCGCAGCGAAATCGTCGCCGGCTTGGAGCGCGCCGAGGCCGATGCCGCCGTGCAGTGCGTTGTGCTCACGGGCGGCAACGGCCTGTTCTCCGGTGGCGCTGACATCAAGGAGTTCGGCAGCGCGAAGATGACTGCCGAGCCGCATCTACACAGCGTCATTCAGGCCGTGGAGCAGTGCACGAAGCCGGTGATCGCGGCCATTGCTGGCACCTGCATGGGCGGTGGACTGGAGCTGGCACTCGGCTGCCACTACCGCGTCGCCGCCAAGGGCGCGCAGATCGCCCTGCCGGAGGTGAAGCTGGGGTTGTTGCCGGGCGGCGGCGGTACCCAGCGTCTGCCGCGCGCGGTGGGTGTTGAGACCGCGCTCAACATGATCGTCAGTGGCGAGGCGGTGGCCTCAGAGCTGCTGGCCGCCACCACCAAGCTGTTCGACAAACTCATTGAAGGCGACTTCATGGCCGGTGTCGCGGCCTTCGCGCAGTCGGTGATCGCCAAGGGCGCGCCGCACCCGCTGCTGCGCGAGCAGCGCATCGACTACCCCAACGCCGACGCCTACTTTCAGTTCGCCCGCAACATGGTCAAGGGCATGAGCAAGAACTTCCCGGCGCCGGTGAAGTGCCTGGACTGTGTGGAAGCGGCGGTGAAGCGCAAGTTCGATGACGGCATCGTCTTCGAGCGCGAGCAGTTCGCAGCACTCTTGGTGACGCCGGAATCCGCAGCACTCCGCCACGCCTTTTTTGGTGAGCGTGCGGCCAGCAAGATCGACGACGTGCCGGCAGATACCCCCACGCGCGAGATCCAGCAGGTCGCGGTGATCGGCGCCGGCACGATGGGCGGCGGCATCAGCATGAACTTCCTCAACGCCGGCATCCCGGTGGTGATTCTGGAGACCAAGCAGGAGGCACTCGACCGCGGCCTCGCCACCATCCGCAAGAACTACGAAGCGCAGGTGAAGAAGGGCAAGCTCAAGCAGGACAAGTACGAGCAGCGCATGAGCCTGCTCACCGCCACGCTCGACTACAGCGCACTGGGCAAGGCCGATCTCGTCATTGAGGCCGTGTTTGAAGAAATGGGCGTGAAGGAGACCGTGTTCAAGCAGCTCGATGCGGTGATGAAGCCGGGCGCGATCCTCGCCAGCAACACCTCCACGCTCGATCTCAACCGCATCGCCTCGTTTACGAAGCGCCCGGCGGATGTGGTGGGCATGCACTTCTTCAGCCCTGCCAACGTGATGAAGCTGCTGGAAGTGGTGCGTGGCGAAAAGACCGCGAAAGATGTGCTGGCAACGGTGATGAAGCTCGCCAAGAAAATCCGCAAGACCGCCGTGGTGTCGGGCGTCTGCGATGGCTTCATCGGCAATCGCATGATCGAGCAGTATGGCCGTCAGGCCGGCTTCCTGCTCGACGAGGGCTGCACCCCGGTGCAGGTTGACAAGGCCATCGAGAAGTTCGGCTTTGCCATGGGGCCATTCCGCATGGGCGATCTGGCCGGCAACGACATCGGCCGGGCGGTGCGCAAGCGCCGCAGCGTCGAGTTTCCCAACATGGTCTACAGCAAGACCGCCGACAAGCTCTGTGAGCTGGGCCGCTTCGGCCAGAAGACCGGTGCGGGCTGGTACGACTACGTGCCGGGCAAGCGCGATGCACTGCCCTCCGAGCTGGTGAACAGCATGGTGGTCGAGCACCGCATCGCGCTCGGCATCACGCCGCGCAAGATCAGCGATGCCGAGATCGTCGAGCGACTGGTGTTCGCGATGGTCAACGAGGCCGCGCACATTCTTGAAGAAGGCATTGCCTCGAAGGCCAGCGATATCGACATGGTCTATCTCACCGGCTATGGCTTTCCGCTCTGGCGCGGCGGGCCGATGCTCCACGCCGACACCGTGGGCCTTGGCAACGTGGTGCGCAGCATGCGCCGCTTTGCGCAGAACCCACATGGCGATGCGAGTTTCTGGCAGCCCGCACCGCTGCTGCAAAAGCTCGCTGCGGCTGGCAAGACCTTCAACTAATTCCCATTGATTCGAGAGACCTGAAATGACCGATGCACTGATCGTCAGCACCGCCCGCACTCCGCTCGCCAAGAGCTGGAAGGGCGCCTTCAACATGACCCACGGCGCCACCCTCGGCGGCCACGTGGTGCAAGCCGCCATCGCCCGTGCCGGCATCGACGCTGCTGAAGTCGAGGACGTGATTCTCGGCTGCGGCAACCCCGAAGGGGCGACCGGCGGAAACATCGCGCGCCAGGCCGCGCTGCGCGCCGGCTGCCCGGTGACGGTGAGCGGCATGACCGTCAACCGCTTCTGCTCCTCCGGCCTGCAAACCATCGCGCTCGCTGCGCAACGCATCATCGCTGGCGAAGGCAACACCTACGTCGCCGGTGGGGTCGAGAGCATCTCCTGCACGCAGCAGGAGATGAACATGCACATGTTCACCGAAGGCTGGCTGACGCAGAACAAGCCCGCCATCTACTGGCCGATGCTGCAAACCGCCGAGAACGTGGCGAGTCGCTACGGTGTTGCCAGGGAGCGCATGGATCACTTTGGCGTACAGAGCCAGGTGCGCGCCTGTGCTGCGCAGGCGGCGGGGCTGTTCGAGGCCGAGATCGCGCCGATCACCGTCACTGCCGGTGTCATCGACCCGGTGATGGGCATGCGCAGCAAGCAGGTGACGGTGAAGACCGACGAGGGCCTGCGTGAGGGCACCACTTACGACAGCATCAAGGGCATCCGCTCGGCGATGCCGGGTGGCGTGGTGACAGCCGGCAATGCCAGCCAGTTCTCCGATGGCGCGGGTGCCTGCGTGCTGATGCGCGCGAAGACGGCGGAGCAGAAAAACTTGCAACCACTCGGCCGCTTCCTCGGCTTTGCAGTGGTCGGCTGCGATCCCGACGAGATGGGCATCGGCCCGGTATTCGCGATCCCGAAAGTGCTGTCGCGTCTGGGCCTCAAGGTGGATGACATCGACCTATGGGAGTTGAACGAAGCCTTCGCCGTGCAGGTGCTGTACTGCATGGACAAGCTCGGCATTCCGGCAGAGAAGCTCAACGTCAATGGCGGTGCGATTGCGCTGGGCCATCCCTACGGCATGAGCGGCCAGCGGCTGGTGGGCCATGCGCTGATCGAGGGCAGACGGCGCGGGGCGAAGAAGGTGTGCGTGACCATGTGCATCGGCGGCGGCATGGGTGCCGCTGGCGTGTTCGAGGTGCTCTGATCATGGCCTACCGCACCACACTCGATTTCTTCCTGCACGACTGGCTGTCGGTGGCCTCGCTCAATACGCGCGAGCGCTTTGCCGACCACGGCCGCGAAACCTTCGATGCTGTGCTCGACAACAGCGAGCGCATCGCCGCCAAGGAGTTTGCGCCCTACAATCGCCAGACTGACCTCGAAGAGCCGCACTTCGACGGCGAAACCGTCACCATGCCTGCCGTCACCGCGCGTGCGGTGCAGGCCTATGTCGCCTCCGGGATGATGTCGGCCGCGCAGGACTACGACCACGGCGGCATGCAGCTGCCCTGCGTGATGGAGATGGCGGCAAACAGTTTCTTCTCGATGGGCAGCATTGCCATCTTCGGCTACCCGATGCTCACGCTCGGCAATGCCAACCTACTGCTCGCGCACGGCACCGAAAAGCAGAAGGCCGTGTTCGCGCAGCCGGAGCTGTCCGGCAAATGGTTCGGCACCATGTGCCTGTCCGAGCCGCAGGCGGGTTCCAGCCTGTCGGACATCACCACCCGCGCTGAAGTGGATGGTGCCGACTACGAGAGCGATCCGCTGGGGCCGCGCTATCGCCTGCGCGGCAACAAGATGTGGATCTCCGGCGGCGAGCACGAGCTGAGCGAGAACATCGTGCATCTGGTGCTGGCGAAGATCCCGGACGCCGACGGTAAGATGCCGCCGGGCGTGAAGGGCATCTCGCTGTTCATCGTCTCGAAGAAGCTGGTCAACGCCGACGGCAGCCTCACCGGCGCGCGCAACGACGTGGTGCTGGCCGGCCTCAACCACAAGCTGGGCTATCGCGGCACCACCAACACCCTGCTCAATTTCGGTGAAGGCAAGTTCAAGCCCGGCGGCAGCGCGGGTGCCATCGGCTATCGCGTCGGCGAAGTGGGGCAGGGCCTCAAGTGCATGTTCCACATGATGAACGAGGCGCGCATTGGCGTCGGCATGGGTGCGACCATGCTCGGCATGGCGGGCTATCTCGTCTCGCTCGACTACGCGCGCAATCGTCCGCAGGGCCGCCCGATGCAGGCCGGCGGCAAGGATGCGAGTGCGCCGCAGGTGAAGATCATCGAGCACGCCGATGTGAAGCGCATGCTGCTGGCGCAGAAGAGCTACAGCGAAGGCGCACTTGCACTCGGCCTGTATTGCGCACGATTGGTAGACGAGCAGCACACCGGCAGGACCGAGGCTGCGGTTGAAGCGAGCCTGCTGCTGGAAATGCTCACGCCCATCGCCAAGAGCTGGCCGAGCGAATGGTGTCTGGAGGCCAACAGCCTGGCCATCCAGGTGCTCGGCGGCTGCGGTTACACGCGCGATTTCCCCGTGGAGCAGTACTGGCGCGACAACCGCCTGAACATGATCCACGAAGGCACCCACGGCATTCAGGGCATGGACTTGCTCGGCCGCAAGGTGGTGATGCAGAACGGCAAGGGGCTGATGCTGCTGGCGAGCCGCATGACCGACACCATCAAACGCGCGCAGGCGCATGCCGGATTGCACGAGCACGCCAAGGCGCTCGGCGAGGCGGTGAAGGCGCTCGGTGCGGCGACGCAGGTCGCGTGGTCCGGCGGCACGCCAGTGGAAGTGCTCGCCAACGCCACCCTCTACTTGCAGGCCTTCGGCCATGTGGTGCTGAGCTGGGTGTGGCTTGATGTGGCGATCGTCGCCAGCGCACAAGGCAACGAAGCCCTGCGTGAGGGCAAGCTCGCCGCCTGCCGCTATTTCTTTCACTACGAGCTTCCGAAGATCGAGGCCTGGCTGCAGGTGGTGCGTGCGCGCGACCAGACCTGTGCCGCAATGCAGGACGACTGGTTCTGATACCGGTGGCCTTTCGCAAGGTGCTGGTTGCCAATCGCGGCGAGATTGCGGTGCGCATCATCAAAGGCTGCAAGCAGCAGGGTTATGCGACGGTGGCGGTGTACTCCGAAGCCGATCGCGAGGCCCTGCATGTGCAGCTTGCCGATGCGGCGGTGTGCATCGGGCCAGCACGCGCGCGCGACTCGTATCTCTCCATTGCCGCACTGCTGTCTGCCGTGCAGCAGACCGGTGCCGATGCCGTGCATCCGGGCTATGGCTTTCTCTCCGAGCGTGCCGACTTCGCACAGGCGGTGCAGGACTTAGGTCTTACGTTCATCGGCCCTGATCCCGCATCGATTGCCGCGATGGGCAACAAGAGTGCGGCGAAGCTGCGGATGATTGCGGCGGGTGTGCCCTGCGTCCCGGGCTATCAGGGCGACGATCAATCCTATGAGGTGCTGGTCGCCGAAGCACTCAAGATCGGCCTACCGGTGATGGTGAAGGCCGCAGCCGGCGGCGGCGGCCGCGGCATGCGGCTGGTGCACGAGGCCTCCACATTACTCGCCAATATCCAGTCGGCGCGCACCGAAGCGGCCAATGCCTTCGGCAGCGGCCAGCTGTTGATCGAGAAGGCGGTGCTGAACGCACGCCATGTCGAGATCCAGGTGTTCGGTGATCGCCACGGCAACGTCATCCACTTCGGCGAGCGCGACTGCTCGGTGCAGCGCCGCAACCAGAAGGTGGTGGAAGAAGCGCCATCGCCTGCGGTGAATGAGACCCTGCGCGAGCGCATGGGCGTGTCAGCAGTGGCTGCTGCGAAGGCCGTGAGTTACGTCGGCGCTGGCACGGTGGAGTTCATGCTCGCCGCCGATGGGGCTTTCTATTTTCTGGAGATGAACACCCGCTTGCAGGTAGAGCATCCAGTGACCGAGATGGTCTACGGCGTTGATCTGGTCGAGTGGCAGCTGCGCGTGGCGCAGGGCGAACCGCTGCCACTGACGCAAGCCGAGGTTTCAGCGCGGCGCAAAGGCTGGGCGATTGAAGTGCGCCTGTGCGCCGAAGACCCGGCGAAAAACTTCATGCCGCAAATCGGCACCGTGCAACGCTGGTACACGCCGCAGGGCGAGGGCTTGCGGGTGGATCACGGTCTGCACGAAGGGCAGGTGCTCACCCCGCATTACGACTCGCTGCTGGGTAAGCTGACAGCACATGGAGACAGCCGCGAAGCGGCACGCGAAAAGCTCATCCAGATGCTGCGTGAGACAGTGCTGCAAGGGGTCGTCAGCAACCGCGAGTTTTTGATGCAGGTGCTCTCTCACCCGGCTTTTGCGGACGGAGATTTTTCCACCGGCTTCATCGCCCAGCACTTTCCGCCGCCTGCGTCGAAGCCGCGCGCAGTGTCTCAATCCCCTCTCCCTGTGGGAGCGAGCTAGGCTGAGGGCCTTGCGGGAAAAAGCGCCCTCACCCTGTTGGAGTGCCGAATGAACATCCTGAAAACATCCGTAAGCAGCCTTCTGCTGATCAGTGCCGCGCTGTGGCTGGCGGCGTCCCCTGCTGCTGCCTCACGCGAAGGCACTGTCGCAGTAAAGCCGGAGGCCTGGCTGGGGGCCGCGCTGCCGGCCCACCGGCAGCAGCAGCGTGAACAGCGGTTCGCGCAGAAGTACCAGGCGCTGGGCGTGCAGCCCGCAGGCGCGCCGCTGGCCGTGAAGGACGATCCGTACCCGCACATTCGCGGCGAGGCGCTGATGCAGACCGTGCGCGACATCGTGGCCATCTCCGCGCAGAGCAAGGCCGATGGCAACACCCTCTGGGGCCGCATCAGCGGCGGGCCCTACGAGCGGATGACGGCGGAATATCTCGCACAACAGTTCAAGGCCGCCGGTTTGCAGAACGTCGCCATCGAGACCTTTGCGCGCGCGCCGCAACCCTGGCCGCTGTCGTGGGACGTGACGCTGATCGCCGATGCCACCTATGGTGCCGAGACCAGGGACCACCGCTTCGATCTGGCCTTTCCCAGCAGCGATCATCATTCGACAGCGGCGGATGGCATCGAGGCCGAGCTGAACTATGTCGGACTGGGCACGCCTGCCGATCTGGCGGGCCGCGACCTCAAGGGCAGGATCGCCGTCGTGCACAGTGTCTTGCAGCAGAGCACCTTTGCGCATACCGCCGTCGGTGTGCCGGCACGGCTGGAAAAGGCCGGTGCCGCCGGTGTGCTGACGGTGATGGAAGTGCCGGGTGCGGTGCAGCTCAAGCCCTTCGGTCTGCAATGCGAAAACATCCCCTGCTTTGTCCTCAACCAGGACGATGGCCGCTTTCTCGAAGAGCTGATTGCCAAGGCCGCATCGGTTAAACCCGCACGCATGCGGCTGGCGCTGCAAACCGAGGAGAAGACCGGCTGGCTGGCGCAGAACGTGCTCGGTTTCATCCCCGGCAGCAGCGACGAATACGTCGTGCTGACTGCACACATGGACTCGTTTTTCTACGGCGCCAGCGACAACGCCAGCGGCATCGCCAACCTGCTCGAACTGGCGCGGCATTTCAATCGCAAGGGTGCGCCCAGGCCGACGCGCTCACTGCTGTTCGTCGGCACCTCCGGCCATCATGTCCACGACAGGCAGGACGGCAGCTACTCCAACGGCGTGATCAATTTCATGCAGCAACATGCCCAGGTCATGGATAAAGCCGTGTTCGTGTTCAACGCTGAACATCCCGGCGCGCAGCACACGGTGACGCAGCGCGAACTGGTCACGGGCGAGCCCTGGGCCAGCACCAATAGTCTCGAAAACCCCATGCTGGTGGCGGTGAGCAACCGCAGTCCGGCGCTGCTGAGGGCACTCACGGCCGCCATCGGCCGCTATCAGATTCCGGTAATCACCCACAGCAACCACTATCCGGTCGGTGATGCGATTCCCTTCCACCTGGCTGGGGTGCCGGTGGTCAATCTCATCACTTCCGGCACCTGGTATCACAGCTCCGGCGATACGCCGGAAACCCTCTCGGTGCCGGGGCTGGAGCGTTTCACCCGCAGCATGGCGAGCTTTCTCGAAGCAATCGACGAGCTACCCCGCACAGAGCTGGAGAAAGACGCCAGAAGCCTGCTCAAGAAGCCGGTTCAGAAGTAGTGGGGCGATTAATCCTGAAATGCGGCGCAACTGCGCGGATAGATGTCCGGGCAGTCAATGCCCATACCCGGCAGGAAGATCGCCGAGCGGTATACCGGGGTGTAGATGGTTTCGAGTTCTTCACCCAGCAGGGTGCTGGCGGTGAGACGATCCACCGCACTGCGGTCGCCCTTCAGCCAGAAGTCAAACCAGGCCCGCGTGAAGTACTGGAACCGGCGCAGCTCGATGGATTTTGGGCTGTCCGATGCCGCCGCCGCGGTGGCGGCCTGGCCCCAGTCGAGATGGCTCTTGCCCAGAAATGAAATCACCATCGCCGACACGCCCGCTTCGCGCCAGACGGTGTAGGCGGTCTTCTTCAGCTCGGGATCGGGGTTCTGGGTCTGCCCGTCATCACTGACCTCGCTGAGCGCGGGGATGCGCGGCAGCACCGGCCGCTCCGCGCTGAGCAGGGGTACTTCGCCGACGGTGAAGCTGCCGATCACATCGCTCACGGGCGAGGGGCCGATGGCACTGCTGTCGTCGCCGGCCGCGGCCTTCACCAAGCCATCCCAGGCGACGATGGCTTGCAGGCGCAGCTCATCGGCCTGCATCAGGCTTAGGGCAAATGCCGAGAGGCTGTGCCCGGCTGCGCCCATGCGGGCGGTGTCGGTGAGGCCGCGCAGCGGGTTCTGCGCAGACTCCATGAAGTCGAGACTGCTAGTGACGGCGTCCATGTAGTTTTCGATGGTCTGCTGATATGCCACCAGCTCTGAATAGCTGATGCCCTGGGGATTGACCGTCAGCGTCAGATAGCCCGCCGATGCCAGCTCACGTGCCGACCAGTGGTAATTGGCCTGCACGCCGGTCTCCGAACCGGGAGCGATGACGACGACCGGCAGGCGTCCCCGCACCGTCGAGAGATCACCCGGCGCGAACAACGTGGCGTGCAACATCGAGCCGTGCAGCCGGGAGGGGAACAACACCTCGCAGCTCTGCCAGTTGCCCTGCCAGTCGTAGGCGGGAGGGGGTACGTCGAGCGGGGTCAGCGCCCCATGCACAAGCGGTAGGCTGATGGGCGCGCAGACCAGTTTCGGGGTGGTGGGTGGCGTGTCGATTGGCGGGACGGTGGCGGGGCTGGGTACGCCCGAATCGCTACAGGCGGCAAGGTTCAGGGCACAGGCCAAGGCGATGGTGGACGAGCAGGCCCACAGCGAGTTTTTCATGGCGGAACTCCGTGCAGAACAATCGGTTCGGGTTGTGCGAGTGCTGCGGCAGCCAGCGCGCCGTAGCGCGCTTCCATCTCGTTGCGGCGGATTTTCAGGGTCGGGGTCAGCAGCTGGTTGTCGATGCTCCAGGCCTCGTGGATCACGATCAGCCGCGCCAGTTGCTCGGCCGCACCGAGTGCGGCGTTCACCTGTTGCAGCAACGGCAGCAGCAGGGCGCGCAGTGCCTTCACTTCGAGAGCCACCGGCGCCGGAGGCAGATTGACCAGCGCCACCGGCGCTTTCAGGCCGGAGCCGATCACGCAAGCCGAGGCGATGGCTGGGTGGGCGAGCAGCGCGTTCTCGATGGGGATCGGCATCACGAACAGGCCTTTCGCGGTCTTGAACTGATCCTTGATGCGGCCGGTGATCGACAGATAGCCCTCGGCATCGAGGCTGCCGAGATCGCCGGTGTGCAGCCAGCCTTCGGCGTCGAGCACCTGCGCGGATTTCTCCGGCTCGCGGAAGTAGCCGAGCATTTGCCCGCTGTGGCGCGTCAGGATTTCGCCCGCCTCGCCGATGCGAATCTCGACACCGGGAAAAGCCCTGCCGACCGTGCCGAGCCGGTTGGCCCCCGGCAGGTTGCAGCTCACATAAGCAAAGTTTTCGGTCATGCCATAGCCCTGGTGAATGGGCAGGCCGAGTGCCTCGAAGAACGCCAGCACGCTGGTCGGGCAGGGTGCCGCCCCAGACACGGCGAAGTAGCAGCGATCCAGCCCAAGGCCCTTGAGCAGGGCCTGCTGGCTGGCCTCTGGCAGCTGCTCGATGCCGGTGCCAGCAGGCAGCTGTTTCTGCACCTCGATCTGCATGCGCTGCCAGATCAGCGGCACGGCGCAGAAGCGCGTCGGCCGTGCGGCGCGCAACTGCTCGGCAAAGCGATCCAGCGAGTCCATGAAATCAATGCAGCCGCCGGAGGCCAGCGCCGCACCCGCCACCGAGCCGCGCTCGAAAATGTGCGCCAGCGGCAGGTAGCTGAAGAAGCGTTCGTCGCTACGGTAGGGCAGCACGGTCTGCACCAGCGTGGTGATGCGCGTCGCTGCGCCAAAGCTGAGCATCACCCCCTTGGGGTCGCCGGTGGTACCGCTGGTGTAGACCAGCGTCCACACCTCATCCGGGTCGGGGCTGCGGAGCTTGAGTGGTGGGTGGGACGCAAGCAGGCTGTGCCAGTCCTCGCGCTCTGCCGAGACTTCCGGGTAGGGCAGGCGGATGCGGTCGATGTGCGGACGGAAGCCATCGAGCACGCAACGCTGTTCGAGCATCGGGCCGACGAACACGGCGGCAAGGCCCGCGTGCCCGGCGATGTAGCGCACGAGGTCGGTGGTCTGCTTGGCGTAGAAGCCGATGCTGATGTGGCCTGCGGCGGCAATGGCAAGATCAGCCAGCACCCAGTGCGCCGTGTTGCGGCCGGTGATGCCGATGCGGCTGCCGCGTGGATAGCGCGCGAGGGCGGCAGCCATGCGCAGCACTTCGTCGCGGCTCTCTGCCCAGCTCCAGGTGTTCACCTGATCGCCGATGGGCTGGCGCAGAAAAATCCGCTCCGGCCTGTGCTCGGCCCAGTGCAGCAGCCAGTCCAGCGTGGTGCGGCTCATTGCAGCGTGCCTTCGTTGAGGCCAGCGACCAGCGTCAGCACCCGGCCATCGCTGAAGCGCAGGCTGGCGGGGCCATCGCTGCTCAGCTGGTAGGCGGTGCCTGCGGGCAGGCAGGCACCACGGTTGTCGATGGCGAGCGAGGCGACATTGCCCAGCCTGCCTTCGAGACGGTTCTGTGCCGCCGTGGGGCTTTCGCCATCGGCTCTGCGGAAGTCGCGGTTCCAGGTCAGCACCAGGGGGCCGACGCCTTGATCCTGCCCTGTCACGAACTGCGGCGTGGCATGGCCGCAACCCAGGCTGTGCAGGTCAACATCAATGTATCCCTCGCTGCGACCAACGATCTGGCTGACCCAATAGGCTCGGTCGTGATGGATCGCGTATTTGGGATAGTCGAGGCCGGGATCGGTGCGGTAGGTGACGCGCGCCGGATTCTTCACCCGCCTGCGGCCGGCGCTGAAATCGGCCTCTTTCTGCCAGGAGTCGAGCAGGGCATAGGTCAGGTGCTCGGCATTGGGATGCATGTAGAAGTCATGGACGACGCCGTCGGCTTCCATCAGCTTCTGCCTCAGCGCCAGCGCGGTGTGGGCCGGCACCAGGTAGTCGCCGCCGCTGTAGAGCCCCACCATCGGGATATGGCGCAGGTTTCCGATGAAATCGAGCACATCGCCGATCGCGCCGGAGTCGCCGCTGGCACTGTTTTCGCCCAGTTCGCTGCCTTCGCCCAAATCCCTTTCAGTCTCCGTACCCGGGTTGCCCGGCAGTGGCGTGTTGTAGAGGCTGCCGGTGTTGCCGACCCAGTTCACCACGGCCGCCCAGAGATCGGGGTAGAGCGCGGCGAAGCGCATGGCCCCGTAGCCGCCCATCGAGTAGCCGGCGGCGATCACCTGGTCGGGATCGACCTCGTACTGTTGCAGCATGTCGTCGAGCACATCCAGCACATCTCGCTCCGAGATGTCGGAGAACCAGCCATCGGAGCCGCGCGCTAGCGGCTGCACGATGATGCGGTTCAGGTCTTCACCGAGCTGTTTCTGGAACACATCCTGGCGCGCGACATGGGAGTGGTTGGAGTCGCAGCCGTGCATTGACACCACCAGTGCATGCGGGCCTTTTCCGCTGGGCAGGAAGAAGGCATAGGGCTGGTACTTGCCCAGGTAGTTGAAGTACTGCTCGCAGCCGGAGGCGGTGCGGCCATGACGGCCCGGCACGCCCTCGGCGCTGATGCCCTCGCCCGGCGGGAGCGTGTACTTCGAGGTGTAGACGCGCTGGTGAAAGCCGGGCTTCACCTCGAAGCCGCGCGTGATCTTGCGGCTGAGATCACTGACTTTAACGGTGGCAGCAAAGGCGCTGATGTCGCCCGCCATGAGGGTGGCGGCTTGGGTGTCTTCCCAGAACGCGCCATTGACCGAGGTGACTTCGTCCGCTCCGCGAAAGGCCAGGTTCATCACCGTGCCGTCGCTCTGCGCGGTGACGGCCCAGACTTTCCAGTTGTCGCCTGTGGGCCTTGCAAAGCGGCCCCGGATCAGATTGCTGGCCGGGTCGCCCCTGCTGAACTGCTGCACCAGATCTGCCCCGGTCACGGTGAGGCCGAGCAGCTGCACGCTACCGGTCGCCGGGTTGTTATCGGTGTCTATGGCGAGTGCTGCGAGAGTCTGGTCAGCCGTGTAGAGCGTGTTCAGCTCGAACTCGACGACGACGCTGTCGCCTTCCAGCGAGAGATCAAGGCGCACCAGATCGGCGGTGTTCTCGGCACCCACGGGGTAGCGCGCATCGCCACTGCTGCTGGTGCCGCCCGCGCCCGGCGGTTCGGCGGCAGCGGGCACGGTCGCCTTCGCGCCGTAGTCGTCGTAGAGGTAGTCGCGGTAGACCAGATGGCCTCCGCATAGCTCATGGATGCCGGCCACCCAGGAGCTTTCCCGGCAGTAGGTTTTCACTGCCGCATTGCCACCTGGTACGGCATCGCTGCCGGGGCTGGTGATGATCGCGCTGTCCTGTCCGCAGCCAGCGAGCAACAGATTGCAAAAAAAGACGTACAGCAGAGGCCGCAAACGAGGGTTTGACGGGTTCTGCATGGGCACTTCTCCTCACCGCGTTGGCACACTCCGGTGCCGTTTTTCAACTGGACCTGCTCTCGAGAACTGTTGCCCGGTTCATGGGATAGCCACGTTCATCCGGCGCTAGAACCGCTTGCGTAGTTCAAGCCCGATGGTTCTGGGCGGACCGGGGAAGCCATTGAAGCTGCCAGCCTGGGCTATGCTGGCGAAAATGATGGCCTGGTAGACCTTGTCGGTGATGTTGGTGCCCACCAGCGCGACATCGAAGTCATCGCGGAAGCCCAGGCCCAGACGGGCATTGATGACGCTGTAACCCGCCTGCCTGGCCTGCGGCAGCAGGCTGGCACTGGTGTTGACCGCGCTTTGATAGCGGCCCGCGACGTTGCCGCTGAAGCTCATGCCCTGCCAGGGCAGCGCGCGCTTGTAGCTGGCACTCAGTGTCGAGGTCCAGCGCGGTGAATTGGTGACCTGCCGCCCGCGCAGGTTGGCATCCTGGGTGCTCTGGGCAAAAAAGGCATCGGCGTAGGTGAGGCCGCCATTGAAGCGCAGTGACTTGCTGGCGATCACCGTGGTCTCGAACTCCACACCGCGCGAAACCACCTCGCCGATATTGGAGATCACGGTGGAGACGCCATCAAAGAAATTGAGCTGGTAGTCCGAGAACGTCGAGTGGAACAGGGCGGTGCGGGTCTGCACGGCCTTGCCGAAAAAGGGCATCTTCAGTCCCAGTTCGTAGGCCTGCACTTTCTCCGGCTCGAACGACAAGGTGCCGCCATTGGTGGTGGAAGGTGAGAGATTGATGCCGCCGGATTTGAAGCCCGAGGAATAGCTGGCGTAGACAAAGGCCGGGCCGAAGCTCTTGCTCAGGCCGGTGGTGCCGGTGAAGCGGCGGTCTGAGAACGTGACCCGGTAGCGGGGCGCGCCGCAGAGGATGCGCAGGGCGGGCGGCACCCCCGGCGTGCCCATCGGGATCGTGCAGGACGGGCTGTTGGATTCGGAAATGCCGCCGCCATCCTTGGTCTCGAACAGGTAGCGCAGGCCTAGTGTCAGATCAATGTCGCGGCCCAGGTCAATGACGTTGTGGGTGAACAAGGAGGCGTTCTTGCCGATCTGGCCCGACTGGTTCAGCGTCTGCCCGGTGCGGGGCGGGAACAGCAGCGGTCCGGCGACGCCGACCGGCAGCACGGTAGAGGGCGGCACCGGACTGGGCGGGAAGAAAATGGGTTCTCCCGGGAATGGCGCTTCCGGCACCGGCGAGCTCAGCGGTGCTGGTGGTGCATTGCTGATGTTGGCCAGCGCGAACTCGCCTGCGTCTTCACCAAGCAGCAGGGCGTTGGCGACATCGAGTTCTTCGTAGCTGAGAAACAGCCCGCCCACCCAGTCCAGGCGGCCAGCTTTGCCGCTCAGGCTGGTTTCGGCGGTTGCCGTGCCGATCCTGCTGTTGGAAAACGGCGAGCTCAGCAGATCCAGATCGGTGCTATCCACCTCGCCGAACTCGCCGGTGGTGGCACGTTGGTAGCTGAGCAGGGCCTTGGCGTCTGCCCAGCCCAGATCCCAGTCCAGATGCGTCGACAGATTGGCCTCGGTGATCTTGCTCTGCCGGCTGGCATCGAAAGAGACGGTATCGAATGAAGGCGGGTCGAACACGGTGCCGCCCTGCCGCCGCAATTGCGCAGCGGTCGGGCCGTAGAAGGTGTACGGCGCGACACAGCACATCTCGTCGCGTTTGTAATAGCCGCCAATCAAGCGCAGCGAGAGGTCGTCGCCGGGCTGGTACAGCGCCTGGCCCCGCAGCGAGTAGCGGTTGCGGTCGTTGTAGTCCTCGCCATCGAAAGTGTTGTGGATGAAGCCATCGCGCAGGTTGTATTGGCCGGCAAAGCGCAGCGCCAGCACATCGCCCAGCACCGGCCCGCTGACGATGGCGCGGACAATGCCGCTTCTGTAGTCGCCGCCGGTGAAAGTCAGTTCCGCCTGCGGCTCGAAACTGGGCTTGCGGGTGAGGATGTTGATGGCACCGGCTGAGGTGTTCTTGCCGAACAGCGTGCCCTGCGGCCCGCGCAGCACCTCGATGCGGTCGATATCGACCAGGTCGCTGAAGGCCAGGCCCGCGCGCGGCAGGTACACGCCATCAACGAACACGCCGACCGAGCCTTCGAGCCCGGCGTTGCCGGCACCTGCGGTGCCGATGCCCCGAATGCGGATCACCCCGCCAGAAGATTCGCTGCCCGATACAGTGACCACTAGCGAGGGCACCACCAGCTGCGCCGACTGGGTGTCGCGGATCACCCCTGCGGTCAGGGCCGCACCGGAAACCTCGGTGACGGCGATGGCGGTCTTGTTGATGCTTTTCTTGCGCCGGGCTGCCGAAACCACCACCTCCTGCAACTGCACTTTTTCGATGGGCGCAGCGGCAACGGTGGCAGGCAGTGGAGTGACGGGAATGCCATCGAGCGCCGCCAGCTCAGCCTCTGCCTGCGAGACCACACGGGCACTCTCGGCCGAGGGTGGTGGGGCATCCTGCGACCAAGCAGGCAGCGCCGCCGCCACCAGCGACACGATCAGCAATCGCCCTTTGGGCTTGCTCTGCAATGTTCTCTCTCCTCACAGACTGACGCCGCTTCATGGCTGCGTCTTGTGTGGCTTCAGGGTCTTTGCCGTGATCGCAGAAATCGAAATGACTCCATTCAAAACTCTGGACGGTTGATGGCGATGAACGGGCGGCCTAGCTGCCCAGCAAAGTGCCGGGGCCGAACAGATCGACGACGCCATCCAGTACCTCCCGATCTGGCAGCTTGATCTGGCGGGGATTCGGGTCGATCAGCAGGGCGTTGTCGGCGTTGGCATCAAAGGGCTGCCATTTGGCGAGCGAGCAGTCCGGCGCGCCGGTTTTGGCAAAGGCCGCCCAGCAATCAGCAAGGCCTGCAGCCAGCTTGCGGTCTTCGCCACTGGCATTGGCGGCGGATTTTTCGGTCGCCCCAAGGGTGTCAAACACATAGGCGATTTCCGCCGCATGGCCTGCCCCCGGCAGCTTGCCGCGGCTGCCGCTGGTGACGTAGGTGAAGCTGTAGAGCCAGGCCGGCGCGTGCTGCGAATGCTTTGCCGCCAGCCAGCGCGCAGGGGCGGCAAATACGACGTCGCGGAAAAGTAAGCGCCTGCGCGCATCCGCCGTTTTGGCCTGCCCGCCGTACCAGCCGCGAACCTGCGGCAGGTGGGGGATCGCGCGCGCCGCCAGGCCCTTGGGTGGCGGGGCCTTGAAGATCAGGTTCTGCTCCCAGTCATTGCTGCCGATGATCAGAGGCACCTTGGCCGCACGGCCTTCCTCGAAGGCTTTTGACGGCGGCTCGAAAGTGACCTTTTCATCGAGGAAGGCACCAAAGCCAATGCCGCCGCCGAGCGCGTCCACCAGCTTGCGGGCATCGAGCTGGCGCAGATCGGCCGCCGTGGCCGATGCGGCGACTCCGGCCTTTTCGAGGCTGTCGAGCACATCCTTCTGCATCTTCTTTTTGGGCAGGGGCCGGTTCCAGCCTCCTCCGGACTGCACGATGGCCCTCTGGAACAGGCCCTGCGATTTCGCATCGGCCATCAGATACAGCACGTCGGCACCGCCGGCGCTTTCGCCAAACAGGGTGATCTGCTTCGGGTCGCCGCCAAAGGCCGCGATGTGCTCGCGCAGCCATTCGAGTGCGAACTTCTGGTCCATCAGGCCAAAGTTGCCGCCCTCGTTTTCGGCATCCAGCGCCGGGTGCGAGAAATAGCCGAGATAACCAAGACGGTAGTTGATCGTCACCACCACCACGCCGCGCTTGGCAAGCGCGCTGCCATCGTAGAAGGGGATCGAGCCCGCACCGAAGCGATGCGCACCGCCGTGCAGCCAGACCATCACCGGTAGGCCCTGCGCGGCCTTGGGAGCCCAGACGTTGAGATAGAGGCAGGCTTCGTCCTGCACCTTGGGCGTGAGGCCGGCGAAGCGGTCATCTGGCTGCGGGCAGGCGGCACCAAAGCTCGTGGCATCGCGCGGCGCTGCCCAGGGGGCATGCGCTTGCGGCGCGCGCCAGCGCAGGTCTGCCACCGGCTGTGCGGCATAGGGGATGCCGAGGAAAGCGCGGATGCCCTCCGCGGTATCCTGGCCAACCACCGTACCCATCTTGAAACTGACACTGGGACGCATTTGAGCTTGAGCCAGGCCCAGCGCGGACATCAGCAGCAGCCCCAGCGCGGCTGATCGCAGGCGGCGGTGAGGCGCTGCTGCGGCATCAGGTTTCTCGGTATGCGGCATGGACTACTCCGGATGGGGAAGGCGTGCAGGAACACTAGAACCGCTTGCGCAGTTCCAGCCCGATGGTTCTCGGCGGGCCGGGGTAGCCATTGAAGCTGCCAGCCTGGACGACAGAGGCGAAGATGACCGGGTAATACACCTCGTCGGTCAGGTTGGTGACCACTGCCGAGATGTCCAGATCCCCCTTGAAGCCCAAGCCCAGGCGGCCATTGATGAGGGTGTAGCCCGGCTGTGCCGCCTGCGGCAGCAGGCTGGCGCTGGTGTTGACCTTGCTCTGGTAGCGCGCCGCGACATTGCTGTTGAAGCTCATGCCCCAGAACGGCAGCGGCTGGCGGTAATCGACGCTGAAGGTGCCGGTCCATTTCGGCGCGCTGGTGAACTGCTTGTCGCGCAGGTTGGCATCGACCGTGCGCTTGCCGAAAAAGGCATCGGCATAGGTGACGCCCGCATTGATCTTGAGCGGCTTGAACGGATTGAGCGTGCTTTCAAACTCCACGCCGCGCGAAATCACCTGGCCGGCGTTGGAGATCACGAAGGCGGTGCCATCGAAAAAGTTGAGCTGGTAGTCGGTGAAGTCCTGGTAGAAATAGGCGGTGCGGGTGGTCAGCTTCTTGCCGAAGAAAGGCACTTTCAGCCCCAGTTCGTAGGCCTTCACCTTCTCCGGCTGAAACGTCAGGGTGCCGCCATTGGTGCTCGACGGATTCAGGTTGATGCCGCCGGATTTGAAGCCGCTGGAAAAGCTGGTGTATAAAAACATACGGTCGAAGAAGGTCTTGCTCAGGCCGCCGGTGCCGGTGATGCGCTTGTCGTCGAACCGGGCCTGGTAGAGCGGCGCACCGCATAGCACCCGCAAGCCGGCGGGCACGCCGGGCGTACCGAGCGGCACATTGCAGGACGGGCTGTTGGATTCCGAAAAGCCCCCGCCATCCTTGG
Organism: Pseudomonadota bacterium; assembly: GCA_040386395.1. GTDB lineage: Bacteria > Pseudomonadota > Gammaproteobacteria > Nevskiales > Nevskiaceae > Stagnimonas. The sequence goes on along the minus strand of JAZKFO010000006.1, from coordinate 55,937 downwards.
CCTCGACTAGATAGCGCAAGCCCACCGTGAGATCGATATCGAGCGGGAAGTTGATGACATTGTGGGTGAACAGCGAGGCGCTCTTGCCGGTCTGATACGACAGGTTCTGCGTCTGCCCGGAGTCGGGCGGGAAAGCCTGAGGCCCGGAGACCGTGCAAGCAGGCACTGTCGAGGGGGGGGCAGGTGACCCAGGGAGGGCGACGCCCGGTGCCGGAGAAGCCGGCGGCGCATTGGCTATGTTGGAGCAGATGAACTCACCCGCGTCGTCGCCGAGCAGGATCGAGTTGGAGACCCGCAGCTTCTCCCGGCTGAGGAATGCGCCGCCCACCCAGTCCAGCCAGCCAGCCTTGCCGCTCAGGCCAAACTCAGCGGTGGAGGTCTTTATTTTGGCGTCGTTGAAGGGGAAGTTCACCAGGTCCAGATTGGTGAAATCGGCTTCGCCGGGATCGGAGTTGTCGGCCAGCTGGTGGCTGATCAAGCCTTTGGCGACCACATCGCCGAGCTTCCATTCCAGTTGCACCGAGGCGTTCTTTTCCATCGCCTTGCTGGTCTTGACGCCATCGAAAGCCACCGTGTCGGCCGTCGGCGGTCTGATGACCGTGCCGCCTTGGCGCTCGACCTGCGCTGCCGTCGGCCCCAAGAGCGTGAACGGTGCGATGCAGCACAACTCGTCGCGTTTATAGAGGCCCGCGATGAGGCGCAGCGACACCTCGTCATTGGGCTGCCACAGGGCTTGGCCGCGCAGCGAGTAACGGTTGCGATTGTTGTAGTCCTCGCCATCGTCCACGTTTTGAATGAAGCCGTCGCGCTTGTTGTACTGACCTGCCAGACGCAGAGCCAGCTTGTCGCCGAATACCGGCCCGCTGACTATGGCCTGGGCGATGCGGCTGTTGTAGTCACCGCCGGTCAGCGTGACGATGGCCTCCGGATTGAAGCTGGGTTTCTTGGTGAGGATGTTGATCGCCCCCGCCGAGGTGTTCTTGCCGAACAGCGTGCCCTGCGGCCCGCGCAGCACCTCGATGCGTTCGATGTCCAACAGGTCGCTGAAGGCAAGCCCGGACCGCGGCAGGTAGACGCCATCGACGAACACGCCGACCGAGCCTTCGAGCCCCGCATTGGTGCCTGGCGTGCCGACGCCACGGATGCGGATGACGCCACCTGCCGCCTCGTTGCCCGACACCGTCACCACCAGCGACGGCACCACCAGGGCGGTGGACTGGGTATCGCGGATGACGCCAGAGGTCAGCGCCACGCCAGAAATCTCAGTGACAGCGATGGCGGTCTTGTTGATGCTTTTCTTGCGCCGGGTGGCGGACACCTGCACTTCCTGCAAGTCCACTTTTTCGACGGTCGGCGCTGCCTGGGCTTCCGGCAGCGCGGCGACGGGAATGGTGTCGAGCGGTGCCGGTTCGCCCGCCGGGCTGGCCGCTGCGGCGGGATCGCCCTGCGACCAGGCGGGCTGGGCAAGGCCCGCGATCAAGGCAAGCGGCAACCACCATTCAGGCTTGTTCAGCACATCTCTCTCCTCAAGCTATCTGGCGCGCTTTGGCACCATTATTTGTCGACAATGTATAACCACCAAAGACGTCAGTGTCAAAAGCATTGTTGTCGACAATTATAGCCTCAAGAAACAAAAGTGTTTTTACGGAAATTAGACGTTCCAAAAGAGCCTTTCAGATCGGCTGATTTTTTCAGTAAATCTTATAAATAGGGGCTTACAAGAGGTTGTTCAGCGAGATGGAGAGTCCTCTGAAACACTTCAATAAGCATCGTCATTGACGCCTTGACGCAGTCGGATTAAGGTGAAACGTTGCACAGCAGTGCTGACAATTCATAGCTAAAAAACATGCAAATTTCACCTGAAAAAAACGTCGCAACGCCTGCCGCCGCTTGGCGCTCACCTGCCGTTTTCGACCGATGCTGAACACCACACTGCGCCCTCAGAAAGCTGCCGCGCGAGCGCAGCCGAGCACATTCGCCAGAGCGCCTTCGGCCACCGCCGCGCCGATGGCGGACCTGCTGGATGCCGACATCGCGGCGAGCCGACTCCAGGGGCCGGAACAGCGCCCGCCACCGCTGATCCAGAGCACGATCCGGCGCTTGCTGCGCGACATCCTGACTGGCGTCTACGGTCCTGGTGATCGCATCCGGGAGGCTGAGGTGGCAGAGCGTTTCGGCATCAGCCGCGCGCCGGTGCGCGAGGCGCTGCGCGTGCTGGAGCAAGATGGCCTGGTGGTGATCGCCCCGTTTCGCGGTGCCAGCGTTATCGACCCCAGCCCGCAGGAAATCGCCGACCTGTTCGACCTGCTCGGCACGGTCTACGGCGCGATGGCGCGCTTCGCCGTGCGCCACTCCAGTGACGCCGACCTGCAGCGTTTTTCCACCGATGTCGCGCTGTTTTCCCGGGCGGTGGCCGAGGGGCGTGACAGCTTTTACCTGGTCGACATTGCTTATCGCGCGGGCACTGATCTGGGCGAGAGCTGCGGCAGCCCCATCGCCGCCGGCATGATGCGGCGGCTTGGCCGCGTCGCCTACTGGCTGCATAGTTATCTTCTGCCCGTGCCGCGTCGCTGGCAGATGCAGGGGGCCACCAAGTTTCGAAGGCTCGAACAAGCCCTGTTGGCACGCTCCGAAGAGAAGAGTGAGACAGCAGCCCGCAAGCTGGTGCAGCACACCCGCGAACTTCTGGTGCAGCACGCGCTGCAAGCCCAGACGCAGACCGTGTTGTCCGCCCGGAAACCCGCGCAGCACAGGAGCCAGTGATTGTGGCCATCGAGAAAATCCCGTCGCCGGTCACCGGCATCGTCTGGAAGCAACTGGTACAGGTCGGCGAACAACTGGCTGAGGGCGACACCCTTTATCTGGTCGAGTCGATGAAGATGGAAATCCCCGTCACCATGCCGCGTGATGGCCGAGTGACGGCTTTGCTGGTGAAGGAAGAAGACAGCGTTGCCGAGAATCAGGACGTGGCGGAAATCGAGTGAAGATGAAAGAGCCGGAGGCTCTGCTCGAACTCGAAGCGCGCCGCGCGGCAGCGCGTGAAATGGGTGGGGCCGATGCCGTGGCCAAGTGGCACTCCAAGGGCCGCATGACAGCCCGCGAGCGCATCGAGGCCTTCTGTGATGCGGGCAGCTTCAACGAACTGGGCATGCTCACCGGCAAGGGCCGCTACACGGCCGATGGTCACTTGCAGGATTTCACGCCCGCCAGCAGCGTTATCGGCAATGGGAATGTCGAAGGCCGTGGCCTGATGGTGGTAGCCGATGATTTCACCCTGCGCGGCGGCTCATCGGAAGGCGCAGTGGCCGAGAAGTGGATTTATGCCGAGCGCATGGCGCTGGAGTTCCGCATGCCGCTGGTGCGCTTCGTCGACTCGGTGGGCGGCAGCGTCAAGATTCTCGAGCAGGCAGGCCGCACCAAGATTCCAGGCTATGCGCTCTGGCCTTCCACGGCGCTGATGGGTGCGGTGCCGGTGGCGAGCGTGGCTTTCGGTGCCTGCGTAGGCCTGGGTGCCATCCGTGCCATCGGCGCGCATTTTTCGGTGATGGTGAAAGGCCAGGCGCAGGTGTTTGCCGCAGGCCCGCCGGTGGTCAAGCAGGGCCTCGGCCATGACATCGGCAAGGAAGAACTCGGCGGCCATCAACTCTGCACACAGGTCAGCGGGGCCATCCACAATGTTGCCGAGGATGAGCACGATGCGCTCTCGCAGGTGCGGCGCTTCTTGAGTTATCTGCCCGGCAATGCCTGGGAGACGCCGCCACGCCGCGTGACTGGCGACGATCCCAAGCGCCGCGAACCAGCCTTGAACACCTTGGTGCCCGACAACCCGCGTCGTATCTACGCGGCCCGAAAAATCGTCGAAGCGGTTTGCGATACCAGCAGCCTGTTCGAGATCGCACCCGGCTTTGGGGCCTCGCTGCGCACCTATCTCGCGCGACTCGACGGCCATGCGGTGGGCGTGATGCTGGGTGACCCGGCGGTGATGGGCGGTGCGCTCACGCGAGCTGCCGCGCAGAAGATGGAACGCTTCGTCGATCTCTGCGACAACTTCCATCTGCCCATCGTCAATCTGGTTGACCAGCCGGGTGCCATGATCGGCCTCGACGCCGAACGCGCCGGCACCCTGCTCGCTGCTGCCAAAGCGGGTGCGGCCATCGAGCAGGCCAGCGTGCCTTGGATCAGCATCGTCGTCCGCCGCGCCTTCGGCCTTGCCGGCTCGATGCTGGGCCCGTGGAACGGGCCGAACGGCACCTCGCTGAACCACCGTTTCGCCTGGCCTTCCGCACGCTGGGGGTCGATCCCCATCGAGGGCGGGGTGGCCGCCGCCTACAAACGCGAGATCGAAGCCGCCCCCGATCCGCTCGCACGTCGGCAAGAGCTGGAGGCCTATTACCAGCGTCTCTCTTCGCCCTTCCGCACCGCCGAGGCCTTCGGCGTGGTGGACATCATCGAACCCGCCGACACCCGCGCCCTGCTGTGCCGCTGGGCGCGCGATGCCGCGCGCCTGACGCAGACCCAGCTGGGCCCCAAGCGCCGCAGCCTGCGCTGATTTTTTGGAAACCACCCCAATGAGCAACAGCCCGCAAACCGGCCCTCTCGTCGGTACCCGCGTCCTCGAACTGTGCAGCACCATCGCCGGCCCCGCCTGCGCGCGCCTGCTAGCGGACTTCGGTGCCGAAGTCATCAAGGTCGAGCCGCCAGAGGGCGACTCTGTGCGCCGACTCGGCGTCTCCGATGAGGGTGTCGCGCTCTACGCCGCGTCGATCCTGCGCAACAAGCGCGTCGTCACCATCGACATCAAGACCGCCGAGGGGCAGGCGCTGGTGCGGCAACTGGCGGCGCAGTGCGACATCGTGGTCGAGAACTTCCGCCCCGGCACATTGGAACGTCTGGGCCTGGGCTACGAGGCCCTGTCGAAGGATCATCCCGGACTCATCATGGTGCGCATCAGCGGCTATGGGCAGACCGGGCCGTACAGCGCCAAGGCGGGTTATGGCGCAATCTGCGAGGCCTTTGGCGGCGTGCGCGAAATGATCGGCGATCCAGACCGCCCGCCGGTGCGGGTGGCGGTGCCAGTGACCGACTACATCACCGCTGCCTATGCCGCTTTCGGCACCACAATGGCGCTGCTGGAGCGCCAGCGCACCGGCCTTGGACAAGTGGTGGACACCGCACTCTACGAAGCCGCTTTCACCATGATGGAGGCGACCGTCCCCGGCTACGACCGCTTCAAGGTGTCGCCCACGCGCGAGGGTTCGCGCCTGCCGTTCATGGCCCCCAACAATCTCTATCGCGCCAGTGATGGGGCCTACCTGCTGATCGGTGCCAACAACGAGGCCACTTACAAGCGCCTGACCGAGACCATGCAGCGCCCCGATCTGCTCAGCGATCCACGCTTTGCCTCGATTGGCGTGCGCTGGCAGCATGTTGATGCGCTCGATGCGGAAGTCGGTGCCTGGGTGGCACAGCACACGGCCCGTGACGGTGCGGCACTGCTCGAAGCCGCTGGCGTGCCCGCTTCGCTGGTCTACACCCTCGCGGATATTTTTAAAGACCCGCATTACCGCGCCCGCGAGATGCTGCTGGAAGTGCCTCACCCCAAGCTGAAAACCTTGACTCAGATGGGCATCGTGCCGCGTCTGTCGGCCACACCCGGTCATGTGGCCTGGCCCGGCCACGATGCCGGTGCCGATACCCGCGCCGTGCTAGGCGAGTGGCTGGGGATTGGCAGCGCTGAACTGGATCGCCTCGAAATGGCCGGTGTGATCCGCTGCAACGCCGATGCCTCCGCCATGCCACCTGACGGCGCTCTGCACATGCCCGACACCAAGACGAAGTAAGACCACCATGGACAGCCCCGCCAGCAAGCCCACCGAAAGCCCTGAGCTGGATGCGCTGCGCGATGAACTCGAAGCCCGCAAGGCAAAAGCGCGCGAAATGGGCGGTGCCGCGAAACTCGCCGCGCGCAAGGCGCAGGGCATGCTCAACGCCCGCGAGCGCATCGAGCGGCTCTACGACCCTGGCACTTTTCTAGAAAGCGGCCTGCTCGCCGTGTCGTTCCGCAAGGAAGACCGCGAGCGTTCGCCCACCGACGGCAAGATCACCGGCTGGGGCAAGGTCGAGGGCCGTGAAGTGGCTTGCGTGGCCAACGATTTCACCGTGATGGGAGCCTCATCCAGCCTCATCAACAGCCGCAAGATCAAACACCTGAGAGACCTCGCCACCAAACGCGGCTCGCCGATGGTGTTCCTGGGCGAATCCACCGGCGCACGCATGCCCGATGCAATGGGTGCCGAGGCAATGGGCTTTGGCGACAACCCCAAGCAGTATCAGCGCCTGCGCGACACACCCTGGGCCTCGGCACTGCTCGGCCACTGCTATGGCTCCTCGGCCTGGTACGCGGCGATGTCGGATTTCGTTGTGATGCGTCGTGGCGCGATCCTCGCCGTCTCCAGCCCCAAACTCACCGCGCTCGCTACCGGCGAAAAACTCGACCCCGAAGCCCTCGGTGGCTGGCAGCTGCACAGCGAGGTGACAGGCTTCGTCGACAAGGTGGTCGATACCGATGAGCAAGCCATCGACGCCATCAAGCGATTCCTGTCTTACCTACCAGCGCACCGTGGCGAAGCGCCGCCGAAGCAGCCGGTGCCAAAAGGTTCTGACGACGGGACGGCGCAACTGCCCAAGCATTTCCCCATCGAACGCCGTCGTGGCTATGACGTGCGCAAGGTGTTGTCAGCGATCTTCGACCGCGAATCGCTGTTCGAGCTGAAGGCCGGGTTCGGCAAGAGTCTGGTCACTACCTTCGCCCGCCTGGGCGGCGACACCATTGGCCTCGTCGCCAACAACCCCATCCACAAGGGGGGCGCGATCGACGCTGACGCCTGCACCAAAGCCACGTCTTTCATGGTGCTGTGCGACTCCTTCAACATCCCCATCGTGTTCATGGTCGATCAGCCGGGTTTCCTGATCGGCATCGAGGGCGAGCGGCGCGGCATGCCTGGCAAGGTGATGAACTGGATGAACGCGCTCTCGCTCGTCACCGTGCCCAAACTCTGCGTAGTCATGCGCAAGAACTACGGCCAGGCTGTGCTCAACATGGGCGGTGGCGGCAATGCCGATGCGATGCTGGTGTGGACGACGGCCGAGATCGGCTTCATGGCCCCGGAGTTCGGCAGCCAGATTGTGCACAGCGACACCGCGCCGGACGCCGCAAGCCGTGCGAGACAGCAGGAGGAGATGGCGCAGTCCACTTCTGCCTACGCGATGGCCGCGATCTTCAACGCACAGCAGGTGATTGATCCGCGCGATACCCGCATCGAGTTGATCCGGCTGCTCGACATCCACCGCTCCGGCCTCACCAAGGGCGTGTGCGAGCACCTGATGCGTGCTTGGCCAACAACTCTGTAGCTGGCTTGCGCATACTTGGGTGAGCACCAGACAGCGGTTTGTTGTGAACACTGCGGCGCTCCGCCTGCAAGAACACTAAAATGCGGTTCTTCTGACTTCGGTACCTCATTTCAGCCGGCATCCTCCGGCGCCGATAGAGGTGTGGATATGGATGAAGTGCTTCACAACGCAGCGGTTGCTGAGCTGCTTGGGATGCGAATCGGAACGCTGCGTAATCGAATCTGCAAAGGGCTGCCGATGCCACCATATTGCCGATGTGCGGGCTTTGCTCATCGGCTTTGGCTGAAGCGGGGTCTACTGATTTGGATAGAACAACAGAAGGGGGCAGAGATAAAGATACAGAGCTGTCCCAGCTGGACGGCCGGTGTTCAGTCGGACGTCCGATAAAGGCAATCGACTTAGCAGGTCGAGGGCTTTTCCGTCAGTAGCTACATTAGTCGCCTCTGAACAATAGTCGCCTCTGAATAACCCCCGCAAGCCAAACAGGACATAGGTTTCTGATTGATATGTGTGGTGTCTGGATTGCCAGGAAGAGATAATTCCCATTTCGGTTTCTGGCAATTTCGGGAGGGTCTGATGCGCCATCGGGCGACGGCTTCGGAGACGGCAGCGGCGCGCAGCGATGATCTGTTTCGCTCGCGCTTGGATGGGCAGGTTGATCTGCGACACCCCCTGATTCGACTGGCCGAGCGGATGCCTTGGCCCGCGCTGGAAGACGCTCTTCAGGACACCCTGCCGCCGGCACCGGTGGCCGGTGGTCGTCCGGCCTTGCCGGTGCGTTTAATGGCTGGTCTGCTGTATCTCAAGCACGCCTACGATCTCTCCGACGAGGCCGTCTGCGAGCGCTGGCTGGAAAACCCCTATTGGCAGTTCTTCACTGGCGAAGTCTTTTTCCAGACCACCCTGCCGTGTGATCCGTCTTCCCTGGTCCGCTGGCGCAAGATGCTGGGGGAAGCCGGCCTGGAAGAGCTGCTGGCGCAGACCATTGCCGCGGCTCGTACGATGAAAGCGATTGATACGGCGGCCTTTGCACGAGTCATCGTCGACACCACGGTGCAGGAGAAGGCGGTGGCTTATCCGACCGACAGCCGCTTGCTGGAAGGTGCCCGCAAGAAGATCGTGATGCTCGCACAGCGGCACGCCATTCCGATTCGACAGAGCTACGCCCGCCAGGGCCCAAAGCTGCAGCGGCAGGCCGGTGGCTATGCCCATGCCAAACAATTCAAACGACTGCGCCGCGTGCTCAAACGCCAGCGCACCGTGCTGGGCCGATTGCTACGCGATGTGCAGCGCCAGCTGGTGACGGCGAGTGAGTCTGCTCGTGCCGCCCTCACGCCCTGGCTGGAGCGGGCCGAGAGAATTCAGCAGCAGCGTCCAAAGGACAAAGACAAGCTCTACGCCCTGCATGCCCCGGAGGTGGAGTGCATCGGCAAAGGCAAAGCGCGCCAGCCCTACGAATTCGGGGTGAAGGTGGGCTTGGCCATCACCGCCAGGCAGGGCTTGATCGTCGGGGCGAGAAGCTTTCCCGGCAATCCCTATGACGGCGATACCCTGAAAGAGCAGCTGGAGCAGGTCGAGTGTCTGACCCGGATCAAACCGCAGACCGCCATCGTCGATCTGGGATTCCGGGGCCGAGAGATCGAAGGCACCACCATCCTGCATCGCGGTAAGGCCAAGCGACTGACCAAAAGCCAATGGCGCTGGGTGAAGCGACGCCAAGCCATCGAACCGATCATTGGTCACGTCAAAGACGACTGCGGCATGCGGCGCTGTGTGCTGAAGGGTGCGAATGGCGATGCGAACCATGCCGTGCTGTGTGCCGCAGGCTACAACCTCAGGTGGCTGCTGCGGTGGATCGCCTCTTTTGTGCTCTTCGTCCAGTACCTGATCTCGATTCAGGACCACCGAGACCAACACCAAAATACATTCCTTGCGCTCAGTGCTGCTTGAAAAACGAATTCTTCAGAGGCGACCACATTAGTTGCTCAGTGCAGGTCAAAGCAGCGTAAGCCAGCGGCAGAGTCGGGCGTGATATTAATGTGGAGCCTTACCTTGCAACTGGCGATGTAGCACGCTCCTCGATATGTCTACGGTTTGAGAGAGGAGTTTGTCGATGCTGCGGCATGCCCAAAACCCCGGCCAAACGCTCTTCCCGTAGGGACAAGACGCCAATAGGGAGGAGGTTGCGAGAAGAGCGAATCCGATTAGGGCTCTCACAGCTAGAGGTTGGTGTCGCCGCTGGGCTCGACGCAGAGGATGTACACACTCCCAACTTCATATTCGTGAAGCAACTCGCGAAAGTTGTCGGTGATGCAGCCTATCTTTACGCTGAGGGCGAGCAATTAGCCGGCGTGATCAAAAGTTTTTGTGAACGCTAAGCTCATTGCTCCGACGCAGCACAAGTAGGTGCAAAAAAAGCCCCCTGCACTTGCAGGGGGCTTAGGAACTGCCGATACACATTCCCCAGAAAGCTGGGGTGAAGTTCTAACTAGACTCATCGTTTCATTCCGTTGCGAGACGGCTCGGGCATGTAGCCCCAGTGTCCAGCAACCACAATGCTCCGAGGTTTCGGACGATGCTCGCGCATGGTCCATGTTCACCAAAATACCTCCCACCAAGGAGGGGGCGGCACGACGCCAATCGTGCCGCGCGGTATCAACATCCGGGCCATCACGCCCAGTTCTGCTTCGACTGCCAGTAGTGCTTTCGCCTTCGCCCAACGGAACCGGATCACTCCACTTCCTGCGGCTCCAGATCATTGAGGTGCCACCCTCAAAACTACTGATCTGGTACATCCGGGATTCGCCTGAATCACCCGGACGCTTCTGACTACTCACACATCTCCCACACTTTCCACCGACAAACTCTCGCCCTGCCAAGGTCGAGAATGGTGGGGAAGTGCTTCCCGAGTTATCGGGTCTCTACTGCGAATGACATCGCCAGCCGACTAATGATCTGCGCTGAGTGGATGACTCCACCGTGCATTTTTCCGCGGGGACAAAGGCCCAAAAATCTCCCGCGCAACGCATATCAATCCTCGTCGTTCAGTGCCTCCAGTCTCACGACCGGCACTGGCTGTATCACTCTCCGCAATGCGCCTTTGAAGGCTACAACTACGTGTTTAAGCTGTTCGTCGATCCAAGATTTCTCCTGGTACCAGGTGATCCGTAATCAGCTTTCGCCCCTCACACCCCTGCTGTATTTCGACAGCCTCAGACGCCCACACGTGCGGCAGTTCGGTGCCCTTTCAGTACACCGCCTGGTCTACTCCTGAGAGAAGACTTTCGAGATTCCGCAGGGTTGAATCAGTTACCTGATTTCCCGTGTCCTCGTCGCCCGACCTCTACGACTTCCAAGTGTCGCGGACTCTTACGAGCCGCCGTCCAATCCGATGGAAGGAGGTCATTGCAGGCCTCCAGCCCCGGTCATAGCGCCGCGAGCCCTATTAAGGGCACGACGCTTTTCCAGCAGTCTTCCTTCACAGCTTGGCTGCTGCCCAGGCGTCTCCGACTTGGCGGTCGGTCAAAGGCAAAACAAATGTTGCGGAGGGCGTTGGCGCGCCCTCTCGCTGATGCGTGACGGCGTGCTTTCGCGACTCCTCGAACCTCTCGGTTGCGGTCGCTGCACTACCTAGGTACCGGCCCTTGTAGGCGGTCGGTACCTCTTGAGTGGTAGCCCTTCGCCGAGGGGCGCCGCCCCTCCCGCCCACCCCGGAACCTTCCTTTATGCCTACGCCACCTGTGTGCGTTGTCCGCATTGAACCCACTTATGTTTACTCGCTGGCCCACCAACATCGGGAGGCCATCGCATGAGCTTCGATCCTCTCGTCCGCATCACGAAAACCGACACCATGCGTCTGATGCTGCTGCATGTCAGCCGCGGCTATTTCTACTGGACTAGCGGAGAGGTGGAGGCATCACGAGCGCTACCCTTCGCGGCCAAGATGGCCGATCAGTACGGAGCTGATATCGATCGCAATCGCCGGGCCCGCGCGCGCGAAGCCGGGCAGGCTAACGCCGTGCTCTTCATGTATCCCGCGCGCAACAGTACCAAGCTCAAGTGGTGGCTGCTGGCCACGGAAGGCGAGGGCGAAGTCCGTCGGCGCGAGAAGATGCTCGACACCCGCTTCACCGGACAGCGGCTGACTTGGTCACCGGGATATGAAGTGGCGCCCATGACCAAGCAGGGTCGCCAACGGCCTGCGTGGAGTTGGCGCATCAAACCGGAGGAGATGCGTGATTGGTGCGCTCGCCTTCGCCAAGCAGCCCGGAGTACTGATCCTACGGCGATGCAGCAGGCCATCTGGTCGATGTTCCGCGTCCCTGGGTTCGCATCAGCGCGCTCTCAGGTCGGGCATCTGCTGGCTTATGCCAAGCGGGAGTGGAAGATCGCAGGCAACGTGAGTGACTTCCCGCCTTGCCCGCCCAAGCTGTTCTATATCCGTCATCGGGTGGCTGAGGCTCAACCACTCAGCGCTTTGGTGCGCCGCGCTGCTCGTGGTGGTGTGGGGTGGTTTGGGAACACTGCTCGCAACATTCAACTCGACAACCAGCAACCCCGGTTGACGAGGTAGTGGAATCGGTCAGCAGTTGTGCCGAGAGCCGGAAGTTGTTGTCCGGCTCTCGGTTCAATTGACATGCCGTCGATGTCCATGACCACATGTGGGCCGCATCTGTGACAACGAAAACCACGTGACCATCGCCAAGCTCAAGCACAACAAGCCACTCACGCCGACAGACCTCCCGGAGCTGGAGCGGTTTGTCTATGAGTCCGATGCCGTCGAGAGCCGTGAGCGATTCGAGCAAACCTTTGGCAGCGACAAGCCGCTGACACTGTTCATTCGCTCACTGGTGGGGCTGGATCGCGGCGCCGCCAAAGCAGACTTCGGCCAGTTTCTGGATGCCAGCCGCTACTCCAGCCAGCAGATTCGCTTCATCGAGATGATCATCGATCAGCTAACTCGCAATGGCATGGTTGAGCCACGGCAGCTGTATGAGCCCCCATTTACGGTCATCCACTTCGAAGGGTTGGATGGGGCTTTTGGTGATGGCGATGCCGAAACCATCGTCAGCAAGCTGCAAGAGATATGGTTTCTGCCGCAGCTTGAAGACAGCGCGATAGTTTTCGGTGGTCGGTACCTCAGTGTTGAGCAATCCGCTCAGCAGAGGAGGTTTCACATGCACGTATCACCACGCTTTGTCGTTTGGGTCCTGGACCGGACCACCCTTGGCTCTAAGGCGGAGGCGGATCAGGATTGCGACAGTCCCGATACGCTTAGCGGCTTTGAAAGCCACATTCGTGTCTTCAATTGCCGCAACGCCGCGCAGGCTTATCAGCAGCGACTGCAAACACGTTTGGACGAGGGGTTATGCCCTACCGCGAGCGGTGAACCGGATTTTTCGGTTGACTGCCGCGGCTTCATCGCAGCCCTGGCTGCGGCTTACGTCGAGACCGGACGAAGTTTTTGACACTCACAGCAAAAACCCTCGGTTCGCCGAGGGTTTTTTTGTGGTGCAGACCTGCTGGCAGTTGCCTCGTGGTCGTTCCGACACCACGCACCAGCGATTGCGATGCCATCGATACAGTTCACATACGTTCACCATATCTTCAAGCACGTTTAGTGACGAAAAAAACGCTGCTGGTCCCGAAAACGCCAACTGCGCAACTTCTCGTCGGCGCGGGCTAATTAGGCGCCAGAGAGACGCGACCGAGGTCTGCAAAGAACCGCATGGAATGTGTATTGGGATACGGCGGCAATACGCTGCAGTCGATATCAAACCGTAGTGTGGTGCTTGAAGCTCTGGTTAGACCTTTAGCGCGCATTGATCAGACTGCGATCTAAGAAGGCTGCGGCGACGGCGCACAAAGACCATGCAGTCACGTGTACGACGACATGAAGACCCGGCGCGGCGTACGGCCAGGATTGAGATGCCACTAGATCTCTCGCAATCGATATGCCGAAAACGGGCACGCAAGCAGCGCAGGCCAGAGACACCATAGTCAGGGTCGGCCTCCAGCTGCCAGACGTCAGCGCGATCGGCACAGCGCCAGCGAGCACTGTCATCAGCCAGAGCTCGGTCGAACTATTCACGAAAACTGACCACCCCTGGGCACCGTCCCCGCTGGTGGCGATAAGACTTAGAACCCAGCATGCCGCCACCGGAGGAGTCAGAAAGAGGCAGGCCGCAAGCGACAATCTGCGCATGCGTAATCCTGGCGCGGCCCGTAGTTCGATGACGACCCACCAGAAACAGAATACTGCGGCCATTGTCTCCAAACGCCAATGCAGCCACAGCGTTTTGCCCAGCTGCCAGTCGACTAATACAAGCATCGACAACGCATCCCAGGCCATCAGTAGCGACAGACCAAGTCGAACAGGATTGGAACTAAACCAAGCGTGAGTCTTCATGGCTACACGCTACCTGATCGCACTGCCGCGCCCAAACCTTCTCGATCACACTCGTACTTCAGCCGAGGAGTGCGGGATGGCGCTCCGAAGATGCAGTCGTATCACCGCCCTGTATTGCCATCGATATTCAATACGGTTGAAGCCGTTTCGCGGACGTGTTGAAGCAATCCATGATCGACGCTGACGGCGCCCCGAGGATTGGCTGTGAGATATCTGAGTGATTGCCTTGAACACTTTGAGGGGTGATTTGGGGTCAGAGCAGTCGCTCAATCGCTTGGGCGTCTTTAACCACCGGATCGTTGGGGTCCACGATGGCCGCCAAGCCTTTTGCGGCATTGCCAAGCGCGGCAACGGCCTGCTCGCGTTTGCCTTGCACCGCCAGCAGCTTTGCTTTCAGGAAGGACATCCGCGGATACCACTGATTGTCCCCAGGGAAAGCCTTTTGGCCGCGTGATTCAAGGCCAGCGAGACGCGCCTCGCCGCGCTGAGGGCGTCCCATCAGGGCATCGAGATAGGCCAGCTCCCATTCCTGCATCAAGCTGTAGGGATGAGCCTCACCACGCAGTTTGAGGGTTCGGGTGTGCAAGTCTTCCAGGAGCTTCAGCGCCTCGTCGTTGCGCCCCCTGCTGCGGATGACGACGATCTTGTTGAGCTCTGCGCTCAGGGCCAGCGAGTGGTCAGCGCCCAGCGTGTTGCGATACTTCTCTGCCAAGGCGCTGTATCCGGCTTCCGCAGTCGCCCAGTCTTGACGATGGGTAGCAAGTCGAGCGATCTCGGCATCGACACCGAGCGTATCGTTGTGCATCTCCCCAAGCAGTGCTGCCGTTGCGGTGCGCGCTTTTTGAAGCGCCTGCGCCGACTCGTCGTATTTGCGCTGCCCATTGAGACTGACGCCAAGCAGGTACTGCAACTTGGGCCCGAGCGAGGGGTCCTCGCTGGGTGGCACTGTCTCCACGGTTAGCGCTTTCAGCAGCGGCTCGGCCGCGGCATAGCGTTCCAGATTGAGCTGGATGCTTGCCCAAGTCGTGCGAATCTGTCGACTGAAAATTGGAGAAACGCCGGGTGCATTTAGGTGCGGCAACAGTGCAGCGAACAGCGGCTCAGCAGCGGCACTGTCGCCCTGCACGTACGGTATCCGCGCCAGCACTCGCTGAGCCTTGAGTGTGTCGGGATGGGCGATGCCCAAACTGCTTTTCAGCGTCTCATAGGCCGTGGTCGCACTGGCGGTGGCGCCCTCTCGGTCGTTGATCCAAAGCTGCGTTTCCGCGAGATCAATTTTCCACAGCGCGGCCTGTTGTGCGCTCGCGCCCATGCGCTCAGCCAGGGCGAGGCCGAGCTTGAACTGCTCGGCTGCTGGAGCGTAGCTGCCAAGGCCTGAAAACATCGCTCCGACTTCCCGTCGGATGGCAAGCTCTAGTTCGGGTTGGCCAGCAAAGCGCGTGTTGATGGCGCTGGCGGCCTTGGTCATGGCGTCCTTGAGCAAGACATTCGGGTTGCCACCGCGGCGGGGGTTGGCGGCGGCAATGAGGTCGTTCTTCACGAACTCGTTGATGGCGGTGGCGATGGCGATGTTGTCGTCTGCCAGCGTGCGCGCCGCGCGCTCGCGCCACAGCAGGACGCTGCTCACCGAAAGCGCCATCAGTAGCGTGGCGGCAGTTGCGATCAGCCAGGGGCGGCGGGCTCGTTGCTTGGCAAGCACTGCGCGGGCGCTGGTGGTGGCTTGCTCGTCAGCCAAACGCGCCTGCCATTGAGCGCGACGATCATCCAGCGTGGCTAGGCGCTTCTCCAGCTCTGCGGCGCTGCCGAGGCGGCGATCCGGGTGGCCGTTGGCGGCGTCGGCAATATCTTGCCGCAGCAGCGGGTCGGCAATGTCGGCCTCCCAGCCCGCCACCAAGGGTTTGCCGAGGTCACCAACGATCAACTGATAGAGGATCACGCCCAACGCATACACATCGGCCTGCGCGGTGGACGGCAAACCCGCCAGCACCTCGGGCGCGGTGTAGAGCGGCGAGCCGGCTGCGGCATCGATCGCCTGGGTGAAGCCGAGCTGGGTGATCTGTCGTGCTTCGAGCGCATCCGGCTGGATGAGGTGGCCGATACCAAAGTCGGTGAGGCGCACCAGCAGCCGGCCTTCATCCACAGCGATCAGCACATTGGCGGGCTTCAGGTCGCGGTGCAGCACGCCCGCCGCGTGGGCGAGTGCCACGATACCAGCCAGCTGGCGTGCCAGCTCAAGCCGCTGAGTCAACGGCCAGTCGCCCGCTGACAGGCGCTGTTTGGCCCAGTCCTGAAGGCTCACACCGCCGTAGTCGTACTCGATGAAGAACGGAGCCTCGTCAAACTGCCACTCGTGCAGCCGAACAAACTCGGGGCGATCGCCGTACGTTTGCTTGAGCAGGCGGTGCAGCGTCACTTCCTTCTTCAGGGCAGAAAGCCCGGCACCATCGGCGGCGTATTTGAAGACACGGCTGTCGTTGGTTTTCTCGTGGCGGG
Organism: Pseudomonadota bacterium; assembly: GCA_040386395.1. Lineage (GTDB taxonomy): Bacteria > Pseudomonadota > Gammaproteobacteria > Nevskiales > Nevskiaceae > Stagnimonas. The sequence goes on along the minus strand of JAZKFO010000006.1, from coordinate 39,625 downwards.
CCAGCCACACCTCGCCGAAGCCGCCCTTGCCAAGGCACTCCTGCAGGCGCCATTTCTCTCGGCCGGGTGCGCCTTGCCCCGCCGCCAATGGCGCTGGCTCATGGGACTCAGCGATGGCGCGTTGGGCACTGCGAGAAATCTCGGCCACGAAGCGATAGCCATACCCACGCACAGTGGCAATGATGTTCGATTCGGTATCCCGCAGGCCTTTGCGTAACTTGGCCACGGCGACCGACACCACGTCATCGACCACTACAACGCCCGGCCATACCGCAGCGAGCAACTCATCCTTGGTGACGACCTCACCCGCCTGACTCAGCAAGAGCTTGAGTACCTCCAGCGGCTTGCGCTCCAGGCTGACTGGCTGGCCATCCACCGTCAGCACCAAGCTCGCTTCGTCGAACTGGGCCTTGGCAAATCGCCAGATTGACGGCGGGGTTCTGGGGTCGAGATGGGCGTTCATGACAAAGGGCAAAAGGTTTGGGCTGCAAGCCTAACAACGTGCTCCCGCGGCTGAAAAGGCGCGGCTTTGGAGAATCTTTGGAAAGGCTTTGGCAAGGCTTCAGGCAGTTGCGCGCAGCCGACCTGAGCATAGCGGCGTCAACTAGGTGGTCATCACTGCCAGTGCGGGAACCGATTAAAGCGGCTCGCATTTTTTACGAGTGAAGCCCTTGATCACGCGCCGAAAGGCGATCCGAAACAACACCAGCCAAGGGGAATCAAAAAATGCGTTCTGCACACACTTCAAAGCTCACAAGTCGGCTCATCACTACGGTACTCGTGCTGGGCCTATCGGCGGGGGCATCGGCGCAGGAACTGCTGACGACGGGGACTCCTGCCGAAGCAGCGCCCGTGACCGCACATGGGGCGGACTGGACTCCACAGGAGCGATCTGCAATCGAACAGATGCGCCAGCAATACGCCAAGTCGGGTGGCTCGATGAGCCCGCAGCAAGAAAACGCGATGGTGCAGCAGATGCGCTCAGTGCAAGCCCAGTTGTTGGGCACCGCTGCCGCGATGCAGTCCATGCCAGGCCTCATGGGCGGCATGCCTGCGTCGCCTTACGGCGGCTATGCCCAGCCTCATATGCAGCCCCAGGCGATTAGCGAAGCTGCCTTGCTGGCTGAGCTGCAGAGGATCGAGGCCACTGGTGGGCCTTACCTCATCCGCCGGATCAAGGAGGGCTTCAGCGTCAACGAGCAGCCGTTTCTGGACCCAGAGGGTGCGATACAGCTCTACAGCGCCGACGTGCTGAGCGGTGCCATTACCTACGTCGTCAGGGCGCCGGGCGGTTACATCATTAAGTCCACCCGGGCGGGTGCAATGTCGGCCGGAGTGCCAATTGCCTACGGACAGAAGACCCAGGGCGGATGGGACATCACTACCCGTACCGGACAACGGTTGACGGGCGATGGACTCACCACATTGTCGAAGGGCTTCATCGTCATGCGTGCTGGCACGGCCTTCCGCTACACGCCCGGGCAGGGCACACGGACCATAGCTGCCCCAAAGGGCTGGACCATCGCCGACTTGCAGCGCGGCGATGTGGATGGCACCGGCTTCATCCTGGTTGAGCGTGACACCTCTCCGCAATCCACCAACAAGGGCGCAGAGCTGCTGACCTCGTTCAAGACGCTGGGGAGTGCGTTTGGTATCGGCGAACAGAACGACTACGCGCTGCTCAACATTTCAACGGGCGGCTTGTTGCCGATCAACTTGAATGTGCTTGGCAAGGAGGTGACGGTGATGAGCGGCTGCAAGAAGCAGAACGCCTTCGTCAACAAGTGCAGTGACTCTAAGAGTTTCGAGTCCCTGTTCAAACCGAATGACGGCGGCCGTAACCTCACCCATTACTTCTGGCGCGTTGACTGGTTCAACACATCCAAAGGGCCGATTGCTGTGACCCAGCCAACTGGCGGCCGAAACATCCGCGCCACGGACCTGCAGAGCGGGAAATCCGTACTGCTGCTTGAAAGAACTCTAGGCATCGGCGAGTGGGATGCCGTACAGCAGCCCACGGGCGAGGTGCGCGTCGAAGCGCGCTTGGGCCTCTCGCAGGAGGCTGTGCCGGACGTCTTGACGGCGCTCGAAGCTGGAAGCGATCTGGCCACACCTGCCGAAGCCAAGTGACGGCAATGGGTTTGGCTGCACTGCCATGACTTCTGATTCCCCACAAACAACTCAAGAGAGAAATATGAAATCAAGCATCAGTTCCAACGCTCGTCTCGCCACATTTACTCTGCTGTCCGTTGCATCCGCCGCGTCTTTTGCTGCGGGAGGCTCACTGGATACCGCCTTCGGTTCGAACGGTCGGCTCGTCACCACGCAGTCTGGCGCGGTGTCGGCGATGCTGCCTCAGCCGGATGACTCCACCTTGGTGCTCTACGGACTGAATGGCCAGCTGAACCTCTTCCGTATCGGCGCTGATGGCGTCGTCTTTGAAACCTTCGGAGACAACGCATCTGGTCGGGCTGCACTCCCCCAGTCAGCCAACCAGGCTGGTATCGGCTTGTTCGCGACGACGAACGATCTTTTCATGGTCGTGGGGTCGCTCGACGCTTTTGTTTACAGCGCGAACGGCACTCGCGTCACCACCTTCAATGGCAACACCGGAATCCTCACCTTCCCGGCCATCATTCAGGGCGCTGCGCTTGATGCCAATCAGCGTCTGGTGGTTTCAAACTACGTCTCCAGCGAACCCGCGCGAATCGAGCTGCGTCGCTATTCAACTGACGGCGTACTGGACGCGACCTTCGGCTCGAATGGCGTTGCGGTGATGCCCATCCCTGCGTACTCGTCCAGCCTGCCCGCGCTGAACATTGCATTCCAAGGCGAGAACATTGTCGTTGCCGGCAATGCGAGGGCTTCCAGCGGTGGATCTCCATACGACATCGCCGTAGGCCGCTTCCTGGCCAACGGCACTCCAGACACCACCTTTGGTCCCAACGGTAGCGGTTTCGCTACCTTCGACATCATCAACAACGAGGGAGCAAACGCGCTCGCTATTCAGGGCGGCAACATCATTTGCTACGGTCCCTTCGGCCGCACAGCGACCAAGATTGCGAACGATGGCCGCAGCTCCACGAGCTCTGTCGGCGGTATCAGCAACGAATCCGTCACCGCTCGCGCCTCACTCCCGGACGGCCGCACCGTTTACGTCGGTGTTTACAGCTCCGACAACACCGACTTTTTCTTCGGTACGACAACCAGTAGCGGTAGCGCCGCATCCGGCTTCATTCCCTCCGGGGGTTCGAACCGAATCGATTTCAGTGGAGGTGGTGAAGGTGCATCCGCTGTTGCCATCCTTCCCAGCGGTCGAATCCTCATCGCTGGTTCGGACCCGTCGCTTGGCGTTACCACTTCTCGCCGCGTTACTGCCAACGCTGCGATCAAATTTGCAATGCTGATCGGACCTCTCAGCGCCGATCCAACCCCGACACCCGCGCCCACTCCAAATCCCGCGCCAAATCCCTCTCCAACTCCCGCGCCCACTCCGACACCGACTCCTTCTCCAGTCCCGTCTCCAGGTGCGACCGATGGCAGCTCAGCCTCCTCTGGCGGCAGTCTCTCAGCAATCACCTCATTGTGGTTTGGCTTGGCGGCGGTCGCGACCGTGTTCCGTCGTCGGCGCAGACAAGACTGAACTTTCTCGGCAGATCAAGCCCGCCCTTGCCCTGTGCGCATGTTCCGAACTAATCCTTTCGCCAAGTCCGGCTCGAACCTGCGCCCTGTAACAACACCAAGTAGGCAACCCCCAGCGATCACCACTAGGCCAACTTTAGGAGTGGCACTTCCGCAACCCAGATTTCGGACTACCACCTCGTCTATGACTACTTTCTGGACCCCACGCGATGGGCGCCGGGCGTGCTCTGGACGCCGCTGCAATTTTCACAAGTCGACGGACACGTTGCTGCGGTGAATGGTGTTGTCGCAGATACGACCCTTTTCGACGGTGTTTTGAAACCAGATCGGGCCTGCGCCGGCGTTTCGGCGACCGAGCTCTACAACGCCGCCACGAATCCCGGCGGGGTGCGATGCAGTCTTCAGGACTACATGATCAATGTCTTCGGGCCGCGCGACCGGTCTCGCTGGGCAACACCCGAGCAGTCCATAGCACGCGGTTTTGCTGGCGCGCCCATCGATAACGTCGGTGTTCAATACGCACTGGTTGCGCTGCAGAAGGGGCAGATCACGCCTGCGCAGTTCATCGACCTCAACCTCAAGGTCGGCGGCCTGACGGTGGACGCCTTGCCAGACGGCGAGCGCCACGCTGCGGATGCTCTGACCCTGGTCAATGCGTATCGCAGTGGCGCGCTCAATCAGCGCACGAACAGCAACGAGATCGAGATTCTGGATGGTCGCGGCCCGGATCCCGGCTACATCCACGATTCATACCGTGCGTTCGCGGTGCGTGCACGACTGGATCGAGCGCACGGCACGCACGCCAACCACGTGATCTGGGAAGGTCCTGTCCTGGACTATGGCGACCTGTATTTCCTCGAGAAAGCGCTCGAAGCCATGGATCGGCGGCTCGCCGCTGTTGAGAAAGATTCAAGCAATCGGCCGCTACCTGAGAAGATTGTTTCCAACAAGCCAGCCGACATCACAGACCGCTGCTACAGCGGCACGAACGTAAAGGTTTCGGATGGACTCTGCCCTGATGCGGTGGTGCCGATTTACGGCACGCCGCGAACGGTGGCTGGAGACGCACTGACGACGGACACCAACAAATGTCAGCTCAAGCCACTTCAGCGGAAAGATGACTATGGGTCGGTCGGCTTTGACGATTCGCAGTGGGCACAGCTGCAAAGAATTTTCGGCACCGGTGTCTGTGATTTCAGTAAGCCGGGTGTAGGGCAACAGTCGACCATTCCCTGGCTGACCTATCAGAAGAAGGACGGCAGTGTGATTTACGGCGGTGCTGCGCTTCCGACTCGTCCGATGAATTCGGGGCAGGCGTGGATGAGTACAGCATTCGCCGGCAGTCGTTTCTAGTTGCTTTGGTGGAGGATCAGCACCGCCCTGCATTGCTCGTGGCACACGCTGTAACGCTGTCTGGCCAAGAGTGCAGCCAGAGCTGAACCTGTTCCCGCACGTGCTCGCTAGCTTGTATCTGCGCGACCGCCGCCGGCAGCTCGCCGAGATCAAGGCCGTGGGCATAGCCTCTGCTTCCGGCGGACCAGCTGGGAGCAGAATACCGACCAGCGGTAGCGGCCTTAAATTTCTGCTCGCTCAGCCCTTCCGGAGGCATGGTCGACTTTGATGCCAGGAGAGAGGTCATGCCCGCTCGATAGCAACTTGGATCCTTAAGGTTGGAAATAGAAAAATCAGAGGAGAAGCACGATGAGCACGGTCAACCATTCACCTTGGCTGGATGTGGTCATTCCATCTCCATCTACCCAGTTGCAGGTTCTGTTGGAAAGGATGAATGCGCGGCTCGAGCCGCTCAGCCTGTCGGTCAGCGAAGCGATCATCTCAACAGTTTCCGACTACGAGCTGACAAACGATTCGGCGTTGCGCGAGGAATTACGCAGGACTGCTGAAATCAATGCGCGTATCTGGAGCCGTACGCTGCTGAGCGGGATCCCGCCGACGGCGTCCGAATTCACGGCAGTTGCGGAGAATTCCCGGCGGCGCGTGCATCAGGGCATCTCGCTTTCGAGTTTGCTCAGGGCCTACCGCATCGGCTCGCGTGCGCTCTGGATGGAAATGCTCAAGGAAGCCGGAGACAACCGCGAGCTCCAGTACGAGTTGCTGGTGCAGGTCTCGCCATACTTCATGCACTACTTCGATCTGCTCGCGCAGTCGATGGCATTGGCCTGGACCGCCGAGCAGCATCAACAAGAACGCTGGCGCGATCGGTTGCGTAACGAACTGTGGACGGTGATCTCGGTGCGCCCCGAGGATGTGGAAGCCTTTCGCCGCCACATTGCTGATCTAGGCCTCGATGCGACCGTCCAAGTCTGTGCGATTGTGGTGCATCCGGCGACGTCCCTCGCCTTGACAGCCAACCTCGAGCGAGTAACCGATATCATGGTTACGCAGATCGCGCGCGTCGCTGGCGTGGCCCGCAACCGGCTGATGTGGGCGATTCATCACGACTTGCTGATCGTCTGGGTGGCGGCAAACCATGGCGAGCTGCTGATCGACCACTGCCGTCGTGTGAATGACCTAGCTGTAAGCGTTGCCCGGCAGGTCGAGAACGTCGCGAGCGTGGGTGCCGGCCTTCCAGGTATCGGACCCCGCGGCTGGCAGGCTTCGGCGGGGCAGGCGGAGCGGGCCGAGTCGCATACCGAGGGTTCCAAACGCGGCGTGAGCTGCTATTCCGACATCGTCCTCGATGATTTGGTCACTACCAGCGACAACGTCAAGCGCTTTTTTGACGCACTGATCGAGCGGCTGGCTGTAGAGCCGCAGCTCCTGGAGACGCTGTCCACCTATTTCGAGCTCGGGCAGCACCGCAAGGCAGTCGCGGGTGCCTTGAGCGTGCATCCCAACACGCTCGACCATCGGCTAGAGCGCATCGAGCAGATCTTTGGATCGAGCATGAACGACATGGCTTGGATGGCGAAATTGCACACCGCGCTGCGGATCTCGCGCACGAGGCCCGAGGTCGCCCCTTAGCATCGCACCGGGGCTGAGTTCGTGAGGTCTTTGACTTTGCTCGGTGCCGCACTTGGGAATGTTCACAGCGGGCTTCGACGCTCCTCCAATGGCTGCGCCGCGAGGCGATCCTAAGATGGCGATCGAAGGCCTGAAGCTGCGTTACCGCTTCGGCCACTGCTCGCCGCCGGATGCGGCCCGCGCTTCCAGGAACTACCCATGATGGCCTCTGTCCACACTGATCACGCTGAAAACGCCTATGCCTATCCGCTGCTGGTCAAGCAGCTCTGGCACGCGCCGCTTGCCATCGCCGGCGATCAGGAGATCGTCTACCGAGACCGTCAGCGCTTCACCTACCGCGAACTGCGCGTGCGCGTGTCGCGCCTGGCCAACTTGCTGACGACGCTGGGTGTGGAGGCCGGCGACACCGTGGCGGTCATGGACTGGGACAGCCATCGCTACCTCGAAGCCTTTTACGCTGTGCCGATGATGCAGGCGGTGCTGATGACCGCGAACATCCGGCTCTCGCCCGAGCAGCTGCTCTACACGCTCAACCATTCCGGCTCGAAGGTGCTCTTGCTCAACAGCGACTTCGCGGGCGTGCTGGCGGAGATTGCGCCGCGGCTGGAATCCCTGCGCCGCGTGGTCTGGATCAGCGACGACGACGTTGGCTATGGCGCGACACCTCTGGTGGCGGGCGAATACGAGGCGATGCTCGCCAACGCGGCACCCGATTATGACTTTCCGGACTTTGACGAGAACACACGGGCCACCACGTTCTACACCACCGGCACCACGGGCCTGCCCAAGGGCGTGTTCTTCAGCCACCGGCAACTGATCCTGCACACGCTCTCGGCGATGGCCGCACTGGCGAGCCCGGCCGGCGGCCAGAGATTCCATCGCGGCGACGTCTACATGCCGATCACGCCGATGTTCCATGTGCATGCCTGGGGACTGCCCTATGTGGCACTCCAGCTCGGAGTGAAACAGGTCTATCCGGGCCGCTACATCCCGTCACAGCTGTTGCGGCTGATCGCCTCGGAGGGTGTGACCTTCTCGCACTGCGTGCCGACGATCCTGCAGATGATGCTCGGCGACTCCTCGTCGTCCGCCGTCGATCTTTCGCGCTGGAAAGTGGTCATCGGCGGCTCGGCGCTGCCTGCGGGGCTGGTCACCGAGGCCGCACAGCGCGGCATCGACGTCTTCGGCGGCTACGGTATGTCCGAGACCTGCCCGCTGTTGGCGATTGCGCAGTTGCACCCGGTGCTCGGCGATGTCGAGGGTGAGCGCGAGACCCACTTCCGCTGCAAGGCGGGCGCGGCGGTGCCGCTTGTCGAGCTGCGCACGGTGGATGCCGAGATGCGCGACGTCGAGGGCGAGGGCGAGGTGGTCGCGCGCGCGCCTTGGCTCACCCAGGGCTACACGCGGCAGCCCGAGGCCTCGCGCGAACTCTGGCGCGGCGGTTGGCTGCACACCCAGGACATCGGCTTCAAGGAAGACGGCTATCTGAAGATCACCGACCGCATCAAGGACGTCATCAAGACCGGCGGTGAATGGGTGTCCTCGCTCGCCGTCGAGGATCTCATCTCGCGGCACGAGTCAGTGGCCGAGGTGGCGGTGATCGGCATGCCCGACGAGAAATGGGGCGAGCGCCCGCTGGCACTGGTGGTGGCGCGTGACCGCGCGAACGTCGAAGAGGCCGAGATCAAGCGCTTCGTCGGCACCTTTGCCGACAGCGGCATCATCTCGCGCTACGCGGTGCCCTCGCGGGTCATGGTGGTCGAGTCGATCGCGCGTACCAGTGTCGGCAAGCTGGACAAGAAACTGCTGCGGCAGCAGTACGGCACTGCCACGCTGGGAGCGGTTGCGCCATGAAGACGGAGGCTGTGCGCGACCGCAGGCTGGCGGCCAGCAGTGCGGAAGGCCTGCTCGGCCCGAATCCCTTCTTGGGCTTTCGCGCCTACGACGTGGCCCGCGAGGCGATGCGGGTGGCGAAGCTGACGGTCGTGCAGCCCAAGCTTGCGGCGCGCTCGGCGGCACGGTTCGTCAAGGAGCTCGCCGCGATCCGCAGCGACGCTTCCACGCTCGCCCCATCGAGCCGCGACAAGCGCTTCGCCGATGCGGCCTGGCAGGCCGATCCGCGCTATCGCAAGCTGCTGCAGGTCTACCTCGCCTTCGAGCGCTCGCTGCACGAATGGACCGACAGCCAGGTGCTGCCCATGCACAGCCGTGCGCGCCTCGAGTTCATGCTCTCGCTGTTGGTGGATGCCGTCGCACCCTCGAACCTGCCCATCCATCCAGAAGCACTGCGTCGGTTCAGGGAGACGGGCGGCCACAGTGCGCTGGACGGGGTCAAGCATCTGGTCCGCGACTTCCGCGAGAACGGCGGCTACCCGGCCCAGGTCGACAAGACCCAGTTCGCCGTCGGCGGCAATCTCGCCAACACCGAGGGCGACGTGGTGTTTCGCACCGAGGTGCTGGAGCTGATCCAGTACCGCCCGCGTACGGAGAGGGTCCGCGAGGTGCCGGTGCTGCTGGTGCCGCCGCAGATCAACAAGTTCTACGTGTTCGATCTCACCCCCGAGAAGAGCCTGGTGCGCGGGCTTCTCGATCAGGGCTTCGAGGTCTGGTGCATCAGCTGGCGCAATCCCACCGCCGAGCAGCGCGACTGGGGTCTCGCCGAGTACGCCGCGGCGATCGACATGGCGATCGGCACCATCTGCCAGATCCGCGGTGCGAGCAAGGTCAGCATGGTTGGCGCCTGCGCTGGCGGCATGACCCTGGCCGCCTACGCTGCGACCCGCGCGGCCTCCGGCGATGCGCGCGTCAACAGCCTGACGCTGATGGTCAATGTGCTGGATACCGGCGCCATCGGCGACACGCCGCTAGGTCTGTTCGCAACCCCGAGAGCCATCGCCGCAGTGCGCCGCCGCACGGCTAAGAAGGGCGTGCTCGACGGCAAGGAGATGGGCAGCGCCTTCACCTGGCTGAGGCCCAACGACCTGATCTGGAACTACTGGGTCAACAACGTGCTGCTCGGCAAGCCGGCGCCGGCCTTCGACGTCCTCTACTGGAATGGCGACGCCACCCGGCTACCCGCCAGGCTGCACAGCGAGTTCATCGACATTTTCCTGAAGAATGCGCTGACGGTGCCGGGCCGCCTCAGGCTCAACGGCGTGCCGGTGGATGTGAAGCGCATCCGCTGCGACAGCTACATCACCGGCGGCACCACCGACCACATCACGCCCTGGCGCGGGTGCTTCCGCACCACGCAACTGTTCGGCGGCGACTGCACCTTCACGCTGGCGAACGCCGGGCACATGCAGAGCATCCTGAGCCCGCCCGGCGGCAAGAAGACCGAGTTCTGGACCGGCAGGGGCGGGCAGGCCTCAGCCGACGAGTGGAAAGCTTCCGCGACGCATCAGAGCGGCAGCTGGTGGCTGCACTGGCACGCCTGGCTGCAGGAACGCTCCGGCGACTGGAAGCCGGCGGCTGCCGAGCCGGGCAGTGCCGATCACCCGCCGCTGGTCGCCGCGCCCGGCACCTACGTCCACCAATGAAACCGCGCGTCGACATCACCAACCGGCTGTGGGGCTCCGGCCTGCAGCGCCAGCGCGAGGCGCTCGCCGAGGCAAACGCCGAGGTCAGCACGGTCACAGTGCGCGGCATGCGCCTGCGCGTGGCGCGCACGCCTGGTAGCGGCACCCCGCTGCTGCTCTGCAACGGCATCGGTGCCAACCTGGAACTCGCGCTCACCTTCGCGCGCGCCCTGCGGCAGCCCTGCATCCTGTTCGACATGCCCGGCAACGGCGGTTCGCCGGCTTCCTGGTTCTGCCCCGTTGCCGCGCAATACGCGCGCTTCGCGGCCGGGGTGCTCGATGCGCTCGGCGTGAGCGAGCCGGTCGCCGTTGCCGGCGTCTCCTGGGGCGGCCTCGTCGCCCAGCGCTTCGCACTGGATCATCCCGCGCGCGTCTCGCACCTGGTGCTGATGGCGACCACGCCGGGCATCATCATGTTCCCGGGCCGGCCTTCGGCACTGTTGCGCATGATCACGCCCCAGCGTTACCTCTCCAGAACCTTCATGGCGCGCAACGCCGGCACCCTCTACGGCGGCGCGATGCGCCAGCATCCCGAATACGCGATGGAGTTCGCGGGCCTCACCCGCGCGCCCACCGCCGGCGCCTACTTCCAGCAGATCTTCGCGGCCTGGAGCTTCACCAGCCTGCACTGGTTGCGCCGCATCAGATGCCCTGCACTGGTCATCGTCGGCGACGACGACCCCATCGTGCGGCCCATCAATGGCTGGCTATTGGCAAAACTGCTGCCTTCTGCCCGGCTGGTGAAAATCCCGCAAGGCGGGCATCTGTTCATGACCACGCATGCCAAGGCTGTGGGCGCGATGGTGAGCGACTTCATCAACGGAGCGAGTCGATAGCGGCACTTAATGCCCTTGCGTTCAGTGGAAATACTCACATTGCGGCTGTACGCATCTCCAGTGATGCGTCTGCCGCGGGAGGCCTACAGTAATCACTCACAGCTCCCTCAGTCGGAGCCTCGCAACCGCAGGAGATCGGGAATGCGAAAACATCTTGGGCATCGCCTTGCGGCGGTGCTGGTCAGCGTGCTCGGCTTCACCGCCTGCGGTGACAGCCGCGTGGTGGCATCCCTGCCGACTGCGCCGCCAGGCGGCGGTGGATCGAACGGGGCGATGCCGCTCGCCGAAGTGGCCCTGCCCAAGAGCTGCAGCAGCGTCGAAGGGGCCACGCTCAGACCCAAGCCTTCGGCCGTGCCGGCGGGGTGCATTGCGCAGAGCTGGCTCGCCGGCAGCACCGCGCTGTGTCAGGGCCGGCATATCTATCGCGACTACCTCTACGACGACCACGGCGCCGACAACGGCCAGCCGCTGGTCTCGCTCGACGGACCGGCAGGCGAGGCGACCTACGCCGAGGGCACCGACAACACCGCCGACCTCGTCAACCTGCAGCTCTGGGCGGACGGTGACCGTCTGCGCATCCGTGGCGAGCTGAACACCTTGTTCGCGGTCGGCAACTCCGTGCTGGCACTCGCCATCGATACCGACGGCAACGCGACCACCGGCGGCGGCACCTGGTGCGATCTGGGCATCATCAGCACCGGCTGGGAGCTGCTGCAGGCCTTCCGCCAGGGCGACCCGGATACCAACGTCATCGAAGGCAGCATCCCGATGCCGGCGGGTAGCCGTTGGCGCTTGCAGGCGGTGGTGGCTCAGGCCGACGGCACGGTGATGAACGTCGCCTATCGCGGCATCGATGAGCAGGCCCGCTGCCTGCAGACCAGCACGGCCACCACCTCCACCGCCGGCTGTCTGTTCGAGGACCACCAGTCGGCTGCATTGGCGGAGGGCGACATCTCGGCCTTCGGCGAGACCATCGACGTGGCTGACCTGCGGAACGGCTCCAGCCGCGCCGCCACGGCGATCACGCCCGGCCTGCATTCGCGGGTCTACACCTCTGCCTTCACCCTGCCGCCGGGCGAAGGCATCGGCGCCATCCCGGGCCGCGGCGATGCCGGCGACGTGCCCTCGTCGGCGCAGGAGTTCGTGTTCTTCGGCAAGTACCAGCCCTACGCGCTTTACATGCCCACCGCAGGCTCGGCGCCATACCCCATGCAGGTGCTGTTTCACGGCTCGGGTGCGAACCACACCAGCCTGATGGACCAGCCGAACATCCAACTGGAGTTCGGCGAGCAGTTCGGCCGCATCCTCGTCAGCCCGCTGGCGCGCGGGCCCGATGGCTACGGCTCCGACATCTCGGAGCGTGACCAGCTCGACGTGATGGCCGACGTGGAGGCGAACTTCCCGATTGATCTCGAGCGCGTGATCGCCAGCGGCTACTCGCAGGGCGGCTACGTCACCTACCGCATGGCCTCGCTGTATCCGCAGCGCTTTGCGGGCTTCGTCTCCTGGGTGGGTTTCACCGGCGACGACTTCAATGGCGTGCCGGGTGGTGCAGTCTCGGCCACGGCCGGCGCGGTCGGCAACATGATCGACTTCGTCGGCAACCTGCGGCATATCCCGGGCTCGATGATCTACGCCGGAGCGGACGAGCTGGTGCAGATTCCGAGCGCCCGAGCGATCCAGCAGACTTTCGCCGCCACCGACAACGTCTACAAGTGGTACTTACACCCAGCCGCCGAGCACCTCACCTTTGCCCTGCTCGACGAGTGGGCGAAGGAGGCCACCGATTCCGCCAACTTCAAGCGGGTGGTCAATCCGGCGCGCGTCACCTACCGCCACGACCCGACGCTCGGCAACGCCGAATACGGCATCCGCCACGACCGCGCCTACTGGGTGTCGGGCATCGTCAACCGCACGGTGGGCGCCGATCACTTCGCCGAGGTGTACAGCGACATCGACCTGATCAATCGCAGTTGCGGCGGCAGCGTGCCGGTCAGCGCGGCCGCGAACAACGTGGGGCAAAGCCCGCTGCCCTGGGCGTCGGAAGAGCGCAACGCCACCGGGTCGAGCACGCCGTTCGCTGCGGAGAACCTGCTCGAAGGCACGCTCGTCAACATCGCCTCGCTGAACATCGACGCCTCCGCCACCTGCAATGCCGGCAAGCCGCTGCGCTACGTGATCACCACCGACGGGCCTGCGGAGCTGCGCCTTAGCGATGGCCGCCGTATCGCGCTGACGGCGGCGGGTGAGCATCGTGGGCAGCTCTAGCCGCACCCTTTGGTACATCGAAATGGCAAGCCCTTCGTACTTTTGAATCGTTTTGAGAATGAGAGAAAAGATCATGCTGAAGAAATATTTCGTGCTGTTGCTGGCGCTGCTTGCAGCCTGCGGTGGTGATTCGAGCCGGCCCGGTGCGGGCGGTGTGGGCGGCATTGGTGCCGAGCCTGCGCCAGGCGAGCTGACCTTGAAGGTGCTCTCCAACCGCGCCGATCTGTTGAGCAGCGGTGATGCGCTGGTCGAGCTGCTGCCGGCCGACCTCGACCTGAGCAAGGTCAGGGTCGATGTCGATGGCCGCGACGTGACGTCGTCTTTCGCCAAGCGACCCAACGGACGGGTGATGGGCGTGGTGCCAGGCCTGAAGGTCGGCGACAACCGCCTGCGTGCGCGCAGGAGCGGCGGCTCCGGTGCCCAGATCACGCTCACCAATCATCCGCGCGGCGGCCCGGTGTTTGCCGGCGCCCAGATCCAGCCCTGGATCTGCGACACCGTCACCGGCGGCCTCGGCCCTGCGCTCGATTCGCAGTGCAATGCCGCCAGCACCTTTGCGCTCATGTACAAATCCGCCGTCAGCCAGTCGTTTGCGGCCTACGACCCGGCCTCGCCGCCGAATGATCTGGCGATGACCGACACCGGCGTCCCCTACATCGTGCAGGTGGAAACCGGTGCGATGGATCGCGGCCTCTACAAGATTGCGACGCTGCTCGAGCCTGGCCAGACGCTGGCCCCGTGGTCACCACCCAAAGGGTGGAACGGCAAGCTGATGTACCTGATGGGTGGCGGCACCGCACCCCATCACTACCAGGACGCAGCGCCGAGCCCGCTCGACGACCACGCGCTCACCAACGGCTTCATGGTGGTGACCACCGGTATCAACGTGCACGGCAACAACTCCAACGACAACGTCTCCGCCGAGATGGTGATGATGATCAAGGAGCACATTGCCGAGCAGTATGGCGAGATCAAGCACACCATCGCCGAGGGCTGCTCCGGCGGCGGCAACCAGCAGTACCTGATCGCCACCCAGTATCCTGGCCTGCTCGACGGCATCATCCCGACCTGCAGCTACCCTGACCTCTACACGCCGGCGGGCGAGGTGTTCGCCTGCGTGCTGATGAACCGCTACTTCCTGCAGACCTCACCGCAGCTCTGGGCGGTCGTCGCCCAGCAGGCCGAGGTGATGGGCCATTCCAATGTCGGCCCCTGCGTGGCCTGGGAGCAGCTGTTCGGCGCACGCCTCGACCCCAAGGTCGCCGCCGGCTGCAAGCTGCCGGCCGACCAGGTCTATGACCCCGTCACCAATCCCACCGGCGCGCGCTGCACGATCAACGACTACATGGTGTCGATCATGGGCCGCCGCGATCCTTCGGTGTGGACCGAGGTCGAGCGGCGGATCGGCCGTGGCTTTGCCAACCGGCCGGTGAGCAGCGTTGGCATGCAGTTCGGCCTCAAGGCCCTGCAGTCGAACCTGATTCTCGCCGAGCAGTTCGTCGACTTGAACGAGAAGCTCGGCGGCATCGACATCGATGGCGAATTCACCCCGGCGCGCATGGTGGCCGACCCGGGCTCGGCGGCCTTCGCGCATCGCGGCGGCCTCATCAGCGACGGCCGTCAGCTCGCCAAGGTGCCGATCATCGATTTGCGTGGCCACGACGATGCGGAAATCCACACCGACGACTGGAGCTACGTCGTGCGTGCGCGGCTCGACCGCCACACCGGCGGCCACGGCAACATGATCATCTTCACTGGCGCGATCCCGCTGGTCGGCGACCCGGCGTTTTCCTGCGCGGGTGGCATCTCGGCGGGCCTCGGTGCCGGCACGCCCTTGCCTACCACGCCGTCCGGGGCCTGCACGCACAGTCCCCTGCTGCTGATGACGCGCTGGATCGATGCGATCCAGGCCGATACCTCCAGTGACCCGGTCGCCGCCAAGGTGCTGCGCAACAAGCCGGCAGATGCCGTCGATACCTGCTTCATCGGCGGCCAGGCGGTCACCGATCGGACCGCCTGCGCGGCCGCCTTCCCCTACTACTCGAACCCGGTAGTGCAGGCCGGCGCACCGTTCACCAACGACAACTTCGAGTGCGTGCTGAAACCGCTGGACCGCGCCGACTACGCTGGCATCGTCCCGGCGCTGAGCGACGATCAGTTCACGCGCCTGCAGGCGGTGTTCCCGACCGGGGTCTGCGACTGGACCAAACCTTCGGCCAGCGACCAGCCCTCGGTGCCCTGGCTCGACTACAGCGCTGGCCCGGGCGGCGTGCCGATCGGTGCCGCGCCGGTGGCGACGGTGGCGCGCTGAGCGATGCCGTGGAGAACAGCATGAAAAGGGCCGCCTTGATCGCAGCACTCGCTGCGGCGATCGGCGGGGCGGGTTGCGGCGACAGCGGAACACCGATCCCTGTAGGCAGTCTTCCGGCACCGACGATGCCCGGCACGCCGACGGTGCCTGTGACGGTGACGCCGAAAGAAAACTGGATCGGTGCCTGGGCGACGGCCATCTACGGGCCGTATCCCGAGGGCGCGCTGGGCCCGGCCTATGCGCCGGTGTTCCCCACCAATGTGGTGGACGACCAGAGCCTGCGCATGATCATCCACCCGAGTATTGCCGGCACGCGGGTACGCGCCTGCTTCTCGAACCTGCTCGGCGCAGTGCCGCTCGACATTTCCCGCACCAGCCTGTCGCTGAGCGGCGATGGGTTGACCGCTGCGATCACGGCCGGCGGCGGGGTGGAACTGCGCTTCGGCGGCATGCCCTCGGTCAGCATCCCGCCCGGCGAGAAGCGCTGCAGCGACGGTGCCGATTTCCGCTACGCCTTCGGCGACAGCCTGGCGGTGAGCTTCCACGTGCCGACGTTCGCCGGGCCGATCAGTTCCCACTCCGAGGCCTTCGCCACGCAATGGGTGAGCGCGCCGGGCAGCGGCGATGTGACGGCCGATGCGATGGGCGCGATGTATCCGCTTTCGGCGCGCAGCTTTTTCTTTCTCAGCGATTTCGATGTCATCGCTCCGGCCGGCGGCGGCACCACGATCAGCGCCTTCGGCGACTCGATCACCGATGGCTTCGTCAGCACCATCGGCCGCAACGAGCGCTATCCGGATTTTCTCGCCCGCCGGCTGCAGGCCGCGGGCATCGCGGCGGGTGTGCGCAATCTGGGTATCAACGGCAACACCGCCACCGACATCAAGAGCGGCCCCATGTTCGGGGATGCGGCGGTGCTGCGCTTCGGGCGCGATGCGCTTGCCGGTGCCGGGGTGAAATCGGTATTCGTATTGATCGGCACCAACGATCTCGGTAGCAGTGCCCTGGCGGTTGACGTGTATGCCGGCCTTGTCGAGCTGGCGCGGCAGGCCCATGCAGCGGGTGTCTGTATCGTGGTGAGCACGGTGCTGCCGCGCAACGATCCGCCGCTGCCTTTCGGCTGGGATGCGCTCACCGAAGAGCCACAGCGCGCGGCGCTAAACCAGATGCTGCTGGCGAGCACCGCCTTCGATGCGGTGGCAGACGTGGCGACGGCGATGGCGAATCCCCTGCTGCCGGACCAGCCCTTTCAGCCCTATTTCGTCGAGGGCCTGCACCCCAACTCGGTGGGCATGGAAGTGCTGGCGGGGGCGATCCCCATCGAGCCGCTGCTGCCGCCGCCGACGGGAACCTGCCGGCGTTAGCCGCAGAGCTTGGTGGCCCTACGGCATCTTCGGCGCTTACAGGCTCTTTGCCGCCTTGGCGAGAAATTTTGTGGTCTGGTCGCTGCCGATCTTGAACAGGCGCTGCCCCTCCGCTGAGGAAATCTGCTCGAAGTGCGCCGCCACGTTCTCCGGCGTTTGCTCGTCCGCATTGAGAAAGATGCCGTCGGTCTCGTAGATCAGCGTGCGGGCAAAGCCGCCCGCGCCGGCGCAGAGAATGGTTCGAGCAGGGCCGTCTTCGCTGACCAGATACAGCAGGCCGGCAGTCACCGATTCGGGGGTCAGCAGGCCGAGAGTGGCCTCCGGAATGCCGATGTCGCTTGTCATGCGCGTCATGGCCGTCGGTGCCAGCGCATTGACGCGGATGTTGTACTTCTCGCCTTCGAGATGCAGCGTGTTCATGAAGCCCACCACCGCCATCTTGGCGGCACCGTAGTTGGCCTGGCCGAAGTTGCCGTAGAGGCCGGAAGAGGAGGTGGTCATGACGATGCGGCCATAGGCCTGCTCGCGCATCGGCCCCCAGACGGCCTTGGTGCAATGCACGCTGCCCATCACATGTACCTCCATCACCAGCCGGAAGTCCTCCAGCGTCATTTTCTGGAAGGTCTTGTCGCGCAGGATGCCGGCGTTGTTCACCAGCACGTCGACGCGCCCCCATTTTGCGAGCGTGGCTGCCACCATCGCCTCGACTTCATCGGCCTTGGCGACGTTGGCTGCGTTGGCGATGGCTTCGCCGCCGTTCTGCAGGATTTCGTCCACCACGGTCTGCGCCGGCGAGGTCGAGGCCCCCGTGCCGCTGCGGTCGCCGCCGAGATCATTCACCACCACCTTCGCGCCGCGTGCGGCGAGGGCGAGTGCGTGCGAGCGACCCAGGCCGTTGCCGGCACCGGTGACGATTGCGACTTTTCCATCAAACCGAATTGCCATCGCTACTGCTCCAAGTCCGTTCTAGTCGTGTCAACTACCGCGCTCGTTCTTCTTCGCATCCTGCGTAAACGTTCTGGCGGCGGCGCAGAGAGCGACCCCCGTGACGAAGATGGCAATCGGCACCGCGGTGCTGAGCGAGGCTTGCAGGCCCAGCGCGCGGAAGGTGGCGGTGATCTCGCTGGCCCCTGCGGAGGCCATCATCTGATGGGCGTAGAAATCTGACAGTACGCCCGTCACATAGGCGCCCAGGCCACCGCCCAGCACATACATGAAGAAGAAGTAGACCGCCATCGCCGTCGCACGCAGGCGCGGCTCGACCACATCCTGCAAGCTGCTGTAGACGGTGACGTAATACATGTAGAACAGCAGCCAGCCCGCGCTCAGTAGCAGCGTCAGCGTCACGATCTGCCCAACTGGCTGTTGCAGACCGAGCCACACCAGCGGTGCGGCGACCAAGAGGCAGATCGCACCCAGCAGCAGACGGCCATTGGCGCGCACGCGATGCACGGCATCGGCCAGCCAGCCGCCGGCCGTGAGGCTGATGATGCCCGTCGCACCGACGACGATCGCCACGATGCCGCCGGCCTCCGCAATGTTCAGCCCGTGATGGCGACTCAGCATCGCCGCCAAAAAGGTGTTGATCGCATACGAAGCAAAGTTGTAGCTGGCACCCGAAAGGATGATCCACCAGAACGTCGGTACGCTGAGAATCTTGCGGTAGGGGCGTTCGATCGGCGTGGCCTGATCGATCTTGTAGCTCTCCTGCGCGCCGCGCTCCGGCTCTTGGAGTCGCCACAGCAGCACCGCGAGAATCAGGCCGGGGATCGCTGCCAGTAGAAAGGGCGCGCGCCAGCCGTATTGCTGCGCGATCAAGCCCACCAGCGCGAAGCAGGCGAGGCTGCCGAGCGGCAGGCCGAGCATGAAGATGCCGATCGCCCGCGCGCGCTTCGCGGCGGGATAGAGATCGCCGATCATGGCGTTGGCCGCCGGCGAGCAACTGGCCTCGCCCACGCCGACGCCCATACGGGCCGCGAAGAAGGATGCGAAGTTCCAGGCCATGCCGGATGCTGCCGTCAGCACGCTCCACACCGCGACACCGCCCGCCAGGATGCGCTTGCGCGAAAAGCGATCTGACAGGCGCCCGAGCGGAATGCCGGCGAAGGCGTAGACCAGGATGAAGGCTGTCGTCAGCACACCGAGGTCGGTATCGGTGAGCGAGAACTCCTTGCGGAGGGGCTCCAGCACCACCGAAGGAATGGCGCGGTCGAAGAAGTTGAAGAAGTTGATCAAGAACAGCAGGAACAGCGTGTACCCCGCTGTCGATTTTCCGGTGACTTTCATGAGCGTTTGGCCGTTCGTATCAGGGGAGTGACAGCACGCGGTTGCAGCCAGCGAGGGTGATGCTCAGCGGCCCGTCGGTGGTGACATCCACGACTGCGGAGCAGGTCAGCTTGGCGCGCTGCATATCGACCGTTATCGTCGCCATGTTGGTGGCCTTGACGACCAGGCGATCCGCCACAGGAGTCTTCGGCACGTCACCCAGCGCCTGCGACGTTCTCTCGTAAGGCATCGGTCCATGCGCGCCGCCCATCAGCACAGCCGGGGTCCGCACGGCGCCGAGCCCCGGGGCGTCGCCCAGACCGAAGGCTTCGGAACGGACGTCGATCTCGCCGACGGCGGTGTCGGTGCGGCGCGTCAGCTTCGAGATCCAGTAGGCGTGATCGGCGGCCATGCCGGCGCGCGCCGAGTCGTAGCGCGGGTCCACGAAGTAGGTGATGTGCGGCGGGTTGCGATCAACCCGGTGTTCACCGAGCCAATCCGCAGCCGGTCCCCACTCGTTGTTGGTATAGATGGTCAGATGATCGGCCGAGGTGAACGAGTCGTAGGTGAAGTCGAGGCCCGCAGCGGTCGAACGCTCGATGGATTCCATCACGTTGACGGCGCAGAGACCGTCCGCCGTGCCGAACCACGTCAAGAGCGGCAGGTTGCGGAAGGGCGGCAGATAGCTGCCTTCAGTGTAGATGGGCACGGCCGCAGCGGACATCGCGCGCCCGAACAGATCGGGCCAGCGCCCGCCGAGCTTGAAGGTGCCGCCGCCGCCCATGGAATAGCCCGCGATCGCCGCCCAGTCCGGGTCGATGGTGTAGTGGCGGGCGACATCGGCCCAGGCCTCGAACACGTCGGCTTCGGTGATGTCGATGTAATCGCCATTGGGGCCGCGCGAGCCCGGCGTGAGCACCAGCGAACCCGAGGCGCGCTCGCCGAACTGGGACTGGTATTTGCTGCCGTTGTAGAGCGTGTGGGTGCCCGACAGCGCATGCAGCAGGAGCGTCATGCCCCAGCCCTTCGCGGGTTGCGGTTTGGTGGTTGGCACGTAGAGCGAGTAGCTCTGCAACTGGCCGATCTGCATCCCCTCGCAGGTCAGCGCAGAGCGCGCGCAGGAACGGGTGAAGTCGATGCCCTGGCCGAAGCTGAACTGGCTGGGGAAGATGCGCACGAGCACACCCGTTTTCGGCACTGCTGAATCATCGGTGGCCTTGGCGAGCAGTGTCGCGAAGTCCACCTCGGCGAAGAAGGCGCTGACATTGCCAAGGCGCAGTGCGGCGGCCTGATCGAACTCACGCCACCACTTCGCCTCGACGGCCGAGGCCGCGGCTGCATCGCCAATCGTGTAAGCCGCACCCAGCACGGTGTAGTTGGGCAGCGGCTCGCGGTAGCGGAAGGCCAGATTGAACAGTGCCGAACGGCTGGGCGCCACACCGCCGGGCACAGTGGCGGAGGCCGTCGTTGAAGGCTGCAGATACTGGTTCGTTGTTGCATCCCATAAGCCCACACCGGCGGCCATACGTAACTTGCCGGTGCCTGGGTTCCAGGCGCTGTGCGGTATGCGCAGATCGAACTGCCGGCGCTCGAGATCGACCTTCACGCTGGCGTTCGGCATCGCGATCAGTTGCGAGGTCGCCGCATCGCGTAGCTCGATGACGTCGCCATGTACGGTGAGAAAATACTGCGCAGGTGAGCTCACACCGGCCCCGTTCGGCCAGGCCAGGGCCGTCGCGGAACTGCCGAGCGCAATGGTGAAGCCGACGCGCGCGGGGTCGATCAGTGTGTTGAGCGAAACGCGGAAGGCGGTCGCGTCGCTCAGGGGCTTGACCCGCAGCTCGACGAAGTCGGCCGCGTTGTTGGCATAGATCGCCGTATCGCTGGGATAGGTCAGCGTGCCCGCCTTGGGCGAGAACAGGTGATCGCCGCCGAGCAAAAAGGGATCGTTGGGGTCCTGCGCACCCGCCGCACCGCGATCGTCGTGCAGATAGTCCTGATACAGGAACTCGCCCTCGCGGTATGCCGAGGTGCCTGAGACGAGGATCGGCGCTGCCGTCCAGGGGGCCACATTCTCCAGCTGCGGCGCCTTGGGTGCTGCCGCATACAGCAGCGCCGGCCCGGGCTTTTGGCCCGAGACCACCGATGGCAGCCACGCAACTGGCGGCGGCGTCACGCCCGGCGGCTCGCCGATGGGAGGGGCAATACCCTGCGGCGATATCGAGCTGTCACCGCAGGCCGTCAGCAACAGCCCTGGCCCGCTCACTATCAGTAGCAGGTACAGCATTGGCAAGTAAGCCATCTTTGTCTTGTGCATTTGCATCTCCTCAAGCATCGCCAAGATTCTTGGGTCAGAGTCTAGGAGCAGCAGCAGCGAGCCGGCATTGGGCTGGGCGACAGGCTTGTTGTGATAACTCACAGTGGGCTGTGAGGATCATCTTGTAGCGCTTGCACCGCCATCGTTTGCGAACAGGCGCGGCGTTAGGTGGTCGGCACGCCACTCGGCACGAGGCCCTTCGGACCGATGGAGAAGCTTCTATAGCGACAGCTTGCCTGCCGACTGGTTAGAGCCGGTGTCGTGGACCTCACACAGGGGCTAAACGTAGCCACACTGCACCGCGACGGTCGGCTTTGGGCTAATTCTGTTGAAAAACTCGCTGACGTGGGCGGCTTGGTTTGGCGATCTGCTTTTTTGAGGCTGATGCGCCTCTCGACGCGATTATTTCGTGGGCTTTGATGCCCATTTTCTTCTCAATCTCGCTGCTTTCCCGTCATGCAGGCGCACCACTCCTGTGACCCGGTGGTCCTTGCGGCATGAGCATGGCCAGACGACGCAGGTTTTGGGCGGTGGCCGCCAGGGTGAATTCGTCGCTGGCACCGCAGAGCCCTCTCAGCCGCAGTCGAGTCACTTTCAGGATTCGTTTGAGATGCGCAAACAGCATCTTGACCTTCTTCCGCAGCCGGCGTGCTGTAGTGCTCGGCCAGGTGCTGGCGCAGGTCACTCAGATCGAGGCAGCGATCAATGCTGCGCAGCAGGTGGTTCTTCGGAATGTGGCTGTCGAGATTGAAGGCATAGAAGAACCGCCCTTGGCCGCTCGATTGCTGTCCCATCATCTCTTCGCACTCCCTGAAAACATCGACGTCACAAGACATCGAGCCGCGAAACGCAGTTCAGTACCGAAGGGAGTTTTTCAACAGAATTGGCTGGTTCGCGCCCCTCGGCACTTGGACTCACGCCTTGCGGGAATTGACCTATCAACGACTTGACGCGGCGTGCAGCTGGTTTCGGGTGGTTTCAGCTCGTGCCAGTTTTGCAGCGATGTGGTCTGTTCGCAGATGCGCATAGCGCCGCAACATCTGCGCCGTCAGATGGCCTGAGATTGCCGCGATCTCAGCATCCGTAAGGTCGGTTTCCTCGAACAAACGAGAGACGGCCTCGTGCCGCAAGTCATGAAACCGTAGATCAGGAATGCCAGCTCGGTCGCGTGCAATCTTGAAGGCATTACCTATAGCGCCGAGATTCCCGAAAACCAGTTCGCCATCGTTTCGCGGAAGCGACTCCAGAAGCCTCATCGCGCTTGGCGGCAGTGCAACTCCGCGCGCGCGGCCGTTCTTTGATTGGGTGATGCTGACGATCACGCGGCTACGCTTGAAGTCGACCTGGCTCCACTTCAGTGACGCTATCTCTCCAATGCGCATGGTGCTGGCGATGGCAAAGCGAATCACCGCAACGAGCGGCACCGTCGCGCGAGCCGCGGCGTCGTGCGCAGCTGCCGCGCGCATGAGCCGCGCCTCCTCGTCCCCCTCCAGCCTGCGATCTCTGCTGCGATTTTCTTTGCAGCGCACACCGCGTGTCACAGGGTTTTGCAGCCCGTCGTAGCCCCACTTGCTGCGCGCCGTATTGAACAAGTGCGAGATAACTGCCAGCTCACGGTTGACCGTGGAGCCAGTGACCTTGGCGTTACGCCGCTTCAGTGGTCGACGCCCCGCGCGTTGGTTTGTCTGTCCGAGTCGCTCACGAACATAAGCGGCCAGATCACTGGTGAGCACCTCTGAGAGCGGCTTGTTCAACACACCGCCGAGAGGCCCGACAAACATCCGCTGGATGACCCCGGTTTCGCCCTTCCAGTCCTTCTTGTGCGGCGTGATCTCGACGAGATACATCTCTAGTGCTCTGCGAAAAGTGACTTGCTCCGCGAGTCGAGCCGCGGAGAGGCGACTGTTGCGGAGATTCTCGTTACAGGTCCGCAGCCACTCAACGGCGAGCTCTTGCGTCTCAAACGTTCGGGAAAGGCGCTCGCCGCGCACCATGATGCGTGCGCGGTATTGGCGGTGACCAACGAGAGTCACGGTGCCGCGCGCCTTACTTCTGTTCTTCAGTGCCATTTCACGCTCCAAGTTGATAGGTGCGTGAACCAGGTACCGACGTCGGCAGAAGCTCCTCGGATTTGGCCCGAATTTGGCCCAAAAACCTCAATAAGAAGCGGACGGCAGACGCAAAGAACGATGCAAAGCGTTGATTTTTATGGTGGGCCCTGCCGGACTTGAACCGGCAACCAAGGGATTATGAGTCCCCTGCTCTAACCAATTGAGCTAAAGGCCCATGATTGAAATGGCCGCGTAGTTTACGTTGTCCGCCGCGCTTCGCGGCGGGCGAGTCCGGGGCCGAAGCCGTGGATGCGCTTGAAGGCGCGGCGGAAGGCGGCTTCGGTCTCGAAGCCCAGCTCGCCGGCCACTTGCGCTACGGCGCAATCGCCTTCGCGCAGGCGCATCAGCGCCACCGTCATGCGCCAGCGCAGGAGATAGCGCATCGGCGGCTCGCCGAGCAGCTCGTTGAAGCGTTGCGCGAAGCTGGCGCGGCTGAGCAGGGCCTTGTCGGCAAGGGCTTGCACGGTCCAGTCGGTGCCGGGCTGGTCGTGGATGGCGGCGAGCGCGGCAGAGAGGCGGGGATCGGTGAGCGCGGCAAGCAGGCCATTGCCCGGTGGCGCATGGCGCAGATGGTCGCGCAGGGCAATCACGAACAGGGCATCACTGAGCTTGTCGAGCACGGCGCGGCTGCCGAAGGCCTGCGCCTCGGCCTCGCCGCGAAGCACGGCGGCGAGGGCGGCGAGGCGGCCCTGGTCGGCGTCGGCGCGCACGGTGATGGCGGTGGGCAGCGCGCGCATCAGGGCCGCGGCACCAGGGCCATCGAAGTGGAACTCGCCACAGATCATCACCACGCGCGCATCCGGGTGCTCGTCTTCGGGTGTGGGCGCACTGCACAGGTGGTGCGCGGCACCGCCTGGGAACACCACCAGATCGCCCGGTGCCAGGCGCAGCGGTGCCGCGAGGCTGGTGCTGCGGATGTGACAGATGCCCTGCTCGACCACATGGAACCAGGCAAAGGGCGCGTCGGGCGCGGGTTCGTCCCAATGGCCGCAGGCCTCGAAGCGGTCGGTGACGCGCGCGCGCAGCTGGTAGGCGCGCAGCAGGCTTTGCAGCACGGCTTCGGCAGGGTTGGCTGCGAGTAGATCAAGCGTTTCGGGCATGAAATCTGGACGCGGGCAGCAGGTGTGCCGAAAGGGTGCGACCTAGTATGGCGACATCAAAAAGCCGATGTCCGACCATGTCCGCCCTGACCCTTTTCACTGCCCTGCAACGCCGCCTCGACGCCACCCGCGTGGTGGACTGGCTTAGTCCCCTGCTGCTGCGCCTGTATCTCGCGCCGATCTTCTGGATGGCGGGCTGGAACAAGCTGATGGCCTTCAGCAGCACGGCCGAGTGGTTCGGCGACAAGGACTGGGGCCTGGGCCTGCCCTTCCCCACCGTACTCGCCGCACTCGCCACGGCCTCGGAGCTGGGCGGCGCGGTGCTGCTGGTGCTGGGGCTGGGTGTGCGCTGGGTCAGCGTGCCGCTGATGGCAACCATGGTCGTTGCTATGACCACCGTGCACTGGAGCAATGGCTGGCTGGCGATCGCCGAGGGCATGGGCCCGTTTGCCACCGAGCGCACGTCTGCCGCTGTGGAGCGCCTCGCCAAGGCCAAGGAGATTCTGATGGAGCATGGCGACTACGCCTGGCTCACTGAATACGGCTCGCTCGCCATCCTCAACAACGGCATCGAGTTCGCCGTGACCTATTTCGTCATGTTGATGGTCTTATTCTTCGCAGGCGGCGGGCGTTACGTCAGCCTGGACTACTGGATCAGCGCAGCAGCCAGCCGCCGAATGGCAGCATCCAGCAGCCAGGGCATGGCGTAAAACCATTCGCAGCAACATCCGCAAAACACTTCATAGAACAGTTTTTCAACCGCCCGAACCGGGCATCATCCCCAGGAGACATCCCATGCGTCATTCCAAGAAACCCCTCGTCGTTGCCCTCACCGCCGCTTTCGCCCTCACTGGCGGCAGCGCCTTTGCAGCCTCCGACCTCAGCGCCGGCTACATGGTCGCCAGCATTGGCGATAAGGCCGCTGATGCCAAGTGCGGTGCCGACAAGAAGGCCGCCGAAGCCAAGTGCGGTGCCGACAAGAAGACTGGCGAACACAAGTGCGGCGAAGCCAAGTGCGGCGCTGACAAGAAGGCTGCCGAAGCCAAGTGCGGTGCCGACAAGAAGGCCGCCGAGCACAAGTGCGGTGCCGACAAGAAAGCTGCCGAGCACAAGTGCGGCGAAGCCAAGTGCGGTGCTGAAAAGAAGGCCAAGTAAGGCATTCTGTCCGCATGAAAACCCGCACTTCTAGCCACGGCAAGACTTCGGTCACGCCGCATGTCCGGGGTGCGGGTCTGGGTCTCAGGCGGTCCCTCTTGGGGCCGCTTGCAGACACCCAGCCCAGCCCCGGCGACGGGATTGGATTCTTTGAAGTGGCACCTGAAAACTGGATGCAGATGGGCGGCAAGTTCGCCCGGCAGTTCCGCCAGTACACCGAGCGTTTCCCATTTGTAAGCCACGGCCTTTCGCTCTCGATTGGCGCACCGGCCGCACTGGACGAGGACTTCGTCCGCGCGCTCAAAACCTTTCTCGATGCCCACGGCATCCGGGACTACACCGAACATCTCACCTTCTGCTCCGACGACGGCCATCTGTATGACCTGATGCCGATCCCGTTCACTGCGGAGGCCGTTGAATACGTCGCCGAGCGCGTGCGGCGCGTGCAGGACATTCTCGAACGCCGCATCGCACTCGAAAACGCCAGCTATTACGCGCCGCTGGCGACTGATCTCACAGAAGCACAGTTCATTCGCGCCGTGGTCGAGCGCGCCGACTGCGATCTCTTGCTCGATGTGAACAACATCGTCGTCAACAGCATCAACCACCGCTATGACGCCGTGCAGTTTCTCGATGCACTGCCGCTCGAGCGCGTGCGCTACATCCACATCGCCGGCCACTACTGCGAGGCAGAGGACCTGCGCGTCGATACCCACGGTGCGGACGTGGGTAAGGCCGCCTGGGGCTTGCTGGATGCGGCCTATGCCCGCATCGGCCCGGTGCCCACCCTGCTGGAGCGCGACTTCAACATCCCGCCGCTCGCGGAGCTGATGCTGGAGATCGACACCATCAACCGCTTGCAGGCAGCACACGCGCCGCTGCTGCATCGTGCAGCCCAGGCCTCAGGCCAGACAGCCGCACATGCTTGAGTTTCAAATGCTGCAAACGCAGCTCACCGCCCACCTGCGCAACCCCGAGCAGGCACCGGCACCGGAGGGCATCGAAGCGCGCCGCCTGAAGATCTACCGCGAGCTGTTCTTCAACAACGTCGAGGGCTTTCTGGCAGGCGCCTTCCCGGTGTTGCGGCAGATCATTGAAGAATCGCGCTGGCAGGCGATGGTGCGCGATTTCTACGCCCGTCACCGCAACACCGATCCGCTGTTCCGCGGCCTGGCCGCGGAGTTCCTGAGCTATCTCGAAGACGAGCGGGGCGAGGTCGAGGGTGATGCGCCGTTTCTGCGGGAGCTTGCCCATTACGAGTGGGTGGAGCTGGCCTTGTCGATCGCCGAAGACCAGCTGACGCCAGCGTGTTCAGATCCCGATGACGACCTGCTCGAATCCTCGCCACTGATTTCACCACTGGCCTGGACGCTCTCCTACGACTACCCCGTACATCGCATCGGGCCGGACTACCAGCCCGACTCACCCGGCGATATGCCGACGCTGCTGATCGTCTGGCGCAATCGCTGCGACGAGGTGAAGTTCATGCAGATCAACCCCTTCACGGCACGGCTGATGGACCTTCTCGCCAGCGAACCGGCCCGCAGTGGCCGTGCCCTGCTGTTGCAGATTGCTGCCGAGTCGGCGCATCCCGACCCGGCGCAATTGCAGCGCGAGGGCGTCGAGCTGTTGAATCGGCTGCGGCAGCGGGACATCCTGCTCGGAATCCGACGCTGATATCAGCGCGGCCAAGGCCCTAAATTTGAAAGTCTAGTAAAAATGACTCGGCCATCAATTTTCGGATAGTCGGGGTTGACAGCCTGACGTACGGTTGTCAAATTGACGTGAATAGCTCGTCAATTTTTGCCCCAGAGGCCGAGACCCAGGAAGGTCGCTGACAGCTCCCCCCAGTAAATCGCTTTCGTTTCAGGGAGTTTGACCATGCTGTCACGCGCATTCACGCGCTCCGCAATCGCCGGGGCTGCCTCACTGTTTTTTTCGCTGATGCCCTGCGCCGCATTGGCGCTCGGGCCGGACTGTGTCGCGCCCGGAGTGACCGTGCTGACGGACCCGGCGAACGATCAGCTCGGCGGCGGCGATGCCGACATTCTCTCGGTGCGCGTTTCCGAAGCCTCCAGCACCAGTCGCAACGTCGTGTTCACCATTCAGACCGGTGTCGCCGTGGGGCCGATGACCCCCAACGCCCGCTGGATCATGACCTTCAAGGCCAACACGCCGGCCAAGGACTACAACGTGACGATGATCACCTCGCCCGAGTCCAATGGCGGGCTGCCCACCTTCCACTACGGCAGCGGCCTGAATACCGATGGTTTCGCTGGCTCCGCCGAGCTGGGTCGTGGCCTGGAGGGTTCCGGCTACGATGCCGAGACCGGCACGATCACCATCGTGGCACCGCTGGCCGCGTTCGGTGTCAGCGCCGGCCAGGGCCTGAATACCTTTGCGATGAGCGTCCGGCTCAGCGGCGGCGCCTGCAACGCGGCCTGCCTTAACGGCGCAGACGTCGATACCGCAAGCTCCAACGCCATCTACTCGGCGTCAGCCACCTGCGGCACGCTGCTGCCACCGCCGCCGCAAGGTCTGAACAAGAGCGCGCCCGGCCCCGTCTTTGGCGGTGCTGACCTCGCCCGCACGGGCGATGCACGCTTCCAGGTTTTTGTGCCGCCGGCCGGCATTGGCGCCGAAGGCACCGGTGGCGAGTACAGCATCGGCTACAACCCCGCCACCAAACGCATCATGGCGAACTCGCTGGGCTTCTCGACCGGCCCGATCGCCATCGACATTTTTTCGACCAAGGTGTTCCGGGTAACCACCCCCGAACAGCGCGCGCCAGTGATGGCCGAGAGCTGCGAAGCCCTGTGGGAAGACAAGTCCAACCTCTACAACAATACGCCGCAGGTGCTGTCGGATCCCATCCTGTGGACCGACCAAGACATGGGCCGCACCTTCAGTGCCAACCTCACCACCGGCGCCAATCCCACTTCGCAGTACGCCTACACGGATGACGACGGCGAGACCTGGATCCCCGGCGGCCTGGGTGTGGCCGGTGCCGATCACCAGACGGTGACCACGGGCTTCTACCCCGAAGGTTCCCCGTTTGAGCTGATCGCCCGCACGGCGGGCTTCGGCCAGAAGGATGCCGAGGGCACGGTGGTGAAGGGCAAGGCGGTGTATTTCTGCTCGCAGGATCTGGTGCCCGGCACCTGCATCCGCAGCGACGATGGCGGCAACACCTGGACGCCGCCGCAGGTCGCCTATGACGGCAGCCTGTGCAGCAACCTGCACGGCCACCTCAAGATCGCGCCGGACGGCACTGCCTATCTGCCCATCAAGGGCTGCGGCGCGGCACAGGGCGGCACCTATACCCGCGATGCCGGGCTCACCTGGACCCAGTTCAACGTGCCTGGCACCACGCCGCAGGCCGATGGCAGCGACCCCTCGGTCGCCATCGACGACGACGGCAAGCTCTATTACTGCTACGTCAATGGCGACGGCCATCCGCGCGTGCGCGTCGGCAACCAGCTTGCTGACGGCAGCCTCGACTGGACCGGCACCGATACCGACCTGGGCAGTGCCCACGGGTTGGTCAATGCGACCTTCCCCGAGGCCATTGGTGGCGATCCGGGTCGTGCGTCCTGCGGCTTCCTGGGCACCAGAACTTCAGGCAGCAACTACCAGTCACGCGATTTCGGTGGCGTCTGGTATCTCTACATCGCCACCACCACCGACGGCGGTGCGAGCTGGACCACCGTCAACGCCACCCCCAACGATCCGGTGCAGGGCGTGGGCGGCATCTGGCAGCAGGGTGGCAGCGGCGACACCAACAACAACCGCAATCTGCTCGACTTCAACGAAGTGACGATGGACGAGAAGGGTCGCGTGCTGTTCGGCTACAACGACGGCTGCGTCGGCGCCTGCGACGGTGACCCCGAGGGCAGCCCGACCTACGTAGCCTCGATGCGCGTCGCCCGCCAGACCGGCGGCAAGACCCTGCGCGCAGCCTTCGATAATGTGCTGGCGGTGGATCGCGCGCCCGGAGCGGCCTGCCTGAGCGGCAGCAACGCCGGCAGCAATATCGAGCTGGTATGGCGGTCGCCCGATCACGGCGGCACCGCGGTGCGCTACGAGATTGAGCAGGTCTACACCAACGGCACGACGTCGAAGGTGGGCGAGACGCTCGACAACAGCTTCGTGGTGCCCTCGGCCTCGCTCAATACCGCAGCCTATCGCGTGCGCGCCGTCAACGGCACGGGCGGCACACCCAGCGATGTCACGCTCGGCACGCCCGGCGCACCGGTCGTGGTCAACACCGCACCGACGTCGTCGCTCACGGTCATGCCGTCGATGATCAAGGAGGGTGACAGCGTGAGTTTCGTAGTGACGATGGCGGATGCTCAGGGTGATGCCCTGCGCTATCAGCTGGACTTCGGCGACGGCAGCCTGCTTGCCACTGGAACCGGCAACGCGACCGTGACGCATACCTACGCAGGGACTGGCGATCGGGTATACCCGGTGGTGCTGAGGGTCGCCGAGACGGCCACCAGCCCAGCGCTCAGCGCGCCAGACGTCAATGCCAGCGTGACGCAGACGGCAGCGACCACGGGTGGTGGTGGCGATCCGGCCATCACCATTCAGAGCTTCAATGCCGCTCCGGCTTCGGGCGATGTCACCAACGGACCGCTGCTGGTCAGCTTCAGCGTCGAGGCGGTCGACACCGATCCTGCCAAGGGCGAGGTCACTTACACCTTCTATTACGGGGACGGCACGCGCTCAGAGCGCCAGTCGAGCCCGACCAGCAGCCACAGCTACTCGAGCGCTGGCAGTTTCCCGGTCTCGGTGATCGTGGCCGACGAGAACGCCAACAGCGCCGTAGGCGAAACCACAGTCACCACGACCACCACGGTGACGGTGGTCGAGGGCCCGGTGCTGGCAGACCTGAAGGTGACGTTTGATGAAAGCAGCAGCCAGGTACCGGCGACGGTGACGCTGGATGGTTCCGGCAGCACCGGTGCGGCGGGTGCGACCTATCGCTTCAGCTTCGGCGATGGCACGCCTGACCAGGTCGGCACCGCCAAGATGGCGCGACATGTCTACACCACGCCGGGTGACTTCGCGGCGAGCCTCACCGTCACCGACCCGACCGACGCCAGCAACACCTCGACAGCCACCGCGACGGTGAGCGTGACGGCGGTGCAGCAGACGGTGGCACAACTGACGGTCAGCCCCTCCACGGCCCGCGTCGGGCAGCTGGTCGGCTTCGATGCTTCGGCCTCGATTGCCAAGACCGGCGCCCGCATCGTCAGCTACAGCTTCGACTTCGGCGACGGCTCGCCGGTGGTGACGCAGCCAGTGCCGAACCCGGACGATGGTCGTGCCGCCATCACGCAGCATGCCTACAGCCGCACCGGCAGCTTCACGCCGACGGTCACGGTCACCGACAGCAACGCCGCCACCAGCGCAGCCAAGGGTCTGGTGAAGGTCAGCATGCCGGGCAGTACTCCGACTCCCCCCCCCGCCACGGACAACCCGGTGCCACCGGTGTTTAACGCAGCGCCGCAAAAGGGCGGTGCAATGCCTCTGCTGAGCCTGCTGTCGTTGCTGTGTTTTGCAGCGCTGCGCCGCCGCAGGCGCTAAGCCGCAGCACCCAGACGCCCCTCCCTGGAGGGGCGTTTTTTTTATCTCACATATAGCCACTATCAACGTGCAAGATTTGCACGAATCGGATTTATCAAGGTTAGGTCACTAACAGCAGGCAGCCTGGCTGCGGTTTGTGCGTGCATTATTTGCACGTTTGGCGCAATTACATTAGAATTGTGCCCATGACGAACGTATTCCCCATTTCTCGCACGAGCAATAGTTCAAAGCTCGAACAGAGCGCCCCGCTAACGGGGCGGGACTGCGGGTTTGCGTTCTTAAGCAAGGATGAGCTGGTCTACACCACCAACCTCATCAACGATTGGCAGGGCGTATTGGTTCACATCGATAGCCTCAAACCCAAGAGCGCGGATGCACATCGCCAGAACTTCGTCAGGCTACTCAACTTCGCTGGTGTTGCTCCTTGGCGCTTGCGGAAAGAGCACGTCGTTAAGTTCTTTGAGTCCAAGGTTGATCCCGAAACGGGCGCTTACCTGGCCTCGGCAACGGTAGCCAGCTATTGCTCGTCCTGGCGTGCCTTCCAGCATTTCATGCTGAAGCAGGAACGTATCAACGAGATTGGTCAGCATTTCAATGTCAGGCCATTCGAGTTCATCACCGAAGAAAATGGCATTGGGGTCAAGCGCGACAAGAGCCAGTGGGTGCCACGCGGCTGGGCTCTTTCAGCGGCAGAAATTGATGCCATTGATGCTGAGTTCCAGTTCGAGATCGTGCAGGCCTACAAGAGCAAAAGTAAGTCATACCTGCCGCTCTTACGTGACCGCGTAATGTTCCACATTGCCATCCATTACTCGCTACGCATTTCTGAACTCGTGACGTTGAGGGTGTCACTGTTTTCCGCGAGCCACGATAAGGCGCTCAGCAAGTTTGGCCGCTTCGGAGGCCTCACCGTCACTGGCAAGAACAACGTCACTGCCACAGTGCCAACACGCGAACAGCTGATTAGCGATCTGCTGGAGTGGTACATGGGGAACGTCCGTCAAAAGATCCTGCTTCGCCGCAAGTCGAACTTCGACGAGCCAGGTGTCTGTGACTACGACGGTAAGACCTATGCCGTTGCTGATCTCATGTTTCCTTCAGAGCGCGGCGGCATAGCGTCCCAAAACGCTTTTAGGAAGCGTCTTTCCAAAATGGCGATACAGGCTGGCGTCACCGCACGCCGATTGACCCCACACACTTTGCGTCACACCGGATGCACTCTCATGGTTCCTCTGTACTCGCCCGAGATCACGCAGAAGTACATGCGTCACAAGAATCTCAGCACTACTCTTTACTACTACCACCCGAGCCCCTTGAAGGCCGGAAACGAGGTCAATGCTGCGATCTCGCTTTTCCCCGATGAGCTCGAAGACGACTAGGACGAACGATGAAAATTAAACTGCGCAACAGGCTCGAAGTGCTGATGAAAGATTCTGGCATCTCGACGTTCGAGGAGATGTCGAAGCGGCTTCGCGATAACCAGAGCGTGGACATCACCCGCACGAGCATCAGCCGCAAGTTTCGTGACGACGATGTAACCCTCTCTCTGTCACTGACCGAGGCCATTTGCAACGAGCTGCAATGTTTGCCTGGGGACTTCTTTGAGACTGAGCTGACCGAAGCTACGCCCGAATACATGGCGGAGGTGGGCAGCCGCTTGCAGCCGTTTCGCTACGGCACGGTCCGAATGAAGGCATCAAAGGAAGCGCCGACGGTTGAGGCCGTTGCACCAGCCGCCAAGGCGGAAGCCACAACGGTGCGACGGGACAACAAGGTAGTAAACCTTGACGATGTACTTGGCCCGCGCGTCACTCACATGAGTGCTGACAAGCTCAAGAAATAGCATGGCCCGACGCAGGACAACGAAAGGTACTTGTGCCCTTTGCTCCGGGGTAATCCGCCGCGTGGCCGTTACCGGAAGCGCACCGAAACATTGCCGTTCACCCAATGTAACTGCGGCCAGCGAGTGCTGGGCAGCGCGTGGTGATGAGGTGGCGGAGCTTTGCCTTAAATCAGCCACCAGACGATTCCTATCTGCGCAGAAGCGGCAAAGCTGTTATCGCCTGATGGAAGGCCTTTTGAACGCAGCTGCACAAGGCGATACAGGGATGAGCCGCTATCTTGCGGCGCTATCCGCTGAGGACCGTGGACTGCTATTGCATTTCGCAGTCCCAGCACTCAGAGCGCGGATGCAGGGGCTGCTCTCAGGCCTGCCAAACACGCCAGCCAAGGCGCCGGCAAAACAGTTGGTGATGCCCACAGATCTGCCGCTTGATATTGAAGAGAAGCTGCTCGCTTACAAAGCTCGCGTCGATGAGCGTTACGCGAGGCTGATTAAGAATGGGCATGACAGGAGTCCTGATTACACCTACCGCCGAATACTTGAGCCGGTTCGCTTTGCAGTTTTTTGTGCTGGTGCTGGCGTTACCCGCTGGGATGCAATCCGTCAGCGGGATGTAGTCGCGTTCCTGAAGGACAATCCGGCTGTGAACCCTTCCAGACTGAAGGCATTTCTCAATTTCATTGAGGGGGCACGCGCGTTTCGAGATCGGCGAGGTCAATCAGCCCGCAAGCGCAAGGCTGATGCACGCAATATCAACCCTCCCAAGGTTATTGCACCAGAGCATCTCAAAGCGTTTCTTGATGATGTCCGGGTGCGTTACAGCACCCAAGAGTTCTTGCTTGCTTGGCTGGTCTGCTCAATGGGTATGACCGCCAAAGAAGCGTACGAACTGAGTATTGACCGCGTGCGAACCGATGATCAGGGCCGAGTTGTTATCCGCCCTGCTGAGGTCTGGGTTGTGACCCCCAAACACATCAGCGGTATCTTTGACGCGACACTGCGGCAGATCATTCCCTCATGGCCAGTCGTGGATGCGAAGTCTTCAGACCGCGTGACTATCTTCGACCACTTCATCGGTAGTCTCAGTATGTTCACTGCCAAGGTTTTGCAGGGCCGCTCCACCGTGCTGCGCGCCTCCGCAGTGTTCGCAGCGATGATGCGTGGCAACTTCGACCGCGTGACGCTCAAGGCGACGATGGGCGTCTCAACCATCACTATTGCCAAGCTCGAACTGCTGCTCTCTGCGGACTTGCATCACAAGGTAGCCCCGGATCTGGTCAAGGCCAGAAACGACGTCATTCTGGGATTGGCCGATGGATGAGCGGGTATGGTTCGTCTACCTGCTGCGATGCCGCACCGGGCTGATCTATACCGGTGTGACGCCTGATCTTGATCGGCGGATGGCAACACACAAGGCGGGGCGTGGGGCACGCTTTACGCGGATGAATCCCCCTGAAAAGCTGCTGGCGGTGAAGCCCTTTGACGGCAAGATTCCGGCGATGCAGATGGAGGCCCAGGTGAAGAAACTCTCCAAGGCATTCAAGTTGGC
The DNA here is from genome assembly GCA_040386395.1 of Pseudomonadota bacterium. Lineage (GTDB taxonomy): Bacteria > Pseudomonadota > Gammaproteobacteria > Nevskiales > Nevskiaceae > Stagnimonas. The sequence goes on along the minus strand of JAZKFO010000006.1, from coordinate 4,712 downwards.
GTTGGCCGATAGCTGGCTAAAAGAGTACCCGCTGCACCATTTCGCCCAAGAACTTTCGGCGCTCTAGCAGAGCGGCTGCGGTGGCGTACTGCTCTGGCAGCGTGGCGTCGCCGATGGTGTCGTCAAAGGTCGTGGCCGCATTGATGGCCCAGTCCGGCATGTTGGCAATCCGCTCGACCATCGCACCGCAATACAGGGGATTCACCAGCTTTTGGAAAGGGTGAAAGCAAGGTCTGTCCTGCCGTGCGAGTTCGTCAATTGAATCATCGACAGTGGCCCTACATGCCAGCAGTGAAGACCCGTGATCCAACGCGAAGATCACCCCCGCCTTCTCCGGCTTCAGTTCGGCTTTGAAGTTGAACACCCGGTCCTGGTTGCAGATCCACAGATCGAATACCGCTATGTAAGAGACCTCCAGCGGATACTTCGCGCACAGCGCAATGATCGCCGCTACGTGCCCTGAACTCTTGTGCATCCCCTCAGGCAGGGCCTCCAGCTCTTCGTCATCTCGCTCGTCGGGGTCGGCGGTGAAGTCATACATATCCAGCCCACTCTCGGCAGCCTTCAACCCTGCAAAACGCATGGGGCTGCCCGGCTCGGCACTGCGAGCGACTACACCCGTCACCACCGGAATACCCAGGAACGCGGCCAAGCGATTTGCCGCCAGCTCAGAGTAGATCTGCCGGTTAGCCTCCTGATGGTCGCCTTTCAGAATCGCCGCAATCTGCCCCAACTCCGCGCCTGTAGTGCTGCGCGGATGTGGAAGGCACTCGCCAGTGATTTCGTAGCAGAGGACTGACACGGCGGCTCAGGGATGCTCAAAGGCCCAAGAGTCAGCCAGCAGTTCCGCCTGGGCAATCACCTTCTCGGTGGCGTCCTGCTGCTTGTCAGGCGGGTATTTGTGGCGTGCGAGTAGCACTTTCACCATCGCCACCATCCGAGCGCGAGCTGATGTGCGGTTCTGCCAGTTGATCGTTGCCGACTTGCGCAACTTGTCGGTCAGCTCCTGTGCCAAGGCCCGTAGAACCGGATGCCCCAACTGCTCCACTGCCGATTGGTTCTCGACGAGCGCCTGATAGAACGCGAACTCGTCTTCAGTCATGCCGTCGGGCGGGCGTGCCGCGTGGATGACCTTGGCGATCTCAATCAGCTCTTTAATGACCTGAGCCGTGGTGAGCGCACGGTTCTGGTAGCGGAGGATGGCCTGCTCCAGCATGTCGGTGAACTCTTTGGCCTGCACCACGTTGCGCGCACTGCGCGACTTCACCTCGTCAGCGATCAAGCGTTGCAGCAGCTCCGCTGCCAAGTTCTTGGTCGGCATCTGGCGGATCTGTTCGAGGAAGTGATCGTCGAGCAGCGAGAGGCTCGGCTTCTCAAGCCCCAGCGTACCGAACACATCCTGCACGCCATCGACCAGCACGCCCCTGGCGACCAGCTGGCGTAGCGCCGCCTCTTTCTCGACCCTCGACATGCCGGTGCCAGCGCGCGTCAGCTTGATGAGGCACACGCGCACAGCCTGGAAGAAGGCAATCTCGTCTCGATGCGCCACCGCGCGCTGGCTAGACCCCGCCAAGGCCTGCGCCTTGGTGAGCTTTGCCACCTGGTCGAGATACTGGCGGATGCCCGTGTTGCCCTTCTTGTCATCCAGCTTCGGATTGATACTGGCAACGTGATCCATCGCAGGCCCCAACAGCGCCAGCGCCTTAGCGGGGTTCTCGAAGCCCGTGTATTCAAAACCGTGGAAGTATTCGCGCCGGATGACATCCAGCGTGTCGAGCATGATCGACAAGGCCTGCCCTGAGGTGTCCACCGGCTCACGGTCGGACTTCGCATCCAGCGTGTAGCTCTTGATCGCCTTCTTCAGCTCTTCACCGATGCCGATGTAGTCCACAATCAAGCCGCCTGGCTTGTCCTTCCAGATGCGGTTGGTGCGCGCAATCGCCTGCATCAGGCCGTGGCCCTGCATGGGCTTGTCCACGTAAAGCGTGTTCACGGGTGGCGCATCGAAGCCCGTCAGCCACATATCGCGGACGATGACCAGCTCCAGCGGGTCGGTCTCGCTCTTGAACCGCTTCTCCAGCTCCTTGCGATCCTTCTTGTCGGTCTGGTGCGGCTTGAAGTGCGCCGGATCGCTCGCCTTGTTGCCGGTCATCACAATCTTGATTTTGCCGGTGAGCAGGCTGTCCCCCTTCCAGTCAGGGCGCAGCTTCACAATCTCATCGAACAACTGCACAGCAGCCTCGCGGGAGATCGCCACGATCATCGCCTTGCCATCAAGCGACTCTTTGCGCTGCTCCCAGTTCGTCACCAGGTCCTTCGCCAGCACCGCCATACGCCCATCGGCCATCGCCAACGCTTCAAGCCGCGTGTAGCGCGAAATGGTGCGGTTCTGGCCGTCGAGATCGTCGTTGTCGGTGACGTCGAGAAACTCCTTTTTGAGTGTCTGTTCCTCAGCTTCGTTGTAGCGCAGGGGGATCACCCGCGACTCATAGCTCACCGGCACCACCGCCTTGTCATCCTGCGCGGCGATCATGTCGTAGACATCCACGTAGGTGCCGAACACCGCCTCGGTGTCGCGGTCATCCAGGCTCACCGGCGTGCCGGTCATGCCCAGGTAGATGGCGTTGGGCAGGGCATCGCGCATGTACTTGGCGAGGCCGTACTTCATCTCGCCCGTCTTGGTGTCGATCTTGGCCTTGAAGCCATATTGGGTGCGATGCGCTTCGTCGGTGATGACGATGACGTTTGAGCGGGCACACAGCACCGGCACTGACGTCTCCCCTTGCTCAGGGGCGAACTTGTTGATGGTGGTGAAGAAGATGCCGCCGGCCTGCACCGTCGAGAGCTTCGCCGCCAAGTCGTCGCGGCCCTCGGCTTGCACCGGCGTGGCACGCAGCGAGTCTTTGAAGTTAAAGAAGGTCTCGTGCAACTGCCCATCTAGGTCGTTGCGATCCGTCACCACGATCACGGTAGGGTTCTCAAACTCCGGGCGCTCACGCAGGGCCATCACGTAGAACAGCGCGAGCAGTGACTTGCCCGAACCCTGGGTAAACCAGATCACGCCACCCTTGCCGTCCTTCTTTAGCAGCAGGGCATCGCTCGCACGGTCAACGGCTTTCAACACGCCCTCGTATTGGTGCCACTGGGCGATCACCTTGGCCGTTGCCGCCCCACTCGCCCCGGAGTAGGCGACAAAGCCCCGCAGGAAGCGCAAGAGCGTCACCGGAGCCAGGAGACCGATCAGCACCGCCTCCAGCTCCAGCATGCCCTTGGGGGCCTTCTTATCGCCCACCAAGCGCCAGGGAGAGTGCCGACTAAAATCAGCCGTCAGCGAGCCGTAGCGCGCCACGATGCCATCGGAGATGACATTGAGCAGGTTGTAATAGAACAGCTGCGGGATGTCGGTCTTGTAGGTTTGAATCTGGTTGTAGGCCGACTCGATGTCAGCGGTGAGATCAGCCGGGTTCTTCAACTCGATGACCACCAGCGGCAGGCCGTTGACGAACAACACCAGGTCGGGGCGACGCACCTTGAGGCCATGTACCGTGAACTGCCGTACGGCCAGTAGGTCGTTCTTGCCGCCAAAGTCGATCACCTGCACACGCTCGACGCCCTTGTGGCCATCGGTAGCGGTCACCTCGACCGGCACGCCGTTTCTGATCCAGTCGTAGACCGTGCGATTGCCCTCCACCAGCGATTGCGAGCCGAACAGCATGAGCTTGCTGATGGCCTCATCAATGGCTGCTGGAGGCAGCTTGGCGTTGAGACGTTCCACCGTGGGCCGCAGGCGAGGGATCAGCACCACCTCAGCGTATTTGTTGCGCGCCTGATGCGCGCCGCCGGGCGAAACATCCTCACCCGTCAGGCAGGTAAAGCCGAGGCCTTGGAGCCAAGTCAGGCAGGCGGTTTCGAGATGATCTTCCTTCATGTTTCCCCAGCGGGCCTATGGCCGCATATCGTTTGTTTGAGCGTATCACTCACGATTTCGTACGGCCCTTATCTGTGCTCTAGTCATCGCTACTGCTAGCGCTGACAAGCAATTTTCCTGACAGTAATCTCGGGAGAAGGGTATCCCTCAGCGCAACAAGATTTTCATTTTCCGATGCAATAGCAGCCATTCTTTCGCACATCGGAAAAACAGCTTTGTGGAAGGAATCCATCAAGGGTGCCGGCGGTATTGCAATACGGTACGCCGCCAACCTAGACCAGTTAGTGCGCGGCATTTTTGTCCCTTCGCTCGTTGCAGTGGCGTGCTTTATCACTCTGTCCTGAAACAATGCGAAGTAAGAGAACGTGGCCATCTCGGGCTTTTTGGCTCGAATAACCAGAACATCTGTTGAACAAAGGCCATCAAAAGGCGCGATAGCTACCTTATGAAAATAAGGACGGAGCTTTCCGAAGAGCAGATCTCCTTTTTTGAACCGACTTTTATTACTCGTCGCATCCCCGCCCAAGCCTGATCGCCAAAGCGTTATGCAGCGTCGATCAAAGTGGTCAAGCGCCACATACTTATCGCTTTCCCCAATCTCGTCCGGGGCACAATTTTCCCTGATGTTCCGACAGATGGAACCAAGCTCCCCATCTGTCCAGCCTTCTGGCGTGCCGTTCTCATCAGAGAATCCAGAAGGGAATAGTCGAGATGTCTCGGCATCCATACTGAATCGCCCCGGTTTTCGTAGAGGCTCATTGGTTTGAGTCAGGCCGGGACGGCC
>JAZKFO010000005.1:0-5094 GCA_040386395.1 Pseudomonadota bacterium | reverse complement strand
AACTCGCTGGCGAGTTCGTTACGCGCCGGCACGCGGGCGATCTGCTCGATCCAGTAGCGCGCCACCATCCCCGCATTGGCCGAGGTGCCGCAGGCGACAATGCGCACCCGTTTGATGCGCGCGAGCACTTCCGCTGCCTTGGGGCCGAGCATGGCTTCGAGCACGCGACCATCACTGATGCGGCCATCCAGCGTGTTGGCGAGCGCGGTGGGCTGCTCGAAGATTTCCTTCTGCATGAAGTGGCGGTAGTCGCCCTTCTCCACCGCCCCGGCGCTGAGGGAAGAGAACTGCTCCTTGCGCTTCTGCACCGCGCCGGTCTTGTCGAAGACGCTGTAGCTGTTGAGCGTGATCTCGGCCAGGTCGCCTTCGTCGAGATAGACGATGCGGCTGGTGACACTCACCAGCGCGGTGGCATCGCTGGCCGCGAACATCTCGCCGACGCCGATGCCAATGGCGAGCGGCGAGCCTCGCCTTGCCAGCAGCATGCGCTGCGGTTCCTTCGCCGAAATCACCGCCAGCGCATAGGCACCGGTAATGCGCGCGACCATCTTCAGCATGGCCGCGCGCAGGTCATCACCGGCATCGACATAGGTCTGCAGGAGATGCGCCAGCACCTCGGTGTCGGTCTCGCTGCTGAACACCGCGCCAGCAGCTTGCAGCTCTTCGCGCAGGGCCTCGTGGTTCTCGATGATGCCGTTGTGGACGACCGCGATGTCGCGCGAAAAATGTGGATGCGAGTTGCGCTCGGCCGGCACGCCATGCGTTGCCCAGCGGGTGTGCGCGATGCCGGTGGTGCCGGGCTTCGGTGCCGCTGCTTCCAGCTCCACCACCTTGCCGACCGCACGCACCACCTGCAGCTGGCCACCGGCGAGCGTGGCAATGCCGGCCGAGTCATAACCCCGGTATTCGAGGCGCTTCAGGCCCTCGATGAGGATGGGCACGACGTTGCGCTGGGTGACAGCACCGACGATTCCGCACATGGGTTTCAGGCAGTTGTAGTGGCGAAGGCTTATTGTATGCGCCGCCCCTGTCCATCAAGCGAAACCCCGCCATGAGTGTGCTGATTGCGCTGCTCATCACTGCCCTGATCGGCTTGAGTGCCTGGCTGATCTGGACGCTGGATCGCATGCAGAAAAAGCTCAGCGCCCTGCACGAGCGCCTGCATGCGACGCCGCCGCCCGCGCTGCCGCCCGGCATGGCGGCTGGCAAGTCGCGCATTGCCATCGAGATTCTCAATCCCTTCGAGCTGGCCGCACGCGAGACCCGCTTTGCCGGAGCTGCCGCCAGGCTCGCGCCGAAGATGATCGAGCGCATCGTCTACGAACGTGCCGCCGTGATGATTGCCCAGCAGATGGCTGAGCAGGGCGTGAAGGCCGAGGTGAACGTGAGGGTTTCTGGCCATGTCACTTGAAGGCTTGGTGGTGCTGTTGCTGCTCGCTGTCGGCCTTGCGGGCTGGGCGGTGTGGCGCGGCCGCAAGGCCGCACGGCAGCTGCAACAACTCGAAGCCGACCTGCATCGCGCCGAAGTGGTGGGGCAGGAACAGGCCAGCCGCATCGCAGCCCTCGAAACCCTGCGCGACGGCCAGCAGCTGACCGAGCACGCCATCGCCACCGGCACGGCCGTGGTCAAGGAGATGCACAAGGGCATCGCCGACATTCCCTTCAGCGTGTTCGAAGCCATCCCCGCCACCCGCGCGCCCGCCAAGCTGCTGCGCGGGCTGCATGACTCGATCAGCGACGGCGTCTATGGGGCACTGGGCAATCTCAACAAGGCGGTGGGGCGTGAGCTGAGGAAGGGCGTGCCGCTGGCAGATGCGCCAGCTCAACCCGTAGCAGATGCAGCCGAGGATTCGCTTGAGCAATCTGACAAAGCTGCTTTGCCAGAGCGCAGCGATGAAGACGCGCTGCCTCCGTCCACATCGCCCAAAAGCTGGGGATAGCTACTTCTTCCTGGCCGGCTTCTTCCAGCCCGCAATGCTCTTCTGCTCGCGCGCGCGGCAGATGGTGAGCGCATCGGCCGGTGCGGTCTTGGTGATGGTTGAGCCTGCCGCGACATAGGCATTGCGCTCGATGGTGACGGGTGCGACCAGCTGCGAGTCGGTGCCGATGAAGGCATCGTCGCCGATCACCGTCATGTGCTTGTTGACGCCATCGTAGTTGCAGGTGATGACGCCGGCGCTGATGTTGACGCGCGCGCCCACCATCGCATCGCCGATGTAGGCGAGGTGACCAGCCTTGGTGGCTTCGCCGAGCTGGCCTTTCTTCACTTCCACGAAGTTCCCGATGTGGACTTCGTCGGCAAAGATGGAGTCTGGCCGCACGCGCGCGAAAGGGCCGATGCGGCAGGCAGCGCCCGCCTTCAGGCCTTCGAGCACGCTGTGCGTCAGCACCTGGGTGTTGGCACCCAGCGTGACGTTCTTCAGCACACTGTAGGCACCGACGCGCACGCCATCGCCCAGCTCGCAGACACCTTCGATGAGGACGCCGACGTCGATGAAGACGTCCCGGCCCGCGAGCAGCATGCCGCGCAGGTCGAAGCGGGCCGGGTCGGCAAACTGCACGCCTTCGCGCATCAGGCGCGTGGCCTGACGCAGCTGATGGGCACGCTCCTGCTGGGCGAGCTGCACGCGGTCGTTGACGCCTTCGACTTCGGCGGCGTCCTGTGCGGCCACCGTCTTCACCGGCACGCCATCGCGGACCGCGAAGCCGACCACATCGGTGAGGTAATACTCGCCCTTCTTGTTGCCGTTGCCGATGCCTTGCAGCCAGGGCTTGAGCAGGCGCGCGGGCGCGGCCATGAGGCCGGTGTTCACTTCGCGGATCGCACGCTGCGCCTCGTCGGCATCGTTCTCTTCGACGATGCCGGTCACCGCACCCGCAGCGTTGCGCAGGATGCGGCCATAGCCGCGCGGAGTTGAGAGTTCCACCGTCACTACGGCCAGACTCTCGGCCCCTGCCTGCGCAAGCGCGGTGAGTGTCTCCGCCGAGATCAGCGGCACATCGCCGTAGGCGATGAGGATGGTGGCATCGTCCGGCACTTCGGGGGCTGCCTGGTTGACCGCATGCCCGGTACCGAGCTGCTGCGCCTGCTGCGCCCAGCGCACGCTGCTGTCGCCGGGATACGCGCTGCTGAACCAGGCTTGCACCTGCTCGCCGCCGTGGCCGTAGACCACATGGCAGGCTGCAGCGCCAATGCCACGCGCGGTGTCGAGCACATGACCGAGCATGGGCTTGCCGGCGATGGCGTGCAGCACCTTGGGCAGCGCGGACTTCATGCGCGTGCCCTGCCCGGCGGCGAGGATGATGACGTGGATGTTTTGCATGGCGTGGGTCGTTCAAGACAAACAAAAAAAGCCGCTTCGCAGCGGCTTTGATTGTGCCTTGCGGCGGTGTGGCTTGCTTAGCGCGCGGCCTTGTTCAAGTCCTGTACGAACTTGAGGCGGGCTGCGGCTTCGACGAGTTCAGCCTGGGCCTTCGCAAGGTCGATTTCCTTGCCGCCGTTGGCAATCATTTCTTCGGCGCGCTGCTTGGCAGCCAGTGCGGCCTTTTCATCGGCATCACCCGCACGCATCGCGGAGTCGGCCAGCACGGTGACGAGCTTGGGCTGCACTTCCATGATGCCGCCGCCGATGAAGATGGCCTGCTCGCCGCCTGCCGTCTGCACGCGCAGCGCACCGGCTTTCAACTTGGTCAGCAGGGGCGCGTGACGCGGCAAAATGCCGATCTCGCCGGTGATGGCGGCGGCGTAGACCGCCGTCGCCTCACCAGAAAAAATCTGGCCTTCGGCGCTGACGACTTCGACCTGGAAGGTAGACATGGTTCGGTCCGATCCGGCTTAGAGCTTCTTGGCCTTTTCGATGGCCTCGTCGATGCCGCCGACCATGTAGAACGCCTGCTCCGGCAGATGATCGTAGTCGCCGTCGACGATGCCACGGAAGGCGCGGATGGTGTCCTTCAGCGACACATACTTGCCGGGCGAGCCGGTGAACACTTCGGCGACGTGGAAGGGCTGCGACATGAAGCGCTGCACCTTGCGCGCGCGATACACGGCGCGCTTGTCGTCTTCGCTCAGCTCGTCCATGCCGAGGATGGCGATGATGTCCTTCAGTTCCTTGTAGCGCTGCAGGATGCCCTGCACGTCACGGGCGATCTGGTAGTGCTCCACGCCGATGACGTTCGGGTCGAGCTGACGCGAGGTCGAGTCGAGCGGGTCGATGGCGGGGTAGATGCCGAGTGCGGCGATGTCACGCGAGAGCACCACGGTGGCGTCAAGGTGAGCAAAGGTCGTGGCGGGCGAAGGATCGGTGAGATCGTCCGCCGGCACGTAAACGGCCTGGATCGAAGTGATCGAGCCCTTCTTGGTGGAGGTGATGCGCTCCTGCAGCACGCCCATTTCTTCGGCGAGCGTCGGCTGGTAACCCACGGCCGAAGGCATACGGCCGAGCAGTGCCGACACTTCGGTGCCGGCCAGGGTGTAGCGGTAGATGTTGTCGACGAAGAACAGGATGTCGCGGCCTTCGTCACGGAAATACTCGGCCATGGTCAGACCGGTCAGCGCCACGCGCAGACGGTTGCCCGGCGGCTCGTTCATCTGGCCATACACGAGGGCCACCTTGTCGAGCACGTTCGAGTCTTTCATCTCGTGATAGAAGTCGTTGCCTTCGCGGGTGCGCTCACCCACGCCGGCGAACACGGAGTAACCGCCGTGCTCCTTCGCGATGTTGTTGATCAGCTCCATCATGTTGACGGTCTTGCCCACGCCGGCGCCGCCGAACAGGCCAACCTTGCCGCCCTTGGCGAACGGGCAGAGCAAGTCGATGACCTTGATGCCGGTTTCCAGCAGTTCGGTCGAGCCGGATTGGTCTTCGTAGCCGGGGGCAGCGCGGTGGATTTCCCACTTGTCGTCGCTCTGAACCGGGCCGGCTTCGTCGATCGGGTTGCCGAGCACGTCCATGATGCGGCCGAGCGTGCCCTTGCCGACCGGCACGGAAATCTTCTTGCCGGTGTTGGCGACGGCCATGCCGCGCTTGAGGCCTTCCGAGGCGCCCATGGCGATGGTGCGGACGACGCCGTCGCCCATCTGCTGCTGCACTT
>JAZKFO010000004.1:0-8734 GCA_040386395.1 Pseudomonadota bacterium | reverse complement strand
AAAAGCGCGGCGTGCAGAAGAACCTGCGCTACGTCGGCAACCAGGTGCAGATGGAAGTCGAGATGCCGCTGGGCGAAGTGGTGCTCGACTTCTTTGACCGCCTCAAGTCTGTCAGCCGTGGCTTCGCATCTTTCGAGTACGAGTTCGTGCGCTTTCAAGAGGCTGACGTGGTCAAGCTCGACGTGCTGGTCAACGGCGAGAAGGTCGATGCGCTGGCCACCATCGTTCACCGCGACAACAGCTACAACCGCGGCCGCGACCTCTGCGAACGCATGCAGGAAGTCATCCACCGGCAGATGTTCGACGTCGCCATCCAGGCCGCCATCGGCAGCAAGATCATCTCGCGCTCGACAGTGAAGGCCCTGCGCAAGGACGTCACCGCCAAGTGCTACGGCGGCGACGCCAGCCGCAAGAAGAAGCTCCTCGAAAAACAGAAAGAGGGCAAGAAGCGCATGAAGCAGGTCGGTTCGGTCGAGATCCCGCAGGAAGCCTTCCTCGCCGTGCTCGGCATGGACCGCAAGTAAGAGAACCGCATGAGTAACTTCTTTACCCATCTCGGCACCGATTTCGCGTCGATCCTGTTCGTGCTCACGGTTTTCACCGGCGTGCTCTGGGCGCTCGACCGCTTCCGCTTCGAGAGTCGGCGCAAGGCCGCTGGCCTGGCGACGGGCACCGAGCCGAAGAAGGCCAACTGGCTGCTGGATTTCGGCCGTCAGTTCTTTCCTGTGATTGCGGCGGTGTTCCTGCTGCGCTCCTTCCTGGTCGAGCCTTTCCGCATTCCCTCCGGTTCGATGATCCCCACCCTGCGGGTCGGTGATTTCATTCTCGTCAACCGCTTCGCCTATGGTCTGCGCTGCCCGATCGGTGACTGCAAGCTGCTCGCACTCGGCGAGCCGAAGCGTGGCGATGTGGTGGTGTTCCGCTACCCGGTCGATCCGAAAATGGACTTCATCAAGCGCGTCATCGGCCTGCCCGGTGACACCGTGCGCTACACCGACAAGCAGCTCAGCATCAATGGTGAGCCGATGCCGCAGCAGCTCATCGGCCGCTTCGGCGACCGTATGGATGTCGAGTCGGTCGAATCACTCGGCAGTGTCAGCCACCAGGTGCTGACCAATGCTGATCGGCCAGCCAGCGATTTCGAGTTCACCGTGCCGGCGGGGCAGTACTTCATGCTCGGCGACAACCGCGATGGCAGCAGCGACAGCCGCTTCTGGGGCACCGTGCCAGAGGCCTATCTCAAGGGCCGCGCCTTTTTTGTCTGGATGAGCTGGGATGCCGACGCCATGCGTCCGGTGTGGTCACGCATCGGCCACAGCATCCAGTAACATCCGGCAAAACCACACCACCGGAGTCATCCATGCAATCCAGACGCCAGCAGCAGGGCTTCATGAGGCTGTTCTTCATGTTCGGCTCGCTCGCCTTCGTGGCGGTGGTGGTGCTGAAGCTGTTCCCGCTCTACTCCAACAACTTCAAGCTGGTGCGCGTGGTCAACGATGTGGCGGCCGAAGGCTCGATCGAGCCGGGCGCGGTTCGCTTCTCGCTCGGCCGCCGCTGGGACATTGAAGACATCGTCTATGTGCTGCCGAAAGACATCGGCATCGAGCGCGGTGCCAATGGTGGCGGCGCGCTGACCTATGACTACGAGGCACGCACGCACCTGTTCTACAACGTCGATCTGGTGCTGAAGTTCCAGGGCCGCGCCGTGGTCAAGGGCGGCTGATGTCAGACCCCCTGCGCGCGCTGCAACAGGCGCTGCGCTACCGCTTCAATCAGGCGGCCTTGCTGGAACAGGCGCTCACTCACCGCAGCCACGCGGGCAGCAACAACGAGCGGCTGGAATACCTCGGTGACGGCCTGCTCAATTTCGTGATTGGTGAGGCTGCGTATACCCAGTGGCACCGCGCACCGGAGGGTGATCTCTCCCGCCTGCGCGCCAGCCTGGTGTGCGAGGACAGCCTCGCCCGCATCGCCAAGACGCTCGGCATTTCCGACCATCTGCGCATGGGCGGCGGCGAGCTGAAAAGCGGCGGCTACCGGCGCGAGTCGATCCTGGCCGATGCACTGGAGGCACTCATCGGTGCGATCTACCTCGATGGTGGCTTTGCACCCGCACGCGAGACCATCCTGCATCTTTTCACCGAGGCGCTGACGACGCTGCCGGACCCGGAGACGCTGAAGGATTCAAAGACCCGCCTGCAGGAAGTGCTGCAGGGCGATGGTCGGCCGCTGCCGGAATACCGGGTGCTGTCGGAGCACGGGCCGCCGCACCGGCGGGTGTTCCAGGTGGCCTGCAAACTACTGGATGCGCCGTTCGAGACCGAATCCGGCGGCACCAGCCGCAAGCAGGCGGAGCAGGATGCGGCACGATTGATGTTCGAGAAACTGAAAGACATGAAGTTGAAGGGAGTGGCAAATGCGTAGTGGACTCGTTGCAGTGGTGGGTAGGCCGAACGTCGGCAAGAGCAGCCTGATGAACGCGCTGGTGGGTCGCAAGATCAGCATCGTCAGCCACAAGCCGCAGACCACGCGGCATCGCATCCAGGGTGTGCTGCACGACGAGCGCGGGCAGGTGGTGTTCGTCGATACCCCCGGCATGCACAGCAAGGCCACGCGCGCGCTCAACCAGGTGATGAACGCGGCGGCGACCGGCGCGATTCACGATGTGGAACTGATCCTGTGGGTGGTCGAGGCCGGCTACTTCAACGATGAAGACACCGCCGTGATGGAGCGACTCAAACTCAGCGAATGTCCGGTCGCGCTGGTGGTGAACAAGGTCGACAAGTACGAGGACAAGGGCAAGGAGAAGCTGCTGCCGGAGCTGGAAAAGCTCACCGCGCTGGCCGATTTTGTGTTCGTGGTGCCGGTCTCGGCACATAAGAAGGATAATCTCGAAGCCCTCAAGAACGCGCTCTTCACGCATCTGCCCGAAGGCGAGCCGATGTATCCCGAAGACATGGACATGGGCCACAACGCCAGCTTCGCGGCGGCCGAGATCATCCGTGAAAAGCTGATCCGCAACCTGCATCAGGAGATGCCATATGCGACGGCGGTGGAGATCGAAGCCTACGAGCGCGAGCCCACCATCGACCGCATCAGCGCCATCATCTGGGTCGAGCGCGAGGGGCAGAAGGCCATCGTCATCGGCAATGGCGGCGAGACGCTCAAGCTGATCGGCAGCAACGCCCGCCGCGACATCGAGCGCGCCACCGGCCGCAAGGTCTTCCTCAAGCTCTGGTGCAAGGTGAAGGAAAACTGGAGCGATGACCCGAAGGCCCTGACCAAGTTCGGGTACTAAACAAGCCGTGCAGCGGCAGCGCATCGAGTTCGAGCCTGCCTATGTGCTGCACGCGCGGCCTTACAGCGACACCAGCCTGCTGCTGGAAGTCTTCACCGCCCAGCACGGTCGTATCGGTCTGATCGCCCGTGGTGCGCGCGCGCCGAAGTCCCGCAAGCGGGTGCTGCTGCAAGTGCTGCAACCGCTGCTGCTGAGCTGGCGCGAGAGCGGTGATCTGGGTGCGCTCACCGCCGTCGAAGCCGCAGGCCCGGCGGTGACGCTCACGGGCGAGCCGCTGTTCTGCGCCTGGTATGCCAACGAGCTGCTGCTCAAGCTCTGCTCGCGGCATGACGCGCACCCGCTGCTGTTCGCCGCCTACGCCGGGCTGCTGCTGCGTTTGGACAACGATGCCGAAGCCGCACTGCGAGCCTTCGAGAAAGTGCTGCTGGATGAGCTGGGTTTTGGGCTCGCACTGCCCGATCCCATCGAGGCCGAGGCGCGCTATCACTACCACCCGTCGCAGGGTTTCAGGCCCGCCACCACGCGCGACGCGCCCGCCCAGTGCTATGCCGGCAGCAGCCTCATCGCGCTCGTGGAAGACACGCTGCACACGCCCATCGAATACCAGGAAACCCGCCGCCTGCTGCGCGCCGCCCTCAGCCTGCCGCTCAATGGCCGCACGCTCGACAGCGCCCGCCTGCTGCGTGAGCTGCGCGTCGCTACACTGCCGCCCATTCCAGCCACGACCCCACCATGAGCCAGGTTGCCCCCATCCGCTTAGGCGTCAATGTCGACCACGTCGCTACCCTGCGCCAGGCGCGCGGCACGGTGTATCCCGATCCCGTCGAGGCTGCGCTCATTGCCGCCAGCGCGGGGGCGGACTCGATCACCGTGCATCTGCGTGAGGACCGTCGCCACATCCAGGACCACGATGTCGAACGGCTGATGCGTCGCAGCCGGGTGCCGACCAACTTCGAGATGGGTGTCACCGAAGAGATGCTGGCCATCGCCTGCAAGCTGAAACCGAAATACGCCTGCCTGGTGCCGGAAAAGCGCGAGGAGAAAACCACCGAGGGCGGCCTGGATGTCGCCGGCAACCTGCCGGCCGTGCGCGCGGCCTGCGCGCGGCTGATGGCGGCGGGCATCGTCCCTGCGCTGTTCATCGACCCTGATCCGGCGCAGCTCGCCGCCACCATCCAGAGTGGTGCGCCGCAGGTGGAGATCCATACCGGCCGCTACTGCGATGCCGTGACCGATATGGTGCGCGCCGAGGAGCTGATGCTGATTGCCAACTTTGCCCGCATCGCCCACGAGGCGGGGCTGGAAGTGCATGCAGGGCATGGCCTCTCCGTCGACAACGTCGGCCCGATTGCGGTGATTCCCGAAATCGTCGAGCTCAACATCGGCCATGCCCTGATCGCCCGCAGCGTCTTCATCGGCCTGCCGGCGGCGGTGGCGGAACTCAGGCGGCGCATGGCCGAAGCGCGCTTCGGCTGAGTGCCAAACGCACACAAAAAAGGGGACTGCATGGCAGTCCCCTTTTGCATTGCCGCAGTGACTCAGAAGGTGAACACCGGAACCGGCGAGTTGCAGTACAGGTAGGGGTCTTCGACCGGTGCAGCGAGCCAGGTCTCGCTGCCGATGTTGAGCAGATCCCAGTAGGTCTTGCGCGCCTGCATCTGCGCGTTCATGGCCACGCAATATTGCTGTGTCTTGACACGGGCTACATCGCCCGTCGCCGCACGCGGCAGCACGCCGATCTGCTTCAGCGACTCGCTCACCACGTCACCGTTGTCGGGCGAGATCACGCCCCAGCCGGCGAAGAGGAAACCCGCCTGCGGGATCACCGGCACTGACACCTGATCGAACACGCCGTTGACCGGGTCGTATTCGCCAAGCGCCGGCAGCCAGGCGGCTTCTTCCATCACCCGGCGCAGCTGCCAGTTGCTGAGGCTCTTGGCCGTGCCGTTGAAGCTGCCGGTGGCCAGCAGCGGCGGCTGGCCTGCGATCTTGACGATGCCGCCGCTGTGGCCGAGCTTGCGGCGCACTTCCAGCAGGATCTTCGCAGCCGTGCCGGCCGTGCGCGGTGTCGAGAAGCTGGTGCCGGCGGTGTACTCGTTGTAGCCATCCTCGCAGGCCATGCAGTACGGCAGCACCTGGCTGAAATCAGCGAGGAAGTCGGGCAGCGAACCCGAAGAAACGTTGCGACCGTGACCGGCGTCCTGGGTGTCACCCTCGGCCTCGGTCACGTAGTTGTCGTCGCGTTCGTCGAAGCCCGCCACGCCAATCGTCCACCAGGGGCCGCAGGTGCCATCCGCCGTGCCCGGTGCCGGCGAGTTGTCGCAGGCGCCGAAGTGCAGCTTGCCGTGGGTCATGGTGCCGGTGTACGACAGCGCGATGTGGCCCGGCACCGGCAGGCTGCCGGGGATGCCGTAGCTGGTGCTGATGAAGTCGATGGCGGGGTGGGTCATCGCGTATTCCTCGGCCGGCGTGCCCACACCTTCGAGGAACAGCACGATGGCCTCCGGGCTGGCCTTGAGCACGGCCGAGCTGGTGCCGACGCCGTGGGTATCGGCTTCATCGTTGGGCAGATACTTCGGTGCCGCGGTGTCGAAGCTCTTCGCCAGCACATTGGTGCCCTTGAACCAGACCACGTCGCAGCTCGCGGCGGTTGCCCACAGTGCAGCATCCTTGGCGTAGTCGGCCGCAAAGGCGCCGGTGCGGGTGAGCTGCAACTGGCAGGCAGGCGTGACGCCGAACTCGGCGAGCACTGCCGGCGTGACGGCCGAGGGCTCCTGGCCTGCCGGGTAGATCGGGCTGCCGGCGTTGTAGAAGGCATGGTAGGGATTGATGCCGGAGTCGATCACCGCCACCACCACCCGCGCAGCCGTGGTGGAGACCGGCGGCGGGGGCGGGGCGACCTCGCCATCCGGCGTACTGTCGCAGGCATTGCCCTGGCCATCGGTGTCGTTGTCGAGCTGGTCGGCATTGCTGATGGCCGGGCAGTTGTCGCTGCTGTCGGCCGCACCATCGCCATCGGTATCGACCGGCGGCGGCGGCGGCGGCGGTGTGCTGCCGTCGCAGCCGCTGGCGGCGCACTCGGTGGTCACCGTGACGGTGAACGGCAGGCTGCCGGCGTTGACGCTCTCCTGCACCAGGATGGTGTAGGTGCCGGGTGTGGCATCGGCCACGCGCACGCTGAGTGCGGTGCCGCCCGGTGTGGGCGTGCCCTCGAACGTGGCGGAGTTGAAGCCGGCGAAGCCAACGCGCTGGCCGGTCGGCCCCATCACTTCCAGCGAGTAGACCTGCGACGGCGAGGTCCAGTTGAGCGCGACGTTGAGCGCGCCAACCTTCACCGGCAGGGCGTAGGTGTAGCGCGTGTAGCCGAACTCCGGATCGCTGCCGCAGCCGAGGCAGACCACCGGCGTGGTGAGCAGGCCGCCGGTGCCCTGGAAGCTCGCCACCGTCGTGGTGCCTGGCCCCGGCAGCACCGCCACCGGCCCGCCGGTGGTGGGCTTGGGCTGGTCGAGCACCTTCGCCACCGCGCCAAGCGCGTCGATGTAGCCCGCGCCGGCTTCCCAGCCCGCATAGGCGCTGCCGTCGGGGCGCTTCATCGGCGTGGCGGTGCTGACGAGAATCTCGCGCACCTGCTCGAAGCTCAGCGTCGGGTCGGCCTCGAACAGCATCGCCACCACGCCCGCGACATGCGGTGCGGCCATGGAGGTGCCGGAGATCGTCGCGTAGTACGGCGCGCTGTTGGTGCTGGGCACCGTCGTCGAGCTGAGCCCGTTGATCGCGCGCGAGGCGGTGATGTCGACACCGGGCGCGGTGATGTCAGGCCCCTTCGCCGCCCCGTTCGCCGTGCCGCGCGAAGAGAAGCTGGCGAGCTGGAACTGACGGTCACCGGCGGCCACGCCAATCGCGCAGGGGTTCTGCGCATCGGCGCTGATGGTGTCGGCGCCGGGGCCTGAGTTGCCGGCCGCGAACACCGCCACGATCTGCGCGTCGTGCAGGCGCTTGATGGCCTGCGCCTCCGGGTCGGCCGGGTCGAAGCGGAAGCCCGTGCCCGTCGCCGGACCGTAGCTGTGGTTGGTGACGTGGATGTTGAACTCGTCCTGCTTCTCCAGCACGTAGTCCATCGCCTCCAGCGTGAAGAAGTACGGCGCGCCGACCTCCACCGCGATGCCGACCAGATTCGCATCCGGTGCGACACCGACATAGCGGCCGTTGGAGCGCGTGCCGTCACCGGCAATGGTGCCGGCGAGGTGCGTGCCGTGACCGTTGACGTGCTCGGTGTTGTTCACCGGAATGTCGTCGAAGGGCACGGCATTCGCACCCACCATGCGCACGTTGTGCTTCACGGCCTTGAGGTCGCCCTGGGTCACGTCGATGCCGGTGTCGATGATCGCCACGCCCACACCCTTGCCGGTGAGCGGCATGGCGGGGGTGGCGAAAGCCTGACGGGCCGCATCCACACCGATCAGCGGCACCGAGGTTTCGAGCAGGGCCTTGCGGGCATGCTCGCCCCAGATCGAGATCAGCGACAGGCCCTTGGAGGCGCTGCGCAGGGTCTCGACGATTTCCGGCGTGACCATCGGCAGCGGCACGCGCACCGAGTGCAGGTGCTTGAAGCCGCGCACCTGGGCTGCGACGTTCGCCGCCAGAGCGGTGCCGAACTTCAGGCGCTGCACCGCGATGTCGCGGTCGGCGGCATTGGCGTAGGTGAGGATGACGTGGCCCGGCTTGTAGAACTCCATCGCCGGGTCGACCGCTGCCGTGCTGGCACCGGTGGCGACACCCGCAAAGGCGACCGCGCATTCCGAGGTGGTGTCGACCGGATCGCCGCCGCCACCGCCGATGACGGCCGGTGCATTGGCCGTGGCACCGCCGGTGTAGGCGGTGCCGGTGCTGAGGAAGGCGGTGACCACGGCGCGATAGGTGCCGGCCACCGGGTTGGCGACGGTCACTTCCTCGAAGGTGCCGCTGGCGACATTGAACTCAGCCGAAGCGCCCGCCGAGCTGCCATCCGGCTTGAACACTTCGAGGTCGATGTCTTCGGCGGGGTTCTCCCACTCGATGCGCACTTTCAGCGAGGCGAGGCCGCAGTTGGCGGGCACGGTGATCAGGTGCTCCTGCGAGCCGCCGGGCAGGCCGAACACGGCTGCCTCGGTGGTGCCGGAGAGTTCCACCAGCATCGAGCTGGTGCCAGCGGCCGGGCAGCTGCCCACGGGCGGCGGCGGCGGTTCGACGGCTTCGCAGGCGTCGCCCGTGCCATCCGCGTCGGCATCGGCCTGGTCGGTGTTGGCAACGGCAGGGCAGTTGTCCTCGGCATCGACGACGGTGTCGCCATCGCTGTCCACCGGCGGCGGCGGCTCTTCACCGGGCGCGCCCGGATCGTTGCTCGCCGGTGCCGTGGGCAGGCTGCTGTCGCAGTAGATGAAGGGGTCTTCCGCCGGC
>JAZKFO010000003.1:0-19854 GCA_040386395.1 Pseudomonadota bacterium | reverse complement strand
TCGGCATCAGGTTGTAGAACTGGAACACGAAGCCGACATGCCGCGCGCGCCAGGCCGCCAGTGCCGAAGAGCCCAGATTGTCGATGCGCGCGCCATCCACCAGCACCTCGCCACTCGTGGGCTGGTCGAGCCCGCCGATGAGATTCAGCAGCGTGGTCTTGCCGGAGCCGGAAGGGCCCATCAGCGCCAGGAAATCACCCTTGGCGACCTGCAGGTCGAGTGCCTTCAGCACTTCCACACTCTGCTTGCCGCGCGTGTAGGTCTTGGTGACGCGGCGGATTTCGACGATGGCGCTGCTCATTGCTTGCTCCCTTCGAGTTTGATCGGGCTGCCATCGGCGAGCTTGCCGAAGTCGCCCACGGCCAGCGACTCACCGCCGCTCAGGCCTTCGAGAATGGTGGTGTCCGAACCTTCGACCGCACCGACCTTCACCGGCTGCCGCTTGACGACGTTGCTGCTCACCACGAACACCGCGTCGCCGCTGATCGCCTCGCTCGGCACCAGCACACGACGGGCCACCACGGCGGTGGGTGCCGGGCTGTCGTCGGCCAGAAAGCTCACCCGCGCGCCCATGTCGGGCAGGATGCGGCTGTCGATGGCCTCACCCGCCGCACGCGTGAAGCCCACGCGCACTTTCACCGTGGCCTTGCTGCGGTCGGCGGTGGGGATGATCGCGATCAGCTCGCTGGGGATTTCCCAGTCCGGGTAGGCATTGAGCTTGGTGCGCGCCTTCTGGCCGGCCTTCACCTTGTTGAGGAAATTCTCGTTGACGTCGACTTCGACTTCCAGCGAGTTCATGTCCACCAGCGTGCCGAGGCCGGTGCGGGTGCCGGCGCCACCGGCGGAGAGCGGCGAGATCATCTCGCCCGGCTGCGCGTTCTTTACCGTGATGACGCCGGCGAAGGGCGCGCGCACCACCGTGTCGTCGAGGTTGCGCTGGGTGACGCCGAGCTGCTGCTGCGCCACGCGCACGCCCTGCTCGGCGCTGGCGAGGCGGGCCTTCAGCTGGGCCACGCTGGTATCTGCAAGATCGGCGGCGGACTGCGGGATGAGCTTCTTGCCGACCAGATCGCGGTTGCGGGCGGCATCGCGCTCGGCATTGGCGAGCGAGACTCTGATCTCGGTCAGCAGCGCGCGCGCCTGCTCGATTTGCGCACCGCCGAGCGCGGCCTGGGCGTCGAGATTGCTGGGGTCGAGCCTGGCAAGGATGTCGCCCTCGGCCACCTTCTGACCCTCCTCGAAATTGATGGCGATGACCTTGCCGGTCACTTTCGAGGACACCGTCGCCTGCCGTCTGGCGACGACGTAGCCGCTGGCATCGAGCACCGAGCCGCTCAGCGGCGCGCCGCCCTTGATGCTGGCCTGCACCAGCCGCACCGGCACGCGGTCGTCGGGCTTGAGCAAATACGCACCGGCACCACCGACAAGCACTAGCGCGCCGACAATCCACGGCCATTTGGGGCTGCTTTTGGGGGTGAGGTTGCCGCTGCGGTCAATCGAGAGCTGGCGCAGCAGATCGGCTTGGCTGGACATGGAGGGGCGGCACGGGAAAATTTTTGTGTGGCAAGGATGCCACGCCTGCATGCGCCAGATGAATCGCTGCGTGCTCAGGGTGGCAGCGTCAGTTCCACCCCGGCCAACACCGTGCGACCGCGCCCCGGTTCGTAGTGGCGGCCGTTGGCCTCGTTGACGATCACCGAGCCGGCATATTGCGCGTCGAACAGGTTCTCCAGCCGCAGCGAGAAGCGCGCCGCCGGGGCGCTGCTGCGGCGCAGGCGGTACGCCGCCTCGGCATCGAACACGCCGTGGCTGGGGGCGGATTCGCTGGCCGTGTCGTTGACCGGCACGGCATCGAGATAGCGGAACTCCGCCGCCAGCTGCCAGGCCGGCTGCGGCGCATAGCTCAGGCGGCTGAACCACTGGCCCTGTGCCACGCCGGGTAGCGGCGTGCCGCGCCGCACTTCGGTCTGCGCCATCGTGCAGGGCGTGCCCGTGCAGCTGCGATAGGTCTCGCGCACGGCTGCATCCAGCAGGGTGTAGGCGAGCGCCAGATCGAGCTGCGAGGTCAGGGCGCTTTGCAGCGACAGCTCCACACCCTGCCGCCGGGTCTCTGCCGCATTGGTGAACGTGGCGCGGCCGCCGCTGTTGCTGGCGGTCACCAGCTCGTCGCGGGTGTCGGCGCGGAACAGGGCGGTGTTGATCCGGGTGCCCGGCCAGGGCCGCCACTTCAAGCCCAGCTCGCCGTTGCGCGTGCGGGCGGGGTCGAGGCCAAAGTTGAGGCCACCGGCGCCATCGGGCCGGTAAGCCAGCTCGGCGAAGGTGGGGGTCTCGAAGCCGCTGCCATAGGCCGCATACCAGTGCAGTGCCGGCGTCTGCGCGAACAGCAGGCCGGCCACCGGCGTGAGAGCCTCGTAGCGCACGCGGCCGCTGTCATCGCCATTGCCGTTGCGCACGTACAGATCACGCGACTCGAAGCGCAGGGCGCTGTGGCGCAGGCCCATCAGCAGCGCCATGCGGGCGCTGAGCTGCCAGTCCAGCTGCACATATTGGTCGAGCGCCTGCACGGTGTTGATCTCGTCGCGCCGCAGCGCGCCGCGCACGCCGCTGCGGCCTTCACTGAAGTTTTCAAAGCCGCGCCGGTGCTGGCGCAGGCGGTCGAGGCTGACGCCTGCCACCCAGCTGAGGGTTTCTTGCTGCCGGCTCCAGCGCGCATCGACGCCGCCGTAGGCCGCACCCAGATCCACCACGCCGCCGGAGGCCGTCGCACTCATCTGCGCGGCCATCGGTGTGGCGAGGAACTGCTCGATCTCGCGCTGGCCGCGATAGCCCAGCAGGCGCAGCGCGCCGAGGCTGCCAAAGTCTTGCTGGTAGATGGCACCCAGCTGGTTCTGCGCGGTGCTCTTGCGGGTGTCGAACTGGCTGGCGACGGTGGCGGTCTGGCGCGGGTTGCTGTTGAACTGCGCGCGGTTGAGGCCGAGCGGGTCCTGCGCTTCGGGGGCGTCGAGCGCGTTCAGCAGCAGGGTGAGCTTGCCGCCTTTACCAAGGCCGAAGTCGAACTTGCCGTTGAACGAGCTGCGCCGCGCGGCACTGTGCGGCCGCGCGCCCTCGGTGCGGAAATCACTGTAGGCGACGGTGCTGCCGAAACCGGCACCCACCAGGGAAATGCGCTGGTCGCCGTAGCTGCCGCGAAAGGCATCCAGCTGAAGCTGCGGCGTGGCGGGTGCCTCGGCAGTGAACAGCTGGATCACGCCGCCGGAGGCATTGCCATACAGCGCCGAGAACGGTCCGCGCAGCACCTCCACCCGCTCAGCACTGGCGAGGTTGAAGTGCGAGATCTGCCCCTGGCCGTCGGGCTGGGTGGCGGGGATGCCATCCAGCAGCAGCCGCAGGCCGCGAATGCCGAACGTGCTGCGACTGCCGAAGCCGCGCAGCGAAATCTGCGTGTCCTGCGCGTAGTTGCCGCGCTCGCGCGCCAGCACGCCGGGCAGGCCTTGCAGGGCCTCCGCCAGACTGGCGCCGAGGGCGGGCTGGTCCAGCTCGACGCGGTCGATGGAGGCCGGCACCTCGAAGGCCGCTGCCTCGCTGCGTGTGGCGGTGACGGTGACCGGCTCCAGCGTGGTGGTGTCGGAGCCCTGCGCCCCGAGCGGGCGCGCCAGGCTCGCGGCCAGCAGTGTCAGCGCCAGCCCGGTGCCGAGTCTCAAGGGCTGGCCTTTGCCAGCGAAGACACCCGCCAGATGATGTTGCCGACGTCATCGGCCACCAGCAGCGCCCCACGGCGGTCGATGGCCACACCCACCGGCCGGCCCAGGGCATTGCCCTGCTCGTCGACGAAGCCGGTCAGCAGATCCACCGGCGCACCGTCCGGCTTGCCTGCGGTGAAGGGCACGAAGATCACCTTGTAGCCGGAGCGCGGCTTGCGGTTCCAGGAGCCGTGCTGGCCGATGAACAGGCCGCTGGTGAACGGCGCGGGCAGCGCCGCACCCACTGCATTGCTGAGGCCCAGCGAGGCCGTGTGCGAGCCCAGGGCGTAGTCGGGCTTGATCGCCTTGGCCACCATCGCCGGGTTGGGCGGTGTCACCCGCACGTCCACCGTCTGGCCGTAATAGCTCCAGGGCCAGCCGTAGAAGCCGCCGTCCTGCACGCTGGTGATGTAGTCCGGCACCAGGTCATTGCCCAGCTCGTCGCGCTCGTTGACGCTGGTCCAGAGCTTGCCGGTGGTGGGCTCCCAGGCCATGCCGACCGGGTTGCGCAGGCCGCTGGCGTAGATGCGATGGCTGCCGGTAGCGGCGTCGATCTCCCAGATTGCGGCGCGGCCCTGCTCCATGTCGAGCCCGTTCTCGCCGATGTTGCTGTTGCTGCCGATGGCGGCGTAGAGCTTGCTGCCATCCGCACTCGCAATCAGGCCCTTGGTCCAGTGGTGGTTGAGCGGGCCGCCGGGCAGGTCGGTGACTTTGACGGGTGCGGCCGTGATGCGCGTCTCGCCCGCGACGTAGGGGAACTTCACCACCGCATCGGCGTTGGCGACATAGAGCGTGTTGCCGACCAGCGCCATGCCGAAGGGCGAGAACAGGTTTTCGAGATAGGCGGTTTTGGTCTCCGCCACGCCGTCGCCATCGGCATCGCGCAGCAGGCTGATGCGGTTGGCACTGGGTACACCGGCCCCGGCCTTCTGCATCACTTTCTTCGCAGCCCAGGCCTTGATGCCGCCGCCTGCCGGCTTGGGCGGCGCATTGCTCTCGGCCACCAGCACATCGCCATTGGGCAGCACCGCGAGCCAGCGCGGGTGATCGAGTTCGCTGGCAAAGGCAACCACCTGCGTGCCGGCGGCGGTGATGGGTTTGCCGCCCTCAGGCCAGCCCTTGGCGGGCGCGATATTCACCACCGGCAGCAGCGACGTGCTGGGCGCACCCAGCTCCGGGTTGGGGCCGACGCCAGGCAATGCGGTGGTGTCGGTGGTGGGGCTGTTGCTGCTGCACGCGGTGAGCGTGGCAAGGGCGAAGAGGGGGGCGAGGCGCATGGGCGATTCCTTGGGCAAGGGCAGGATTGTTGCAGAGCTTCTGCTGTGTGGTGATGTGCTTGCACCGAATGAAAAAGCCCGCACGGGGCGGGCTTGTTTGATGCGTTGGCGAATCAATGCGCGGTGTGCAGTCCGCACTCGCGATTCGCTTCGACTTTGGTGGGGTCGAAATCTGGCTTGAATCGCAGGGCCGCGAAGCAGCCCCGATTCAGGCCAGGAATGATTTCGACTGGGTGATCTCAGTGTGCGGTGTGCAGTCCGCACTCGCGATTGGCCTCGACTTTGGTGGGGTCGAAATAATCAAAATTATTCGGCAGGCCATGCTTCTCGCAGTAGGCGTGCAGTTCCTTGCTCGTCCAGTGCAGCAGCGGCGCGACCTTCACCAGACCATCGGCATTGACGCTCACCGGCTGCATGGCGGCACGCACGGCGGTGTCTTCAGCACGGATCGCCGTGAACCAGACCTGCGGGGCCATCTCGCGCAGGGCGCGCTCGAAGGGCTCCAGCTTCACTTCCTTGGTGAAGGCGCCGTGGCGCGGGTCGTCGATGGTCGGCGTCTCGCCGTCGATGGCTTCGCGGTGGGCGCGGCTGCGCAGCGGGTGGTAGACCACCAGATTCAGGCCCAGCTGCTTGGCAATCGCATCGGCGCAGACATAGGTCGCGGGGGTGGCGTAGCCAGAGTCCATCCACACGATCGGCATGTCCGGCTGGGCGCGGGTGGCCATGTGCAGGATCACCGCCTCGAAGGGACGGAAGTTGGTGGTGCAGATCGCCTTCTTGCCGAGCGAGACCGCCCAGTTCACCAGGGCTTGCGGGTCGTTGCCCAGTTCAGCGTTGATCTTGTCGAGGTCGAGGGCCATGTGCAGCTCCGGCAAAACGATAGGGGCGCAAATTATAGAGAGCCCCCCGCAGCTGGCGATGGATGCGGCACAAAGCATCTATCCATATGCCGCTTCGCACACATGAGAAAGCCGGTGCCAGCCGCGCTTTGAGGCGGCAGGACGGATGGTTTCCCGCCCCGCACCGGGCCCGACACATCTGATATTCGTCGGCGACATGAATCAGACTCGCTGCCTGGCGGTCATTGCCACAGTTCAGATAACGAGAAGAATCATGCGGAAATGGATTGTGCTGCTGGTCATCGCGCTCGCCATCGCGGCGCTGTGGGTCTCTGGCCTTGGTGAGTACCTGAGCCTCGATGCGCTGAAGGCGCAGAGCGCGGCGCTGGCAGCCCAAAAGGCAGCGCACCCGGTGGCTTTCGTCGCCGGTTTCTTCGCGGTGTATGTGCTGACCACGGCCTTGAGTTTCCCCGGTGCGACCATTCTCACGCTGGCGGCGGGTGCCCTGCTGGGCACCCTGTGGGGCACGGTGTTCGTGAGTTTCGCCAGCACGATGGGCGCAACCTTCGCCTTTCTCGGCGCGCGCTATCTGTTTCGCGACAGCCTGCAGGCGCGCTACGGCGAGCGGCTGACGGCGCTCAACAAGGGCATCGAGAAAGAGGGTGCGTTTTATCTGTTCACCCTGCGCCTGGTGCCGGTGGTGCCGTTCTTTGTGGTCAATCTGCTGATGGGCCTTACCACGCTGCCGACGCGCACCTACATCTGGGTGAGCCAGCTCGGCATGCTGCTGGGCACCGCCGCGTATGTGAATGCCGGCACGCAGCTGGCACAGCTCACCTCGCTCAAGGGCGTGCTCTCGCCGGGCATTCTGGGGGCCTTCGTGTTTCTCGGCGTGCTGCCCTTGGTCGCCAAGCGGCTCGTCGATGCCCTGCGCGCGCGCAAGGTCTACAAGCCCTTCAGCAAGCCGAAAAGTTTTGACCGCAACCTCATCGTCATCGGTGGTGGTGCGGCCGGGTTGGTCAGCAGCTACATCGCAGCGGCGGTGAAGGCCAAGGTCACGCTCATCGAAAAGCACGCCATGGGCGGCGACTGCCTCAACACCGGCTGCGTGCCCAGCAAAGCGCTGATCCGCGCGGCCAAGAACAAGGTGGAGATCGAGCGCGCGCACGAGTTCGGCGTGGTTTCAATCAAGCCCACGGTGGATTTCGCCGCCGTGATGCAGCGCGTGCGCGGTGCGGTGAAGGCCATCGAGCCGCACGACTCGGTCGAGCGCTACACGGGTTTGGGTGTGGAGTGCCTCAAGGGCCATGCGACGCTGATCGACCCCTGGACGGTGGAGATCAACGGCCAGCGCCTCACCGCACCGCATCTGGTGCTGGCCACCGGTGCCGCCCCCGTGCTGCCGCCCATCCCCGGCCTGGCCGACGCCCAGCCGCTGACCAGCGACAACCTCTGGGATTTGAACGAGCTGCCGCAGCGCCTGGTGGTGCTGGGCGGCGGGCCGATCGGCAGCGAGCTGACGCAGGCCTTCGCGCGGCTCGGCAGCACCGTGACCCAGGTCGAGATGGCACCGCGCCTCTTGGTGCGTGAAGACCCTGAAGTCTCGGCACTCATCGAATCGCGTTTCATCACTGAGGGTGTCGATGTGCGCACCGCCACCAAGGCCAAGGCGGTAATCCGCGAAGGCGGCGAGTGGCTGCTGGTGTGCGAGAAGAACGGCATGGAGACGCGCATCGCCTTCGACCGCATCATCGTCGCCGTGGGCCGTGCGGCGAGGCTCGATGGCTTCGGCCTGAAAGAGTTGGGCGTGAAGGCCGGCAAGACCATCGAGGTCGACGAATACGGCCGCACCAGTTTCCCCAACATCATGGCCTGTGGCGATGCCTCAGGCCCTTATCAATTCACCCACACGGCTTCGCACACGGCCTGGTATGCGGCGGTGAATGCCCTGTTCGGCAAGCTGCTCTGGCTGCGCGGCGGGCTGTTCCGCATCGATTATTCGGTGATCCCCTGGTGTACGTTCACCGCCCCCGAAGTGGCGCGCGTCGGCTTGAACGAGACCGACGCGAAAGAGAAGAAGATTGCTTATGAAGTCACCCGCTATGCGCTGGACGATCTCGACCGCGCCATCGCCGATGGCGAGACCGAGGGCTTCGTGAAGGTGCTCACCGTGCCCGGCAAGGACAAGATCCTCGGCGTGACCATTGCAGGCCACGGTGCGGGCGATCTGATTGCCGAATGGGTGCTGGCCATGCGCTACGGCATCGGCCTCAACAAGATTCTCGGCACCATCCACATCTACCCCACCTTTGCCGAGGCCAACAAGTACGCGGCCGGGGTGTGGAAGCAGGCGCACAAGCCGGAGAAGATTCTCAGGCTGCTGGCCCGGTTCCACACTTGGAACCGGGCTTGATTCAAAGCCTCAGCCCTTGGGCTGCGGCACCGTGCGCAGGTAGGGTTTGATGGTCTTGAAGCCGTTGGGGAATAGCTGCTTCGCCTGCTCATCATTGACGCTCGGCACGATGATCACATCCTCACCGTGCTTCCAGTTCACCGGGGTCGCCACCTTGTGGCCATCGGTGAGTTGCAGGCTGTCGATGACGCGCAAAATCTCATCGAAGTTGCGGCCGGTGGAGGCCGGGTAGGTGAGCGACAGGCGCAGCTTCTTGCTGGGGTCGATCACGAACACGCTGCGCACGGTGAAGGTCTCCGAGGCATTGGGGTGGATCATGTCGTAGAGGGTGGCCACTTTCTTGTCGGCGTCGGCGATGAGTGGAAAGTTCAGCGCAGCCCCCTGTGTCTCCTCGATGTCCTTCGCCCAGCCATGGTGGTCTTCGAGCTTGTCCACCGAGAGGCCGATGGCCTTGACGTTGCGGCGGTCGAACTCGCCCTTGAGCTTGGCGGTGTAGCCGAGTTCGGTGGTGCAGACCGGCGTGTAGTTCTTGGGGTGGCTGAACAGCACCACCCAGCTCTTGCCCGCCCAGTCGTGGAACTTGATCGGGCCTTCGGTGGTGGGTGCCTCAAAGTCGGGGACGAGATCGCCCAGTCGCAGGGTCATGGTATGGCTCCTTTTTCAATCGCAAGGGCGGCCACCATGCGCCTGCCGATCCCCAGCGGCAAGGCCTATGGATAGAACACTTCGCTTCAGCGCGGTGCCAGCGCGCGAAAGCGGGCGGTCAGGCCAATCGCCGCCGCAGCCAGGCCGGCAGTGAGCCCCCACCACAGGCCATTGGCGGCGAGCGGGGTGTGAAAGCACAGCCACCAGGCCACTGGCAGGCCGATCAGCCAGTAGCTGGCCAGCGTGATGAGCATGGGGATGCGCGTGTCCTTGAGCCCCCGCAGCGCGCCGTTGGCGGTGGCCTGCAGGCCATCGGCGAGCTGGAAGATGGCCGCCAGGCCGAGAAAGGCCACGGCCTGCGCGGCGATGCCGGTATCGCTGGTGTAGAGCGCGGCAATCATGCTGCCGAACACCAGCATCAGCGTGGCATTGAAAGCCGCATTGCCGGTGCCCATCGCCATGCCGACGAGACCGGCATAGCGCGCGGCAGCAGCATCGCCCGCGCCGGCAAAAAAGCCGACCCGCACGGTGGTGCCGAAGCCGATGCCGAGCGGAATCATGAACACCACCGAGGCGAAGTTGATGGCGATCTGGTACGCCGCCACCGTGCGCTCGCCCAGCCGCGCCATCAGCATGGCCACCACCACAAACAGTCCCGCCTCGGCGAGGATGATGAGGGCGATGGGCAGGCCGAGCCGGAGCGTTTCCCGCACCGCACCCGGCTCGTCGCCCCGCCCCGCGAACAGCCGCAGGGTCTTCAGCAGCGGGTGGCGTTGGTAGAGCAGGGCCATCGTCCCGGCCATCACCACGCAGGCCAGCGCGGTGGCAATGCCGGAGCCGGTCACGCCCAGGGCCGGGATGGGACCGTAACCAAAAATCAGCAGCCAGTTGAACAGGGCATTGATCAGCAGGCCCACCACGGCCGCCAGCATCACCGGCCGGGTGGCCTCCAGTCCCTCGGCCACGAAGCGCAGCGCGAACCATGCACTCAGCCCGAAAGACGAGAAGGCGTAGGCGCGCAGATAGGGGATGGCCAGTGCGGTGGTCTCGGCATCCAGGTTCAGGGCGCGGATGGCGGGACCAGCGACCAGCTGCACCAGCAGGCACCAGAGCGCGCCCATCCACAGCGACAGCCGCAGCAGTGTGCGGCCATAGCGGCCCAGGCTTTCGGGATCGGTGCCCGCCCCGCGCC
Source organism: Pseudomonadota bacterium (assembly GCA_040386395.1). Classification (GTDB taxonomy): domain Bacteria; phylum Pseudomonadota; class Gammaproteobacteria; order Nevskiales; family Nevskiaceae; genus Stagnimonas. The sequence continues at coordinate 9,748 of JAZKFO010000003.1, read as the reverse complement.
GCTGCGAGACGATGGCCGAGGCGGCCATGAACAGGCCGAGAAAGAACACGAAGAAGGCGACGTTGAGATTCACGCTCACCGCCACCGCCGCCAGTGCGTTGGGGCCGAGCTTGCCCGCCATGATGGTGTCGGTGGCACCCATGCCCACCCCCGCCAGCTGGGCCGCGATCAGCGGCAGCGCGAGTTTGAGATTGGCGCGCATCTCGGCGCGCAGGCGGGGGCTGAACATGGGACGGCTCGGACGAAGGGCGCGGATTGTAATCGCGCACGGCACAAGGGCCATTCACGAGGCTAATATGCTGTTGCAGCCCGCATCCAGAGCATCGCCATGCACCCCGTCACCGCCGTCGCCAACCATCTCATCCAGCGTGCCATGCAGTCCCGCAGGACCCTGTCCGGTGCGCAGCTGCACAACCTGGTGTATTTCGCGCATGGCCTGCGGCTGGCGATGGTCAACGATGCCTTGCTAGATGAGGCCGTGCTGGCCGATGCCGAGGGCGTGAGCATCCAGGGACTGCGAGTGCATGGTGTGGGGGGCGATAAACCCGTCAACGGCCTGCTGCTGCTGCTGGTGAAACGCGCCAACGGCGAGATCATCGACGACACCCCGGAGCTGGCTGCCGACGACCCTGCGGTGGCGACGCTCGACATGGTCTGGCAGCGGTTTGGCAGCTTCACCGCCCAGCACATGGGCTTCTTCGTGCGGTCTGGCGATGGCCCCTGGGATGTCGCCTGGCACGCAGCGGATCGCAACGACCGTGACACGCTCACCCTCAGCAATTCCTCCATCCGCGCCTGGTTTCGCAGCCTGCTGATTCAGGAGAACAAGGACCGCGCCGCCGCCGATGGCCTGGAAGAAACCGTGATGATGTCCCGCGTCAATTTTGCAGAGACGCTGGTTCCGCCCAAGCGTTGATCACGCAGCGATCTTGCTGAAGTTGCTCAGCCGGTCATTGCGGCGATGGCGGCCTCCGGCTTCGGGCTGACGCTGACTGCCAATGGCAGTAGCACATGGAACTCGGCCCCCGTGCTGCTGGGCTGCGCCGTGATGGTGCCGCGGTGGTATTCGGCGATCTTGCGGCAGATCGAAAGCCCGATACCGGTGCCGGCGTAATCCTCGTCGCCGTGCAGGCGGCGGAACACCACGAAAATGTTCTCCAGCTGGTTCTCCGGGATGCCGATGCCGTTGTCGGCCACGACCAGATGCCAGCCCTCATCCCCGAGCTCGCAGTGAATGCGCACCTTCGGCGCCACCCCCGGACGGCGGAACTTGATGGCATTGCCGATCAGGTTCTGGAACAGCTGCACCAGCAGATTGTGCTCGGCGGTGATGATCGGCAGCTCTGCGACATCAAGTACCGCACCGGCCTCGTCGATCTCGGTCTTCAGGCTTGCCGCCGCCTGCGCCACCGCCCAGCCGAGTGGCCTGGCGGTGAAGTTCGCGCTCTTCTCGCTGCCGATGCGCGAGAGTTTCAAAAGATCGTTGATCAGCCGGTGCATGCGCTGGCTGCCGGCCTCGATGAACTGCAAGAACTCCTGGCCGTCGCCGTCGAGCTGGCCGCGGTAGCGTTGCTGCAAGAGCTGCGAAAAACTGGAAATGCCGCGCAGCGGCGCTTGCAGATCGTGCGAGGCGATGTAGGCGAACTGCTCCAGCTCGGCGTTGGCGTTTTTCAGCTCCGTCAGCGAGCTGCGCAGCTCTTCCTGGGCGGCTTCGCGCAGCACGATCTCGTGCTGAAGTTTCTGGTTGGCTTCTTCCAGTTCTTCTGGCGAGCGCATGCGCGCGAGCTTGGGCACCAGCGGCACGATGGCGAAGGCGGTGAGGATGGAGACCAGTGCGGTGGCCGCCTTCACCAGGCCTTCCTGGTAGTAGATCGGGTTCCAGACCGTGATGATGCCCACGACGTGCGTGATGCCGCAGAGCAGGATGAAGGCGGCAAACAGCACGATGGCCCAGTTGAAGCTGATCTTCAGTGTCTTCCGCTGCAGGAAGTAGAGCAGCGTCAGCGGAATCATGAAGTAGGCGAACGCGATGATCGCGTCGCTGGCGACATGCAGGAAGATCACGTCCTGCCGGCCCTGAAAGCAGTAGCCGTGGGGCATGAAGGGCAGCAGACTGTTCATGGGCTTTCGCTCCGTCCATAGAGAGCCCCAACGTACAGCAACTGGCGCGCCGTCCATAGGGTGGCGGATACGAAAACGGGGCCTTTCGGGCCCCGTCTGTCTACCGCTGGTGAGCCTTAGTTGAAGGCGAAGTGATCCACCGGCAGCTTGGTGAGGCTCTTGCTGGGCTTGAGCATCGAGCTGGCATGACCCTTCGCGCGCGGCAGCAGGTGGTCGAAGTAGAAGCGCGCGGTGGCGAGCTTGGCCTTGTAGAACTCCTTGCTCTCGGCCCCGCCGGTCTTGAGCTTGTCGCTCGCCACCGCAGCCTGCATGGCCCAGAAGTAGGCCATCATCACGTAGCCGGAATACATCAGGAAGTGATGGCTGGCTGCACTCACCACGTCACGGTCCTTGCGGGCGGTGAGCATGATGCGCATGGTCAGCACGTTCCATTCGGCGGCGTAGCGCGCCAGCGTGGTGGCGTAGGGGCGCAGGCGCGCGTCGCGCAGATTGTTCATCGCGAAGCTGGCGATGTCGCCGGTGAACTCGCGCACGCACTTGCCGCGCGTGGTGAGCAGCACCTTGCGGCCCAAGAGGTCCAGCGCCTGGATGCCGGTGGTGCCTTCATAGAGTGTCGCGATGCGCGCATCGCGCGCGATCTGCTCCATGCCGTGTTCCTTGATGTAGCCGTGGCCACCGAACACCTGCATGCCGTGGTTCGCTGCTTCGAGGCCCATCTCGGTCAAAAAGCCCTTGAGGATGGGCGTGTAGAAGCCGAGCTTGTCATCCCACTTCTTGTACTTAGCATCGTCGCCTTCGATGATGCCGTTGACCATGTGGTCGGCGTACTGGGCGGCGAAGTAGAGCATCGCGCGGCCACCTTCCGCGAAGGCCTTTTGTGTGAGCAGCATGCGGCGCACATCGGCGTGGTGGATGATCGCGTCCGCCACTTTCTCCGGCTCCTTCTTGCCGCTCAGCGCACGCATCGAGCGACGCTCCTTGGCGTAGGCGAGCGCGCCCTGAAAGCTCAGCTCCGCATGCGCCACGCCCTGCACGGCGGTGCCGAGGCGTGCGGTGTTCATGAAGGTGAACATGGCTTCGAGGCCCTTGTTCGGCTCGCTGATGAGATAGCCGATGGAGTTCTCGAAGTTGATGACGGCGGTGGCCGAAGCCTTGATGCCCATCTTGTGTTCGAGCGATGAGCACACGACATGGTTGCTGCCGTCGAGCGCGCCATCCGCCGTCACCTTCATCTTGGGGATGAGGAACAGCGAGATACCGCGCGTGCCGGGCGGTGCATCGGGCAGGCGCGCGAGCACGATATGGATGATGTTCTCGGTCAGGTCATGGTCGCCGGAGGAGATGAAGATCTTGGTGCCGGTGACGCTGTAGCTGCCATCGGCGTTGAGATCGGCCTTGGTCTTCACCTGGCCCAGATCGGTGCCGCACTGCGGCTCGGTGAGGCACATGGTGCCGGCCCAGCGGCCTTCGGTCAGCGGCGGCATGTAGCGGTTTTTCAGCTCTTCGCTGGCGTGCTGCATGATGGTGTTCATGGCACCCAGCGAGAGGCCGGGATACATGGTGAACGACCAGTTGGCGGTGCCCATCATCTCGGACTTGATCAGGCCCAGCGACATCGGCAGGCCCTGGCCGCCGTACTCGGTGGGGTGGCTCAAGCCCTGCCAGCCGCCGGCGACGAACTCTTCATAGGCCGCCTTGAAGCCCTTGGGTGTGGTGACCTTGCCGTCCTTCAGATGGCAGCCCTCTTCGTCGCCGCTCAGGTTCAAGGGCGAGAGCGTCTGCTCGCAGAACTGGGCGCAGGCATCGAGGATGGCGTCGACCGTGTCCTTGTCGGCGTCCTTGCCATTGCTCAGGCCCGCGTAGTGGGCGGGGAAGTCGAACACCTCGTTCATCAGGAATCGCTTGTCGCGCAGCGGGGCTTTGTAGGCGGGCATGGGGAGACCTCGAAGGAAAATGGGTGAACGAGTGTAAATCCGAATGTCTACACTTGTCTACCTAGCGCCAACACACAAAAAATCCCCCGCCAGTGCGCCTGACGGGGGATGGTTTGCGGCCCGATCAGCGAGCGCGTCTGCGCAGGCCGACGAGTGCCAGCAGCGCCAGCAGGCCGGGCGCCAGCGCGCCGCCAAAGCGGCCCTCGCCCACGAAGGCGGCGGGCGGTGCCGGCGATGCGGCGGGTGCATCGCCGATGGTGGAAGGCGGCGGCGCAGCGGGCGGCGGTTCGCTGGGCGGCGGCTCGCTCGGTGGCGGTTCGGCCGGTGGCGGATTGGCTTCGGCCTCGCCCATGTTGGTGGTAACGGGCAGGCCCACCACATAGCCACAGCTGGTCAGCGTGTCTTGCACGGCGGCGATGTCTTCAGCCGGGTATTCGAGATCGACCGCCGCTTGCAGGATGCCGTTGGCGGCGTCGTTCTGGCTCGACAGCTCGTTGCCCATGCCCACGCCTTCCAGCGCGATGGTGTCGGTCTTCTCGCGGCCGATGGCGTCGTAGACCTTCATCAGGCAGGTCGAGATCATCTGCCCGCTTTCGTGAATCAGCGGAAAAGGTTTGGTGCCGACGGGGTAGGGCAGGTCGTAGTTGGTGACGCGGCCGGCCCAGCATTCCTCGCTGTGGCCATCCCAGGAATACACCCAGTGATACTCCGGGTCGGTCGTCGTCCACTGGTTCAGCGAGCGGCTGTAGGACTGCGCCCAGTAGTCACCAAAGCCCTCGGAGAGGCCATCCACCATGTTCGACAGGCCACCATCAGTGAGCCAGTCGTGCAGGCCGTGGGCCAGCTCGTGCAGCACCACGTCGGCGTCTTCGTTGTCATCGACGCAGCCTTCGCCGAAGGCGATCTGGCCGGTGCTGGGGGTGTAGTGGGAGTTGTCCTCGCCATCCAGCCCCTGCGGGTCGAACTGCACGCCGCCGCTGTACTGGTAGGGGCGCAGGTTCACGCCCAGCGTCTCGTTGATGTAGCGCATGGAGTTGCGCGTGTGCAGAAACGTGAGGCTGGCCTCGAAACCCTGCTGCTCGCGCGTGAAGAAAAAATCCGGGCTCGCCTGCTTGAACAGCCCCTCGCTGGGCGTTTCGTGGTCTACCACCTCGGCCCACTCGTCCTTCAGGAAATACTCGCCGTTCTCGAAGCTGATGTTGCCGAGATCGCCGACGCTGATCTGGGCATTGATCTCCGGGTAATCGACGTCGGCGCGGTCGTCGATGGGCGTGCCGTACTGCGTGCGCGAGGTGGCGAGCGGGTCGGGGTCGAAGGTGCTGCCACGCGCGTAGGCGGCGCGATCCCAGATCGCCAGCGTCTCGCCGCTGGTTGCATCCACCAGTGCTTCCCAATCGCCGATGGGCTGGGCCGCCATCAGCCGCACGCGCCAGACCAGATGGGTGCCGGTCTTGCCCTGGTAGACGTTGAGCACGGTCTCGTCGAAGCGCAGCGGTGCCTGCGCCTTGAGGCGCGTGATGAGGCCTGCGCGCGCCTGCGAGGCCGCCACCAGCGGCAGGACGCTGGCGAGCTTGAGATGGGCCTTGTAGCCGCTCTGCACCTGCGTCACGAGATTCTTCGGACTGATGTGAACGACCAGCCGCGAGCCATACACCGGCACGCCGAGATAGGTCTGCTCGAATCGCACATTGGTGCCGGCGCGGCTGCGACGGCTGGAGACGAACCGGAGATCGCCCAGCGTGGCGTCCAGCAGATGCAGCTGGCTCACGCTCTGCTTGAGATATTGACGTGCCATGGCCTCTGGCGTGCCGGGCGAGACCGGAACCCTCAGGCCATAGAGCGCCATCGGCGCGCCGCTGCTGGTGGAAACCCGGCCGTTACGGCTGAGCTGATCGGCATCGGCGAGCTGCGGCGGCATCTGCACCACCGGCGAGTGCGCAGGCAGCTGCTTGGCCAGCAGGGTGCAGGGCAGTGCCAGCAGGGCGGCAGCGAACAGGGTGTGGCGCATCAAGGGTTCTCCCAGGGTGTGGTCGTGAAGTGGCTGGGCGCGGTGCTGCCCTGGCCTCATTTCAACGGATGAATGCCGGATCGGTTGATCGCATCCGAAAGCCGAAGCCGCCGCACAAACCGCGCCACTTCACCGGGCCAGCAGCGGCAGCCGGGGTTTGAAGGCTTCGAGTTCCACCAGGGCATGGCGGTAGGCGGCCTCGGACAGACGATCCAGCGCCTTCCACTGGAACAGCCCGACGCCTGCCGTCGGCATGCGGATGTAGCAATCGGCATGGGCCGCGCGGGCGCGCACCTCGGCCTCGCTGCTGAGCGTGGCCGAGCGCAGCAGGATGTCGAACAGCCCCGGCCGCACGCCGCTGCCGCTCCAGTGGAACAGCGCATCGGCATCCGGCCCCTGGATGCCCTCGGCGCGCAGGGCGGAGTCGCTGCTGACATCGCAGGCGATCACCGCGCCGCGCCCGAACTGGCGCGCTACGTCGGCGGGCAGGTTGTTGATCACCGCGCCATCGGCAAGCAGCTCCTCGTTCCACACCATGGGCGGTGCAATACCCGGCACCGCCATGCTGGTACCGACCCAGTCGCGCAGCGCACCCTGCTCGTGCACCACCACCGCGCCACGGGTGAGGTTGGTGGTGATGCAGAAGAAGGGCGTGGCCAGATGCTCCAGCCGCCGCTCGCCGAAGATGGTTTCCAGCCGGCGCCGGAACTTGCGCGCGCGCAGCAGCGACACCCTCGGCAGCCGGTAGTCGTTGAGGAAGTTGTGCAGCAGGAAGGTCTCGCGCACGAGGTCGGTGATCTCCTCCAGCGAGCGGCCCTCGGCATACAGCGCGCCGATGAAGGCACCCATGCTGGTGCCACCGACCAGATCAATCGGGATGCCCAGCTCGCGTGCTGCCCTGAGCAGGCCCAGGTGGGCAAAACCGCGCGCGCCGCCACCGCCGAGCACGAAGCCCACGCCCTGGCCGATCAGGCTGCGCGCCAGCGAGGCGGAATCTGCCGGCGAGCGCACGAAGTAATGGCTGTCGGCCCCGGCGGCCTGGCGCCAGGCGAGTGGATCGGTGTCCACCAGCGCGGTGCGCAGCAGTTTGAGCACCACGGTGACGGGCGCCTCGATGTCGGTCTCGGCCAGCTGACGCAACATCGGTGTGGTTTGCGGCCGGCCGCAGTCGTCGTCGGTGAGCACCAGGATGCGATCCGCCTGCCGCATGCAGCGGCGCGACCAGGGCCCGGGTTCGGCGTCGGCCAGGTAGATGAGCATGCCGCCCTCGCTCTCCTGCGCGCCCAGCCAGTCCACCAGCCGGCTGTTGTTGACGGGGTCGTCGAAGCGGCTCTGGGCAATGGCGCTGCCGAATGCGGCATCGACGCTGGCAGCATCCAGAATCTTGGCGCTGCCCAGTCGGGCGTACTGTTTTTGCAGTGCCTCGGCCAGCGGCCGCAGATCGACTCCCGGTGTGGCTGGCAGCAGCGCCAGCGAGCGTGGCCCCGGCGGGCCCGGATCGGGCTTGCGCAGCTTGTCCAGCAGCCGGCCCACCACCACCTGCGAGAGTTGCAGCAGCGCATCCGGGTGCTCGCGCAGCAGGCCCATGAGGGCGGCGCGCGGCAGCACCAGCACGGCGCTGTCGCGCACCGCGCGCACGCTGGCGGTGTGCTGCTCTTCGGCGAGCATGGCGATCTCGCCGATGGTCTCCAGCGCGCCGATCTCGCCCAGCGCCCGCTCGGCGTTCTCGCTGCCGCCATAGGCGCGCAGGCGGCCGACGCTGATCACATACAGCGCCGCCACCCGATCCCCTTTCTGGAACAGGGTTTCGCCGGTGTGCAGCTGGCGCGGCTGGCAGTGCTGCGCAAAGCTGGCCAGTACGGCTGCCGGCAAGCCCTGGAACGGTTTGGTGCGCGCCAGCACGGCGGCGATCTGGGCAATCTGTTCGGACATGATTCCTTGTCTCTCTACACGCAGTGCTAGGCGAGCTTCAGACGCGGTTCGATGCGGGCGATGTGAATGAAATCGGCATCATCGTGCAACAAGATCGCGTCGTTCTCGATGGCGATGCGGGCAATCGCGCAATCAGCCGCCTTGCGAATGGTGAGGCCCTGCCAGCGGCAGCGCGCGTAGAGCAAGGCGGCCTCGGCAGGCAATTGCGCTGCGTTGACGGACTCCATGCGCGGGCGCGTGGCCAGCAGTCGCGCCATCTTCTGAAACGCCATTTCGTCGCGCGTGCCTTGCAGCAGTTCTTGAATCACCACGCCAGTCACGCAGGCCACGGCTCCTGATTCGATAAGTCGCCGCAAGACCAGGCTTTTTTCGGTTGGCTTTGGGCTTTGCCCGGCAATCCAGACCGAGGTGTCGACGAGATAGCGCGACACTAGTTTCGCGAGGCTTTGTAGTCGTAACTGGGGTCGATCAGATCCGATCCGAAAAAGCTGCTGAAATCGACTTTCGCCCGCTCGCGCGAGGCCACATATTCTTCGAGTGCGCGGTTCACCAATTCCTTCTTCGTCTTGACGTTTGGCGATTGCTTGAACGCCTTTTTGACGAGCTTTTCGTTCAACACGATGTTGGTACGCATGGCTTGATCCTTGAAGCGGTGATGCCAATGAGCATACACCACGCTGGTGTATAGTCTCGCACCTTCAAAACGTCTCGCCACAGCCTGCCACTGCCATGTCCGAACCGCTCAACAAGAACTCCAAGACCATCACCGCCGGCATTGCCCGCAGTCCCAATCGCGCCATGCTGCGGGCGGTCGGTTTCGGCGACAACGATTTCCAGAAGCCCATCGTCGGGGTCGCCAACGGCCACTCGACCATGAACCCCTGCAATGCCGGCATCCAGCCACTGGCCGATGCCGCCTGTGCGGCCTTGAAGAAGGCCGGCGCGATGCCGCAGACCTTCGGGTTCCCCACCGTTACCGACGGCATCTCGATGGGCACCGAGGGCATGAAGTTCTCGCTGGTCTCACGCGAGGTCATCGCCGATGCCATCGAGACCGCCGTGTCAAGCCAGTGCATGGACGGCGTGCTGGTGGTCGGCGGCTGCGACAAGAACATGCCGGGTGCCATGATCGGCATGCTGCGCATGAACCTGCCGGGCGTGTTCGTCTACGCCGGCACCATCAAGCCGGGTTCGTGGAAGGGCGTGCCGCTCACTGTGGTGTCGTCCTTCGAGGCGGTGGGTAGTTTTCAGGCCGGCAAGATGAGCGAGGAGGATTTCCTCGGCATCGAGAAGAACGCCTGCCCTAGCGTCGGTGCCTGCGGCGGCATGTATACCGCCAACACCATGTCGTCCTCGTTCGAGGCGCTGGGCATGTCGCTGCTGGGTTCCTCGCAGATGGCGTCGCCCGATGCCGAAAAGGCGGACTCCGCCGCCGACAGCGCCCGTGTGCTGGTGCAGGCAATCCAGAAAGACATCAAGCCCCGCGACGTGGTCACCCGCAAAGCCATCGAGAATGCGATTGCGCTGGTGATGGCGACCGGTGGCTCGACGAATGCGGTGCTGCACTTCCTGGCCATCGCGCACGCAGCCCAAGTGCCCTTCGTGCTCGACGACATCGAGACCATTCGCCTGCGCACGCCGGTGCTCTGCGACTTGAAGCCCAGCGGCAAATACGTGGCGGTGGACTTCCACCGCGCCGGCGGCGTGCCGCAGGTGCTGAAGATGCTGCTGGTCAAGGGCCTCATCCACGGCG
>JAZKFO010000002.1:0-13617 GCA_040386395.1 Pseudomonadota bacterium | reverse complement strand
TCCCAGGCATTCACACCGGCTTCGCGCAGGAAGAAATACAAGAGCTCGCCGAAGCGCAGCTCCTGCTTCCACTCCGGTTTCATCAGCGAGCCGAAGCGGCCGATGTGCATCGGCAGGCCCTCGGCCTTGAACAGGGCGTTGAGCGGGTCGACCAGGCTGCGCGCGGTTTCGTTGACCTGCGCCTGCAGGCCGGGGTTTTCCTTCATGTGCTTCAGGGTCGCCAGCACCACTGCCATGGTCAGCGGATGGCGCACGAAAGTGCCGGCGAAGTAGGTGACGCCCACCTCCGGCATGGAGTCGTCGCCGAAGCGCCAGCTGCCGCCATCGAGGGCATCCATGAAGCGCGCGGTGCCTGCGAGCGCGCCCACTGGCATGCCCGCGCCGAACACCTTGCCGTAGCAGCCAATGTCGGCTTTCACGCCCCACACGCCCTGCGCGCCGGCCTGATGCACGCGGAAGCCGCAGACCACCTCATCCATGATCAGCGCGGTGCCGCTGGCGTCGCAGATCTTGCGCACCTCGCGCACGTAGTCGGCGGGCTGAAGATCGGGTTTGCGCGACTGCACTGGCTCGATCACCACGGCGGCGATTTCGTCGGCACGGGCGCGCAGCACTTCCAGCGATTTAGGGTCGCCATAGTCGAGGATGAGTGTGTTGACCACGCTCTCCGGCGGGATGCCGGGTGCGGCAGGCACCGTGCGGCCACTCGGCGTGCCGCGCACCAGCACCTCGTCGAAGATGCCGTGGTAGTCGCCGGTGTGCTGCACGATGAGGTTGCGGCCCGTGACCGTGCGCGCGACGCGAATGGCCGCGAGAACTGCCTCGGAGCCGGTGTTGCAGAAGGCCACGCGCTCGTGGCCGGTCATCTCGGCGAAGAGCTTGGCGCACTCGCCGGCGACCGGGTTCTGCGGGCCGATGATGATGTCGGTGTCGATCTGCTCGTGGATCGCCTTCACCATGAAATCCGGCCGATGGCCGAAGAAGATGCAGCCGAAGCCGTTGGTGATGTCGACGTAGTCGTTGCCGTCGATGTCGGTCAGGCGCGGGCCTTTCGAGGTGGCGGAGACGATGGGGTAGACGAGGTCTTTCCACAGCGGCCGGAAGCCGGAGACCGCACGCGGGTCGGCGAGGTAAGGGCGGTGTTCGTCCGCATACGCCTTGCTCTTGGCGGTGCGGGCGGTGTAGCGGGCGATGAAGGCGCTGAGGGCTTTCTCCTGCTGCGCGGTCAGCTCCTCGCCGGTGGTTTTGTTGATGCGGGTGCCCGCGCCGAACACCTTCTGCGGCGTGCCGTCCATCTGCGCGGGCGCGTCGGGTGGGGCGACGGCGGGCTTGGCTTCGGGGGCCACCGGTTCACCTGCGCCCAGCGTGACCAGTTGCGCGACCAGCTTGGCGGGGGTGGTGAACTCTTCCAGCAGCTGCCGGAAGCGCATCGTCACTTTCAGCTTGCGGTTGATCTGCGCGGTGACCTGCGTGAGCAGCAGCGAGTCGAAGCCGAGTTCGAGGAAGCTGGTGTTGTCTTCGGCCGGGCCGATGGCGACACCGGCGACGTCGGCGAAGAGCGTGCGGATGGCGTCCATCACGCGGGTCTCCGCACTCGCCAGCACCGGCGCTGCTTCGACGGCCGCAGTCGGTGCCTGAGCGACGGCGACCGCTGCAAGTGCAGGCTGCGCGGTGACGGCGGTGCGCGCGACCGGCGAGAGCCAGTGCCTTACGCGCGCAAATGGATAGGTCGGCAGACTCACCTTCAGCCGCGTCTCACCCGCATGAAAGCGCCGCGCGTCGATCTCGACACCGGCAAGGAACAACCGCGCGATGGCACTCATCACATGCTCGGCGTCATCGGCTTCGGCAGCGCCCGCATGCGGCAGCGAGGCGATGGCGACGGCGCCGTGAACCGGTTTCAGCGTTTGCCGCGCGCCAGTCGTGAGGTTTTGGCCCGGCCCGCATTCCAGCAGCACCCGGCCGGGGCTTTGGGCAGCGTGCAGCAGCGCGGGGGCGAAACGCACGGCATTGCGCAGCTGCTGCGCCCAGTAGTGCGGGTCCTGCGCCTGCGCGTCGGTGATGGGCGCGCCGGTGAGGCTGGAATAGAAGGACAGACGTGGTGCCGAGCGCGGGTATTGGCCGACCACGCGCGCGAAGCCCGCCACGATGGGCTGCATCATCGAGGAGTGGAAGGCATGGCTGGTGTGCAGCACCGTGGTGCCGACGCCTGCGGCATCGAGGGTCGCCTTCAGCGCATCGAGCGCGGCATGGGGGCCTGAGAGCACCGTGAGCTGCGGCGCATTGATGCCCGCAATCGCAATCTCCTCGGTGACGTATTGCTGCGCCTCGTCGTCGGAGAGCCGCACCGCGAGCATCCCTCCGCTGGGCATGGATTGCATCAGCCGCGCGCGCTCGGCGAGGATGAGCAGCGCGTGTTCCAGCTCGAACACGCCAGCCAGTGTAGCCGCGACGAACTCGCCGACGCTGTGGCCAATCATGGTCTGTGGTTGCAGGCCCCAGCTCATCCACAGCTTCGCGGTGGCATAGCTGATGGTGAAGATGGCGGGCTGGGCAAGTTGCGTCGCGCGCAGGGTTTCAGCGGCCTGCGTGGCATCGCCCTTGGGGTAAAGCACATCACGCAGATCGACTCCCAACGCAGGCAGCAGAATGTCGGCGCACTGGTTGACGGCGCTGCGGAACACCGCCTCGGTCTCGTAAAGCCTGCGGCCCATGCCGACGTGCTGCGCGCCCTGGCCGGGGAAGGTGAAGACGAGGCTGGGCTTGGCCAGCGGGTGGCTGGAGGTGAGCAGCTGTTCGGCGCTGGCGAGGCGCGCACGGGCTTCGTCTGCGGTGCGCGCCACCACGGCAGCGCGATGGCTGTAGCGGTTGCGGCCGGTGTCGAGCGTGTGGGCGATGTCGGCCAGCGTGCGCGGGCTGGTTTCGAGCGTCTGCGAGAGTGCGGCGATCTGCTGCTTCAAGCCCGCTTCGCTCTTGGCGGAAAGCCGCAGCACCTGCCAGTCGCGCTTGGGCGCGCTGGCGTTGTGCGCCGGTGCTTCCTCGACGATGGCGTGGAAGTTGGTGCCGCCGAAACCGAAGGACGAGAGTGCGGCGCGACGCACGCTGTCACTGGCCCAAGGCATGCGCGAGGCATTCACCACGAAGGGCGAGGTCTCGAACTGGCACTCCGGGTTGGGCGACTCGTAATTGAGGCTGGCGGGGCGTTCGCGGTGCTGCATCATCAGCGCGATCTTCACCAGGCTGGCGGCTGCGGCGGCGGCATCGAGATGGCCGACATTGGTCTTGACGCTGCCGAGCGCGCAGTAGCCGACATCGGCGGTGTCTTCGCGCCAGGCCTGCGTGAGCGCAGCCACTTCGATGGGGTCACCCAGCGGCGTGCCGGTGCCGTGGGCTTCCATCACGCTGATGCTGCGGGCGTTCACACCGGCACGCGCGAGCGCTGCGCGGATGACGGCCTGCTGGCCGAGCACGCTGGGGGCGGTGAAGCTGAGCTTGTCCTCGCCATCGTTGTTGAGCGCGGTGGCGAGCAGCACGGCCTGCACCGTATCGCCATCGGCCAGCGCATCGTCGAGGCGCTTCAAGACCACACAGACCGCGCCGCCGGTGAGCACCATGCCGCTGGCCTTGGCATCGAAGGCATGCACGCGGCCCGTCGCACTCAGCGCGCCGTCCGGCACATGCTCGTGGCCGAACTGGTATTGCCAGGGCAGGCTCGCACCACCGGCCAAGGCGGCGTCGCAGTCACCGGCGATGAGCGCCTGGCAGGCGAGGTGGATGGCCGTGCCGCTCGACGAGCAGGCGGTCTGCACCGCGATGGCCGGGCCGGTCAGCCCCAGCTTGTAGGCGATGCGGGCGGCGGCGTAGTCCTTGTCGTTGCCGAGCAGGGAGTAGCCGAGGCCGTATTCGGCCGCACCATCGTGGGCGAGCACGTTGCGCGGGAAGTAGCTGTTGGCGGCCACACTGGCGTAGACACCAACGCGCTTGTTGATGCGGTCGGTGGCCATGCCACCCTGCTCGAAGGCGGCGAAGGCGGTTTCCAGCAGCAGGCGCTGCTGCGGGTCGATGCGCTCGGCCTCGCGCGGGGTGTAGCCGAAGAAGCTGTGATCGAAGCAATCCGAGTTCGCCACCCAGCCGGAGACGGGCACGTAGTTGGCCTCGCTTGCACGCTCGGCGGGCACGCCGGCTGCGGCCAGTTGCTCGGCGCTCAGGCGCTCGATGCTGTTCACGCTGTCGAGCAGGTTCTGCCAGAAGGCTTCCACGCTCAAGGCACCCGGCACCTGCGCGGCCATGCCGACGATGGCGATTTTCACGGGGCCGCCACTGGGTTGGCGTGCGTTATAGCTGGGCATGGCGGGGGCCGGTGTGGGGGCGGCAGCGGCGAGGCTGGCGGGGGCATCGGGCCCCAGCCAGCGGGCGAGGGCCTGCGGGTGTTTCTCGATTAGCGTTGAGGCGAATCCGGCCAGCGTCGGGGCCTCGAAGAACTGCACGATGGGCACCGTGATGCCGAGCAGCTTGTTGAGCTGGCCGACCATGCGCACCGCCATCAGCGAGTTGCCGCCGAGCTCGAAGAAGCGATCGTCGCTGCCGATGCCGCCGAAGCCGAGCAGCGTGCTCCACAGGTCTGCGAGCCGCGTTTCCACCACGCCCTGTGGCGCGCGGAAAGCGGTGGCGAGGTTGGGCCGCGACTGGCTGGGCGCGGGCAGTGCGCCGCGATCCACCTTGTTGCTGGCGTTGACCGGGAACTGCTCCATGAAGGTATAGCTGGCCGGCATCATGTAGTCCGGCAGCACTTCTGCGAGCTGCGCATTGAGGTGGCTCACTTCGCGCGCAGCACCCGGCTCCATGCGCAGATAGGCATTGATGCTGCGCTCGCCGTTGGCACCTTCAGGCGCCATGACGATGCTCTCGCGTACGCTGTTGCAGGCGTTGAGCGCACCCTCAATTTCGGACAGCTCCACGCGATAGCCGCGAATCTTCACCTGGAAGTCGAAGCGGCCGTGGTAGAGATAGACGCCATCGGCGCGCTGGCTGACCAGATCACCCATGCGGTAGAGCCTGGAGCCATCGAGCGGGTCGGTGACAAAGGCCTTGGCGGTTTTCTCTGGCAGGTTTTGATAACCACCACCCACACCGATGCCCTGCACGCACATCTCGCCCTTCTCGCCGAAGGGAACGATCTGCAAGTTGGCATCGCGCACGGTGAGCACGACGTTGGTCGTGGGAATGCCCAGCGGGCAGACGCCGCCGCGCTCCAAGTCCTCGGCCTTCACGACATGGAAGGCGACCTGATCCGAGCATTCCGTCGGCCCATAGCCATTCACCAGCCGTGCCTTGCACAGCGGATGCGTCAGCCAGGCCTTGATGCGACCCAAGTGCAGCGCCTCGCCGCTGATCACGACTTCTTCCACGCCGGCCAGCAGGCGGTAGTTGGTTTCGATTGCGTCCTCCACCAGCCCATACAGGCCCGTGGGCGTGTGGGTAAAGGTGTTCACACCGAACTCCGCAATCATCTGGCGGATGCGGGCGGGGTCGTAGATGGTGGAGTCGTAGAGCACCAGCGCGCCGCCGCTGACGAGGGGGGCGCAGACGTTCTTGCCGGTGAGATCGAAGCCGATCGAGGTCATCACCATGAAGCGGGTGTGGGTGCCGAACTTGAAGTCGTCCACCATCCAGCGATTGAGATTGACCACACCCTTCTGGAAGTTGAGCGTGCCTTTCGGCATGCCGGTGGAGCCGGAGGTGTAGATGGAATAGACAAGGTCTTCACCGCTGCCGGTGAGGCCCGGTGCCGGAATGACTTCGCCTTCGGCCACGCGCATGTCGGCGTCGGTGAGCGTGATGAACAAGCCAGCAGGCACCACGCCCAATTCGGCCAGGCCTGCCGCGTCGCGGTCGCTCACCAGGGCGAACGGCGCGCAGTCCTTGACGATGTGATTCATTCGCGCTGCGGGATACGTCGGGTCGATGGGCACGAAGTAGCCGCGTGCCTTCAGGATGCCCATGAGTGCCACCAGCATCAGCGGCGTGCGGTCGCAGAGGAAGGCTACGGCCTGACCGGGTACAAGCCCCATCTTCAGCAGGCGATTGGCGAGCCGATCCGCGCAGGCATTGAACTGCCCGTAGCTCAGTGCGCCATCCCGATAGACGATGGCGAGTGCAGCCGGCGTGCGCAGCGCCTGCTCGGTGAACAGGTCCTGGATGGTCTCGGCGCGGCTGTCGGTGATGGCGGGTACCGCGCCGGGGACGATGACTGAGGGGAAGCGCGTGCGGTTCACAGATCAACCTTGGTCTGATGTGCTGGGTGCTGACAGTGAAGACTGATGCGGCCTGCGTTCCCTCGCAGGCCTCTAGGGTCGGTTGACATACAACTGTTACGGCTACTTCACCGTGATGGTGATTTTCTCTGACTGCACGGCCGGGTTGAACGACTGGTGCTTGAAGTCCGCAAACAGCAGTTGCAGCGTGTGCTGGCCCGGCTTGAGCGTGAGCGAGGCCTCGGTCTGGCCACCGCCGTAGTGCTTGATCTGATCGGTCATCGGCAGCACCACGGTGTAGTCGACGGTGGGGCTGTCGATCAGCAGATGGTGATGGCCGGTGGTATCGCCCGGCGTGCCGGCAGGTGCCACACCGGCATTCTTCAGGCCGAACTGCACCAGCACCGGGTTGCTGACGGTATCGCCGTTCTTGAGGTTGATGATGTAGGTGGCGGCACCAGCGGGTGCAGCCTTGGCGAGGCCGAGACGGGTTTCCATCTGGGTCTGCGCCTGCTGCTTGGCGGCATCCTTCATGGACTTTTTCCAGTCCTGGGCGTGTGCGCTGGTAGCCAGCAGTGCGGACAAGATCAGCAGTTGGGTTTTCATGGGTGTTGTTCCTGTGGTTGGCTCAAGGATTGTTCTTTACGGCGACGACCATTAACCAGCGCAGGCCGATCACGGTGGTTTCCTGCTGGTAGCGGAGACTCCAGCCCGTTTTCTGGAGCAGGGCCGGGTGGTTGTGGCTGTGGGAGTGCTCAAGCGTATTGATGATGGACCCGGCTTGCCGGGCCAGGTCATGCGCCTGCTCGATGGGTTCGACCAGGGCGAACACCGAAGCGCCGGGTGCCTGGGCAAGCGCCTGATAGATGCCCAGCACCTGCGATTCGGAGAGGTATTCCAGTACGCCGGCATTGCTGAACCACACCTGCCCGCCTTCTGCATGGCGGCGCACCCAGTCACAGGCTTCGGCCGCGACGAAACGGAGTCTTGGATTGTTGTAGCGGGCACTGTTGGCAGCTGCACTCTCGCCGTTGAGATCGACGCCCGTCAGCATCGGCAGTGCGGGGAAGCGGCGGCTGAGAAAGTCCAGCGCCAGTCCATTGCCGCTGCCCAGTTCGGTCAGGCCCTGCCAGCCGCTGCCATCACCGATCTGCTCGGCAAGCGCATCGACAACCGCCTGGTGCGGGCCGAGGAACCAGGTCTGGAAACGATCTGCCACGCCCTGAACCGAGTTGAACAGCTGACCTCCGCGTCCAGCCCAGAATCTGGATTGGATGGGAGTAAGCGCATCCCAGTCACCGGTTCTGCGGGCGCGCTCCAGATGGCCCGCCACCAGCAGCCGCTGCAAGGCGGTGAATGCCATGGGGTCGCCGCTGTGCAGAACCGACTCACCCTGTCTGGGCATTGCGGTCAGCAAGAGCCGGCCAAGGATCAGTTTCAGCGCCGCACGCCAGCGACTGGCGGGCAGTTGCAGCGGGTAGTGGATGGCGGATTCTGAAACCTGCTGGTCGAAGCTGGACATGGGGGATCTTGGAGGCTCGCCGTTCAGCGGGCGGTGAGCTGGCGCACGCCACTCGGCCCGCCCAGCAAAAGCACATCGGCCTTGCGATGCGCGAACAGCCCCACCGCCACCACACCCGGCATCTGGTTGATGAGGGTTTCCAGCGCCACCGGGTCGGTGATGGAAAGCCCATGCACATCGAGAATGACATTGCCGTTGTCGGTGACCACACCCTCGCGCCACACCGGCTGGCCGCCGAGGGCGACCAGCTTGCGCGCCACCAGCGAGCGGGCCATGGGAATGACCTCCACCGGCAGCGGGAACTTGCCCAGCACGGTGACCAGCTTGCTCTCGTCGGCGATGCAGACGAACACCCGCGCGGCTTCCGCCACGATCTTCTCGCGCGTGTGCGCCGCACCACCGCCCTTGATGAGGTTGAGCCGGTGGTCGGATTCGTCCGCGCCATCGACGTAGAGCGACAGCGGGCCGGCACTGTTGGCATCGAGCACCGGGATGCCGATGGCTTTCAGCCTCGCGCTGCTGGCCTCTGAGGAGGACACCGCACCGGGGATGTCATGGCGATGCGCGGCGAGGGCGTCGATGAAGAAATTGACCGTGGAGCCGGTGCCCACGCCCAGTACTTCGCCGGGGCTTAGGTATTTGAGTGCGGCTTCGGCCGCAGCCTTTTTGGCTTCGTTCTGATTCATGCAGCTAGCTTGCCGGTTCGCCCACCGTCTTGCCAGTGAAAATCACCGTAAAAGTTTGCGGCCGCTGGTTCAGCCGGCGGCACGGTGCCGAAGCTCTTTCAGGGCTGGCTGCGGACGGTGGCGAGCAGCCGCCATTCGAGCCACAGCAGGGCGGCAAGACCCAGCAGCACGGCCAGCCACAGGGTGGCAAAACGGCAGAGCACGGTGATGACGAAGGCGCTGGCCACATCGCTGCCCGCAGCCACCAGCAGGGCCGTCATGGCGGCTTCGACACCGCCCAGCCCACCGGGCATGAAAAAGGTCAGGGCACCGGCCAGCACGCCGATGGAATAGATGGCGATACCGGCCTGCACGCTCAGGTCCAGCCCCAGGCTTTGCGCCAGCCAGTACAGGCCATAGCCCTCAGCCCCCCAGGCCAGCATGCCGAGCAGCAGTGCGGGCAGCAGTTGCGACAGGCTGAGCAGCTGCGCCGAGGCACGCAGCAAGCTGCTGAGCGCCTTCATGGCATGGGCAAGACGCGGGAGCAGGCGGTGGCTGAGTCGATCCAGTGCATCAGGCAGACCGGGACGACCCAGCAGCCACACCAGCAGCAACACGCACGCGCCGATGGCGAGGCCCAGTCCACGCCAGTGTTCGAGCTGGCCGGTGGTGAGCGCGATGAGGGCGCAGATGGCCAGTACGTCAAGCAGGCGTTCGGTGAAGAGCGCGGCGAGCGTGTGCGACCAGGGCACGCCGTGCTGGCGAAGATAAACGCCACGCAGCGCCTCGCCCGCCTTGCCGGGGCTGACGGTGAAGGCGAAGCCGCCGAAGTAATAGCCTGCATGGCGCAGCACCGGCAGCCGGTGCCCCAGCCGCTGGAGGTAGACCGCCCAGCGCCAGCAGCGCAGCCCGTAGTTGAGCAGC
This sequence comes from Pseudomonadota bacterium, assembly GCA_040386395.1. Taxonomy (GTDB): domain Bacteria; phylum Pseudomonadota; class Gammaproteobacteria; order Nevskiales; family Nevskiaceae; genus Stagnimonas. Next base: position 4,252 of record JAZKFO010000002.1, on the reverse strand, counting down.
GACAAGCCCAGCACCAGGGTGATGCCGCCAAGCCCCAGTCGCGCCAGGCCCTGGCCGAGACGTTGCGATTCCATGCCGATTGCCACCGCGAGATAGCCGGCGATGGCCGCTACCGCGATCAGCATCAGCCAGCGGCGGCCCTGCGCACTGGCCACATTCATGGCGTGGCGGGCCAGTGGCAGCGATACACCGTGCGCCAGGTCTGCGCGGCAATGGGGTAGGGCGCGCAGTGCTGCACGAACAGCGGATGGCCATAGAAGGCCAGCGGATAGCGCCAGCCCTCTGCCGCCATGTCATCAAGCTGCGCGGGTGTGGGCGAGCCGGGTTCGGGTGCCACCACCAGCGCCGGCTTCAACCGCCCCAGCGACCAGTCATAGTCGAACTTGTTGTGGCCGGGGTGGGTGCTGCCGGCGTCCACAGGCAGTGCGGCGACATGACGGTCCATCTTGCCCAGCAGGTCCACGCCGCGACAACCGCTGTAATAGAACGGCGTGCCGGCGAAGAAATCGGCGACGGCATCCTGCCCACAGTGTTTTTTCAGCTCCAGCGCCAGCCGCACATTGCCGGCATCGGCCGGGCTGACCACTCCGAAGCGCGGCAGCAGGCCGGGCAGAATCATGCTCGTCGCCAGCAGGCAGGCGAGCGGGGCAGCCAGCCGCAGCCAGAAGTTCTGGATGCCGTGCTCCACCCCGGTGAAGGCGAGCACCACCAGCGGCATCAGGACAGGGAACAGCATGCGGTAGTGGCCGAAGGTATCGCCACCCGCGAGCGTGGTCTGCGCGATGAGGGCGGCGGCCAGCGTGAGGATCATCGCCGCAGCCAGCCGGGGCTGACGCCAGGCCGCCCACAGCGCGAGCGCCAGCACCGGCGCCAGGTGCTTGAGGTAGTGCTTGATGTAGGCGAGGCCGGTGGCGGTGCGGTCCGGCCAGTTCGCGGTTTTGAGCACCACCGTGTTCGACATCCATTCACCGTAATACGCCAGGCGAAAGCCCAGCACTGCGAGCGGCAGCAGCAGGCCCAGCGCACCCCATGCAAAGGCGCGCCCCCGCTGACCCGACCCCAGCCACCAGAACAGCCCCAGCACCAGGCTGATGGTGGCGGCATCGGCCCGCACCGTGGCAATCAGCCCCAGCAGCAGGCCGGTGCCGAGGCGGGGTGCCTTGCCGTGTTCTTCGAGAATGCGGCAGAGGCACCAGAGCGTGAGGCCAGCGAGCGGTACCGATTCCCAGCCGGCGCTGGCGAGCGCCAGTGCGTAGGGTGCGAACACCAGCAGCGCCACGCTGGCGGCGGCAGCCCAGTCGCCGCCGCCCAAGAGGCGCACCAGTCGCTGGGTGAGCACCACCAGGGCAAGGCCGACGCCGATGCTGAGGAGCAGCATGACCAGCGGTGCTATGTGCAGTGGTGCCACCAGCAGCACGGCTGCCATCAGGAGTGTCCAGGCCGGATTGCTGAAGCCCTCCACCCGTTCGCCGGCCGACCACACCAGCCCCTGACCTTCGGCCAGATGGCGGGCATAGGTCATCGAGATCATCTCGTCGTCGATCAGCCAGAAGTGGCGCAGACCATCGACCACCGCACTGCTTTGCAGCAGGGCCGGCGGCAGCCACAGCAGCGCCACGGCCAGCAGTCCCCAGAACACGGCCGGTGCCAGCTCGGCAAAACGCTGGTGGCGGCGCAGCAGGGTGCCGATGCCGAAGATGGCCAGCAGCCAAGCGCCTTCGAGCAGGGCCGAGCGGCTCATCACCGTCAGCGCCGACTCATCGCCCAGCCAGCGCGCCCACTCGCCGCGATGCAGCAGCAGGCTGGCGATGGCGGTGAGATAGCCGGCGATGGCCAGTGGCAAAAGCCCCGTGATTGCCGCGCGACGCCCTGTTTCTGTCATCAGCATTCCCATTGCGATTTGGTTGGTGACATCGCTGTCATTGCATTAAAGCAGAGACGCTGCGGCAGGGCGGCTGCCGAAGATGGCGCTGCCCACCCGCACCAGCGTCGAGCCCTCGGCAATGGCGGCTTCCAGATCATCGGACATGCCCATCGAGAGCGTATCCATCTGCAAGCCAGCGTTATTGCAGAGCTTGAACAGTTGCCGCAGCTGACGGAAACCAGCGCGTGGGTCGACTTCGGTGGTGCCTGGGGCTGGCAGGCACATCAGGCCGCGCAGCTTCAGGTTTGGCAGGGCAGAGATGGCCTTGGCGAGCGCGAGGGTTTCGTCCGGCGCGCAACCGGACTTGCTGCCCTCGCCCGATACATTCACCTGCAAGCAGATTTGCAGCGGCGGCAGATCGGCGGGTCGCTGTGCAGCCAGCCGCTGCGCGATCTTCAGACGCTCGACGCCATGCGCCCAGTTGAAATGCGCAGCGATCTCCGCTGTCTTGTTGGACTGGATCGGCCCGATGTGATGCCACTCCAGCACCAGTGCCGCGAGGCTGGCGATCTTCGGCAGGGCCTCCTGCACGTAGTTTTCGCCGAAGGCCTGCTGGCCCAGGGCTGCCACGGCAGCAATGTCACTGGCGGGTTTGGTCTTGCTCACGGCCAGCAGCTGCACGCTGGCGCGGCGGCGGCCAGCGGCCAGGCAGGCGGCAGCAAGGCGGGATTCGACGACAGCTAGCTGGGTGCGGAGTGGCATGAAGTTTTCGGTGAGGTGGCTTGCTGCGGTGATGGGACTTGGCTAACGTCGAGACCAGCGAGACATCATTAAGCAAAACACAACTCAGGGGCCCGCTTAAGGGAACTGCATCATGTCGATGGATATCACCCAGCTGCTGACGTTCAGTGTCCAGCAGAAAGCCTCGGATTTGCACTTGTCGGCGGGCATCGAGCCGATGATCCGCGTCGATGGCGATGTGAAGCGTATCAACCTGCCGCCGCTTGATCACAAGACCGTTCATGACATGGTCTACGACATCATGAACGACAAGCAGCGCAAAGCCTGGGACGAGTTTCTGGAAACCGACTTCTCGTTCGAAATCCCCGGTCTCGCCCGCTTCCGTGTCAATGCCTTCAACCAGTCGCGCGGTGCCGGCGCGGTTTTCCGCACCATTCCCAGCAAGATCCTCTCGCTGGATGACCTGAAGGCACCCAGCATCTTCAAGGACATCGCCAACACCCCGCGCGGCATCGTGCTGGTGACCGGGCCCACCGGCTCCGGCAAGTCCACCACGCTCGCCGCCATCGTCGACTACATCAACGAGAACGAACACGGCCACATCCTCACCATCGAGGACCCGATCGAGTTCGTGCATCCCTCGAAAAAATGTCTGATCAACCAGCGTGAGGTGCATCGCGACACCCTGGGTTTCAACGAATCGCTGCGTTCGGCGCTGCGTGAAGACCCGGACGTGATCCTGGTCGGTGAAATGCGCGACCTCGAAACCATCCGTCTCGCACTCTCTGCGGCGGAAACCGGCCACCTCGTGTTTGGCACCCTGCACACTTCTTCAGCTGCCAAGACGGTTGACCGCATCGTCGATGTGTTTCCGGCGGCGGAGAAGGAAATGGTGCGTGCCATGCTCTCGGAATCGCTGCGTGCGGTGATCTCGCAGAGTCTGCTCAAGAAGAAGGGCGGCGGCCGCGTCGCCGCGCACGAGATCATGATCGGCACGCCGGCCATCCGTAATCTCATCCGCGAGAACAAGATCGCGCAGATGTATTCGGCGATCCAGACCGGCAACAAGGATGGCATGCAGACGCTCGACCAGTGCCTGAAAGATCTGGTGAAGCGCGGCATCTGCGACCTCAACGAAGCGCGCATGAAATCTGCTGATCCGCGCACGTTTGCGGTCGTCTAGAACAGCGGTCAACCAGAGAAGAATATGGAACGCGAAGCCGCTATCAAGCTGATCCAGCAGTTGCTGTCCCTGATGAAGGAACGCGGAGGCTCCGACCTGTTCCTGACCGCAGGCTTTCCGCCCGCCATCAAGCAGGATGGTGCCATCACGCCGGTGATGGACAAGGCGCTGACGCCGGAAAACTCCGCGATGCTGATCCGCGCCCTGATGAACGACAAGCAGACCAAGGATTTCGAGGCCACCAACGAGTGCAACTTCGCCATCGCACCGCCCGCCATCGGCCGCTTTCGTGTCAATGCCTTCGTGCAGCAGGGCCGCGTCGGCGGCGTGCTGCGCACCATCGAGACCAATATTCCGGAGTTCGAGAAACTGGGCCTGCCGCCGGTGCTGAAAGATGTGGTGATGACCAAGCGCGGCCTGGTGCTGATGGTCGGCGGCACGGGTTCGGGCAAGTCCACCTCGCT
>JAZKFO010000001.1:0-230213 GCA_040386395.1 Pseudomonadota bacterium | reverse complement strand
TAGGTTCCAGCGGGGCAACCCGTGCGAGTTCGAGTCTCGCCTTTCGCAGGCTTCGCAGCAGCCACAACCCATCAAACAAGAATCCTCATGCAAGTCCAACTCGAATCACAAGCCGGCCTTTCCCGCACCCTGCGCGTGCAGATCCCCGCCGAGCGGCTGGAGAAAGCCGTCAGCGAGCAGATCAAGCGCATGGCGCTGCGCACCAAAATGCCCGGCTTCCGCCCCGGCAAGGCGCCGAAGAAGATGATCGAGGCTCAGTACAAGGATGCTGCCCGCTACGAGGCGATGAACGACATCGTCAACCAGACCTACCCCGAAGCCCTCGACAAGGCGCAGGTGCAGCCGGCTGGCCAGCCGCGCGTCGAGCTGGGCAATGCCACCGATGGCGTCGAATACACCATTCACTTTGATGTCTACCCCGACATCACACTCGACAAGCTCGACACCTTCAGCATTAGCCGTCCCCAGGTCGAAATCACCGAACCGGACGTGGATCGCCTGATCGAGAACCTGCGCCGCGCCCGCAAGACCTTTGCCGACGCCAGCCGCGCCGTGGCCGACGGTGACCAGGTGACGGTCGATTTCATCGGCAAGCTCGATGGCGAAGCCTTCCAGGGTGGCAAGGGCGATGACGTCAGTTTCGAAGTGGGTGCCAACCAGTTCCTGCCTGATCTTGAGAAAGGCATGCGCGGTCACTCGGTGGGCGATCAGTTCACGGTGGATGTGAGCTTTCCCGCCGACTACCGCGCTGAGCCGCTGAAGGGCAAGACCGCACAGTTCGAAGTGACACTGAAGGCCGTCAAGGAAGTGGTGCTGCCCGCCCTAGACGATGCCGAGTTCCTGAAAGCCCACGGTGTTGCTGCGGGTGAAGGCGAGGCCGCCCTGCGTGCCAAGAGCCGAACCGCGCTGGAGAACGAGCGCAACAAGGCCACCAAGGGCCGCGTCAAGACCCAGGTGCTCGACCAGCTGCTGGCCGCTCACCCCATCGACGTGCCGCAGAGCCTGATCCTGCAGGAGATGCCCCGTCTGCGTGAGGAAGCCGCCAACCGCATGAACATGGGCAAGCTCACCGCCGACAAGGCCAGGGAGCTGCTGCCGGATGCGCTGTTCGAGGCCACCGCCAAGCGTCGCGTCGCACTCGGTCTGCTGATCGGCGAGGTGATCAAGACCAAGAACATCACGCTCGACAGCGCCAAGGTCGAGCAGACGCTGACCGAGATGGCCGTCGACTACGAGCAGCCGGAGGAAGTGAAGCAGTTCTACCGCTCGCGCCCCGACATGCTGCAGGGCCTGCGCGCCGTGGTGCTGGAAGACCAGGTGGTCGATGCGCTGCTCGCCGGTGCCACCATCACCGATGCGCCGCAAACGCTCGAATCGCTCTTGAATCCGCAGGCTCAGGCCGCAGCCTGATCAGGGCAACCGTTAGCAAGGCGACCGCGCTTTCAGGCGCGGTCGCCTTTCCTGTTTTGAAGCACTCATAGGACTCCACATGATCTTTCAGCCGCAATCCAACCTCGTGCCGATGGTTGTCGAGCAGACCGCCCGTGGCGAACGTGCCTTCGACATCTTCTCGCGCCTGCTCAAGGAGCGCGTGATCTTCCTGGTCGGGCCCATCGACGACATGGTCTCCAATCTGGTCGTGGCCCAGTTGCTGTTCCTGGAATCGGAAAATCCCGACAAGGACATCAGCCTCTACATCAACTCGCCGGGTGGCGTGATCACCAGCGGCATGGCGATTTTCGACACCATGCGCTTCATCAAGCCCGACGTTTCCACGCTCTGCATCGGCCAAGCCTGCAGCATGGGTTCCTTCCTGCTTGCCGCCGGTGCCAAGGGCAAGCGCTTTGCGCTGCCGCATTCGCGCGTGATGATCCACCAGCCTTCCGGCGGGGCGCAGGGGCAGGCGACCGACATCGAGATCCAGGCCCGTGAAATCCTGAAGATGCGCGAGCAGTTGAACGGCCTCTACGCCGAGTTCACCGGCCAGCCGCTGGAGCGCATCGAGCGCGACATGGAACGCGACCGTTTCATGTCCTCGCCCGAAGCCAAGGACTACGGCCTGATCGACGCCGTGATTGCCAATCGGGCCGTTGCGCCCGCGGCAGTCTGAGCGCCGCGAGTACAAGAATTGCAGGGTGTGTGACAGTTGTTTTGCAGTGCCGTGACCGCGTGCTATAACGCGATGACTGACGGTGCAGGAGTAAAGGACGTTCAATGAGTGCAGATGCGCGTGGTACCAATAACGGGCGAGTGCTGTATTGCTCCTTCTGCGGCAAGTCCGAGCATGAAGTGCGCAAACTCATTGCCGGGCCGTCGGTCTACATCTGCGATGAGTGCGTGGACCTCTGCAACGACATCATCCGTGAGGAAGTGCATGCCAAGCCGCAGATCAAGGGCCTGCCCAAGCCGACCGAGATCCGCGCGGTGCTCGACGAGTATGTGATTGGCCAGGAACAGGCCAAGAAAGTGCTCTCGGTCGCGGTCTACAACCACTACAAGCGCCTCTCCACCAAGGGCCAGGCGACCACCGATGTGGAGCTGGCCAAGTCCAACATTCTGCTCATCGGCCCCACCGGCTCCGGCAAGACGCTGCTGGCCGAAACCCTGGCGCGTCTGCTCGATGTGCCCTTCGCCATCGCCGACGCCACCACGCTGACCGAAGCCGGCTATGTCGGTGAGGATGTCGAAAACATCATTTCGCGCCTGCTTCAGAAGTGCGAATACGATGTTGAGAAAGCGCAGCGCGGCATCGTCTACATCGACGAAATCGACAAGATCGCCCGCAAGAGCGAGAACCCTTCCATCACCCGTGATGTGTCGGGCGAAGGCGTGCAGCAGGCACTGCTGAAGCTGATCGAAGGCACCATCGCGCAGGTGCCGCCGCAGGGTGGCCGCAAGCACCCGCAGCAGGAGTTCCTGCAAGTCAACACGGCCAACATCCTGTTCATCTGCGGCGGTGCGTTTTCTGGCTTGGATCGCGTCATCCACCAGCGTCTCGACAAGGGCGGCATCGGCTTCGGTGCCGAGGTCAAGTCCAAGTCCGATGCAAAGGCGCTGAATGACACGCTGAAGAATCTGGAGCCGGATGATCTGGTGCGTTTCGGGCTCATCCCGGAATTCATCGGCCGTCTGCCGGTGGCGGCGGTGCTGGACGAACTCGACGAGCGCGCCCTGATCGCCATCCTGCGCGACCCCAAGAACGCACTGGTCAAGCAGTACCAAAAGCTGTTCCAGATGGAAGATGCGCAGCTGGAGTTCCGCGAAGACGCGCTGATGGCGATTGCCAAGCGTGCCCGCGAGCGCAAGACCGGCGCGCGTGGCTTGCGTACCATCCTGGAGAAGATCCTGCTCGACACGATGTATGACCTGCCTTCAATGCAGAACGTCAGCAAGGTGGTGATTGACGAGGCGGTGGCGAAGGGCGACTCCAAGCCCATCATCGTCTACGAAAACAAGGAAATACCGGTCAAGCAGTCGGCCTGAGCAGTCCAGCAAGAACCCCGCCCTCAGCGGGGTTCTTGCTATCAGGCCGATGGCATCCGGCTTGCAGGCTTGAATGCAGCAGAACCGTCGCAATGCTTGAGTCATTCGGCATAATCGAATCGAACACCGGACACCCAGTGAGCCTGAGCCCATGAGCCAATCCAACATCGCCCCCGTTCTGCCCCTGCGCGACGTCGTCGTCTATCCGCACATGGCGATTCCGCTGTTTGTGGGCCGGGAGAAATCCGTGCGTGCGCTCACCGCCGCGATGCAGGACGACAAGCGCATCCTGCTGGTCGCACAGAAGTCTGCCGATACCGATGAACCGGGCGTCGATGATCTCTACAGCGTCGGCACGCTGGCCAGCATCCTGCAAATGCTGCGCTTGCCCGATGGCACCGTGAAGGTGCTGGTCGAGGGTGGCCAGCGCGCGAGTGTGATCAAGGTCACCGAGCCGGGCGACCATCTGGTCGCACGCTTCGAGCCGCTGGCCGAGCCGGAAGAAGGTGCCAGCGAGCATGAGATCGATGCGCTGATGCGTTCGGCCGTTTCCACCTTCGAGCAGTACGCCAAGCTCAACAAGAAAGTGCCTGCCGAACTGTTGCCCTCGCTCACTGCGATGGATGCTGCCGGCCGCCTCGCCGACACCATTGCGGCCCACCTCTCGCTCAAGCTCGAAGAGAAGCAGAAGGTGCTGGAGGCGAGCGATGCCAAGTCCCGTCTCGAACTCGTGCTGGCGCAGATGGAAGGCGAGATCGACGTGCTGCAAATCGAGAAGAAGATTCGCGGCCGCGTGAAGCAGCAGATGGAAAAGAACCAGCGCGAGTACTACTTGAATGAGCAGATGAAGGCCATTCAAAAAGAGTTGGGCGAAGGCGAAGACGCCCCCAACGAGCAGGAAGAGCTGGCGAAGAAGATCGAAAAATCCGGCATGCCGAAAGCTGCCAAGGAAAAGGCCCGTCACGAGTTCAACAAGCTCAAGACCATGTCGCCGATGTCGGCTGAAGCCACCGTCGTACGCAACTATCTCGATTGGCTGACGCAAGTGCCCTGGAAAGCCAAGACCAAGGAGCGCATTGATCTGTCCGTGGCCGAAGCCAAGCTCGATGAAGACCACTACGGGCTTGAGAAGGTGAAGGAGCGCATCGTCGAGCATCTCGCTGTGCAGGCGCGCGTGAAGAAGCTCAACGGTCCCATCCTCTGCCTGGTCGGCCCGCCCGGCGTGGGCAAGACTTCGCTCGGCCGCTCGATTGCCGAGGCACTCAACCGCAAGTTCGTGCGCATGTCGCTGGGCGGCGTTCGCGACGAGGCGGAGATTCGCGGCCATCGCCGCACCTACATCGGCTCCATGCCGGGCAAACTGGTGCAGAACCTCGCCAAGGTGAAGGTGAAAAACCCGCTGTTCCTGCTCGACGAAATCGACAAGATGAGTCACGACTCGCGCGGCGATCCGGCATCGGCACTGCTGGAAGTGCTCGACCCGGAACAGAACACCACCTTCCAGGATCACTATCTGGAAGTGGATGTCGACCTGAGTGATGTGATGTTCGTCTGCACCGCCAACACCCTCAACATTCCCGGCCCGCTGCTCGACCGCATGGAAGTGATCCGCATCCCCGGCTACACCGAGGACGAGAAGCTCAACATCACCAAGAAATACCTCACGCCCAAGCAGCTCAAGAAAAACGGCGTGAAGGCGGGCGAGCTGGAAGTGGGCGATGACGCGATCATGGCGATGATCCGCCATTACACGCGCGAAGCCGGCGTGCGAAATCTCGAACGCGAAGTGAGCAAGATCGCCCGCAAGGTAATCAAGCAACTGCTCTCTAACCCCGAGCAGAAGAGCGTGAAGGTCACGGCCGAGAACATCGACACCTATCTCGGCGTGCAGAAGTATCGCTATGGCCGCGCTGAAGAAAAGAACCAGGTCGGGCAGGTCACTGGTCTGGCATGGACCGAAGTGGGCGGCGAGCTGCTGACCATTGAAGCCGCACTCACCCCCGGCAAGGGCCTGGTGACGCAAACCGGCTCACTGGGCAATGTGATGCAGGAGTCGATCAAGGCTGCCTACACCGTGGTGCGCTCACGTGCGAAGTCACTGGGGCTGGATGCCAGTTTTCATGAAAAGCACGACGTGCATGTGCATGTGCCCGAAGGTGCCACGCCCAAGGATGGCCCCTCGGCCGGTGCTGCCATGTGTACGGTGATGGTGTCGGTGCTCACCGGCATTCCCATTCGTGCCGATGTGGCGATGACGGGCGAAATCACGCTGCGCGGTGAAGTGCTGCCGATTGGTGGCTTGAAGGAGAAGATGTTGGCCGCACAGCGCGGTGGCATCAAGACCGTCATCATCCCGTTCGAGAACGTGAAGGACCTGGCCGACATCCCCGACACCATCAAAGGCACGCTCAACGTGGTGCCGGTGCGCTGGTTTGAGGAGGTGATGAAGGTGGCGTTGGAGCGCGAGCCGGAGCCTCGCATCGACGAGGCCCCAGTGGTTGCAGCACCCGCTGTGGATGAAAGTCCACGCCCGCACTGAGCCCAGCCCAACAAAAAAGCCCCGCAATGCGGGGCTTTTTTGTGGTGCAAGAAACTCAGAAATCCTTCTTCAGGTTGAGATAGGTCAGGCGGCCTGGCACCCAGTAGGATGACTCGAAGCTGTTGCTGGACGAATACGAGATCGGTGGATCGCGGTCGAACAGGTTGAATACGCCCAGTGTGAGTGCGGCCTTGGCGGGTTTGTAGGTGTAGCCCATCTGCAAGTCGGTCTTGAAGGAGTACGGCACGCGATTGCGCGGGGCCAGGTTGCCATCCGCATCGCGGTTGTTGGGGTCTGAGCACAGCCCCAGTGAGCTGAGCGAGGGTGTGATGCCGTCATCGCAAGTCTCAGAGCTGCCCCAGATGATGCGAGTGTTGAGGCTGGCGCTGACCGGGCCGTTGCTCCATTGCAGTGAGGGATTGATCTTCCAGCGCGGCAGGGTCAGCGTGCCGGCGAAGCCCGTGCGGGTCAGCGTCACGCCGTCGCTACCCTGCACGGTCTGCGCAAAGCTGGACAGGAAGGTGGCGTTGGCGCTGATCTTGAACTTGCCGAGTGCCGCCAGTGCCGGGATGTTCTTGGTCGGCAGGCTGTAATTGACCGAGAAATCGAAACCCGCCGTGTCTTGCGACGGAAAATTCTGAAAGGCATTCAGGACACTCAACAGCTGCTGCTGGCTGTTGCGGGTGATGAACTGGCAGTACTGGCGCCCAGAGGTGTTGTAGCACTGGTCGAGAATGAACTGCGCGCCGGGCGGTGCGATGAAGTTGTCCAGCTTGATGCGGAAGTAATCCACCGACATGTCGAAGCCCGTGATGGCGGCAGGGCTGAAGACAAAGCCGGCAGTCAGCGAGTGGGAGGTTTCCGACTTGAGATCACGGTTGCCAGTGAACGGCGAATAAAACTGGAACACTGTCTGCGTGTAGGTCGGCACCATGTCGGCATTGCAGTTGGCTGCCGTGACGGAGCCAGCCTCCGGTGCGGCGCAGGGGTCGTCCAGACCGGGGAAACTGCCGGCATTGCCGAGGAACAGTTCGCCCGTATTCGGCGCTCGGAACGACGTCGAGAACGAGCTGCGCAGCAGCAGGTCCCTAACCGGGTGGAAAGTCGCACCGATCTTGCCGTTGGTGCTCTTGCCGAGCGAGCCGTAATCGGAAACACGACCAGCGAGGTTCAGGCCAAGGTCCTGCACGAGTGCGAGGTCCTTCAGCAGCGGGATGTCGAGTTCGACATAGGCTTCCTTGGCTTTCACCGAACCATCGCTGGGCAGGGACGTCAGGCCGGCCGTGGTGCCATCAATTGCCTCTTGCGAGGGACGGTCGGTGTACTTGCTGGTGCGACGCTCCACACCAAAGGCAATGCCGAGCTCGTCTGGCAGGAAAGACAGCGGCACCGTGGTCGAGAAATTGAGGTAGAGGTCAGACTGCGTGCTGCGCGTGCTGCTGCGGTCGGTGTACTGGATGTAGGCCAGCTGCTCCGGCGTGATGGTGCCGGGGCCGCCGAAGAAATTAAGTGGCACGCAGGGGGCGACGCAGAGCGGTACGTCGTCAGGGATACCCTGGTCGGCGCGCGTGTTGTCCGCGGTTTCGACGTAGTTGCCGACGATGGCATTGCGGATGCGATCCGTGCGGTACTGGTTGAGCAGTGTTTGTGCCTGGGTCGAGATGCCGTAGCTATAGCCCAGCTCCCAGTTGATGGGTCGGCTATTGAAGAGATCAAAGCCACCTTCAAAGCCGCCGCGCACGAAGCGGGTCGGCACGCTCTGCTGCTGGATGCGCGGGTCACCCTCGACCATGCGGCGCAGCACGGCACCACTATTGAACAGGCCCGCAGCCACGTTCTCGTTGTTGCTGTTGTCGCGCGGGTCGAGCCGGCCAATATCCTGCGGGCCCTGCGGATACAGACCGGGGTTGCTGCGCGTCGGGTTGAAGGGGTTGCTGGCGGGGATGAATGTCGCCTGGTTGAACGACTGTGTGGAGCCTGGGATCAGGCCGCCGATGATTGGCCCGATGTCGCCCAGCGAGATCGGCTGCGGTGCCAGCTGCTGGGTCGATTCGCGCTTGCTGTAGAGGCCTTGCAGGCTGAAGCGGAAGTTGTCGGTGAAATCGTGCGCCAGGGAGACATAGGCGTTGTAGGTCTTCAGCGGCGTGGAGAGATAGTTGGCGGGCGCGAAGTTGTAGGCGTCATCCGCAGGCACGAAGCGGTGGTAGTCGGCGGCCGCATTGCCACTGGCGCCGTTGTTGAGCGTGAAGTCGCAGAGGTTCACTGCCGGCAGCATGCCGGTCTGGTCCGGGATGGGAATGCCGGCACCCGGCAGAGTCGTGACATTGCCGCCGCCTGCCTCTGCGGGCAGATCAACCGGTGTCGGCGAGTTGATGACGCCATCGATCACGGAACCGGAAAGGCTGGGGCAGCGGTCGGTGCCAAAGTTACTGATGGTGGAGCCGGAGGAATTGCCGACGAACAGGCTGCGCGTGGTCGGAGTGAAGCTGGAGCCGCGCGTGAGGCCGGTATTGATCAGCGGCAGTCGCGAAATCCGGCGATCACCGGCGAATACAGCCTGCTGCTGCTGATAGCTGAAAGAGGCAAACGCGGAAGTGCTCTGGCTGCCGAACAGGTTCAGCGTCTTGCCCCCGCTGAGGGTGTGAATCTGCTGACGACCGTCGCCCTGGCTGTACTGGCCGAACTGGCTGCTGAGGCTGGCGCCTTCGAAGCGCTTGCGGGTGATGATGTTGACGATGCCGGTGATCGCATCCGAGCCGTAGATGGCCGAAGCGCCGTCCTGCAACACATCAATGCGATCCACGATGGCGAGCGGGATGGTGTTCAAGTCCACCGAGTTGGTCGAGAGGCTGCGCAGGCCGTTGATCCAGCGATGGCCGTCCACCAGCACCAGCACGCGGTTTGAACCCAGGTTGCGCAGATCAACCTCGGTGGCACCCGTGCCGCCGTTGTTGATGGTGGTATTGAGCGAAGAGCCGGCGGCGGAAAGCGTCTGCAAGACATCGCCCACGGTGGCGGAGCCGGTGCGCTCCAGATCCTTGCGGCTGAGCCGCACCACAGGCTGTGCAGTTTCCGCCTCGGCGCGCTTGATGCGCGAGCCGGTCACCTGCACGGTGTCGAGTTTGGTTGCGTCCTGCTTCTCGGTCTTCTCGCTGGAGGGCTCGCTTGCGAGCGCCTCGACCGGGATAGTCGCCGTTGTTTCCACTGATTCTTGCGCAAGCGTGACACCCGCAAAAACACACAACATCAACGCAACGCTGCGCTTGCTTTGCGCTGCATGCAGCAAACTGAAACCGGTCATCGAGTCACTCCCATGATTTTTAGTTGTGCTGGCATCGCACCGTGGTGCTTGCAGCGTTCACATCACGTTCATGCAACGCAGATCGCTTGCAAAGGAGTACGCTGATTTATGCACTGTGGCGCTTGACTTTTAAGTGCAGCGCAAAATGACTGGTGTGCCTGCTGCACGCTGCATTTCAGAATGTTGACGCTCGGCAAAGCCAGTTGCTATAAAGGTTTCCGCCGCTGCCATTCGCTGCAAGCCACATCGCATCGAAGGCAGCGGTATATATTTTTTCAGGGACTGCCAACCGGCTGCTCGCTAGCCATCCAAGAGGGGAACTCTTAGTTATGAACAAATCTGAACTCATCAATGCCATCGCTGACCATGCCGAACTCTCCAAGGCTGATGCCGGCCGCGCACTCGACTCCTTTGTCGCCGTGCTCGCCAAAGCCCTGAAGAAGAACGACAAGGTTTCGCTCGTTGGTTTCGGCACCTTCGCCGTCCGCAAGCGCGCTGCCCGCACCGGCCGCAACCCCAAGACCGGCGCACCGCTGAAAATCGCTGCCAGCAAAAATCCTACGTTCAAGGCTGGCAAGGCGCTCAAGGATGCGATAAAGTAGACGACTCGCTGGGACGCTGATGGTGAAGCGGCCCGCCGGTCTGGAAAGTTGTGAAGCGGGTGCTTAGCTCAGCTGGTAGAGCGTCGCCCTTACACGGCGCAGGTCGGCGGTTCGAACCCGTCAGCACCCACCAAGACGTAAAAGTTGCAAACCGCGTGGAGCGGTAGTTCAGTTGGTTAGAATAACGGCCTGTCACGCCGTGGGTCGCGGGTTCGAGTCCCGTCCGCTCCGCCATTTTTATCGAAAGGGCGCTCTCATGGAGCGCCTTTTTGCTTTCCAGCATTTACACACAGCGGTGATCAAACATGTTGCAGACCATCCGTGACCGCGTCAGCGGCCCTGTCACCTGGGCCATCATTGGTCTCATTGCCATCCCTTTCGCTTTTGTTGGAGTCGAATCCTTCAACAGCGGCGGCGTCGACCCGACCGTGGCCAAGGTCGGTGACCAGAAAATCACCACGTCGCAGCTTGAAGCCGCCTACCAGCAAAGGCTGCAAAGGCTTCAGCAGATGATGGGCGAGAACTATCGCTCCGACATGATCGAGCCCGTGGCATTCCGTGAGGGCGTGCTGAAAGAAATGGTGCAGGAGACTGCATTGCAGCAGCACGCGCAGAAAGTGGGATACACCGCCTCTGATGCCGCGATGCTGGATGCCATTCGTGCTATCCCGGCCTTCCAGAAGGATGGACAGTTTTCAGCTGAACTGTATCGCGAGGCACTGGCCCGTCAGCGCATGGAGCCGAAAGGCTTCGAGCGCCAGATGCGAGAGGGTTTGAGCATCGACCAGATTCGCGACGGCGTGCTGGCCAGTGCTTTCGTCACGCCCGCCGAGGCTGCTGCCGCCTGGCGTCTGGCGCGGCAGGAGCGTGTGTTCACCAGTGCCAGCTTCAAGGCGGCTGACTACGAAGCCAGCATCACCGTCAGCGATGAGGACGTGGCAAAGCATTTCGCCGAGAAGGCCAGCAGCTACATGGCGCCAGAGCGTCTGAAGCTGAAGGTGGTCGAGCTTGATCTGGCCAAGCTGCCAGAGGCGGCAGCTCCGGAGTCGGCAGCACTGAAGGCGCTTTATGACGCTGACATCAATGCCTTTTCAAGTTCTGAAGAACGTCGCGCAAGGCACATCCTGATCAACTTCGGTGCCGATAAGGACGCGGCCCTGAAGAAGGCGCAGGCAGTCAAAGCCAGGCTCGACGCCAAGGCCGATTTCGCAGCACTCGCGGCCGAATTGTCAGACGACTCCGGCTCCAAGAGCAGCGGCGGCGATCTGGGCTGGGTCCGCAAGGGACTCATGCCGCCCCAGCTGGAAACTGCCCTGTTCGCATTGGAGAAAGACCAGGTCTCCGAGCCGGTGGAAACCGAGTTCGGCTGGCATCTGGTGCAGCTGAGCGAGGTCAAGGCAGCCGTCGTCAAACCCTTCGAGGACGCCTCGGTGCAGAGCGAGTTGATCACGCGCTATCGCAAGCGCGATGGTGAAAAGCGCTTCCAGGAACTCACCGAGAAAATGGAGCAGCTGGCTTTTGAGAACACCACCTCGCTCGATCCGGTTGCACAGGCTGTGGGCTCCAGCATCGAGACCACCGACTGGTTCACCCGCACCAGCGGCACGGGACTGACTGCCAATCAGGGCGTGGTTCAGGCCGCGTTCTCGCAGGAAGTCTTGCAGGATGGCGAGAACAGCAAGCTGATTTCGATTGGTACCAACCGTGTAGCCGTGATCCGCAAGGGCGAGTACGAGCCCGCGCGTGCGCGCACGCTGGACGAAGTGCGTGAGCAGGTGCGTGCCGAGCTGAAAACCGCACGCGCCCTCGACAAGGCAAAAGCGGATGCAGATGCCGCCATCAAGGCCATCGAGGCGGGTGCCACGCTGGAGGCAACGGCCGCGCAGAGCCAGCGCAGCGTCAACGCGCCCGGTGCGGTGCGCCGCGATGCCCAGGGTGTTGAGCGCAGCTTGCTCGATGCAGTCTTCCGCATGCCGCGCCCTGCGGCCGGCAAGGTCAGCACCAGCAAGACGGAAGCAGCTCCGGGTGAGGTGGTGGTGATCGCGCTCAGCGAAGTGAAGGATGCAACGCCTGAGACCGATGACAGCGCCTTCAGACAGCAAAGCACCCAGCTCAAGGATGCACTGGCAGGTGCCGAGTTCGTGAGCTTCCGCGCGGATCTGGAACGTCGCCTGGGTGTGGATCGCAAGCCGCTGCCTGCAGCGGATGCACCCACGCCGGCACCGTAGGTCCAACCCGTGAACCTGCCTCTGCACTGGCGCATGCTGATCGCGCTGGCGGCGGCAGTGGCTGTCGGCAGCCTGTTTGGGGATTCCGCACTGCTGCTCAAGACGTGCAGCATGATCGGCTCGCTGTTTCTCAATGCCTTGAAGATGCTGATCGTGCCGCTGATTCTGGCGGCGATCATCAATGGCCTGATCGGCGGGGCAGAGCAGGGTGGCCTGGGGCGCCTGGGTGCGCTCACTTTCGGCTTCTATGTCGGCACCGGCCTGCTGGCGATCCTGACCGGTCTCGCCTGGGCCAACTGGCTGACGCCCGGCATCGTCAATGGCGTGCCGGCAGCGCCCTTGCTGGGGCTTTCCAGCGACGCCAATGCCGTCATCGCGCAAGTGCAGGAAAAAGGCGCGCAGGATCTCTGGGGCGTCATCGTGCGTCTGGTGCCCACCAACCCGGTGGAGGCTGCCGCCAAGGGCGACATGCTGGGCCTGGTGACTTTTGGCCTGCTGTTCGGCTGGGCACTGTCGCAGCTGCCGAGTGGTCTGCGCGATACCCACGCCGCATTCTGGAAAGGCGTCTACGAGGCCATGATCCGCATCACCGCGCTGGTGATGAAGGCCGCTCCCTTGGGCGTGTTCGCCATCGTCACCGGCACCGTGGCCAAGACCGGCATCGCCGCCCTGCAACCGCTGGCGGTGTTCATGGCTGCCGTGGTGCTGGGTCTTTTGACCCATGCTTTCATCGTGCTGCCGCTGGTGCTCAAGCTGGTGGCGCGCGTGCCCGCCTATGCCCTGCACCGCGTGATGGCACCGGCACTGCTAACGGCTTTTTCCACCTCTTCATCCAACGCCACCCTGCCGCTGACGATGGACTGCATCGAGAACAAGGCCAAGGTGCCTCGCCGGGTGTCGGGCTTCGTGCTGCCGATCGGGGCCAACGTCAACACCGATGGTTCGGCGCTGTACGAATGTGTGGCAGCCATTTTCATCGCCCAGGCTTACGGCCTGAATCTCAGCTTTGGCGCGCAGTTCACCATCGTGGCGCTGTCGCTGATCACGGCCGTCGGTGTCGCTGGCATTCCCTCCGCCAGCCTGGTGGCGATTGCGGTGATCCTCTCGGCGATTGGACTGCCGTTGGAGGGTGTGGGCCTCATTCTCGCGGTAGATCGCGTGCTCGACATGTGTCGCACGGCGCTCAATGTGCTGGGTGATTCCTCGGCAACGGTGGTGGTCGCAAGGTTGTCTGGCGAAGACGGCGTGCTGGGCCAGCCTGCACTCAAAAGCGGCTCTCAGGGCGGACCGGCTTAAAGCCGCCCGCCCTGCCTCGACGCCGCCCGGCTATTCGCCGAGCGACATGCCCATGATGTTGAAGCCACCGTCGACGTAGACGATTTCACCGGTGATGCCGGAGGCAAGGTCGGACGAAAGGAAGGCTGCCGTGTTGCCAACCTCTTCGATGGTGACGTTGCGCTTCAGCGCATTGGCTTTTTCAGCCGCGCTCAGCATGCCGCGAAAGCCCTTGATGCCGGCGGCGGCCAGCGTCTTGATCGGGCCGGCTGAAATGCCGTTGACGCGGATGCCCTCCGCACCCAGCTCGGCTGCCATGAAGCGGACATTGGCTTCGAGCGAGGCCTTGGCCGGGCCCATGACGTTGTACATCGGCATGGCCCGCATCGCGCCCAGATAGGTCAGCGTCAGCAGGCTGGCATTGCGACCCTGCATCAGCGGGCGTGCCGCCTTGCCGAGTGCGGCGAAGGAGTAGGCGCTGATGTCGTGGGCGAGGGCGAAGCCTTCGCGCGTCACGCTCTCCAGATAACCGCCTTGCAGGAGTTCACGCGGCGCGAAGCCGATGGAGTGGATGACGATGTCGATGCCGCCCCAGGCGTCCTTGAGGGCCGCAAACACGCTGTCGATCTCGCCATCACGGGTGACATCCATCGGCAGCACCAGCGAGCTGCCCACTGAATGGGCGAGATCTTCGACGCGCGGCTTGAGCTTGTCGCCCTGGTAGGTGAAAGCCAGTTCCGCGCCCTCGCGCGCGAAGGCCTCGGTGATGCCGGTGGCGATGGAGCGTTCGCTCGCAACGCCGGTGATGAGTGCCTTCTTGCCAGTGAGAAAACCCATACAGATCTCCTTGATTTTTATGGCTCGCACGGATGCGCGAGTGCTTTCCGGCGCTCAGTTCGGGGGCTGGAAGCGGATTGGATAATTGGGGTAGGTGAAGCTCGGAACGTCCTTGGGGCCGAAGTCGAGCAGCATCACGCGGGAGAGGATCTTGCGCTCCAGTTCCGGGTCGCCGAGTTCACTGGAGACGATGCTGGCATCGGTCACCTTGCCACTCGAAGAGATCGTCACGCTCAACACGACCTTGCCGGAAAGCCCCGGGTTCTCGCGCAGCGCGCGGATGTACATGGCGTAGAACGAGCCCTGCGCACGGTCGAAAGTGATCTGGATCTCGTCGAGCGAGCGGCCGGACTTGCCCTTGCTGCCGCCGTCGCCAGCCTTGCTGGCATCGCGGCCGAAACCCACCGGACTGTCGATGGTGGTGGCGCGACGCTTGCCGAGTCCTTGCCCGCTCTGCGTGCGGCTGACGCCCGCCGTGCCGCTGCCGCCGATGCCGCTGGAGCCGGATGCAGCCGCCGCCAGTGCAGCGGACTCGCCGCCGCCGCCGCTGGCCGAACCGGAGTTGCTGGCCGCACCCTTGGAAGACAGCACATTGGGCGAGATCGAATCGTTGCTGATGGCATCGCCCTTGTTGCGCAGGTCGCTGAGCTGGTCGGCAAAGGCCAGCACGCCGCTGCGCTTGGCGACATCGCGTGCGGTCTCCACCGGCGTCGGGGTCGGCTCGACCACCGCCGGCTTCTTCACGTCCACCGGCTTCTCGGCCACTTTCGGCGCGGACTCCTGCGGCTGCTCCTTGGAATCTTCCTCCGCCGGTGCAGGCTCTTCCACCTCTTCCGCCTTCACCGCGTCGGGCACGGTCAGCAGCTCGACGGTGGCAGGGGCGAGATAGGTGCCGCCGCCTTCCTTCAGGCCCTCGGTGCGGGTGAGGCTGCTCAGCACGCCAAGCAGCAGGAAGGGCACGGCCACCACCAGCAGGGTGCGGCGGAAGCGCCGGTCGGCGTCTTCGGCAAACTCGAAGCCATCCCAGCGGATGTTGATGGTGCCGGTGGCGAGGCTCATCGGCCACCCCGCTTGCCGGCATGGGCGACGGAGATGGCGATGCGGGCAAACTTCAGCTCGCCGCAGGTCGCCAGCACTTTCTTGAGGACGGTGTAGGGGATGTCGCGGTCGGCCATCACATTGACCTCGCCACGGGTGGTGGCACCCACCTTGTCACTGCCCTGCACGGACATCAGCGTGACCTTGAGCAGCTCGGCGCGCACCTGGGGCAGCGGCTTGTCGGCGGGGGCGGCGATGGCCTCGTCCAGCGTCATCACCTGCACGCCCTGGATCAGCACCGCCTGCTTGGTGACCATGATGATGGGCGCGTCGGTGGGCTGGTCGAGCGAGAGCGAGGTGGGCAGGCGCAGCTCGCTGGGGCTGCGCATGTTGTCGATGCTGCTGGTGGTGACCAGCAGGAAGAACACCAGCACCATGAACACGTCGATCATCGGCACCAGGTTGAGCGACACCACGCCCGGCCGGCGCGCATTGCGGCGCAGGATGCGCTTGGCGCGATTGGTCATGCGCGCGCTCATGGCGTGGCTCCCGGTACGGCTGTGGGTGCTGATGCCGCCAGTACCGGCGCGTCCCCCAGAGAGATATTGGGGAACAGGTCACGCAGCTGGCGGCCACCGTCGACGGTGCCGATCCGCACCGCATCCATGGTCTGCACCAGGGTGTCGTGGGTGGTGGCGGGTTCGACCAGCAGGGTGATGGCGGTTTCGTCCGGGTGCGCGGTTTTCACTTCAACCAGGCGGTCGCTCAGGCCCTTGAAGTCGTAGCCCTCCGAGGCTGAGCCGTAACGGCCCAGTTCGGCACCGCCTTCGGTCAGCGCCAGGCCATCGCTGCGCACGGTGACGATCAGCGGCTTGCGGTTGGGATCAGGCACGCTCTTCTTGCTGGCATCCGGCAGGTTGATGCCCAGGATCGACACGCCGGTGGAGTTCACCAGCAGGAAGAACACCAGCACCACCAGGATGTCGATCATCGGCACGAGGTTGAGCTCGCCGACTTGCTTCTTGCGGCGGTCGCGACGCAGTACCGCGCGCGCCTTACGGGTCAGTCCATGCATCGAAAGTGCTCTCTCGTGCTCAGCACTTAGTTTTTGAGGCCGAGGGCGTTCAGGAACTTCAGCGCTGCCATTTCAAGATTGTCGATGAGGTCATTGGTCTGCGAAGACAGCAGCGCGTGCAGCAGCAGCATGGGGACGGCAACGCCGATGCCGAAGGCGGTGCAGTTCATGGCCTCGGACACGGCCTTCGACAGCAGGTCGGCCTTCTCGGCCGGGTTGACGTTGCTCACGGCCGAGAAACCGTTGATGAGGCCGACCACCGTACCGAGCAGACCCAGCAGGGTCGAGGCATAGGCGAAGGTGGCGAGGTAGTGGGTGCGGCGTTCGAGCAGGGGGGTGACTTCCATCAGGCTCTCTTCCATCGACATTTCCACCTCGTCGCGCTTGCTGTTGCTGCGCGAGCGGGCAATGCCCTGGCCGAAGATGCGGCCAATCGGCGAGTCGCTTGCCATCGCAGCGCCTTCGGCGGCGGCCAGGTCGCCGCGGTTGACGAGCGGGATCAGCTCGGCCCAGAGGCGGCGGTTCTCGGCCTTGGCGCGCATGAGGTAGATCACTCGTTCGATGGCAATCGCGAGGCCGATGACGGCGACCACGAGGATGGGATACATGAAATGGCCGCCAGCTTGGAAAAACTGGGCAATCGTGGCGAGGGGGTTCATCGCGTTTCCTTTTAAGCGTATGCGTGGAGTGAAAACAGACTGGGTTTTTATGCGGATTGCTTGAAGACTTACTTGCTCTTGGGTACGGCGCCGGCGCGTACACGCTGGTGATCGGTGATGGTGTTGTAGTACTCGATCTGGCGGCGGAACACGTCGGCGTCGATCGGCAACAACTGTTCTTCGAGAAAACGGGCGGGGCGATCCAGCGCGGCTTCTGGGGTGTCGTTGCGCCAGGGCGTGATGTAGAGGCCGATGGGTGATTCGCGGTCGCCAACGACGGTGGTGCCGTCCTGGTCGGTTTTCACCGCCGGACTTTCATCGGCCGCCTTGGTGGCTTGCGCCAACGCGGGCCCTGCCTGTGCGAGCCACAAGGCCAGCATCAGTGTGGGGAGCCGCAGCTTGAAGAGACGCTTCATGATTTCTGGGTCGCGGGTTTTGTCGATTTGGCCGGCTTGGCGGGTGCTTTCGCAGGTGCCGGTGCGGTGACTGGCGCGGGGGCGGCGGCAGCGGGTGCCACCACGACGCCAGCGGCTTCGAGCGCCTTGATCCAGGCGGTGACTTTCAGTTCGCGGCCGCCCGTCATCTGCTGGTATTCGCGGTAGCGTTCCAGCGCATCGGCAGGCCGCTTCAGATACACGTCGTAGAGAATCGCCAGGTTCAGCACCACCGCCGCATTGGCCGGGTTCAGCGTCAGCGCCTGCTGGTAGTTCTGCTCGGCTCGGCCGTAGTCCCTGGCTTCACGATAGAGAATGCCGAGCCAGTTGTGGGCGACCGCATTGCGCGGGTTGGCGGCGATGGCGCGGGTGAAATCCTTGATGGCGGCATCGCGGGCATTGGCCTTGGCATCGAGAATGCCGAGATTGGTGAGCGGGCCGGAGAACTCCGGATGCTCCTTGGCCAGCAGCTCGAAGCCAGCACGCGCCTCGGTGAACTTCTTCGCCTTCATGGCGGCCAGTGATTCCTCGAACAGCACCCCCGGCTCTTTCGATACCACCGGTTTCGCGGCTTCGGACTGGCTGCTGCTGGCGGGCTTGCTGCCATCCTGCGTCGGGCGATCCGGCTTGACCACCGGCTTGCTGGCGCAGCCCGCGAGGGCCAGTGCCGCGAACAGGCCCAGCAGGGTCTTACTTGAGCGTGTCATAGCTCTCGCCTCCCACTTCGCGCTTGCCGTACTTGGCGGGTGAGAGCAGCCCAAGGGCAGTGACGCTCTTGGCGATCGAGGCGTCATAGAGTCCCTGGCCGATGCGTTTCAGATTGCTTTCGTGTGCGGTGATGGCTTTCTCTTCAAAGGGCAAGGCCTGCTCCTCCAGGAGGATGTTGTATTGCTCGACCTCCTCGGCGCTCAGGCCGCGTGGACGCTCGGAGTCCATCAGCGCCTTGGCGAAGGACTGATACACCCCGCCCAGCTCGTAGCTGGCAGCAGTGGTGATGTCGGCATAGCCATAGGCGGCGGCCTTCTCCAGCGCCTGGATGGCGGCTTCGACCGCACCCTTGCGCTGCGGCAGGCTGACTTCGACCGGTGTGGTCAGACGGATGCGGGCTGCATCTTCGGCGGTGATGC
Source organism: Pseudomonadota bacterium (assembly GCA_040386395.1). Taxonomy (GTDB): domain Bacteria; phylum Pseudomonadota; class Gammaproteobacteria; order Nevskiales; family Nevskiaceae; genus Stagnimonas. The sequence goes on along the minus strand of JAZKFO010000001.1, from coordinate 211,615 downwards.
GGCCCACATCGAGTGCCGCCTGGGCGGCAATGGACTTGCTGTGTTCGGTGCGGTTGCGGCCCGCAGCCTCGTCGGCATTGATCAGCTCGCGCAGCCAGAACAGATAGCGATAGCCATCGCCCTGACCCTTGTTGATGTCGGCGATGCGGCGGCGGGCGTCGATGGCGCGATCCAGCGGCATGGGGAAGCTCGCCACATAGAACTCATAGGCCTTGCCGGCATCGGGCAGGCGTCCGGCGTCATCGAACAGCTTGGCGGCCTGCCAGGCGGCATCCTGCCGCACTTCCGGCGTCTCGCTGGTGCGCGAGGCAATGCGACGATAGGCGTCGGCGGCCTGGAAGGGCTTGTTGTCCTTGACGTAGGCAATGGCGAGCTTCTTGTCGACATCGGTCAGCAGCGGGCTGGCGGGGTAGCGGCTGCGGAAGCCTTCCAGCACCCCAGTCGCCTCACCCCAGGCCGACAGGCCGATGAGGGCGGCGCCGGCGTCGTAGTCGGCGGTCTGGCGGATCGCGGCCTCCGGCGTGTCGCGGCCGACGCGCAGGAAGCCATCGGCCGCAGCGCGCAAGTTGCCCGCCGTGCGGGCGGCTTCGGCCTGCTTGTAGATGGAGGCTGCCAGCTGCTCGACGATCTGGCCGCGCTCCGGGTCGCTGGGCGGCGTGAGCTTGAGCAGGTCGGCGTAGGCGACTTCGGCCTTGGTGAAATCGCCCTGCGCAAAGTAGCTGTCACCCAGCACGCCCTGCACGATGCGGCGCTGCTGCGGCGTGGGCGCAGGGTTGTAGGCCAGCACGCGCTGGGCGACGGCGACGGCCTGCGCGTCCTTCAGTTCGTAGAGGTTCTGCGCAGCGCGGGTGAGCACCGTCACCGCCTGCGGATGGGTGGGGAAGCTGTCCGCCAGCTTGATGCTGGCATCCACCGCCTGCTTGAGTGCGGGCGCGCGGACATTCGCAGGCTGCTCGTCGGCATGCTTGTGGTAGGCCAGCACGGCGGCGTAACCCGCATCCAGCGAGCGCGCATGCATGTTGTAGTCGTAGGCGGTCTTGCTGAACTCCTTGGCGGCGTCCAGCGGTTTGCCGCCGTCTTCCAGCGTTTCGGCCAGCAGATAGTTGATCTCTGGTGCCTTGGGGTCCTCTGGATAGATTTCGAGGATGCGGCGATACCAGCCCGCCGAAGCGAGGAAGGAATTGCGCACGGCCACGGTGTCGACCTGCGGCACCTTCTCGCCCTGCTGGGCTAGCGCCTGATAGTGCTTGGCCAGATCTTCGAGATGGGTGCGCAGCGCCGTCATCACTTCCGGCGTCGGCGCGATGGCAGCGGAGTAGGGTGTGCCCGGCGCGTAGGTGTTGACGTAGCGTTCCTTCTCGCGCACGACCAGGTCATTGAAGCCGCCATCGCGATAGACCTCGATCACCCGCGCCTGGAACTGCGGCGAAGAGGCATGCTTGGGGTGGCGCTCGATGAAGGCGGCAAACGCGCCGGCGGCATCGCTGAAGCGGCGCTTGTCCAGCAGCATCTCGCCGAGGGCGTTGTAGACCAGGGGGTAGAAGCGCGGCTCGGTGTTGCGGGCGAAATACTGGTTCACCGCCGGCCCGCCGCCCATGATGGCGAAGGTGAGGCTGGTGACGCGCAGTGAGTCCTTGGCGAGGTCTGCCTTGCCCTTGTCGACAGCCTTAAGGGCGGCATCGACATCCTTCAGTTCGCCCGGCGGCAGCTCGCGGTCGAGGATGGCGAAGAACACCGGCAGCGCATCGTCGAAGCGGGACTGCTTGAACAGCGACCAGCCGTACTTGTACTGGGCCGGTTCGAAGAATGGGGTTTGAGCAGCCAGATCCATCACATAGCGATATTCACGCTCGGCTTCGGGGTAGTTGGCGAGGCGGAACAGCAGCTCGGCGCGGCGGAAATGCGCGTCGCCATTGAGATTGGAGTTGGGGAACTGCGTGTTGAGCGTGGTCAGCGTTTCAACCGACTTCTCAGGCTGGCCGCTGTTCTGGTAGGCGCGCGCCAGCTGGTAGAGCACGCGGTCGTTGCGCGGGTCGTCAGGCGATTCTTTCAGCAGCTGCTGGTAGGTCAGGATCGAATCGGCCAGCAGCTTCTCGCTGCCTTCGTTGCCGCCATTGGCGTCATCGGTCTGCACTTGCAGGTCGGCCATGCGGCGCATGGCCTCCTGGCGCATGGCGTCATCCGGTGCCAGTTCGAGGATGGCGCGGTAGTTTTCCAGCGCCCGCTCCGGGTCCGGGGCGACCGGATCCGAGAGGATGATGGGCAGCTTGTTGCGATCCGGCTGCTTCTGCTTGGTGAGCGTGCCGATGGACTGGCTTTTGTCCTGGGGACGCAGATTGGGCTTGCTGCACGCAGCGAGCGAGGCCGCGACGAGTGCGATCAGGGTGAGCGAAAGGCGCTGCATCAGGGGCTCCCCTTGCTGCTCAGGCGTTCTTCATAGATGCGGGCGAGTGCGAAACGGGCTTCCACCAGATATTTCTCCACCAGCTTTTTCTGTGCGGCCAGCTCGCGCAGCGCAACTTCCTGCAAGACGACGGCCTGTTCGCCGCCGGCAGCGGCAATCTTGGGGCGCAAGGCAGCGAGCTGTGCGCGCAGGTCGGCAGAGCGTTCGCGGGCGCCATCGAACTTGGGCGGTGACACGGCGAGTTTCAGCGACAGCGGCGGCAGGGTGACCGGCGGCACCGGCACCGAGTAAGGTGCCGTCAGTTGCACATCGGCCTTGAGCCTGAGCTTGAGGCGCTCGCGCACCGGCTTGCGGCCGGCCTTGGCGCGCTCGATCTGCATCAGCACATTGCTGTTGTCGATGGGGCGGCTGGAGTAGGCGCTGTCGAGCTGCTCGATGCGATCCTTGAAGCCATCCAGGTTACGGGCGAGAAAGCGCACGTCGCGGTAGTTCTTCAGTGCCTCCTGGTAGCGGTTCTGCGCGATCACGCTTTGCAGGTAGAACGTCTCCGGCGCATCGGGCAGGTCGCGCAGGCGCCAGTTCCAGCCGGCTTCGCTGTCGATGTCGCGACGGACGATGGTCTCGACCATGCGGTTTTCGCGGATGTACTGGCTGGCGGTGTCGAGGCGCTTGCGGGTTTCTTCCAGCAGGCCCACGGCCTTCTCGTAGAACTGCTGTGCTTCGATGTGCGCGCCGACGCGGTCGAGCGCGAAGGGGATGGCGAGCATGCCCTCCTGCACGGCCGGGTCCATCGGGTCGCGGTTGATCAGCTCGGCCCACGGCACGAGTGCGCGGCGCAGGTTGGCCTCCTGCGTCTTCTCGATCTTGTCGAGCTTGAAGTTGCGCAGGCCAGCGCGCTTGTAGACATCCTGTTCGACCCGGGCCGGATTGAGCAGGATGCCGAGCGTGGCGAGCGAGGCCAGCGGATTGACCGCCACCGGTTCATCGCCGATATCGGCTTTTTTCTGCTTCTCGCCCTGCGGTGCCAGCTCCGCCCAGCCCATGCCGAGCAGGGCGCGGTTCGAGAACGGGCCTTCGACCCGCACCCGCGCGAAGATCGGCTTGGCCGTGCCGCCCAGGCCTTTCTGCAGGAAGTGATAGCCGAGCGTGAGGTTGGCCTTGTCACGCAGGGCGTACGATTCGGTGTCCTTCGGTGCGGCGCGGCCGATCTTGTCGAGCAGCGTCTCGCCCTCGGCGGAGCGGTCCGAATTGATCAGTGCGACGGCCAGGTTGTAGCGGGTGTAGGTCGACTGCTTGTCACCGTTCTTCATCTCGGTAAGCACTTCCACCGCATCGCCGTAGCGGCCCTGCGCCATCAGGGTACGTGAGAGCAGATCCTGCCATTGCAGCGAGAGCGGATCGGGCAGCTTCTCGCGCATGCGCATCATCGAGTTGGTCGACTCGGCCAGGAAGCCGCGCGAGTACGAGAACTCGGAGAGACGGATGCGGGCGCGACCCAGTGCCAGGTGATCAGTGGTGGTCACTGCCAGCTCGCGGTACAGCTCTTCGGCACGGGCGCGCATGCCGAAGGCGAGATAGCTCTCGGCCAGGCGCCAGGTGTAGTCGGAGGGCAGCTTCTGGCTGTCAGCGGCAGGCTTCAGTGCCAGCAGGCTGGTGGCTGCCGAGAAGTGACGCTCGTCGGCATTGAGGAAATCGGCCACGCGCAGGTGGGGGTCATCCTTGCCGCCGCGCTTGTAGCCCTGGAACATCCCGATCTTGCCGCCCTTGCCAAAGCGCAGCTCGACCTCAGCCTCCAGCGCGCCCTTGTTGAAGGTGCCTTCCACGGTTTCGGTGATGACGGCTGCGGTCTTGTCTGCCACCACGGGCCGACCCTTGAACTCGACGCGCACGCGGTGCAGGCCGGGGGCAACATTGGCACGCAGCAGGCGGTGCAGGCCGTTCTTGAGCAAACCACGCGATTCTTCTTCGCTGTAGGTGTATTGCGCCGGCGCGGCGTTGTCGATGGTGACGGTGACTTCGCTCAGGAAGGCCGAAATGTTCTCCGCACTGCCCACATATACCGACAGGGCGCTGTGCTGGGGAAACGAAAAATCATCCTCCAGTCTTTGCAGCCCCACATTGAGTTCGAGCGTGTCGTCCTTGAGGCCCTGGATGTCGGTATCAAGTGCGATGGCCGCAGGCGTGGGCTGCGGCGGCTCGGCCGCGTAGGCAGTGGCTCCGCAAAGCAGCGCCACGGTCAGAACCCGAATGGGCAGCGTGAGCCAGCGAGTGGCATTCAGTCGGGTGCGCATGAACGGACGGGGCGTTTGTGCAATGGAACGGGCGGGGAATATAACAAATGAAAACTGAGCGTCAGCCATTGCTGCAGAGGGGTGTGTCACAGGTGGTCACGCGCAGCCGCTGGCCGGTTTTCAGTGCGCGCGGTGTCGTTCCGGGATTGATGCGTTTGAGTTGGGACAGGCTCAAGCCATGACGCTGGGCGATGGCGAACAAGGTATCGCCCATCTGCACCTCGTAGTGGCCATGGCCTGCAACAGCTGGAGCCGCAGTCCGTGCTGCAAGGCGCTGCGTCAGTTGCATCCCGCTCGCCAGCTGCGGGTAGCGCGGGCCATCACCATGCAGCTTGAGGCGCGCAGGCTCCATGTGCTTCACAGACGGGGGCGCATCGACTGGCTTGATGTGCTCCGCCTGTTTTTCGACCAGTGCCTGTTCCCGCAACAGCGCCAGCTCCGCACGCACTGCCAGCGCATCTGCCGATGGCAGCAGCAGCGTCGGCGACTGTGTCGGCGCGCCGGGTTCCAGCCAGGCCGGGTTGTAGATCCTCAGCACGTCGGGATCGGTGCCTGCGGCCTTCAGTGCCAGGTGCAGCGGTGCGCCGGCATCGACGGCCACCAGCTCGGCGACACCGGCGGCGGCGAAGTCCGGCAGCGTCACGCCGTAGCGGTCCGGGTTGCGCACCAGCGCGGCAATCGCGAGCAGGCGCGGCACGTAGTCCCTGGTCACGGGCGGCAGCGGCAGGCGCCAGAAGTTGCGGCTGCGGCTTTTGCGCATCGCCTGCTTCAGGCGCACGCCGCCGGTGTTGTAGGCGGCGAGCGCCAGCGGCCAGTCGCCGAATTCGCGGTGCAGGCTGGCAAGCAGGCTCAGCGCCGCGCGGGTGGAGGCGACCGGATCACGCACCGCCACATAGTTTTCACGCTCATGCAGGCCATAGGCATCGCGGGTCTTGGGGATGAATTGCCACAGGCCCTGTGCCGATGAGACCGAAACCGCATCGGCGTTCCAGCTGCTCTCCACGGCGGGCAGCAGTGCCAGTTCGGTGGGCAGCTGCTGTGCCTCGGCCTGGCTCACGATGAAGGACAGAAACGGTTCCGCACGCGCCAGCATGGCGGTGAAGTACTGAGGGTGCGCCTTGTAGTGGGCGATGAAGAACCGCACCTCGCGGCGCTCTTCGCCGCCCAGTCGCATGCCCTTTGCCAGCCGCAGCCAGATGCTGGGTGCGAGCGGCTGCGGCTCTTCGCTGACCGTGAGCCGCAGCGGCTCGGCCTCGTCTGCACGCGCGACGCTGTTGCTGAAGAGGCTGATCGCCAGCAGCGTGATGCCGAGAATGAATCTCATGGCGCGCGAAACCCGTCCTTGGCCTTGCGAACGGCTGCGAACACCAGCGGCGCGCCCTGGCCTGCAAGCCCGACTGCCTCGGCAATCTCAGGCTGGGCACAGCGCAGGAAGGGATTGTGGCGACGCTCCCAGCCGATGCTGGATGGCAGGGTGCGCTGGCCTGCCGCACGACGCTGGCGAATATCTGAGAGCGCGTCCTGAACGGTCTGGTCCTCCGGCGTGAGGGCGGCGGCGAAACTGATATTGCCCAGCGTGTATTCGTGTGCCGCAAACACCTGTGTCTCCGCTGGCAAGGCGGCGAGCCGCGACAGCGAGTGCTCGAACTGCGCCGCGGTGCCCTCGAACATGCGGCCGCAGCCGGCTGAAAAAAGCGTGTCGCCACAGAACAGCAGCCCGGCACCGGCATAGCAGATGTGACCAACGGTATGACCCGGCGTGGCTAGCACCTCGAAGCGGAGATCGAAACCAGGCACCCGGATGACATCGCCATCTTCGACGGCCGTGGTCAGCGGTGGCAGCCGCTGCGCATCGAGCCGGTGGCCGATCACCGGTACAGGATGCGCGGCCAGCAGGGAGGCCACGCCGCCGATGTGATCGCCGTGGTGATGCGTCAGCAGGATGGCCGTCAGCCGATGGCCGCTGCGGGCGAGCCAGTCCAGCACCGGTGCGGCATCGCCGGGGTCGACCACGGCGGCATGCTCGCCGTCGTGGATCATCCAGAGGTAGTTGTCCTCGAAGGCGGGAATAGCGGTGACTTCGATCATCGTGTACTGCGATTTCGCCCCGGATTTTTTGCTAAGGTTTGCCACACCATGCCAACCCTGCCTGATCCTGGAAGTATGTCGCAACTCGGCGCCCACGACGCAGCGCTGCGCTGGGCCAGCTGCGCACGCGGGCGCAAGCTGACGGCGCTGGAACACGCCGAGGTCGCCCGGCAGGTGCCGGAGCTGTTTGGTCGACATTTCCTGCAGATCGGCCACTGGGGGTTGTGCAACGACTGGCTTGATGGCAGCGAGATGCTGCACCGCGCCGTGCTCACCACCAGCGCGCAGGCCGCGCTGGCGGGGCAGGCGCGCGTCGATGCGCAGGCGCTGCCGCTCGCCAGCCGCACGGTCGACGCCATTCTGCTGCCGCACACGCTGGAATCCGCCAGTTCGCCGCATACCCTGCTGCGTGAAGTGTCGCGGGTGCTGAGCGAACGCGGTCGCCTGCTGATTCTCGGTTTCAATCCCTGGAGCCTTCTGGCCATGCGTCGCTGGGTGGGGCTGGCCCCACGCGCGCTGCCGGTGGATTCGCACTTCTACTCCGCCAGCCGGGTGAGCGACTGGCTCAGCCTGCTCGATTTCGAAATCACCTCGGTGCGGCGTTTCAATGCCGGTTTCCCCTGGCTGGCTGCCAGCGGCAGCGCCGACCAGTTCAGCCCGGCTTCCCTGCTGCAACCCTGGTCTGAGGGCTACCTCATCGCTGCCAAGAAGCGGGTTGCCACCCTGAATGTCATCGGTCGCAGCCAGCGGGCACAGGTGCGACAGCTGGTGCCGGCATCGGTGGTCAACACGGTGCGCAGCGAGCTGGAACCCGAACCCCCACGTCAATAAAACCTGTAGACCGCACTTGAAACAAGTTGTGATTCACACCGACGGCGCCTGCCGCGGCAACCCCGGCCCCGGCGGCTGGGGTGCTCGTCTGGCTTTTGGCGCGCATGTGCGCGAGCTTTGTGGCGGCGAGCCGGACACCACCAACAACCGCATGGAGATGATGGCGGCCATCATGGCGCTGGAAGCCCTGAAGGAGCCCTGCAGCATTACCCTCTACACCGACTCTGTTTACGTGCGCAGCGGCATTCTCGAATGGCTTGAAGGCTGGAAGAAGCGCGGCTGGAAAACCGCCAGCAAGCAGCAGGTGAAGAACGTCGATCTCTGGCAGCGGCTCGACGCTGCGCGCCTGCCGCACCAGGTCGACTGGCGCTGGGTCAAGGGTCATGCGGGCGACCCCGGCAATGAGGCGGCTGATCAGTTGGCGAATAAAGGCATCGACACGATGAAGCGCCAGTGAGCGTGCGCCAGATCGTGCTGGATACGGAGACCACCGGCCTCTCTGTGGATGATGGCCATCGCATCATCGAAGTTGGGTGCATCGAGATGCGCGACCGCAAGCCGACCGGCAACAACTTCTGGCGCTATGTGAACCCTGATCGTGAGATCGACGCTGGTGCGGTGGAAGTGCATGGCATCACCAATGCCTTCCTCAACGACAAACCGATGTTCCATGAGATCGCCCAACCGCTGCTGGATTACCTCAGCGGTGCGGAGCTGATCATCCACAACGCCAGCTTCGATGTCGGCTTTCTCAACCGCGAGTTCCAGCGTTGCGGCATCGATACCAAGCTGAGTGAGGTCTGCACCATCACCGACACCGTGTCGATGGCGCGAAAGATGAATCCGGGCCAGAAGGCCAACCTCGACGCCCTGTGCAAGCGCTACGGCATCGACAACACCAACCGCAAGTTCCACGGCGCGCTGCTCGATGCCCAGCTGCTCGCCGAGGTGTATCTGGCGATGACCGGCGGGCAGTCGCGACTGCTGCTGGATGCCGGCGGTGCCGGCGCTTCGAGGCGCGGCAGCAAGGTGCTGGCGCAGATGCAGCTCTTCGCCCCCGACAAGCCGGCGGTCGTGCTGGCTGCGGACGAAGCCGAACTGGCGCTGCACCAAGCGCGGCTGAAGATGCTGGTGAAGAAATCCGGCAAGACCTGCTGGCCGGATGAGCTGGAAGCTATTTCCGCACCACCGCCGTAAGCACCTCGAAGTAGGGCGGGCGGGTTTCTTCCGAGGTGATGCCGCAGCTCTCCACCACGAAGCCGACCTTTTTCAGCAGCTTGGCGAGTGCATCGGGCTTGAAGCCAGGGTTGCGATGGTCATAGCCGCGCACGGTCTCGGTGTGCGGATGCTCGCCGAGTGCAGCCACGATGAGCGTGCCCTTGGGCTTGAGCACGCGATAGGCCTCCGCCAGCAGTGCCAGCGGCTCGGCCGAATAGGCCAGCGCATGCAGGGCGAACACGGTATCGAAGCTCGCCGCCGCAAAGGGCAGGGCGTGCATGTCGCCCTGTTGCAGGGTGATGTTGCCGTGGCCAGCGAGGCGACGGCGCGCGGCGGCCAGCACGGTGTCGCTGATGTCCACACAGGTCAGCGCTTTGCAGCGCGGCGCGATCAGTTCGGCGAACACGCCGTCGCCGGAGGCCAGATCCAGCACGCTGCCCAGCTGCACCACGCCGATCAGTGCATGGGCGGTGGCCTCCCAGGTGCGGCCCGGCGAATAGTGGCGCTCCATGCGGCCAGCCACCGATTCCGCCCAGGTCTGGCCCTTGCTGCGGGCGCGCAGCACCTGCTCGGCGCGTTCCTGATCGGCACCGGCCTGGGCGTCGTCCAGCTGGGTGCGCAGCGAGGCCCACAGGCCTGAGGCCGGGCCTTCGAGCCGGCGTGCGGAATACAGCGCTGCGCCCTCGCTTTTCTCCGCCTGCACCAGCCCCGCCGCTTTCAGGCGCGAGAGATGGGTGGAGACCCGGCTCTGCGCCAGACCGGTGATTTCAGTGAGTTCGGTGGCAGAAAGCGCATGCGCCTCCAGCAGCAGCAGCAATCGCTGACGCGAGGCATCGGCCAACAGGCTGCACAGTTCGGTGCTTTGTTTGAGGGTGAGCATCAATCAATGGTGCATCAAATAAAAAAGCCCGCCGGTAGGCGGGCCTGGATACCGTGGAATCAACCAGTGGTCGCATCAGAGTGGGCTATCTCACCCCATCTTCTTAGAAGCTGCCTGCTTGGCCTTGCTGCTGGCGGCTGCGGCACGCGACTGCGACGAGGGCTTGGCGGCCACGACCGGCTTCTTCACCGGGGCCGACTTCGGCTTGATGTCGAGCACCGAACCCAGCTTGTGCCTGACCACTTTCACATCGCTCTTGACGGTGGAGACCACTTTCTTGGCATCGCTCTTCACCGCAGCCGTCACCTTGTCGGCCGAACTCTTGGCCTGGGCGGTGACCTGCGAGGTGATCTGCGCCGCACTTTTCTGGGCGTCGACAGCGGCGGTTTTCACATCGGCAACGGCCTTCTTGGCCTTGGCGGTGATCTTGTTCAGTTCGGTTTCGGCGACGGCGCCGGTTTTGAGGCCCTTCTGCACCAGACCAGCCAATTCCTGGCGGGTGTCGGCGACGATGCTGAGTGAATCCTTGGCGGTGCTGATGAGACGGGTGACGGTGTCCTGCATCAGGTCGAGCTGCTTGGAGGCCATGTCCTTCACCGAATCGCCGGACTTGCTGGCCTTCAGCGATGACAGCACGTTCTTGTAGGTATCGTTCAGCGCTTTCAGTTCGTGCTCGGCAAGGCGCTGCACGCCCTGGCTGACGATCTTGTTGGCCTGGCCCACCACTTCGAGTGAGTCCTTGCGGATCTTCTCGATCGAGGTTTTAAGGCTGTCGAAACTTTTGCTCATTGAATATCCCCTTCTTTGACTGCGGTATGGATGCCAAAACACGCTCAAGTCGAAAGTTTACAAACTTCGGCAAGTCACTGTCAAACAATGGGTTTTCGTCGGTCTCGAACATTTTGTGCGCAGTTTTCCAAGCCATACCGAAAGGTTTGTTACTGCATTGTCGCCACCCGCCCCGGCGGGTAAGATCGCTGCGCCTTATCAGGCCGCCACAGCTGTTTTTGCTTGCAAGCCGGGCGGCACTCCAAAAACGACCCATCAACCCCAGAGGTGCTCATGTATCAAGGCCAATCCATTCAGGTCAGCAAACTCGACGGCGGCATTGCCGAACTCTGCTTCGATAACAAGACCGAGTCCGTCAACAAGTTCGACCTGCGCACCGTCAATGAGCTGGGCGAGGCCGCCAAGGCACTCGCAGCCGACGGCAGCATCAAGGGCCTGCTGGTCACCTCGGCCAAGGATGTGTTCATCGTCGGCGCTGACATCACCGAGTTCGTGTCGAGCTTCCAGAACAGCGAGGAAGAGATCATCCGCTGGGCCTCGGAGGCCAATGTCTTCTTCAACGCCATCGAAGACCTGCCTTTCCCCAGCGTGACCGCCATCAATGGCATCGCCCTCGGCGGCGGCCTGGAAATGGCCTTGACCACCGACTACCGCCTGATGAGCGACAAGGCCCAGGTCGGCCTGCCGGAAGTGAAGCTGGGCATCAACCCCGGCTTTGGCGGCACCGTGCGCCTGCCGCGCCTGGTGGGTGCCGACAACGCCATTGAGTGGATCGCCGGCGGCGAGCAGCAAAAGGCCGATGCCGCACTGAAGGTGCATGCGGTCGACGGCGTGGTGGCCGGCGACAAGCTGAAAGCCGCCTCGCTCAAGTTCCTGCAGGCCGCCATCGACGGCAAGTTCGACTGGAAGGCGCGCCGCGCCCAGAAGACCGGCAAGCTGAACCTGAATCCCCTGGAGACCATGATGGTTTTCAGCACCGCGAAGGCCTTCATCGCCGGCAAGGCAGGGAAGAACTACCCGGCACCCGTGGCCGCCGTCAGCGCCATCGAGAAAGCGGCCGGCAAGACCCGTGACGACGCGCTGAAGATCGAGGCCGCCGGCTTCGCCAAGCTGGCCAAGACCACCGTGGCCGATTCGCTGATCTCGCTGTTCCTCAACGATCAGTTCCTGAAGAAGAAGGCCAAGGCCGCGAGCAAGATCGCGAAGCCGGTGAAACAGGCGGCCGTGCTCGGCGCTGGCATCATGGGCGGCGGCATCGCTTACCAGAGTGCGAGCAAGGGCACGCCGATCATCATGAAGGACATCGCCGACAAGGCGCTGGACATCGGCATGGGCGAGGCCAACAAGCTCCTCAGCACGATGGTCGATCGCAAGAAGATGACGCCGGTGAAGGCGGGCGAAGTGCTCAGCACCATCCGCCCCACGCTCAACTACGGCGACTTCGGCCATGTCGACATCGTCGTCGAGGCCGTGGTGGAGAACGCCAAGGTGAAGAAGAGCGTACTCGCCGACGTCGAGAAGATCGTCAAGCCGGGTACCATCATCGCCAGCAACACCTCCTCGATCTCGATCGAGGAACTCTCGACCGCGATGTCGCATCCCGAAAACTTCCTCGGCATGCACTTCTTCAACCCCGTCCACAAGATGCCGCTGGTGGAAGTGATCTACGCCAGCAAGACCAGCAAGGAGGCGATTGCGACTACCGTGGCCTACGCCACCTCGATGGGCAAGACCGCCATCGTCGTCAAGAACTGCCCTGGCTTCCTGGTCAACCGCATCCTCTTCCCCTACTTCGGTGGCTGGACCGCCCTGCTGCGCGACGGCGCCGACTTCCAGAAGATGGACAAGGTGATGGAGACCTTCGGCTGGCCGATGGGCCCGGCCTACCTGCAGGACGTGGTCGGCATCGACACCTCGCACCATGTCGGCGACGTGCTGGCCGAAGGCTACCCGGATCGCATGAGCAAGGACTTCCGCACCGCCATGGATGTGATGTACGAAGCGAAGCGCTACGGCCAGAAGAACGGCGTCGGCTTCTACAAGTACACCACCGACCCCAAGGGCAAGCCGAAGAAGGAACTCGATGCCGAAACCTATGGCCTCATCGCCCAGGTGCAGCCCAATGGCACCAAGGATTTCAGTGACGAGGAGATCGTCGACCGCATGATGCTGCCGATGATCATCGAGACCGTGCGCTGCCTCGACGAGAGCATTGTCGAGAGCGCCGCCGAGGCCGACATGGGCCTGATCATGGGCATCGGCTTTCCGCCGTTCCGTGGCGGCGCGCTGAAATATGCCGACAGCATCGGCATGAAAACCATCCTTGAGAAGTGCGCCAAATACGCTGCACTCGGCAAGCTCTACGAGCCCACCGAGTCGATGAAGAAGATGGCCGCCGAAGGCAAGCTCTACTACCCCAAGTAAGTCACACGACCGAATACGGAGAACTATCCATGTCAAATACTGAAGTTGTCATCGTCGACGCCGTCCGCACCCCCATGGGCCGCAGCAAGGGCGGCATGTATCGCAACGTCCGCGCCGAAGAACTCTCGGCGCATCTCGTCAAGGCCATCATGGCCCGTAACGCCGCCCTAAAGCCGGCCGATGTCGAAGACGTGATCTGGGGCTGCGTGCAGCAGACCAAGGAACAGGGCTTCAATATCGCCCGCAACATCGGCCTGATGGCCGGCCTGCCGCAGACCGTCGCCGGCCAGACCGTCAACCGTCTCTGCGGCTCGTCGATGACCGCCATCCACGCCGCCTTTGCCAACGTGAAAGCGGGCCTGGGCGATGTCTACCTCTGTGGTGGTGTCGAGCACATGGGCCACGTGCCGATGGACTACAACTTCGACGGCGCACCGGCGATGAGCCTCAACACCGCCAAGGCCGACGCGATGATGGGCCTGACGGCCGAGATGCTGACCCAGACCCACCAGATCAGCCGCGAGGCGCAGGATGCCTTCGCGCTTGCCAGCCACCAGAAGGCCACCAAGGCCATGCAGGACGGCAAGACCAAGCGCGAAGTGGTCCCGACCATGGCGCACGATGCCGATGGCATGCCGTTCATGGCCACCGAAGACGAAGTGGTGCGCCAGAACGCCAGCCTCGCCGACCTCACCAAGCTGAAGCCGGCCTTCAACCCCAAGGGCAGCGTCACCGCCGGGACCTCGTCAGCCATCTCCGATGGTGCGAGCTGCGTGCTGGTGATGAGCGCTGAAAAGGCGAAGAGCCTTGGCCTGAAGCCGCTCGCCAAGATCGTCTCGGTCGCAGCCGCCGGCTGCCAGCCCTCGATCATGGGCATCGGCCCGGTGCCGGCGACGCAGAAGGCGCTCAAGGCTGCGGGCATGGACATCAGCCAGATCGACTACTTCGAGCTGAACGAGGCTTTCGCTGCGCAGAGCCTGGCGGTCATCAAGGACCTCAAGATCGGCGAGCGCATGGACCGCATCAATCTGAAGGGCGGTGCCATTGCACTCGGCCACCCGCTGGGTTGCTCCGGCGCGCGCATCACTGGCGCACTCGCGCATGTGCTGAACGAGGAAGGCGGCGAGTTTGGTCTGGCCACCATGTGCATCGGCATGGGGCAGGGTGTGGCCACCGTGTTGCAGCGCGTTCACTAAAGTCTGCGCAAGTCTGCGGTTGCAAAAAAGGCCGGAGCGATCCGGCCTTTTTTGTGTGTGCCGCTCAGGGCAAGGAGCCCCTGATCGACACCTCGCCCTTCCTGCGCTTGGCAGCCGAGGCGGTCTTGGCGATGCCAAAGCCGGTGATGCCACTGGTCATCAGCTTGGTGGCGAAGCGGGCGGAGGCTTCTGCATCGGGCTTCTTGGTGAAGGCAAGAATGCGCCCCAGCTCGAAGCCGATGCCGTAGCAGGCCGCCGCCAGCAGCTCGATGTCGATGGGCGGAAACACGCCGCGCACGACGGCCTCGCTGAAGTCCTCTTTCAGCGTGCGCATGGGGATGCCAATCACGGTGTCTTCGAACAGCGCACGCACGGCGGTTTCGTTGCGCAGGATCAGCCTGAAGAAGGAGGGGTCTGTGGCGATCTTGGTGAAGAGTGCATGGAAGGCCCCGTAGAGAAAGCCCTCGATGCTGGGTGACTGCATGCGCACGGCATGCATCGCCCCATTCACCTCGTTGATGCGGGCCTCCAGCACCGCCTTGAACAGCACATCCTTGTCGGTGAAGTAGTTGTAGAAGGTGCCGGCCGCCAGTCCCGATTCGCGCACCACGTCACGGATGGTGACGGCGTCGTAGCCCATCTTCATGAAGCACTTGCTGGCGGCGGCGAGGATGGCCGCGCGGTTGGCCACCTTGTTCTGCTCGCGCTTGCCGGCCACGCTCTTGGCGATGGCAGCAACCGGGGTGCGTGCCGCCATCAGCGGACTCCCTCAGCGGCCCAATACGGCAGACATGCCCACATCGTTTCCTCCATCAACCCGGTGCCAGCGGGCATCGTGTGGTGGAGATACCCATCCGTCAAGAACTCGCATGCTGCACTTTGCAGATGGCCTGCAAAGTGCAGCATGCGACTTGCGATTCAGACGAAGTTGCTGAAATCAGGCTTGCGCTTCTGCATGAAGGCGGTGATGGCCTCGATGGCTTCCGGCTGCTTCAGCATGGGGATGAAGTAGCCGGCTTCGTGGTCGATGGCCTCATGCGAAGTGGCATTGCTCCACTTCTTGAGCAGGCGCTTGGTCACCCGCACGGCATTGGGCGCTAGGGCGGCCAGTTGCAGTGCCTTCTCCATCGCCTTGGCCTCGACCTGCTCATTCGGCAGCAGGGCATTGACCAGGCCGTACTGCAAGGCGGTTTCGGCGCTGAAGCCTTCGCCCAGCATCACCAGCTCGGCCGCGCGCACATGGCCCATCATGCGCGGCAGCACGTAGCTGCTGGCGAATTCGGGGCAGATGCCCAGGCTCACGAATGGCATGTTGAGCTTGGTCTTTTCGCCGCAGTAGATGAGGTCGCAGTGCAGCAGCATGGTGACACCGATGCCGACGGCAATGCCGCCCACAGCACCCACCACCGGCTTCTCGAAGCTGGCGAGCGCCTTCATGAAGCGCTCCACCGGCGTGCCGCCCGGATTGGTGGCAGGGCTGTTCATGAAATCCACCAGATCGTTGCCGGCACAGAAGCAGTTGGCATCACCGGTGATCAGCAGCACGCGCACTTCCGGATTGCTGCCGGCGGCGATGACGGCATCGGCCATGGCCGTATACATGCCCTGGGTCAGCGCGTTCTTCTTGTCGAGCCGGTTCATGCGCAGGGTCAGCACCCGGTCGGTCAGCGTGGTGACCACATGGTTGTCGCTCATCGACATCTCCTCAAAAATGGGGAACAAACTGTGCGGTATCCGCTGCCACACGGCAAGCCTCAGCTTGCCGCATCTTCGGGCGAGATCGGCGCGGTGCGCGGGCTGCGCTGCCAGCTGGCAATCACGCAGGTGCCGATCACCAGCACGGCACCGAGCAGGCTGTAGCGATCCAGGGTTTCATCCCACACCAGCCAGCCGATCAGCCCGGCGAAGATCACGGCCGAATAGCCCATGGCACCGACACGCGCCGCCGGCGCATGGCTGTAGGCGCGGGTGAGCTGCAACTGGCCATTGGTGGCGGCAAGACCCGTCGCGACCATCAGCAGCATCTGCATCGGTGTGGGCAGGGTGGCAAACCAGAACAGCGGCACCAGCGACACCACGGTGCCGATGGCGGAGAAATAGAACACCACGCGCGGTGCCGGCTCTGTATCGCTGATGCGCCGGAGGCTCACCATCGCACAGGCGGCGAACACGCCCGATGCCGCACCCAGCCAGGAGGCGAGGCCAAAGCCCAGCGAGGCGGGTTTGACGATCAGCGCCACGCCCGCCAGCCCCAGCAATGCCGCCGGGATCATCAGCGGCGGTGGCTTTTCAGCCAGCACGATCCAGGCGATGAAGGGGATGAACAGCGGCGAGGCGTAGTTGAGCAGCAGCGACTCGGCCAGCGGCAGATGGGTGATGGCATAGAAAAGCGAATACATGCCGCAGAGGCCGAACAGCGCCCGCCACAGATGTCCGCCGAGGCGATTGGTTTTGAGCGAGGCCGCACCGTTGCGCAGCACCCAGGGCAGCAGCGCCAGCACGCCCATGAGGTTGCGCACGAACACGATCAGGACCTCGGAGGCACCCTGCTGCGCCGAGGCCTTTGCGAACGCACCCATGCAGGCGAACGAAGCCGCGGCAGCGGTGCAGTGCAGGGCCGCGCGGCGCAGGTCGTCAGGCATGGCGTTCAACGAGAGAGGGGTTCCGATGGGCGCGGCAGTGTAGTCGCTTGCCGGGCACAGTCGGGGCGGGACTGTCGCTATCATTCCGGCTGACGATTTTTGGCAGGCTGCGGCAGGTCGCCTGGATAGGTTTCGCGCACTTGGAGAACACGATGCCCAGCATTCAGCAGACCAATGGATACCGCCCGGTCATCCTGCTGGTCGAAGACAACGCCGCCGATCTCAGGCTGGCGCAGGAAGTGTTGAAAGAAACCCAGCTCGACCACGAGCTGCTGATCGCCCGCGACGGCGAAGAGGCCATGCTGATCCTTCGCCGCGAAGGCAGCCATGCCGCCGCACGGCGACCCGATCTGGTGCTGCTGGACCTGAACCTGCCACGCAAGCATGGCCGCGAGGTGCTGGCCGAGATCAAGGCCGATGCCGGACTCAGGACCATCCCGGTGCTGATCCTCTCCACCTCGAAGGCGGACAGCGATGTGCGCGGCTGCTACGAGTCGCACGCCAACTGCTACCTGACCAAGCCGACCTCCATCGACGAGTTCGGCCGGCTGGCCAACCTCATCCGCGATTTCTGGTTCGGCGTGGTGCAGCTGCCGCCGAGGACTGCCACCGCATGAACGCCGCCATGCCACGCGCACTGTCGGTGCTGCTGGTGGAAGACTCTCCCGCCGACGGCCGCCTGCTGATGGAGGCCTTCAAGCCGGCCATCACCGCGGGCGAGCTGGTGGTGCAGACCGTCAAGCGGCTCTCGCTCGCCGTCGAGGCCTTGAAAGGGTTCGACTTCAGCTGCGTCCTGCTCGACCTGGGGCTGCCGGATGGGCGTGGGGTCGACAATGTACGCGCCCTGCGTGAAGTGGATCGCAAGACCGCCATTATCGTGCTCACCGGCAATGCCGACGAGAAGCTTGCCGCCGAGGCACTGGCGCTGGGGGCGCAGGACTACCTCGTCAAGGGCGAGAGCGATGGCGAGCAGCTGCTCAAGCAGCTGCGCCGCGCCGTGCAGCGCAACCGACAGATCTTCGACATCGAGGTGCGCCGCGACCAGGCCTTCTTCGAGGCCAGCCACGATGCGCTCACCCTGCTGCCCAATGCCGCGCTGTTCGCCGATCGCGCCCGCATGCTGATGGCGGTGGCGCGCGCCAAGGCCCAGCCGTTCGGCATCACGCTGCTCAAGTTCGACGGCATTGAAGAGGCGCGCGCGCTGTATGGCAGCGGCGTTGCAGACGAGCTGCTGCTGAAATGCCTGCAACATCTGCTCGATGGACTGGACAGCACCGACACCCTGGCGCGCATCCAGCCCGATGAGTTCGCCCTGCTGCGCGCGCCCGGCAGCCTGACGGCCAAGCAGGCACCCTGGCTCGACCAATGTGCGCACCGTATCGACAGCCTGCGCCAGATCGGTGACTGCACGGTACAGCCGGCCCTGCGAAGCTGCCTGGTCGAGGTTGATGAAGGCAGCGGCATCAGCGATCTGCTGGCGCTCGCCCGCGAACAGCTGCAAGTACATAGCCCGGCCACTGCCCAGACCACCAGCATCAGCGCAGAGCCCACGGCGCTGGCGGGCCGCTGGCAACCCTGGGTGGATGTCATCACACAGCACTGCGTCGGGCTGCAACTGCTGAGCGAAGCGCCGATGCAGAGCGGCACCCTGGTGCTGGCCGCAGCCGAGCAGATGGCGCAGCAATGGCAGCGCTGGACCAGTGCTGGATTCACGCCGGAGGTGCTGGCCCTGAGTGTGTCAGCCAGCGCCCTGGCTGACCCCGGTTTTGCCGCGCAGCTTGCGCAGCGGCTCGCGCAGCACGGGCTGCCCAGCGAGCGCGTGCAGCTGGAAGTCGACGAGTCCGCATTCCGCGATTTGTCGCGTCACCACCCGGCGCTGATGCAGCTGCGTGCCGGCGGATTCCGCCTGCTGCTGGCGGGCGATGGCAGCATCGAAACCTCTTTGCGGGATTTCTCGGCCTTCCCGCTCGATGGCTACAAGCTCAGCGCCGGCGTCGTGCGGCGGCTGATGGATGAAGGCTTGCAGGGCAGCGCGCGGCGGCTGGTGAGTGCCGTCTGCGGTGCTGCGCAGGCCCTGGGTGCGCAGGTGATTGCCTGCGGTGCCGATACGGAGGACTGTGCTGCCGCCCTGCATCTGATCGGGCTGCGCCATCTGCAAGGCAGCGCGCTGATGCCGGCGATGGATGCCGATGCGGTGCCGGTGGTCTGGCAGCAGCAGATCATCCTGCGCGGCTGATCAGCGGCTTGGGCGCAACACGAAATCGCCCTTGCAGCGGTCGCGCACATCCGAGCCGCAGGCGCGCGGTTTCAGGTCACGACTGAGGCAGATCTGTACCTCCCGCAGGTAGCGGCCACTGCACTGCACGGCAATGCCATCGCTGCGCAAGGCCGGATTGGCCTTGAGAAGATCCCGCTCCAAGGCCTGCACCGTGCGGGTCAGGGCCACACCCGGTGCGCTGTAGGCCGCAGGGATCGTGATGCTTCGATAAGCCCGCTCGGCAGTCTCGAAATACTGCCGCGCACCGAGACCGGAGCACACCCCGTGCTTGCGCCACTCATGAATCACCAGCGACTTGCTGGGCATGAAGCGCAGGGCATCGGCGATGAGCGAATCGCTCAGGTATTCGCCGCGTCCACAGTCGCTCGGCCAGCCGCGCTCGTGCTGCGGCCAGAGGCCATGCACCACGAAGGCATAGGGCCGCGCGCATTGCGGATCATTTGGCCGCGCCTCGCTGGCGCAGTACTGCGGCGACCAGGACAGTGACAGCAGGTAGTAGTCGAAGCGGCCCGGCTCGTCGGCGCGCGCACTGCCGACAGCCAGCATCGACAGCGCCAGCAAGACAGACCGCGCCAGCAGCCGGCTCATGCGAAGTTCAGATACCAGATACCCGCCAGCGCCGGCAGCGCGAGCGCCACCGCCACACCGCTGAGTCGCGGGGTCTGCAACTTGGTCCACATCAGCAGGCCGGTGAGGCTGAGCAGGATCAGCGCGCCCGCAAAGGCATCCACCAGCAAGACCCAGAACATATTGATGCCATAGCCCTTGTGCAGACGGGTGAGAGTGCCCAGCACACCGCCATCCTGCTTCTCGTATTTCACCTGCTCGGCACCCGTCCAGTATTCCGCCGTGTAGGCACGCTGCGGCGAGTGGAAAGTGAGCGACCAGCGGGCAGGGATTTCCACCGCGCGGCCATCGAAAAGCACTGTTGTCGCCGCCTCGTTCTTGATGCGCACCTTGGTTTCCGTGGGCGCGGCGTGCTCGGCCTGCAACCATTCCGCCAAGGCTTCCGGCGAGCTGCGCGCAGCTGCCGGCACGCTGAGCTGCACGCTGGTTTTCTCCATCAACGTCACCGGCAGCTTGAGGATGTTTCGGTGATTCAGCAGGATGCCAGTGGCGCCAAAGGCAAGCCCCATCACAGCACCCCAAAGTCCCAGCCAGCCATGCAGGGTGCGCAGCTTGCGCAGGAAGGCCGCGCGGCGGTTGCTCTCGCTCATCGACTCAGCCTGCCTTCTGTCCAGCCAGGAACAGCCAGGTCTCCACCACGGTGTCGGGGTTCAAGCTCATCGACTCGATGCCCTGGTCGAGCAGCCACTTGGCAAGGTCGGGGTGATCGCTGGGGCCCTGGCCGCAGATGCCGATGTACTTGCCTTTGGCCTTGCAGGCGCTGATTGCCATCGAGAGCATTTTCTTCACCGCGCCATCGCGCTCGTCGAAGAGGTGCGCAATGGTGGCGGAGTCGCGGTCGAGCCCCAGCGTGAGCTGGGTCATGTCGTTGCTGCCAATCGAGAAACCGTCGAAGTATTCGAGGAACTCCTCGGCCAGCACGGCGTTGCTGGGCAGCTCGCACATCATGATGAGTTGCAGGCCGTTGCTGCCGCGTGCGAGACCATTCTCGGCCAGGATTTCATTGACCCTGGCGGCCTCACCGAGCGTGCGGACGAAGGGGATCATCACCTTGATGTTGGTCAGCCCCATCTCGTCGCGCACGTATTTCAGCGCCTGGCATTCCAGATCGAAGCAGGGGCGGAAGTCGGGCGAGATATAGCGCGAAGCACCCCGGAATCCGATCATCGGATTCTCCTCGTGCGGCTCGTAGCGCTTGCCGCCGATGAGGTTGGCGTACTCGTTGGACTTGAAGTCGCTGCAACGCACGATCACCGGCTCCGGCGCGAAGGCGGCTGCCAGCGTCGCAATGCCTTCGGCAAGGCGCTTGACGTAATACTCGGCGGGGCTGGCATAGGCGGCGATCATCGGCAGGATCTGCCGTTTCACCTCCGGCGACTGGCTGTCGAGTTCGAGCAGCGCCTTGGGGTGGATGCCGATCTGGCGGTTGATGATGAACTCAAGCCTGGCCAGGCCAATGCCGCGGTGCGGCAGGGCGGCGAAGTCGAAAGCCTGCTCCGGCGTGCCGACGTTCATCATGATCTTGACCGGGATGTCCGGCATCTGGTCGAGCTGCACCTCGTCCACCACGAAGTCGATGTTGCCCTGGTAGATGTAGCCAGTGTCACCCTCCGCGCAGCTCACCGTCACCGAGTCGCCATCCTTCAATTTCGAGGTGGCATCGCCGCAGCCAACGACGGCGGGGATGCCCAGCTCGCGCGCGATGATGGCGGCATGGCAGGTGCGGCCGCCACGGTTGGTGACGATGGCGGCGGCGCGCTTCATCACCGGCTCCCAATCGGGATCGGTCATGTCGGTCACCAGCACATCACCCTGCTGCACACGCGACATTTCGCTGATGGATTTCAGCAGTCGCACCTTGCCGGCACCGATCTTCTGGCCGATGGCGCGGCCCTCGGTCAGCACCGTGCTTTTGCCCTTCAGCTTGTAGCGACGCAGGATGTTGGCCGAAGCGCGCGACTGCACGGTTTCAGGCCGGGCCTGCAGGATGTAGAGCTGGCCGTCGATGCCGTCCTTGCCCCACTCGATGTCCATCGGGCGGCCGTAGTGATCCTCGATGATCAGCGCCTGCCGGGCCAGCGCCTCGATGTCCTCATCGCTCAGGCAGAAGCGCTGGCGTTCTTCAGCGGCCACCGCCACGAACTCCACGGTGCGGCCGAGCTTGCGGTCCGCCGTGTAGATCATCTTCTTCGCCTTTTCGCCCAGGCCGCGCTTGAGCACGCTGGGGCGGCCTGCGCGCACATTGGGCTTGTAGGCGTAGAACTCGTCGGGATTGACCGCGCCCTGCACCACGGCCTCGCCCAGGCCGTAGCTGGCGGTGATGAACACCGCGTCCTTGAAGCCGCTCTCGGTATCCATCGTGAACATCACGCCGGATGAACCCTTGTCGCTGCGCACCATGCGCTGCACGCCCGCGCTCAGTGCCACCGACTTGTGGTCGAAGTTGTGATGTACGCGGTAGGAGATGGCGCGGTCGTTGAAGAGCGAAGCGAATACTTCCTTGATGCCATGCAGCACGTTGTCGATGCCCTGCACGTTCAGAAACGTCTCCTGCTGGCCGGCAAAGCTCGCATCGGGCAAATCTTCAGCCGTGGCGGACGAACGCACCGCCACCGAGATTTCGCTGCCGCCAGATTCCGCCAGCAGGGTCTCGTAGCCGGTGCGGATTTCCGCCTCCAGCGCGGCCGGGAAGGGCGCCTTCACCACCTGCTCGCGGATTTCCTTGCCGGTCTTGGCCAGTGCCACCACGTCTTCGATATCGAGTGCATCGAGCAGGGCGTTGATGCGTGCATCGAGCCCCTCGTAGCTCAGAAACTCGCGATAGGCCGCCGCCGTGGTGGCATAGCCATTCGGCACCTTCACACCCGAGGCGGCGAGGTTGGAGATCATCTCGCCCAGCGAAGCGTTCTTGCCGCCGACGATTTCGACGTCGGTCATGCGCAGTTCGGAGTACCAGAGGACGTTGCGGGCGTTCGATGAACTCACGTTGGAAATCTCGTGTGGAGGTAGGGCTGCTTGAGACCGACAGTTTCAGCGTTCTTGCCGCGTCTTGCCACTGGCAATGCAGGGGGCTGAACCGCCAAACTCGAAGCATGACTACCAGACATGTCTTTTTCGTCTCCGACGGCACCGGCATCACCGCCGAAACCCTGGGCAACACCCTGCTGACGCAGTTCGAAGGGGTGGATTTCATCAAGGCCTCGCTGCCCTTCGTCAGCACGCCGGAGAAAGCGCGGATGACGGTCGACTACATCAACCACATCGCCGCTACCGCCGAGCTGAGGCCGCTGGTGTTCTCCACCACCGTCAGCGATGCCGCGCGCGCGGTGCTGCGTGAGTGCAAGGCGCTGTTCATCGACCTGTTCGACACCTACATCCATGGCTTGGAGAGCGAGCTTGGAGTCAGCTCGACCCATGCCCAGGGGCGCGCCCACAGTGCCAACTCGCGCCGCTACGACGCCCGCATCGAGGCCATCAACTATTCGCTGGAACACGATGATGGTCAGTCCGTGCGCGACCTGAACCGTGCCGAGCTGATCCTCATCGCCCCCAGCCGCTGCGGCAAGACGCCCACCACGCTCTACCTCGCGATGCAGCACGGCATCTTCGCCACCAATTTCCCGCTGCTGGATGAAGACCTCGAAAAACCGGGCCTGCCGAAAACCCTGCACGGCCACGAGAGCAAGCTGTTCGGTGTGACCAGCGAGCCGGATCGACTCAGCCAGGTGCGCAACGAGCGACGCCCCGGCTCGCGCTATGCCTCCATCGCCCAATGCAGCTACGAGCTGCGCCAGGCCGAGACGCTGTATCGTAAGTTGCAGATACCCTTCGTCAATTCAGCCAACATGTCGATCGAGGAAATGGCCGCCATGGTGCTGCACGAAAAAGGCCTGCGGCGCAGCGCGTGATAACGTATTCATCTGCATTTTTTGCCCATCAGAGCAAGAGACTTAGGACTTCAACCCCGTGACCACACTCATTTCTCTGCTGGCCTCACCGCAAGAAGTTGAAATTGCCCTGCAAATCGATCCCGATTTCAAGGCTTTTCTGGCATTGGCCAACAAGAGTGGCGGTGAACGCCGACAGGTGGCCGATCTGGTCACGGCGCGTTTCCGCGTCGTGGAGCCGCGCGTTGGCGTCCGTGATGATCTGTCCCTGGATGACACCATCGCAGTCTGGGGACAGCCGCAGACCATCCGCCAGCTGATCGCACCAAGTCTCAGTGTCGATAGCACCCAGCTGATTCATTCACTCTGGCGGCTGGAGACTTTTGACGAGGTCAAGGTCTGGCTCAAGGCCATGCAGGTGGTGGTGCGTCTGGCGCATGATTTTGAAGGCACCTTGCGCGGCCATGTGCTGTTGGCCGAAGCCATCATCCCCATGATTGAGACGGTGGAACGCAAGGAATACGTACTGCCCAACGGCGACATGGCCAGTGATGCCATCACCCGCAATCTCGGCATCCGCGCCAAGGTGTTCGCACTCGACCGCCAGCGTAGGACACCGCGTTCGGCGACCGGCAACAGCACCATCATGGATCGTCTGTCACGCACGCTCGGCAGGCTCAACCACTGAGCCTGCTGTGCTCAGCGGCGACGCTGGATGAACTCGATCTTGTAGCCATCCGGGTCTTCGACGAAGGCGATGACGGTGCTGCCGTGCTTCATCGGCCCAGCCTCGCGCGTCACCTTGCCGCCCTTGGCCCTGGCCAGCGCGCAGGCCTCCGCGGCGTCATCCACCTCGATGGCGATATGGCCATAGCCCGTGCCCAACTCGTAATGCGCCACACCGTAGTTGTAGGTCAGCTCGATCACCGCACCTTCGCTTTCCGGCTGATGGCCGACGAAGGCGAGCGTGAACTGGCCCTCAGGGTAGTCGTGCTGGCGCAAGAGCTTCATGCCCAGCACCCCGGTGTAGAAGGCAATCGAGCGCGACAGGTCGCCAACGCGCAGCATGGTGTGGAGAATTCGCATGTCAGGTGCCCTGTGTGTGAGTTGCACAGACAATGCGTCTGCACGCTGCGCGATACAAGAGCCATTCCATGCAGGGATTTCGGCGGCGCGAGCTGTGATAAAACTGCCGCCGCCAGATTGCGGCTAGCAGTCAATCGAACTGAATCAAACCAGCTTGGGAGAGCAAATGAAGTCGTTCAAGGACAAGGTTGCAGTAGTCACCGGGGCAGGCTCCGGCATCGGCCAGGCACTGGCGCTGGCATTGGCGAAGGCCGGCGCCCAGCTCGCGATTTCCGATATCAACGAGGCCAATATCAACGAGACCGCCAGGCAGTGTGAGGCGCTGGGTGCGCGCGTGAAGCCTTACAAGCTCGATGTCGGCAGCCGCGAGGCGATCTACCAGCATGCCGCCGAGGTGATGGCCGAGTTCGGGCGCGTCGATCTCGTCATCAACAATGCCGGCGTGGCGATCAATGCCAGCGTGCGTGAGACCACCGATGCGGATTTCGAGTGGCTGATGAACATCAACTTCTGGGGTGTGGTGCATGGCACCCGCGCTTTCCTGCCGCATGTCACCGCCTCTGGCGATGGCCACATCGTCAACGTCTCCAGCATCTTCGGCATGATCGGCGTGCCCAAGCAGTCGGCCTACAACGCCGCCAAGTTCGCGGTGCGCGGCTTCACCGAATCGCTGCGGCAGGAGATGGTGAATGAGGGCTGCGCCGTCGGCATCAGCTGCGTGCATCCGGGCGGGGTGAAAACCAACATCGCCAGTGCAGCGCGCAAGGGCGCATCGGATGCCCACCGTGATCTGGGCAGTGCCTTCGCCAAGGTGGCCAAGACCACACCGGCCAAGGCGGCTGAGATCATCCTCGCCGGCGTGCGCCGCAACGAGTCGCGCATCTTCGTCGGTGCCGACGCCAAGGCGTTCGACATCATGCAGCGCCTGCTCGGCAGCGGCTACCAGCGCATCATCGGGCCGGGCTTCAAGCGGCAGGAAAATTAGATCAGCATCTCGGTGATGTCAGTCTGGAACGGTTCGAAATCGCGGCAAAGCCGCACTAGGGCGTGTTGACATCCAAATGGTCACTCCACCCGCACCGCGGCCGCCATCCGGAGTCAGCCTCTTGCCAGCCAAACGAGTTCCCCGCAGCAGACTGACGCGCCGCCTTGAGCCGCCCAGCTTCGCGTTTACCCTGGTGCAGACCCGCGTGCTGCACGACCTGGGCTGCGAGACGGCGCGTGGCACCAAGGTGGTGACGCTCGCCGCGCCGACGGGCTACGGCAAGACGGTTGCGCAGTCGGCGCTCTACCAGCGCCGCCTCGAAGCCGGCGAGCACTGCTACTGGATCGCGCTGGACGACCGCGACAGCGCGGTCGAGCGTCTGGTTGGCCTGCTGCGCGCCGGCCTCGGTGCTCAGGTTTCGGAACTCGATCCCAACCAGGATCTGCTCCGTGGCGACGAGCCGCTGGAAAACCGCGTCGACGCCCTGCTGGAGCAGGTGGCCCGGCTGCCGGAGCCGGCGACGATCTTCATCGACAACCTCGGCTACTGCACCGACGAGGGCTTGGCCGATCTGCTCGACCGGCTGGTTTTTCGCACGCCGGCCAGCCTGCGCCTGATCTTTTCCAGCACGGCGCAGATTCCGTTCAACCACACCCGCGCCAAGCTCGAAGGGCTCATCCGCGAAGTCGGCTATGCCGAGCTGAGCCTCAGGGCGGCCGAGGTGCGGGAGTTGCTGGGCAGCGAGCTGTGCGCAGAGATCGGCGATCAGGGTGTCGAGGTGGTGCTGAAGCAGACCGAGGGCTGGCCGGCGGCGGTGCGGCTCGCGCAGATCCTGCTCGCCGCTTCAGAGAATCCGCGCGAGGCGCTGGCGAGATTCTCCGGCACCGACGAGGACATCGCCGAGCTGCTCAACCGCCAGGTGCTCGCCGTGTTCACGCCCGAAGTCCGGCAGTTTCTGCTGGAGACCGCCCCGCTGCGCAGCTTCTGCATCGAGCTGTGCCGCGAGGCCACGGGCGACGAGGCGGCTGGCCAGCACATCGGCCTCCTGCTCAAGCGCAGCGTGTTCATCATCCCGATGGACCGCAACAAGAGCTGGTACCGCCTGCACGGCCTGTTCCGCGAGTTCCTCGAAGGCGAGGCGCGCCGCCAGCTCAGCGAGGCTCGCCGCCGCGAGGTGCTGGTGCGCGCCGCCGCCTGGTGCGAGCGCGGCGGCCACTGGCAGGACGCCATCGAGTACGCCCTGCAGGCCGGCTCCATCGCGGTCGCGACCGAAGTGCTGGAACGCGTCGCCGCGCTCTTCGTGCGCGACCGCGGCGACTTGCGGCAATACATCGAGTGGATCGAACGCCTGCACGCGGGAGGCCATCAGGCCGGCTGGGAGGCGGACTTCTGGTACGTCTGGGCGCTGGTGTTCCTGCGCCGCTATGACCATGCGCGCATCCAGAACGAGCGGCTCGCACAGCGCATCGCGCAGGAGCTGGTGGAGACCGAAAAGCCCGACCAGATCGCGGATCTCCGGCGCCGCACCGAGTTGATCCGCATCTGTGTCGACACCTACACCGACCACCAGGCGGCGGCGCACGCGCGCGGCATGCACTGGCTGGCGACCACCGGGGCCGATGATCCCTTCAACGTCGCCACCGTCGCCAGCGCAGCCGGCATTCACCTGATCAGTGGCGGGCAGTTCGTCGAGGCGCGCGAGGTGATGCGCCGCGCGCAGACCTCCATCCTGCAGGCCAACAGTGCCTATGGGGTCGGCTGGGTGTCGCTGATCACGGCCATGATCGGGTTGGCGCAGGGCGACTATCGGGCGGTGCATCAGGAGCTGCTCGCGACGCTGGCGCGTGCGCGCGCCGCACTGGGCGAGGGCAGCGACATCTCCGGCACCATTGCCCTGGTCTGTGCCAAGTGCTGCGTCGAGATGGGGGTGGACGAGGAGGCACGCGAGCTGCTCGCCGCCGGCCTCGAACGGGCCAGCACCCACGGCATTGCCGACACCGCCGCCTGCGGGCTGGACGCCGCAGTCAAACTCTGGAACGCCACGCCCGCCGAAGCCGGCAGCCTCGCCGAGCTGCGCGAGATCGCCGCCGGCTATCCGCCGCGCCTGTCGCGCATGCTGGGTCATTTCCTCGTGCAGCGGCTGATTCGTCTCGGCCGCCTCGACGACGCCCAGACCGAGGCCGAGAACGTCGGCCTGCTACTCGAAGGCAGCGAGCGCCGCGCCGCACCCCGCGATGGCGAGGAGACCGCGCGCAGCCAGGAGCTGGCGCAGGCGGCGCGCATCGACCTGCTGATCGCACTGGGCCGGCTCAAGCCCGCCGAGTTGCTGATCGCCGAGGAGATCGCGCTCGCCAAGCGCGATGGCCGTTATGCCCGGCTGGTGGAGCTCTCGCTGTGCGAAGCCGTGGTCGCGGGCGTCTCGCACAACACGCAGCTGGCGGTGCGCCATCTCACCCGCGCGGTGAGTCTCGCCGCCAGGCGCCGCATCGTGCGCCCCTTCCGCGACCGCGCCGAGATGATCGCCGGCCTCGTCAACGAAACCAGCCAGAAGTCCTGGGGTTTCGCGCTGGATGAGGAGCGCAGCCTGTTTGCCGAGATCTGCCGTGGACTGCCGCTGGGCAATGCGATGCTGGTCGACGAGCTGGGGCATCTCAAGGGCGAGGGCCAGCTGCTGGAAACACCCACCACGCGCGAGCTGGAGCTGCTGTCACTGGTCGAGGTGGGGCTATCCAACCAGCAGCTGTCGGATCGCCTGAGCGTCTCGGTGGCGACGGTGAAATGGCACCTGTACAACCTCTACACCAAGCTGGGGGTTTCCAGCCGCTCGGCGGCGCTGGCGCGGGCGAGGGCGCTGAACCTCTTGTCGCGGTAGGCCTGAGGGGCGCAAGCCGCGGGCCGGACCAAACTATGGGTTGGGGCGTCTTGCCGGTGCAGCGCCGAGGATGTCGCCATCACCAATGCGGCCTCGACCGCAAGGCATCCGGAGGACTCCCATGCTCGACTACGGCAAATATCTGCTCTCGCCCCTCATCCTCTCCGCCCACGCCTACGGCCTCTGGCTGGGCGGCAACTTCGCCTGGCTCGGCATGGCCTGCCTGGTGGTGGTGCTCTGCTTCGATGTCTTTCTCGACAACGATTACACGATGCGTGACCAGCGCCACGTCTGGGTCTATGACCTGATCTGCTCGGCCACCGTGCTGGCCTCCTTCGGCAATATCTTTCTCTACGCCTGGCTGGCGGGGCAGGATCACTTCAACACCACGGCGTCTGGCGTTGGGGCCTTTCTCGGCACGCTGTTCATCGGCTTCGTGGTGCATGCGCCGCCGGTTCACGAGCTGTTCCACCGCGAGAACCTCTTGCTGCGCACGCTCGGCCGCGTCGGCCAGTGTCTGATCTTCGACCCCTGGCGCGAGATCACCCATGTGGTCACCCACCACATGCGCGTCGCCACCCCCGACGATCCCGATTACGCCCGCCGTGGCGACACGGTGTACGGACACATCCTGCGCACCTTCCCGCGGCAGTGGGCGGAGTCTTATCACCTGGAAAAAATGATGTGGACCAAGCGTGGCCGGACCTGGTACGACCCGCGCAATGCCTGGGTCGGCAAGCTCGCCTACCTCAGCGCGTTCACGGCGGTGCTGCTGGCGCTGGGCGGCATCAAGGGTGCGGCGCTGGCGATCGTCAGCATCCTGTTCGGGCCGCGCATGCTGTTGGAGGTGTTCAACTACTGCAATCACTACGGCCTGATCTCGGCCACGCCGGGGCGCTTCCAGAAACACCACACCTGGAACCACCTGACGCCGATGGTGCGCATCCTGGCGCTGGAGATCACCAACCACGCCGGCCACCACGACGACAGCTACAAGCCCTTCTACCAGCTGGAGCCCGACCGCGACGGTCCGAAGCAGCCGCAGTTCCTGATGTGCGTGCTGCTGGCCTTTGTGCCGCCGCTGTTCTTCCTGATGATCAAGCCGCTGCTGAAGCACTGGGACGCGCACTACGCGACGCCGCAGGAGCGCGAGATCGCGCGCCGCGAGAACGAGCGCGCCGGCTGGCATGAGCTGAACGACGCAGAACCTGTGACGGCACCGCTGGCGCTGGCAGCCTAGAGTCCTGGCCCGGAGAAACCGCGTGTCGAACACCGTGATGCCTGCGACGCCGGCGACCCGCCGCGACCTCTGCCGCATCGTCGTGCAGGGCGCAGATGGCCGCGAGGAACACTTCGACATCCGCCGCAATGACCTGCTGCTGAAGGCCGCGCTGGAGCAGGGTGTGGACTATCCGCACAACTGCCGCGTCGGTGTCTGCGGCAGTTGCAAGACGCGCCTCGTCGCCGGCCGGGTCAGCCCGATGGTGAACCTGGCGCTGTCGCCGCTCACCAACGCCGAGATCGAGGCCGGCTACGTGCTGGCCTGCCAGGCCAAGGTGCGCGGCGATCTCACCGTCGGCGTCAAGCTCGGCCAGCACGCCCTGCTGCCGGTAGAGACGGTATCGGCGCGCGTCAGCCGCTGGCAGCCGCTGCCGGGCGAGGTGATCGACCTGCGTCTCAAGCTCGACACGCCGGTGCATTTCCACGCCGGGCAGTACTGCACCATCGCCGAGTCCGGCTCGTTCGTGCGCCGCAGCTATTCGTATTACGACGTGCCGCCGGCCGACGGTGAGGGGCCAGCGCAGGAGGTCGGCTTTCTGGTCAAGCGCCTGCCCGGTGGACGCTTCTCGGAATGGCTGTTCGCCGAGGACCGTACTGGCGTGAAGTTCTGGCTGGAGGGACCCTTCGGGGTGATGGGTGTGGATGACTACGAGCGCGACGGTCTCTGCGTCGCCGGCGGCACCGGGCTCGCACCCATCCTCTCGATCGTCGGTGATCGCCTGCGCCGCTCGAAGACCGCGAAGTTCACCATCGTCTTTGGCGTGCGTACGGCGAAGGATGTGTTCGCCAGCGAGCGGCTGCAGCAGCTGCTGAGCCAGGCGGGCGAGCGGGTTAGGCTGGTCACCATCCTCTCGCACGAACCGGCAGGCAGCGATTGGACCGGCCCGCGAGGGCTGGTCACTGCGGCGCTGACGCCAGCAGTCGGCCTCGACTTCCGCGAGGTCGCCGCCTTCGTCTGCGGCAACCTCGGCATGGTGGAGGCGGTGGAGAAGAGCCTGCTGGCGCTGGGCGTGGCGCCGGAGCGCATCCACGCCGACAAGTTCGTGCCGAGCTGAAGCCAGCGCTCAAGCCCGACCAGCGCTCAAGCCCGACGAAGGTTGCTAGAAGGCGGCCTGGTAGAGCAGGTAGAGGCCGAGGCCGCCGACGCTGCCATGCACGGCTGCGAGACCCAGTGTGGCGCGGTCCTTGAACAGCACGCGGAACAGCAGCAGGCCACCGATCAGACCGCCGGTGAACACGCCCAGTGCCCACCAGGCCAGGGCTGGCGTGGTCTCGCCGCCACGCAGGTTGGCGACGAACAGCAGCGCCACAGAGGCCAGTCCAGCCAGGCCATGGCCGGTGGCGATCAGCGCCGGAATGCGCGCCTTCATTGCGAGCATCAGCGCCATCAGCAGCCCGCCCGCAGCGACGGCGGCGAACAGCAGGAAGGCAATCTGTAACAGGGTCATGGCGAATCCTCCTTTTATCGTTGTGTGTCGGAGAATGGCACGGCCTGCGGCGGCCTGACCATCCGAAAGTCTGGTCGCTGCCCGTCCCGACCCGGCATGCTGCTGCCGACAACAACGAGGAGCCTGAACTGCGATGAGCGACGCCCTGCCCCCGCTGAAATCCTTCCTGCTCACGGTCGAAGGGGCCGTCGCATGGCTGCGGCTCAACCGCCCGGCCCAGGCCAATTCCCTCGACGCGGCGTTCTGGACCGAGCTGCCGGAGGCGCTGCGATGGATCGCTCAGCAGCCCGGCTTGCGGGTGGTGGTGCTGGCTGCGGAGGGCAAGCACTTCTGCGCGGGCATCGATCTCGGCATGCTGCGCGCGCTGCTCGCCACCGCGGACGGCAGCGCCGCCGGCCGTGCCCAGCTGGTCACCCGCATCACCGAGTTGCAGGCCAGCATCAGCGCCATCGAAGAATGCCCGCTGCCGGTGATCGCGGCGGTGCAGGGTGCATGCGTCGGCGGTGGTGTTGATCTCATCGCGGCCTGCGATCTTCGCTATTGCAGTGCCGACGCACGCTTCTGCATCAAGGAGGTCGATTTCGGCATCGTCGCCGACGCCGGCACCACCCAGCGCCTGCGCCATGTCATCGGCCTGCAGGCACTCAGCGAGCTGTCGCTGACGGCCGAGACCTTCGGTGCCGAGCGGGCCAGGGCGCTTGGTCTGGTGGGCGAGGTGCTGCCTGAGCTGGCGCAGCTGCATCAAAGGGTTGCCGAGATCGCGCAGAAGATTGCGGCAAAGCCGCCCATTGCCACCCAGGGTGTGAAGCAGAGCCTGCTATTCGCCCGCGATCACAGTGTCGCTGCGGGCCTGCGGCAGGTGGCCGAGTGGAATGCCGCCCACGGCTTCGCGGCGGAGACGCAGGCCGCACTGCAACAGCTCGAAGCCAAGCGCGCCCGCAGCTGAAGGCGCTCGCCCTTCAGGGCGATACGAAGTCCACTTCGAGCACATCGGCGCGCTGCTGCGCGCGCGGCAGCTTCAGGGCGGCGCTCTTCCAGGCCGCGCGCTTCACCGATTCGTCCAGGCGGTAATCGCCGCAGCTGCGCAGCAGGGTCACGGAAAGGATGCTGCCGTCCGCCCCGTAGCTGATCTTGAGACGGCAGCGGAAACGCTCTGGTGCATCCGGCGGCGCCAGCCAGAGATCGCGCACGCGACCCACCCAGTCTTCGGCACTTTCAAAGTCCTCCTCCGGCGGAGGTGTCGGCGGCGCGCGCTTGGCGCTGCCGCTGGCCGCTGCCGCAGGCTTCGGCACGGCGGCGGCCGTTTGCGGGGATGGCTTGGGCGGCGGCGGCTCGGCGGTGCTGCGCGTCGCCGACTTTGCCTTGGGCAATGCGGTGGTGAGCTGTTTGGGAGTCTTCACGGCTTGAGGCACCGTGACGGGGACAGGCGGCGGCGCTGGTGCCGTGACCGGCGAGGGGGCGGCAATCATGAAAACCTGTATCGGCGCCCGCTGCGGTATGCCGCGCGGCGTCGTCTTCACATAAAGCAGCAGGCAGCCCAGCGCCACATGCAGCAGCACCGAAACGATCAGCGCCCCGCGCAGGGCGGGCGCGTGCTCAGCCGGTGAGTTCACGGCCGAAGATGTGCCTCGCCACCACCCAGCTCTGCACCTCGTTGGCACCCTCGTAGATCTCGCCGATCTTGGCATCGCGGTAGATCGATTCCAGCGGATAGTGCTCGCCGGTGCCGGAGAGGGTGCGCACAAAGCCATAGGCCCCGCAGACCTGGATGGCATCGCGCGCCACCTCGCAGGCGAGCCGGCTGCCGGCGATCTTCGCCATCGCGGCTTCGAGGTCGGCATTGCCGTCGCGGTCGTGGCGCAGCGCGGCCTTCTGGTAAAGGTTGCGTGCCATCTCGATCTGCAGGGCGTGCTCGGCATAGCGGAACTGCCAGTGCTGGAAGCGCGCCAGCTCCTTGCCGAACACCTTCCTGTGGCGCATGTAGTCGCTGGAGAAATCGAAGGCCGCCTGCGCCATCGAGACCCCGATGGCGCCGATGCCCATGCGCCCCAGCACCAGCGCGCCGATGGCGGTGCGCAGCCCGGCCCCGACCGTGCCGACGACGTGGTCGTCCGGCACGAAGGCAGCGGTGAAGGTGACGTCGGCGGTGAGCTGGGCGTGGTTGCCCATCTTCAGGTCGGGGGCGCCGACGCTGACGCCCGGCTGGTGCATGTCGACGAAGAACATGGTCAGCGTGTCGCCGGTGCGGCACAGCGCCAGAATCCAGTCGCCGGCCGGTGAGTTGGTGATCCAGCGCTTCTTGCCGCTGATCTGCCAGCCGTTGTCGACCTTCACCGCCTCGGTGCGCAGCGACTTCACCGAGAGATCGGTGCTGGCCTCCGGCTCGCTGGTGGCGAAGCAGCCGACGAACTCGCCGCGGATCAGCTTCGGCAGATAGCGGTCGCGCAGCGCCGGTTGCGCGCGTTCGAGGGTCTTGCCGACCAGGATCGCCTGGCCATCGAAGAGTGCCGAGGCAAAGCCGCGCGAGTGGTAGCCGAGCTCTTCCAGCACGGTAACGGTGGCGAGCGTCGGGAACTCCAGCCCGCGGCCGCCGACCTCGCGCGGGTAGGGCACCTGGTAGAGGCCGGAGCGCGCCAGTGCCTCGAACTCGGCTCTTGGAAAACTCTCTGCGGATTCCGGCGTGGTGTTGAGCCGGTGGGCCGCGGGCCGCAGCACGTCCTCGGCGAACTGGCGCGCCTCGCGGCGAACGGCGAGTGTCTCGGCCGGCAGCAGCAGGTCGCTGAACAGCTGGTCGGCGAGACGGGGGGGCGGTGTCATGGCGGCAGGCGGGAGGTCGGTGGTCAAGCGGGAAGCAGCAAGTCCGAATGCCGCCCCGCTGACCGGGAAGGGATCGTTCGCATGCCGAATATCGTAGGGTATACAACTGTTTCTCGCGCACCATGCGCCGATGCCGTGACGCCGCCGCCCAACTTTGGTTGGGCCCGGTTGCACTGCTCCAAGACCAGCATCCATGCATCAAAAAAGCGAGGAGAGCGACATGGACGGCAGCACCCACGGCGTCAAGCTACCGCAGGGCCTGAACTGGATTGGCGGCGAGTGGCGGGATGATCCCGCCGCCGAGCGCATCGAGGTGCGTGATCCGGCAACCGGACAGCTGCTCGGCAACATCCCGCGCAGCACCCAGGGCGCGGTCAATGCGGCCGTCGCCGCCGCGCGCGCGGCCTTCAGCGATCCGTCCTGGAGTGCTGCGCCACCGATTGCGCGCGAGATGCTGCTGAACCGCCTCGCCAACCTCATCGACGAGCATGCGGCAGAACTCGCCGCCATCGAATCGCTGGACAACGGCAAGCCCATCGCGTTTTCGAGCACGCTGGACGTGCCGCTCTCCGCCATGTGGTTCCGCTACTTCGCAGGCTGGCCGACCAAGCTCAGCGGTCGCTCGCTGACACCCGCGCTGCAACCGATGGGCAGCACGCACGCCTACACGCTGCGCGAGCCGGTCGGTGTGGTCGGTGCCATCGTGCCCTGGAACTTCCCGCTGGTGCTGGCGATCTGGAAGCTCGCGCCTGCGCTCGCAGCCGGCTGCACGGTGGTGATCAAGCCGGCGGAACAAACGCCGTACTCGCTGCTCAAGCTCGCCGAGCTGATCGAGGCGGCGGGCTTCCCCAAGGGCGTGGTCAACATCGTGCTCGGCGATGGCAGCACCGGCCAGCTGATGGTCGATCATCCGGGCATCAACAAGATCAGCTTCACCGGCTCCACCGCCGTTGGCCGGCGCATCGCGCAAAGCGTGGCGCACGACTTCAAGCGCGTGACGCTGGAACTGGGCGGCAAGTCGCCGACCATCATCCTGCCGGATGCCGATCTCGAAACCGCCGTGCCCGGTGCCGCACAGGCGATCTTCGTCAACTCCGGCCAGATCTGCTTCGCCGGCACGCGGTTGTTCGCACCGCGCAAGATCTTCGACCAGGTGCTCGATGGCATCGCCGCCGTTGGTGCGAGTTTCAAGATCGGGCCGGGTCTCGCCCCCGATACCCTGCTGGGGCCGGTGGTCAGCCAGAAGCAGGCCGACAGCATCATGGGCAAGCTCGAAGCCGGCGTGAAGGCCGGTGCCGCCGTGCATTCCGGTGGCAGGCGCGTCGCGCGCGAGGGCTACTTCATCGAGCCGACGATTCTCGTCACCAGCGATGCGCAGAACCCGGCCTATCGCGAGGAACTGTTCGGCCCGGTGCTGACCGCCACACCGTATGACGACCTCGATGACCTCGCTGCTTTCGCCAACGACAGCGACTACGGCCTCGCCGCACACCTCTACACGCGCGACCTCGCCAAGGCGCACCAGCTGGCGCGCAGGATCCAGGCCGGCACGGTGTTCATCAACACCCAGCTCGCACCCGATCCGAACATTCCCTTCGGTGGCTTCAAGCAGTCGGGCTGGGGCCGCGAGAACGGCGAGGATGTGTTCGCGCACTACCTCGAAACCAAGGCGGTCATTGCCAGGATCGGCTGAGCGGATCGCGGACAATGCCGACGCAGGATGCGCTCTGCCAAGGCGGCAAGCCGCATGCCTTGCCGTATTGCGCACACCAATAAAAATCGTTGAGGAGATGTCGATGCAATTCACTCAGGGCCTTCACCGGGCGGTACAACAGCATCCGGATGCCATCGCCACCGTTTGTGGCGGCCGCACGCAGACTTTCGCCGCGCTGCAAGAGCGCGTCTCGCGGCTCGCTGGCGGGCTGAAGGCGCGTGGCATCCGGGCCGGCGACCGCGTCTGTATCTACGCGCTCAACTCCGACCGCTATCTCGAAGCCTATCTGGCGCTCGCCTGGATCGGTGCCGTCGTCAATCCCGCCAACTTCCGCTGGTCGCCAGCGGAGGTGGTGTATTCAATGCAGGACTCAGAGTGTGTCGGGCTGTTCATCGACGACCAGTTCGCCTCGCATGTCGAGACGCTGATGGACGGCTGCATGTATCTGCGCCACATCGTCTACCTGGGTGAGGCGGCGATGATGGATGGCGGCGTACGTCACGAAGAGTTGATCGCACAGAGCGAGCCAGTGGCAGACGCCGAGGTCGGCGGTACCGAGCTGTTCGGCATTTTCTACACCGGCGGCACCACCGGCAAACCCAAGGGCGTGATGCTCAGCCATGCCAATCTGTGCAGCTCGGCGCTGGCGCTGATGGCCGAGGGCGTCTTGCCGGAAGGCAGCGTCGGCCTGCACGCGGCGCCGATGTTCCATCTCGCCGACATGATGATGACCGTCATCCAGCTGCTGCGCGGCGGCAAGCATGTCTTCTTGCCGATGTTCAAGCCGGATGCGGTGCTCGATCTCGTCGAGCAGAACCGCATCACCGATCTGCTGCTGGTGCCGGCGATGCTGCAGGTTCTGGTGGATTATCCGGCGACCCAGAGCCGCGATACCTCCAGCGTGCAGCGTATTCTCTATGGCGCCTCGCCGGTGAGCGAGGCGCTGCTCGATCGCGCGATGGCGGCGCTGCCGACCGCAAACCCGATGCAGGTCTATGGCATGACCGAGATGAGTGCGGTGATGACTTTCCTCCCGGCCGAGCAGCACCGTGCCGATGCCCGCGCACTCAACAACAAGCTGCGCAGCGGTGGCCGAGCGGCACTGCATGTGCAGGTGCGAATCGTCGACGAGAACGACGTCGAGAAGCCCCGTGGCGAGGTCGGCGAGATCATTGCCCGCGGGCCGAACGTGATGCAGGGCTATCTCAACCGCCCTGACGCCACCGCCGAGGCACTGCGCAAGGGCTGGATGCACACGGGCGACCTCGGCACGATGGACGCCGAGGGCTACGTCTTCATCGTCGATCGGCTCAAGGACATGATCATCTCCGGTGGCGAGAACATCTATTCCGTCGAGGTGGAGAACGCCATCGCCCGCCATCCGGCAGTCGCCGCCAGCGCTGTGATCGGCATTCCCTGCGCCGAGATGGGCGAGACGGTGCACGCAGCCGTGGTGCTGAAGGCGGGTGCGACGCTGACGCAGGAGGCGCTGTACGCCCACTGCAAGCAGCACATCGCCGGCTACAAGTGCCCGCGCAGCCTGGAGCTGCGCGAGGCGCTGCCGATGTCCGGTGCCGGCAAGGTGCTCAAGACCGAACTTCGCAAGCCCTTTTGGGAGGGGCGCGAGCGGTCGGTGAGCTGAAGCAGAGCGGCTCGCGCAGCCGCGCTGTCGGCCAAAACAGTGAGCAAAAAAACCAACCATTGCTATATTCATAAAAGTAGTAGTAAAGTAGTTCATCGATTTATTACATGGGTATCGTCTATGCGTGGCATCGAAAGACTCGCCTCGGTTGACCGTAGTACCCCGCCGATGACCGCGGCGCTGCCGCTGTTGCCCCGGCAGGAGACGGTACTGATCCGTCTGATCCGGATCAGTACCTTCGGGCTCAGCGCTTTCTTCGAGCCGGTTTTTCGCGCGCTGGATCTGTCCGAGAATGCCTTTCATGTTCTTTGCCTGCTGGTGGCGAGCGAAGAGGGCCAGGCCTCGCCGAGCGAGCTCAGCGAGTTGGTCGGCACGACACGCGCAAACATGACCCGGATCCTGGAAGAACTGATCGAAGCCGGTTATGTATCGCGCAGCGTGCAGAGCCGTGACGGGCGGCGCCACGTCATTCGGATCACGGCCGCCGGGCGGCGGGCGACCACGGAGGCCATGCCCCGGGTCGCCGCGCCCGTCAAACGGCTCTTCTCTGGCCTCACCGCCGAAGAGCAGCGGACCCTCGACCGCCTCTTGCGCAAGGCCATTGTCTCGTTTGATGCCGGTGCAGTGCCCTTGCGCGCGGCAGCCTGACCCAGACAGCGCAAGCATTTTCAAGCCCATCGTCGGGGCCCACGACGGGAAAAACGGAGATATGAAATGGATGAGAGAACAAGACTGCGCTACCAGCTGATCTGCGCCTGGTGTGGGCCCCTGTTTCTGGTGACCTTCGTGCTGTTTTGGGGAGTGATCGCCAACAACATCCCCAACCCCGCGCCCTCGCTGACCGCCGAGGCCCTGAAGGAGCGCTATCTCTCGAATCTCGGCGAGATTCGCTTCGGCTTCATCATGTCGCTCATCACGGTGTGCTTCTACATGCCGTGGACCTGCGTGCTCGCCGCACAGATGCGGCGCATCGAAGGCACCGAGATGCCGGTGCTGTCCTATCTGCAGCTGATCGGCGGCGCGCTGACCGTGATGGTGGTGTCTTTTAGCGCGGTGTTCTGGGTGGTTGCAGCCTTCCGTCCGGAAGCACCGGCCTCCACCTTCCAGATGATGACCGACACCGGCTGGCTGATCATCGATCTGTGCTACGCCTGCACCACCTTGCAGATGGTGGCGGCGGCACTCATTGGCCTGGCCGATAAGAGCAAGGTGCCGCTGTTCCCGCGCTGGGTTTGCTATCTCACCATCTGGTGCGGCATCAGCTTCTTCCCGGCCAGCCTCACCGGCGTGCTCAAGACCGGGCCCTTCGCCTGGAACGGCGCGCTGAGCTACTACATTCCGTACTTTTGCTGGCTGTGCTGGTTCTCTACCGCGAGCATCTACATGATCAAGGAAGTGCGCCGTCGCATGGTGACCAGCGAGTCTCCGCAGGCTTCCGGCCGGCTGGCGGCAGCGGGAATCTGATCCCGACACCACACAGGACGAACCGGTCCGGCCCATTGGCAGACGGGTCGGGCTGGTTGTCGGCCAGTCTGCTTCCATGACCGCAATCGCCACCCCGTCTCCAGCCAGCGCAGCGACCACCGATCGTCTGCCGGGTGATCAAGATGTGTGGATCTTCATCTTCGCCGAGCTGCTGATGTTCGGCGCTTTCTTCGTGGCCTACATCTTCAACTGGGTGGGCAATGTCGAGGCCTATACCCGCTCGCAGCTGACGCTCGATCGCAGCCTGGGCCTCGTCAATACCCTGCTGCTGATCGTCAGCTCCTGGGCCGTGGTGTCTGCCGTCGAGGCCGCACGCGGTAACCACAGCCGGCAGGTTGCGCGCTTATTGGGCATGGCGATTTTCTGCGGCCTGTCCTTCATGATCGTCAAGGCCTTCGAATACACGGCCAAGCTCAACTCCGGTATTTCGATCCTGAGCGACGACTTCTACATGTTCTACTTCTGCCTGACCGGCATTCACGCGCTGCACGTGATGGCGGGACTCACGATCCTGGTGGTGATGTTCCTGAATGCTCGCGAAGGTCGCTACGGCGCGCAAACCACGAAAGGTCTGGAGACCGGCGCTTCGTACTGGCACATGGTCGACTTGCTGTGGATCTTCCTGTTTCCGCTGCTGTATCTGCTGCGGTGATGTGATGAAAACGGTCCTAATCAACCCACTGCATCGCACCCTGCTGATCTTGGTGGTGGTGACCGGTGCAGCCTTCTGGATACGCAGCGACGGGCTGACAGGTGTGACCGGCGGCATCGCAACGCTTGCCATCGTCTGGCTCAAAGGTCGCCTGATCGTGCTCGACTTCATGGAGCTCAGGCATGCACCCGCGCTCTGGCGCTGGCTGTTACAGGGGTGGCTGATGCTGACCACCGCGCTGATCCTGCTGTTCTATTACATAGGTCGCAGCGGCGTCACGTTCTGATTCCGCAAGCGTGCTGCACATCGTGCTGGTCGATGCCGACCAGTCACGACGGGCAGCAGCATGGCTATGCAGATCGCTGCGCCTTGGAGGCTGCGGTCGCCGCCTGAGCCGACTCGCGGATCTTCACCCAAGCCTCGTCGCTGAGCTTGGTGAGCCCGGCAAAGGTTGATGGGGCCGCGAGATGGTGGCCGCCATCGATGCAGATGGTCTCGCCAGTGAGGTAATCGCAGGCGTCGCTGAGCAGCAGCACCATCAGGTTGCCGAGCTCCGGCATCTCGCCATAGCGGCCCATCGGCACTTCGTCGGAAGAGGTGGCGCCGACCTTCACCTCGTCGGTGGGGCTCAGCATCTTCCAGGCGTATTCGGTGGGGAAGGGGCCGGGTGCCACGGCATTGAGGCGGATGCCGTAGCGCGCCCATTCCACGGCCAGTGACATGGTCATGGCGTTCACCGCTGCCTTGGCCATGGCCGAGGGCACCACGAAGGCCGAGCCGGTCCAGATCCAGGTCACCAGGGTCGAGACCACCGAACCTTTCAGGCCCTGCTCGATCCAGCGCTTGCCGCAGGCATGCGTGGTGAAGAAGGCGCCATTCATCACGGTGGAGGTGATGGCCTCGAA
Source organism: Pseudomonadota bacterium (assembly GCA_040386395.1). Classification (GTDB taxonomy): domain Bacteria; phylum Pseudomonadota; class Gammaproteobacteria; order Nevskiales; family Nevskiaceae; genus Stagnimonas. The sequence goes on along the minus strand of JAZKFO010000001.1, from coordinate 171,173 downwards.
GCCGCGCGGGCTCAGGTCCTTGGTCGGGGCGATGAAGTTGGCGGCGGCATTGTTGATCAGGCCGGTCAGCGGACCATGCCGCTCCCAGATCTCCGCCACGGCGGCATCGACCAGCTCGGCCTTGCGGATGTCGACCACCTGGGTATGCGCCTTGACCTGCCCGCAGGCCTGGTTGATCTCTGCCGCTGCGGCATCAAGCACCTCCTTGCGCCGGCCCCAGAGATGCACCTCGGCGCCATGCGCGGCGAGGTGGCCAGCCACACCCTTGCCCAGGCCCGTGCCGCCACCGGTGATCAGGATGCGCTTGCCGGCGAGCGCGTCTTTGGAATACAGGGCCATGTCGAATCTCCTTTATATTGATATGGAAGCATACTATATAGCCAAGCCGCGCAGCGACACACCGCCTGGCGCATGATGTGGCATGTCCCAAGCTGCCCGCCCCATTCGCGCTCGTACGATTCGCCCACCTACAGGCCGGGCACCGGGTCGGCCGCGGCGCGAACAGGCGCACGAAGCACGCGACCGCATTCTCGACGCTGCCTTTCAGGTGTTCGTGGCGCGCGGTTATGCGGCTGCCAGCATGGAGGCCATCGCCCGCGAAGCGCAGGTGGCAAAGCTCACCCTGTATCGCCATTTCGAGACCAAGCAGCTGCTGTTCGCGCAGGTCGCGCGCCGCGCGCAGCTGTCGGTGCGGGAGCGGCTCGGCACGATGGTGGATCGTGGCCTGCCGCTCAACGAGGTCTTGCGCGAGATCATCAGCCGCCTATACGACGGCTACACCCACGCGGACTATCTGGCCACCCTGCGCATGGTGATTGCCGAGGCCGGGCGATTCCCGCAGCTGGGCCGCGCCATGCTGGACGATTCGCGCGAAGTGTCCGAGCCGCTGGTGGAGTATCTGCAGCAGCTCAAGGACCGTGGGCAGATCGACATCGAATCGCCGCAGGATGCGGTGACACAGATCTGCGGCCTTGCCATGGGTGCCGGACGCTACGTGCTGACCTCGCCGTCGCGCCGCCCGGCCAGCCGTCTGCATGCCATCGAGTCGCTGGTGTCGCTGTTCACCCGCGCCTGGCGGGTTGCACCGAAGCAACGAAAGTAAACGGCGCCGGACTTTTTCGGCCCCATCCTCCGCCCTAGATTGCGCAGCAGTCCAGCCCGTGACACACGGCGCTGCCTGCACGACATCCACTCCGGAGTGACCCATGAACCCTGCTGCGAATACCCGCTACGACGCCATCATCATCGGGTCCGGTATTGGCGGCGGGGGCGTCGGCGCGCTGCTCGCGCACGCGGGCTGGAAGGTGCTGCTGCTCGAACGCAACAAGCTGATCGGCGGCCGCTGCATTTCCTACGACCGGTCGGGCTGTGTCATGGACCTGGGCTGGCATTTCTACTGCCTGGGCAAGGTCGGTCCGCTGCAGGAAATCTGCAATCGCATCGGCATGCCGGACAGCATTCCCTGGAACGATCTCAACGGCACCTCGTACATCCAGATCGGCAAGGTCGCGAAGAAATACTCCAAGCAGTCCATGTATGAAGCAGCGTCGGAGGACGAGCGCGACAATTTCAAGCGCCTGTTCCAGACCGTGTTCACGATCACCGATGCCGAGCTGGACCAGCTCTGGTACGTCCCGGTCGCTGACTGGGTGCAGTCCTTCACCAAGGACAAGATGGCCAACACCCTGATCGAGAGCTTCGTGTCGCAGTATTTCTGCGTACCTTCGAGCGTGGCCAGCGCGACCGAGTTCATCCGCGCGTTTCGCGATGTGATGGCCAATCGCGCCACCTCCTATCCATCGGGCGGGAACTACTCGGTTCCCGTGGCCTACATCGAGGCGATCAAGAAGTTTGGCGGTGTGGTCAAGACCGATACCCCGGTGGCAAAGGTCATCGTCGAAAACGGTGCTGCCGTGGGCGTGCTTACCGAAGCGGGCGAGGAGTACCGCGCGCCGGTGATCATCGGCAACGCCGACCTGAAGATGACGGTGCTCGATCTCGTCGGCGAGGTGCATTTCCCCCAGGCCTATATCGAGAAGGTGAAGAACCTCACCTACTCCTGCCACGGCGTGATGCTGCGCGTGCTGTGCTCGGAGAAGGTCACCAGCAAGCAGGTGGTCATCTACATCCCGGACGACCAGTCGCCGCCCTGCAAGGTCACCGAGGAGATGCAGGCCGGCAAGGTGCCGCATCTGATCGGCGGCTGCTTCGGCTCGCCCACCGAGTTCGATCCCAAGCTCGCACCGGAGGGCAAGCAGATGATCACCTCCCTGCACGCCTGTCCCCCCGACATCCGCGAGCACATCGACGAATGGCGCGAGTCACTGATGCGCTCGTTCTACGAGGTCTACCCGGAGGCACGCGGCAAGGTCGAGAAGATCTGGGTCGATCCGCCCTCGCTGATCAAGGGCCTGTGCGGCGAGACCGGCGCGATCATCGGCATTGGCCAGACCATCGACCAGGTGCATGAAAAGCGGCCTTCGGTGGTGAGCCCTCTGAAAGGCCTTTATTTCGCGTCATCTGAGGCCGGTGGCCACGGCATCGGCACCGAGCTGGCTGCCACCAGTGCGCTTGAACTGTTCGGCAAGCTGGTGCCTGCGGCGCGGGCTGCAAAGCCACAGCCTGTGCCGGCCTGATGCACCGCCACACCATCGTTCACTGAATATCAGGAGCTCCTCATGCTGCCGCATCGCTCTGTCTACAACGAAGAACACGCCTTGTTCCGCGATGCGGTGCGTGGCTTCATCAAGGCTGAAATCGCGCCGCATTTCGCGCGCTGGGAGCAGGCGCACATTGTCGATCGCAGCTACTGGAGCGCGGGCGGCCAGGCGGGCCTGCTGTGTGCCAACGTGCCGGAGGAATACGGCGGTGCCGGCGGCAGCTTCAAGCACAACGCCATCGTCATCGAAGAGATTGCCTATGCCGGCTATACCGGGCCGATGGCGAATTTCTCCGTGCACAGTGATGTCTGTGCCGGCTACCTGCTCAGTGTCGGTAGCGAGGCACAGAAGCAGCGCTGGCTGCCGCGCATGGCGAGCGGGGAGGTGGTATGCGCCATTGCCATGACCGAGCCGGGCACCGGCAGCGACTTGCAGGGCGTGAAAACGCGGGCGGTTCGCGAGGGCGACTTCTTCCGCCTCAATGGCGCGAAGACCTTCATCTCCAATGGCCAGCACTGCGATCTGGTTATCGTTGTCGCACGAACCTCGGAGGCGCCGGGTGCGAAGGGCATCAGCCTGCTGCTGGTGGAGACCGCATCGCCCGGCTTCAAGCGCGGCCGCAACCTCGACAAGCTTGGGGCCCTGTCTTCAGATACCTCCGAGATGTTCTTCGACGACATGATGGTGCCGGCCGAAAATCTGCTGGGCGGCGAAGGTCTTGGCTTCGCCACGCTGATGAACGAGCTGCCGCAGGAGCGGCTCATCATCGCGGTGCAGAGCATGGCGGCGGCACAGCGCGCCTTCGACATCTCGCGCGACTACGTGCGTGGCCGCAAGGCTTTCGGTCAGGCGGTCGCCGACTTCCAGAACACCCGCTACCGGCTTGCAGACCTCAAGGCCGATCTCTTGGTCGGCTGGGCCTTTGTGGATCAGTGCCTGGAGCGGCATGTGCGGCACGAGCTGTCTGCGCTCGATGCCTCCACCGCCAAGCTCTGGTGCAGCGAGATGCACGGCCGCGTGGTGGATGCCGGCGTGCAGCTGCACGGCGGCTACGGTTTCATGCGCGAATACGAGATCTGCCGTCTCTACGCCGATGCCCGTGTGCAGCGAATCTACGGCGGAACTTCGGAAATCATGCGCGAGCTGATCTCCAGAAACCTTTGATTTAATTGGTATTGCATATCGCTATTTGCAGACAATAGTATGGTGCCGTATCTTTGTAAAAACCATCGGATAGATCGCATGTTCAACAGAACCCTATTCCAAGAAGAGCACCACATGTTCCGCGATGCGGTGCGCAAGTTCATCGAGAAGGAAATTGCGCCGCATCACGCGCAATGGGAGAAGGACAAGGTCGTGCCGCGCGAGCTTTGGCTCAAGGCCGGGCAGGCGGGCATGCTCTGCTGCACCATCCCGGAGGAGTACGGCGGTCTCGGGCTCGACTACCTGTTCGACGTCATCGTCTTCGAGGAGATGGCCCGCTCAGGCTTCACCGGCCCTGGCTTCCTGATTCACTGCGATCTGGTCGCGACCTACATCAAGTCCTTCGGTTCAGAGGAGCAGAAGAAGCGCTGGCTGCCGCAGATGGTCACTGGCGAGGCCATCGGCAGCCTGGGCATGACCGAGCCGCATGCCGGGTCTGATCTCAAGGCGATCCGTACCAAGGCGGTGCGCGACGGCGATGACTACGTCATCAATGGCCAGAAAGTGTTCATCTCCAACGGCCAGATGTGCGATGTGATCGTTCTCGCCACCAAGACCGACACCGCAGCCGGTGCCAAGGGTGTGACGCTGTTCCTGGTCGACACTTCGCTGCCGGGTTTCATCCGTGGCAAGAATCTCGAAAAGCTGGGCATGCGCGGCCAGGACACCTCGGAACTGTTCTTCGAGAACCTGCGCGTGCCTGCGAGCGCGATGCTTGGCCAGGAGGGCGAGGGCTTCAAGCTGATGATGAGCAAGCTGGCACAGGAGCGCCTGGCGCAGGCCATCCGCTCGGCCACCGTGTCCGAGACGGTCATCCAGTGGACGGTGGAATACACCGCCCAGCGCAAGGCCTTCGGCAAGACCATTGCTGATTTCCAGAACACCCAGTTCAAGCTCGCCGAGTTGCAGACCGAGGCCGTGATCGGCCGCGTCTTCACCGACAAGTGCATCGAGCAGTTCATGCGGGGCGAGCTCAGCGAAGTGGACGCGGCGATGGCGAAGATGTGGCTGTCGAACCTGCACTGCAAGATCGTCGATGAATGTCTTCAGCTGTTTGGCGGCTGGGGTTACATGTGGGAGTACCCGATTTCGCGGGCCTATGCCGATGCCCGCATCGTCAAGATTGCAGGCGGCTCGATCGAGGTGATGAAACAGATCATCGGCCGCGATCTGTTCCGCAACCACCTCAGCCTCACCAAGGTGCAGCCCATCGGCAGCAGCATTGCCGGCGGCGAACCGGCGGCGGATCGCAAGGCGGCCTAGCCGGAAGCGGAACCAGTCGAATGGAGAAAGGTGCCCCAGTGAATCGCAGAGGACACCCCCAGAAAAGAATTCGTATCAACGTGTCGAGAGTGGAGGAGAAGTGACATGGACTATCTGAAATATTGGGTGCCGGTTCTGGTGGTCGCTATCGCGGCGACCGGGTTGGCGCTGGGCGGCGACTATGTGTGGTTCGGTATCCTCACCTTTCCGGTGCTGGCGATTCTCGATTCGATCTTCCCGCGCGATCTCTCGGTACGGCGCATGGACAACCGGGTGCTCGCCAACATTCCGATCTGGCTCTGCTGCATCGGGCCGGTGCTGCTGTATCCGCTGTTCGCCTGGCGCATTTCGGTGGAAGAACTCACCGCGATGCAAAAGCTCGGCGGGATTCTCAGCGTCGCCTGGATGGGCGTGATACCGCTGGTGCCGGCTGCGCACGAGCTGTATCACATGCGCAGCCCCATCGCGCGTACCGTGGGCCGCTACGGACATCTGTGCATTCTTGATTGCACCCGCGACATTGGTCATGTGGTGGGCCATCACATCGACGTGGCCACGCCCGAAGATGGCGACACCGCAGTACGCGGCAAGAGCCTGTATGCCTTCACCGGCAATGCCGTGATCGAGAGCACCAAGTACGCCTTGAACATGGAGGCGATGGCGCTGAAGAAGAAAGGCCTGTCGCCCTGGCACTACAGCCACCGCGCCTGGCGCGCGCTGCTGGCGCTGGTGCTGTTCCATGCGGTGCTCTACGCAATCGGCGGTGTGGAGGCCAATCTTTGTGGTCTCGCGGGCCAACTGGTGGCGCGCTTCTGGGTGGAAAGTTTCAACTACTTCCAGCACTACGGAGTGATCCGGTTGAAGGGTGCGCCCATCGGCCGCCGTCATCTGTGGAACCACCTCGGCTGGTTCAGCCGCACGGTGGCTTTCGAGATCACCAATCATGCGGATCATCACCTCAACAGCTACCAGGTCTACTACAAGCTGGTGCCGCACAAGGAGGCGATCGTGATGCCATCGGTGTTCGTGTGCTTCCTCTCCGCGCTGATCCCGCCGCTGTGGCACGAGGCCATCATCAAGCCCGCGCTCAAGCGCTGGGACGCCGAGTTCGCCACGCCGGAGGAGCGCGTGCTTGCCCGCGAGCAGAACCGGGCGGCAGGCTGGCCGGACTGGCAGAGCGAGCCGGGTGTGGTCATTGGCAAGGCAGCCACTGTCGGGGCCTGATGCAGCTTTTTCTTCCATGCGCCACGGGTTCCCTCCGGCGGGACTCATGGTGTCTTCGTATCCGATTCCAGGAACAGCCCTAAGTGCCCTACCAGACCATCGACCTGAGCTTGAAAGACGGGCTTGCCCGCTTCGTGCTGAACCAGCCGGAGAGCGGCAATCCCTTCGATGCCAGGTTCTGTGCCGAAATGTGCGATGCGACCAACGAGCTGGCCGGCATGCAGGGCCTGCGTGCGGTGCTGATCACGGCCCGTGGCAAGTTCTTCAGCGTCGGCGGCGACATCCGCATGTTCGCGGACCATCTCGATCAGCTGCCGGCGCGCATCCGTGAATGGACCTCCGGCCTGCACATGGGCGTGGCGCGCTTGCAGCGCCTTGATGTGCCGCTGATTGCGGCCGTGCAGGGTGCCTGCATGGGCGGCGGCGTGGCCCTGGCTGCCGGCTGCGATCTGGTGCTGGCTGGCCGCGGCGCGCGCTTCGGTGCGGCCTATCCGCAGATCGGCTATTCCTGCGACGCAGGGGCCTCCTTCGCCGTGGCCTCGCGCACCGGCATCGCGCGCGCGCGCCGCTTCTATCTCTTCAACGAAATGCTCGATGCAGAGGCGGCTGCGGCGATTGGCCTGGTGGACCAGCTTGCGGATGACGCCGCACTCGCTGCCGAGGCCGAGACGATCGCGCTGAAGCTCGCGGCCGGACCGACGCGCGCCTACGGTGAAATCCGTTGGCTGCTCAACAAGGCCTTTCGCCAGCCGCTTGAAGCGCAGCTCGAAGACGAGGCGCAGGCCCTGGCTGACGTTGCCGGCAGTGCGGATGCGCGTGAAGGCATTCTGGCTTTCGTCGAAAAGCGCAAGCCGCAGTTCAAGGGTTGCTGAAGAGTGGGTTCCCAAAAAAACGAGTTCGGACGCCATAGCGCCGAGGAGAGCTGACATGTGGCTGCACCATGAAATTCGGACGCTGGGCGACATCCCTAGGTACCACGCACGGTGCAAGCCGGATGCGACCGCGCTGATCGATGGTCTCGGCAAGCGGAGCTGGGCCGAGCTGGATGCCATCAGCAATCGCATCGCCGCCGCCCTCGCCGCGACGGGCATCGGTGCCAAAACCCATGTCGGCTTCTTCGGCAAGAACTCGGCGCGTTATTTCGAGATCCTGTTCGGTGTGAACAAGGCGGGGTCGGCGGTGGTGCCGCTCAACTGGCGTCTGGCACCCGCAGAGCTGGCACCGGTGATCGACGACGCGCAGTGTCCGCTGGTGTTCGTCGACCGCGAGTTTGCCGAGACCCTGGCCAAGGTCCAGGGCCTGTGCCAGCAGTCTTTCCGGGTGATCGTGCTCGACTCCACCTCGGCTGCCGGCAGCCCCTTCGACACCTGGCTGGAGGGCGCAGCCGCCACGGCCCCGACAGTGCGCATTCACCCCGAAGACACGGCGCTGCTGATCTACACCTCCGGCACCACCGGCAAGCCCAAGGGCGTGATGCTCACGCATCGTGGCCTGGACCTCATGCGTCTCTGCGAACACCTGGAGCCCGCCTACGAGTGGTTGCCGGGCGACGTGATGCTGACCGTGATGCCGGTGTTCCATCTGGTCGGCAGCGGGCTTTCCGTGCAGGCGCTGTACAACGGTGCCACGGTCTCGCTGCTGCCGATGCTGGAGCCGGGCAATCTGCTCAAGGTGCTGGCACGCGACCGCCCGACCATCTGTGCCCTGGTGCCCACCGCGATCCAGATGGTGCTGGACCACCCGGATGCGGCGCATGCCGACTTCTCCTCGCTGCGCCTGGTGATGTACGCCGGCTCCGCGATCAGCTCGACGCTGCTGGCGCGGGCGCTGCGGGAAATGAAGTGCCGCTTCATGCAGTTCTACGGCGCCACGGAATCTTCCGGTGCCCTCACCCTGCTGCGCCCTGAGCAGCACGACCTCAACAACGAGGCGCGGCTGAAAAGCTGCGGCACGCCGCTGCCGCTGATCGAGGTGAGCATCCGCGATGCGGACGGCAAGATCTTGCCGGACGGTGCCACCGGCGAGTTCTGGGCACGCATGCCCAACCTTTTCGGCGGCTACTGGAACCAGCCGGAAACGACCGCCGCCGCTGTCATCGATGGCTGGTACCGCACCGGCGATGCCGGTTTCCGTGACCCGGAGGGTCTGCTCTACATCGTCGACCGGGTGAAGGACATGATCATCACCGGCGGCGAGAACGTGTATTCCGCCGAGGTGGAGCAGGCGCTGGCCAAGCACCCCGCGGTCAAGCAGTGCGCAGTGGTGGGCCTGCCGGATGCCCGCTGGGGCGAGCGGGTGACGGCGGTGATCATCCTGGCTGCCGAGGCCAGGCCCGCGCCGGAGGAAATCATTGCGCACTGCCGCGGTCTCATTGCGGGCTACAAGGTGCCGAAGGAAGTGCGGTTCGTCGATGCGCTGCCGATGACCGCGACTGGCAAGGTGCTGAAGCGCATGGTGCGTGACCAGATGGCAAGCGCGGCTTGAAGCAGCGGCAGACTCAGGAGAGTGATCATGAAAGTTCGTGACATCGACATCGACTTCACCCAGGGCAAGATCCACTGGACGCCGGAAGACCCGGAGTTCGCACAGTTCTGGAATGCGACCTCGACCTTCCTGCCCTACCTGGAGCCTTTCCTGAACCGCACGGTGCGCGCCGGCATCGACCTGCTGCCGGCGGATGCCAAGCAGCTGCGTGACGACTGCAAGATCTTCATCGCGCAGGAAGGGCGGCATTACAAGAACCACGAGAAGCTCAATGTGTTCCTGCGGGCCAGCGGCTATCCCGGCCTCGCTGAGCGCGAAGCGAAGATGAAGGCCGACTACGAGCAGATGTGGAAGAAGGGCCACAAGTACTGCATGGGCTACGCCGAGGGCTTCGAGACCCTGGGGCCGATTCTCGCGTGCTTTTTTCTCGAAGCCGCCAGGGAGCTCGACAAGGCCTCGGTCGACGACCCGACCGCCGATCTCTGGCGCTGGCACCTTGCCGAGGAATACGAGCATCGCCACGTCGCCAACTACCAGTTCCACACCATCTACAAGAGCTATTGGTACCGGCTCTGGGGCATCTGCTACTCGGCGCCGCACATGCTGGCCTACATGATCGGCACCGGCTGGTACATGGTGAAGGAAGACTGGAAATCAGGCCGTATCAAGGACCCCTGGCGGAGCCGCCTGCGCTTCGCCGGCATGCTGGTGCGCATGATCGGATTCGCGCTGCCGAGGGTGATTGCGAGCTGCCATCCGAAGTACGACCCCATCAACATCCCGGAACCCAAGCGGGCCATGGCGGCACTCGAAAAAGCCGAAAGGCTCTGGCTGGCAAAGAAGTCTTTGCCTCTCAGCGCCGCAGCCTGATTCACACCCCCCTCACGGAGCCGCCATGACTGCCACCAACGTCAAACACACCATTTTCGTCGTCCTGGGTATTGCCGCCTTCTTTCTGACCTGGCCGCATGCCTTCGACTGGATGCGTGCGGGCGGCAACATCCTCAATCCCCTGGCCTTCTTCGGGGATGCGATCAAGGTGGGGAACACGGCGGCCTTCCTCAGCATCGACATGGCCATCGCCTGGCTCGTCTTCATGATCTGGGTGGTGTTCGACTGCCAGCGCATCGGCATGGGCTACAAGTGGGGCTGGTTCTTCGTCGCCATGTCATACATCGGCGTGTCGCTGACCTTTCCGGTCTATCTTGTGGTCCGCGAGCGCTACCTGGATCGTCGTCGCGCCGTCGGCTGACTCAAGGCCTGTAGCGCTTCACCCGACTAAAAGAGGTTTCTAAATCGCGTCGGCGCTGGGCACCGAAGCCAGCACGGGTGCCGTCGGTATCCCGGCCCGCTCACGCCCATCCGGCTCCAAGCTGATGGCGAAGGTCGCCTGGGCCTGGCCACGCAGCCTATCGGGCAGGTCGTAGAGTGCGACCGCATCGCGCGTCAGCGGCAAGCTGCCGAGTGCGGTCATGCTGCCGTCCGGCAGCTTCAGCCAGAGTTCCGCGCGGCGGCGGCCCAGGGTCAGCAGGTCGTCGGCGGCCACGGCACTGATCTGGCGGCGGTCGGGAGAAACGCTGAGCAGCCAACCCATGTGTGAGGACGGCAGGCGCAGTTCGGCCAGATAGCGATACGGTGGTCCCTCACGCTCTTCAACAGCCGCAACCGGCATGGATACCGCTGCGATCTGCGTCGGCGGTGGGGCTGTGCGCTGACCGGGCGCGGCGAACAAGGCGAGGGCGATGCCCAGTACGGCCAGCGAGGCAGCAATTGGCCATGCTTTCCAGTGCCGTCTCCTGCTTGCCACCGGAGCGGCCACTGCGCGCAGCAGTGCCGCGCGTACGGAGGGCGGCGGGACCACGACTTCGGCTTGGAGCAGCGGTGCCAGATCCTGTTCCCAGCGCCTGAGCCGGCCCTGGGCCATCGGCAGCTCGCGCAGCAGGCGCTCGTAGCGACGGCGCGCGGCACCGCGCAGGGTTCCCAGCGCATACCCGGCGGCGAGGTCGTCCAGCAGTTCAGGCGTGGCGTAGTTCATGGCTGCTCCATGCATATTCTGAGCCGTTTCAGCCCCCGACGCACCCAGGCCTTGGCGGTGCCCAGTGGCACTCCGAGGCGTGCAGCGAGTTCAGCGTGGCTGTAGCCGTGATAGTACGCCATCAAGACGCTTTTTCTCTGCTCGTCCGGCAGGGTCTGTAGACATTCGAGCACCCGCTGCAGGCGGTCCTGCTGCTCGGCGCTATCGCCCGGATCGGGCAGCACCGAGACCAGCTTGGCAAGCGCCTCTGGATCGTCATCCAGACGCAGCTCCTGCTGGCGATGGCTCTGCAGGATGTCGAGCGCGCGGTAGCGGGCGATGCCCAGCAGCCATTGCAGCGGCTCGCCCTTGGCCGGCGAATAGGTCTCGGCGCGGCGCCAGACCCGGATGTAGGCGTCCTGCAGCGCCTCCTGCGCGATGGTGGGCTGCTTGAGCATGCGCAACAGCAGGCCGTAGAGCTGCGGCGAGGTGCGGTCGAACAACTCGCCGATGGCCGCCTGCTCGCCGTGCGCAATGCGCTGGATCAACTCCAGCAGCCGAGCACGGTCGGCCGGCGCTATTTTCAAGTGCTAGCCACCGGAGGCGGGCATGGCGGCGGTCAGGGGCCGAGGTGCCACAAAAACCCGTTCCAGCAGGCGGGGATCGTCGAAGTGGCTGCGGCCGACGTAGTCGATGGCGTGCCGCCCGTATTGCCGTGCGACACCCGGATGGCGGATGCCGGAGGCGTAGCGCCAGACCGGGTCGGTGGAGGCCGAATTGCGGGCGAGGCCGTCCGGCCCGAACAGGCTGCGGAAGCCGCCGTCGGCGCGCGGCAGCATGAAGAGATCCTCGTAGCGGCGTAGCTCGTATTGCTGGACCTTTGGGGCCTGCACCTCGGCAGCGCCCACGACGCGATCCAGCCGCTGCGAGCCGCTGGCGAGCCGCAGTGCCACCGCCTTCGGCACCTGGCCTGCCTGCGGGAAGTGCGGCGGGTCCTGGCTCGCGTCCGTCTCGCGACGTGCGAGTGCCTGTACCGGAAACCACAGATGCTCAGCGCCAGAGGCGCGCAGCGATTCGTAGACGACGGGCTGGAACTCCGCGTCGAGGGTGACGCGCCAGATCAGTCCGTCGAGACCTTCCTCGTGCTGGAACCAGTAGAAGTAGACGATCTGGCCATAGATCTGCCCACCGAACCGCGCGAAGCTAACGTGAAAGTTCACGAAGGGCTGTTGCGGATCGGCCATCGCCTTGTCGCCCACCCAGGCCGGCGCACCGGGCGCGTCGCTGGCGCTGGCGGTCTCCATCCACAAGGCGGGCGCGTTGCGCTCGGCGAGCGCCGTCCAGCCCGAATCGGTGAGACCGGGAAAGCCCAGCTCATCCGGCAGCGTGGCGCCGAAGTTGCGCGGAATGGTCGCGGGGTCGGTGGGTGTGGCGGCCTGCCAGAGCACGGTCGGCGTGCCGGCAGGCAGCGGCTGGGCAAAGCGTGCCTTGAGGCGCGCATCCTGTTCGAGCACGCGCTCGCGCAGTGCCGGCGCGGTGAGACTGTGCAGGCCGAGCAGCCGGGCCTTGTCGGAGTAGTCGTCCGGCGGCGAGCTGCTTTCCATCATGCGCCGCAGCGCCTTGGGATCGTCCAGCTCGATCATCGCCAGCGCGCGGCCGCACTCCAGCAGCTGGAAGCGCAGATTGGCAGCCTCCTGCCGGGCCATGCCGAGGTTGATGTACTCGAACTCGCGCGCCTCCTGGTCGAGTTCGCGCAGGCGGCGCAGCATGCCGAACAGCTGCTCAGGGCTTTCGACTTCGCCACGGAACGAGGCGAGCAGGCGCTCGCTGCGCAGGTATGGAAAACCCGGCACCCGGTAGTAGCCACCGTCACGCACCCCGGCCGCGTCGATGCGGGCATCGATGTCGGCGTACTTCGCGCGGCAATCCTTGTAGGGCGCAAAAAAACCGACGAAGGGCGATTCGACCGGTGCGGACGCGCAGCCGGTGATTGCAAGACTCAAGCTCAGCCAAAGGCAGCGACGCATTGCATTTCTCCTGGTCAGCCGCCTGGGCGGCTCTGATTCTTGGTGCTGGTAGCGGGCGCGGCCGACACGTCGCGGAAGCTCCAGCGCATCTTCAACTTGGCGGTGCCGGTCCAGCGTCCCAGCGATGTCGCGTTGCCGTTCAGCGGCAGCGTGATCGGCAGCGTGGTCTCCAAGGCACCGAATACGGGGGCCTGGCTGAGGTAGATGCCGATCCAGTCCAGCACCTCGGTGGGGAAGATCTGCGACTGTTCCTCGCGGCTGGTGTGGCCGTTCTCGGTGTACTCGGTCGGCCCGAACATCGAGGGGATGTAGATCGTCTCCTGGTACATCGGCTTGGCCGCATCCTCGATGTCGATCACCGCCGCGAAGTGATCGCAGAGTTGCAGGCCGTCGCTGAAGTCGACGGTATCGGCCGAACGCCGTTCGCTGAACGGCACGAACTTGTCGGAGTCCTTGTTGTAGCGCACACCCTCGGTCGACAGGCTCATGCTCACCCGCGAGCGCCCTGGGCAGCCGGGATAGGGCAGGTAGTAGTGGAATACCCCCGGCTCGGTGTCCGGCAGCAGGGCTTCCGGATATTGCAGGGCCGCATAGATCGCCGCGTAGCGCAGTTGCGTGGTCCGCACACAGGCCGCTTCGCCCTTGCAGGCGTGGTACTCGCGGCTGCGGCGTGCATCCAGCGCCCGCAGGCCCGCCGGTGTCGTCGGCAACTGGAAGGGCTCACCGTTCGCCTCCAGCTGCTTCTTCGCCTGCCGGGCAAGGTGGATGGTCTTCGCCTTCAGTCGCGTCGCCTTGTCCGGGTCGAGCAGGTTGCGCACCTCCAGCTTGCCGTCGGAACGCAGGCGCGTGACGATCTCGTAGTGCTGCCTGCCGGTGGCTTTCGACCACTGCTCGCCGGGGTACTGGGGATCGTTCTTCTTCCAGGTCTGAGCCAGCTCCATGTCGACCACCAGAGACAGCTCGCGCTCGTGCTGGCGGTCGATGTGCAGGCCGGCCACGGGCGGCGGCAGCTGCACCACCGTGGTGGTCACGATCTTCTGGCCGGGCTTGGCAGTTGCCGCTGCGGGCGCAGATGCTGGTGCGGCAGCCGGTGCCAGCGAGACCGCCAGCAACAGCATCCAGCCGTAATGCGCCACTTTCATGGCAGACGACGTCCAACACTGATGCCGAAGCCGCGCACTGCAAACGAGGCCGAGGCCTCGCCCGGCCCCAGCGGCCCAAGGGAATTGCGGCCCCGAACGGTCTGGCGCGGGGTGTCGTAGCCCATGGCACTGATCTCCCAAGCTTGCCAGACCTTGGTAAAGCCGAGTGTGTAGTGCGTATTGGTGGTGAAGGTGCCGAACTGCGCCAGCAGCGTGTCGGAAGAGCGGATGATCTGGGTGCCGCCGATATAGCCCGCACGCAGCGTCAGCGTCGGGCTGGCCCTGTAGGACGCGCCGAACTTGTAGACGCTCTGGTTGTTGAGGCCGAAGCCGGGACCATCATCGGCACCGAAGCGCTGCCCTTCATTGAACAGCTGGCCAATCCCGTTCTCGAAGGTGCGCCCGCCGCTGTGATAATCGAAGCGCTGGTAATCGGCGCCGAAAGTCCACTGCGGATGCACCTGCCAGGACAGCCCGCCGCCGTAGATGGCGGGCAGCGTCAGCCTCCCGCCCTGCGGCAGCAGGCCACGATACTTCTCGTGTTTCTGCGTCCAGTTGCGGGAGCGATAGCCTAGTCCACCGCGAAGGCCGGGGATCAGCTCGCCGGTCCAGCCCAGACTGAAGCCGATCGAGAATGCGCCGTCGTTGCCCCGGTCGGTGACATGGCCGGGTGCCACCGAGGACTGCGGGTTGTCGAGAAACTCCAGGCCCCCGGCCTTGAGTTTCTGGTAGCCGAGATTGACCCCTATGCCCAGCGACTGCGTCGGCGTGAGCGCATAGCCGAGGGCCGTGTTGAGGGTGGCCGAACTGAAGAACAGGTAGGAGCGCCTGGCACCACCAAATCGCTCGTAGGGGCTCTGCTTGTAGTCCGGCCCCAGACCCGCTGCGGTACTGGCAAAACCAGCCGACCATTTGCCGGGCAGTTTCCAGATCATCCCGCCTTGCGGAATGAAAAAGGTGCGGCGCCCATCGTTGCGAGTGCTGCGGTCATCGGTGGTGCCCTCGAAGCCTGCGATGGCCTTGGGGAAGAAGGTATGCAGGCCGATGTCGTAGCGCGCACCCAGACCTGAGGCGTGTGCAGGATTTGCAGCGAGCGCGCCAGCTTCTTCCGCCATCGAATAGGCCACGCCACCGAGCCCCTGGGCGATGATGCCGCTGCCGTGCTCGAAAGGCCCCAGCGTCGCTGCGGCCGTCGTGGAGAAGACAAGCAACGGCAGGGACAAGATCGTCACCGCAGGGCCGACGCGAAGGCGTGAAAGCAACGTTGTCAGGGGCATGCCTGATCTCCTCCTCAGTAGTTTTGACAGCTATTTTTCCGCGCAGGAGGCCCCGACGCGGCAATACCTAAGTGCAGTTGCCGCTACGGCATCTTTGCGATGTGACTCTCGTCGGTGAACTTGTCGTAAAAGACCTTTTCGAGCGGCATGCCCAACTCGGTCATGGAGGCAATGCCGGCATCGATCATTCCGGGGGGGCCGCACATGTAACCCTCGGCCTCGGCCCAGTTGATGCCGGGCAGGGTGTCGGTGATGAACTGCGTGACCAGGCCACGCGCGCCCTGCCAGGATGAATCTGCCGGCTCGTGCGAGAGCACGGGCAGAAACACGAAGCGGTCGGCCCAGCCCTGCTCGATCAGCCGGATCTGCTCCAGTCCGTAGAGATCGGCCTGCGTGCGCGCCCCGAACAGGAAGGCGCAGGGACGCTTCACACGATCCTTGCGCGCCTTCTCCAGTACGCTCATCAGCGGAGCCAGGCCGGAGCCACCAGCGATGCAGATCATCGGCTTGTCGCCGGGGTGCAGATGAAAATTGCCGTGCGGCCCGTCGACATCCAGCGGCACGTCCTTCAGCTCACCCTTGAACAGCGCCTCGGTGAACATGCCCTTCGGCACCTTGCGGATGAAGAAGCTGATCCGGCTGCGGCCATCGCGGTCCGGAGCGTCGGCGAAGGAATAGTTACGCGCCCGCGCGACATTGGGGTACTTGATGTTGGCGTATTGGCCGGCGACGAAGTGGATGGGCCGGTCGAGTTCCACCGTGATCTTCACGATGTCATGCGTCAGCGGCTCGTTGGCAACGAGCTTGCCGACGAATTGCTCAGGCTTCGGCGCATCGCTTGCTGCGCTCTCGACCTCGACCTGGGTCAGCGCGTCCTTGGGCACCGCCTGGCAGGCGAGGATGAAGCCGACGGCGATCTCCTGCTGCGAGAGCGTGTAGCCGAAATCGGTCAGCGCGCTGACCCTGCCGGCCTTGAGCTTGCACTTGCAGGAGCCGCAGGTGCCGACCGTGCAGTTGTGCGGAAAGGGCACGCCGTTCTTGAGCGCGGCTTCGAGCATGGTCTGCCCCGACGGCACTTCGTAACGGGCCCCGAACGGCGCGACCTCGACGAACTTGGCCTCCTTCGGCCCGAACAGCGATTTCAGCAGGCCCATCTATTCTCCGATGCCGAGCGGCGGGTTTGCGCGAGTCGATATGGTGCCATACTATTCATCGGGCAGGCTTTGGCTTTCAGCCTGCAAAAAACAAAATCCCGCGGACCGTGCTCTGGAGGAGTCGCGTCATGCAGAAAAACCGTCAGGTATTGCTGGTGGAGCGCCCGCGCTACATCACGCCCACCGCCAACTGTTTCCGCCTCGCAGAGGGCGCGATGCCGCCACCGCTGCAGGATGGCGAGGTGCTGTTGCGAACGACCTGGCTCGCGATGGAGTCATCCAGTTACTCGCGCGTGAAGCGCATCACCGCCCTGCAGAAAGACCCGATCAAGCTCAAGGAGCCGATGCTGGGCTCTGCGATTGGCCGGGTGGAGCAGTCGCGCAATGCACGCTTCAAGGCCGGTGATCTTGTGAGCGGGCTCTGGAGCTGGTCGGACTATGTGGTGGCGAAGGGCGAGCGCCTGCGCAATCTCGATTTCGGTCCGCAGAAGCCCAGCTATGCACTGGGTGCCTTCGGCCTTTCCGGGTTCGGCGCCTACATCGCGCTCGACAGCATTGCCCCACCGCAGGCCGGTGAGACGGTGGTGACCGGCACCGCGCTTGGCAGCCTGGGCCACCTCGCCGGGCAGATCGCAAAGCTCAAGGGCTGTCGAGTCGTTGGCATTGCCGGCACAGCCGAGAAATGCCAGCTGGCGGTGTCGAAGCTGGGCTTCGATGCCTGCGTCAACAGGCAGTCGAAGACCTTCGAGAGCGAGCTGCGCGCGGCCTGCCCCCAGGGCGTGGATGTGTACCTGGAAACACTGGGCGGCCGCGCACTCGATGCCACCCTGCCACTCATGAACATCGGCGGCCGCATCGCCGCCATCGGCCAGGCCGCCACGCCGCATTTCGGCGAAGGCGCCCACGAGGGCCGCCTGCAGAACACCCTGCAATTCATGGCCGAGCTGATTGCCCGTCGCCTGAGCATTCGCGGGCTGATCACCTCCGATCACGTCAAGGGCCGCGTGAAGGACTTCGACAACACCATGAAGGGCTGGATCGACTCAGGTCAGGTCAAGCCGCTGGAGGACATCACCGAGGGTCTGGAGAAAGCACCCGATGCCTTGCAGAGCGTGTTTGAAGGCAAGAACCACGGCAGCCGGCTGGTGAAAGTCGCCGACTGATCCCGATACGGCATTACTGAACACATCACTGACGCAAGCATTTTTGTCCCTCAATCCCGGAGACACCGAAACATGAGCGCATCCCTTTCTGCCACTGCTGCTGTCCTGCGCCAGGTCGGCGGCCCCTTCGTCATCGAATCCATTGACGTGGCCTCACCGCGTGACTACGAGGTGCGGGTGAAGATGGTGGCGGTGGGCATGTGCCACACCGATCTCGTCGCGCGCGACGGTTTCCCCGTGCCGATGCCGATCGTGCTGGGGCATGAGGGTTCGGGTGTGGTCGAGTCGGTCGGCTCGAAAGTCAGCACCGTCAAGCCGGGTGATCATGTCGTGCTGAGCTTCAACTCCTGCGACACCTGCCCAAGCTGCTCGGATGCCAAGCCGGCCTATTGCTACAACTTCCTGGCCAACAACTTCTCCGGTGTGCGTCCGGATGACGGCACGACGGCACTCAGCCAGAACGGGACACAGATCGCCGGCAATTTCTTCGGCCAGTCCTCTTTCGGCAGCGTCGCCGTTGCACACGAGCGCAATGCCGTGGCCATCGACAAGAGCCTGCCGCTGGACATCATGGGCCCGCTCGGCTGCGGTGTGCAGACGGGTGCCGGTGCAGTGGTCAACTCGCTGGGATTGAAGAAGGGCCAGTCGCTGGCGATCTTCGGCGGTGGTGCAGTGGGTCTCTCCGGCCTGCTGGGCGCGCGCGCCGTTGACGCGGGCATCGTGATCGTTGTGGAGCCGAACGAGGGCCGGCGCAAGCTGGCGCTGGAACTGGGCGCCACACATGTCATCGATCCCAAGGCCGAGAGCGACGTGCTGACCAAGATCAAGGAACTGAGCGGTGGCGGCGTCACCCATGCCTTCGACACCACTGGCATTCCGGCGGTGATCGGCGTGGCGATGGAGACGATGCTGCCGAACGGCATGCTGGGTCTGGTGGCCGTGCCGCCGCCGGATGCGACGCTGCCGGCGAACCTGATGAGCATGCTGATCCGCGGCGTGGGTGCCAAGTACATCACCGAAGGCGATGCGAAGCCCAAGGAGTTCATCCCGCGCATGATCGAGTGGTACAAGGCCGGCAAGTTTCCCTTCGACAAGCTCATCACCAAGTTTCCGTTTGCCCAGATCAACGAGGCGGCACACGCCTCTGAGAAGGGCGGGGCGATCAAGCCTGTGCTGGTGTTTTGAGCTGCCCGCGGCGCTCGCATGACCCCCAGCAGGAGACTGTGAAATGAGTGCAAACGGCGGCAGCATCCGCTCCCAGAAAATCGGCTTGGCCTGTGTCTGGATCTTCACTGTGCTCACCGCCGTTGGCTGGCTGGGACTTGCTCATTTCTGGATGCCGGCACCAGCCGATCTCGGCCTGGAAGCAACCAAGGTCTGGTTCACCGAGACCCACCGCTCCGGTGTGATCGTCGGGTGCAGCCTGTTCTACATCGCTGCCGGGCTGCTGACGCCGGGCTCGATCCAGTTCGGCATCATGCTCGCGAAGATCGAGGGGCGCTGGCCTTTGTGGTCGCTGACGACGGCGGTCTGCGGCACCTTCATCTCGCTGATCGTGTTCTTCAACGCCTGTGCCTGGCTGGTCGCTGCCTATCGCCCTGAGACCAGTGCCGACGTGATCCAGTCCTGGAGCGACTGGGCCTGGTTCGCTTTTCTGCTCGGATGGATTTACCTGAGCATCGAGATGCTCTCCACCGCCATGGTGGAGTTGCAGGATGAGCGGCCGACACCGATGGTGCCGCGCTGGTTCACCTGGTTCACGATTGCCGGCGGCGTGGCGATCATCACCGCGGCAGGGCCTGCCTTCTTCAAGAAGGGCCCCTTCGCGTATCACGGGCTGCTGGCGTTCTACATGCCCGTGGTGGTGTGGGGGATCTATCTGAATCTGACCGCCTGGTACATGTACCGGGAACTCGACCGCGAAGCGGCCGCTTCGAATCAAGCCTAGCCCCCCCCCTGAATAGTGACCCCACCGAGAGCCCTGTAATGCAGCTAGATAGTTTGCCGGTAAATTATTCATGAATGGATTGCAGCGACTGTCCAAGGTGGTGTCGAGCACGCCGCGCATGGCACGCGCACTGCCGGAGATGCCCATGGACGGCACGGTCCTGGTGCGGCTGCTACGCATCTCGGCAGCGGGGCTGGGCGAGTATTTCGAGCCAGTGTTCCGGGCGCTGATGCTCTCAGAGAACTCCTTTCACGTGCTCTGCCTGCTGGTGTCGAGCGAAACCGGCGCGGCGTCGCCGAGCGAGCTGAGCGAGATGGTCGGCACCAGCCGCGGCAACATGACCCGCATTCTCGAAGAGCTGCTGCAGGACGGCTGGATCGAGCGTTCGGTCGAACCGCGCGACGGTCGCCGGCACGTCATTGCCATCACCGCTGCTGGCCGCCTCAAGGTGCGCGACACGGTGCCGCGCATCGTCGAACCCATCGAGCGCGCGTTTTCCAGCCTCGACAGAGACGAGATCGCGCTGCTCGACAAGCTGCTTCGCAAATTGATCCTGTCGTTCGACAAGGGCGCGGGCGAGTTGCGCGCCGTGGCCTAGAGCTTTCTACAAACCGCCGAGTGATCGGCATTTTCAGCGGAGGTGCATCGTGGACGAAGAAACCAAAGTGCTTTACCAAAGAATCTCCATTCTCTGTGGTCCGATCTTCGTGACGACGTTCGTGATCTTCTGGGCCTGGATGGGTCACAACCTGCCTCCACCGCATCCAGACGATGCCGCGCAGCTGTTCACCGACCGCTATGTCAACAATCTCACCAGCATCCGCATCGGCTTTCTTGTGGCGCTCGTCACGATCTGTCTGTACCTGCCTTGGGTCGGCTACACGACCGCGCGGATGATGCGTATCGAAACCGGGCCGTACCCGGTGCTCTCCTACCTGCAGCTGATGGGCGGTGCTCTCACCGTGATGGTGGTGTCGATCAGCATGTGGTGCTGGGTGGTTGCCGCACAGCGGCCAGAGCGCTCGCCTGAGATCACCCAGATGCTCACCGATGCCGGTTGGCTCATGAACGATACCGTCTACATGTGTACTACCCTGCAGATGTGGGCCATGGCGTTCTGCGTGATGGCCGACAAGAAGAGCAAGGTGCCGCTGATGCCCAACTGGGCCTGCTGGCTGACCATCTTCTGCGGGGCCACCTTCTTCCCGGCCAGCCTCACTGCCGTTCTGCGCAGCGGTCCCTTTGCCTACGATGGGCTGATCGGCTTCTGGATTCCGTATCCGGCCTGGTTGATCTGGGAGTTCACCGCCAGCTACTTTTTGCTCACGGATCTGAATCGCCGGGTAAGGGAAGGCCGCGTGGAGGAGGTCGTCGCAAGCCCGCATGGCGGTCTTCTGCAGGGCGGCAAGTAGGATGCTCATGGTTCGCACGCGACCCTGCTGCCCCGTGGGGGCCGGAGCCAATGCGCTGAAGACTGCAAGGGCCCGTTGCGAATGAGCCCCGACATCGAAGCGCCTTCATCTCGACCCCGCTCTCCGGAGCCGCGCCGTCTGCCTGGGGTGGAAGGCGTCTGGGCCTTCGTGTTTGCCGACATGACGATGTTCGCCGTGATGTTCGGGTCGTTCATGTGGGATCGCCACCGCAATCCGCTGGCATTCGAGGAATCGCGTCATCTCCTCAACGCGACTTTCGGTGGTATCAACACGCTGATCCTGCTGACCAGCTCGCTGTTCGTGGTCCTCGCCATCGAGGCCTTGAAAGCGGAGCGAGCGCTGCGCGCGCGATGGCTGTTTGCCCTGGCTTTGGCCTGCGGATTCGCCTTCATGCTCGCGAAAGCGTTCGAGTATGGCGAGAAGTTCCAGGCAGGCATCTCGATGCTCAGCAATGATTTCTTCATGTATTACTTCATCCTCACCGGCATTCATCTGGGCCATGTGATCGTCGGCAATGTCGTGCTCGCCGTGATGAGCATCAAGTCCGCATCGGCGACGAATCAGGCCAGCAGCCTGGCAAATTACGAGGCCGGCGCCACCTATTGGCACATGGTGGATCTGCTGTGGATCTTGCTGTTCCCGATTCTTTATCTGCTGAGATGATTCCCGTGAACACAACCACCCTGCAGGTATTGGCCGTGTGGCTGGTGTTGATGCTGAGCACCGTGCTTTCGACCTGGGGTTTCTCCAGACCGCTGTTTTCTCCGGGCACGGCAACTCTGGCGGTGATGGGGATTGCCGCGATCAAGTTGATTCTGGTGATGGAGTACTTCATGGGGCTGCACCAGGCGCCCAGGGCATGGCGCGTGGCCGGTGCGCTGTGGGTATCCGCCGCAGCAGGCATGGTCGTACTCATCTACCTGCTGTAGATCAGCCAGCGTCGCGCTTTGCGGCAGTACGGCGCAGACAAATATGGCACCATACTGATGAGGTCGCTCTGGCAGGCAAGTCGCAGGGCGGTGATTGAGTGGCCATCAGTGCTGCCATGGAGGAGAGCCTTGCAGAACATCGAAAAAAGCCGGCCGTCGCCGGAGTGGATTGCTGCGTTGCGCCGGCGTTTTCCGACCGAGCGGGAAGTGGATCGTGTGCTCACACGCAAGCTCGAACGCCGTGCCGGCCCCGGCTTCATCCCGCTGCAGCTGGAGACGCTGGTCAAAGGCGCGGAGTCCTTGATACGCGCCCACATCGGCAGCAATTTCAAGCTGTCTGACGCCCGCTGGCTCTCCGGCGGCGCCTCGAAGTTGCAGATGGCCTTCACGCTCGACTGGGCGCCTCCGGGCAAAGCCCGCGAAGTGACGCCGATGGTGCTTCGCATGGAGCCTGCGGAATCCATCGTCGAAACCAGCCGCCTGCGCGAGTTCGAGTTGATCCGCGCGTTCGAGGGCATCGTGCCGGTGCCGCCGGTGTACTGGTGCGACTCGCTGGGTGAGCATCTACCGTATCCGGGGCTGGTCTATGGCTTTGCACAGGGCGTTGCCAAGCCCTCGGCCTCCTCCAGCGGCGTGTCGGGTCTGGGTACGCAATTGCCGCCGGAGCTTCGGCAAAAGCTGGTGCCGCAGTTCGTGGACTGCCTGGCAAAGATCCACACCCGTGATATCGCCAGCGCCGGTCTGACTGCTTTCGACATCCCCTCCGCCGGCACGCAGTGCGCGGAATGGGGCGTGAACTGGTGGGAGCGGGTCTGGGAGGAAGACAGTGACGAGGACTCGCCGCTCGTGCGCCTCTGTGCCGGCTGGCTGCGGCAGAACATGCCGAAGCTGGATCGCGCGTCCATCGTCCACGCGGACTACCGCGTCGGCAATTTCCTTTTTACCGAGCACGACTCGCGCATCAGCGCCTGGCTCGACTGGGAACTGGGCAAGGTGGGCGATCGTCATCAGGATCTCGCCTGGACCACCAGCAGCGGCTTTGCGACGCGGGATACGGACGGCGAGACCGTACTGGTCTGCGGCCTGATGCCGGAGAACGCCTTCTTCGAGGCTTACGAGAAAGCGTCGGGTCTGAGCATCAATCCGAAGACCGTGCATTGGTACAAGGTGTTCAACAATTTCACCATCCTGGTGCTGCTGTTGGCGACCGGCTATCGCATCGCCAAGGGCGGCAAGACGCATCAGGACGTGCTGGTGACCTGGCTGATGGGCATCAGCGCGATGCTGCAGGAAGAGATGCGCGGCCTGATCGAGAAAGGAGCCTGACCATGCAGATGCGCCCCGATGTGCAGATCCAGAGCATGCTCAAGGCCCTCAACGATGTGGTGCTGCCGGCGCTCGACCCCGCCAACAAGCTCGCGCAGGAACAGGCGCGGCTGGTCATGGGCATGCTGGCGCTGATGTCCCAGCAGCTGCCACTACAGTTCCGCTTCGACTGCGATGAGCTGACGCGGCTGATCGGCTTCTGCCGTGAGCTTGAGGCTGCGGCGGGTGTTGAAGCCACCACGCTCTCCGGCAGGGCTGCCGCCGCCAGTGCGGTGCTGGCCCGTGCCAAGGCAGATCCCGCCGAGGTGCAGCAGGCCGTGAAGCAGCTGCGCGCCGTCACCAGCGAGGTGGTCGCCAGAGCCTTCAGCGTCAGCGACACCGCGCTTCAAGACCGCGTTCAGCGTCTGGTGCTGGCGCTGGCCGCCGAGCAGAATCCGCGCGACCGTGCCTGGTTCGCGGCGCAGAACTGGGAGCCAGACCCCAGGGCGCTGCAACCAATCGAAACGCTGCTGAGACCGGTTGGTTCTGACTGACCCTGGCGACCGGCCATCCCTCCTAACCAAAGTATTGGCGTGGGATGGCTTCAGCTCTATAGCTTCAGTGCAGACAGATTGCCGGAGAAGCCTTCAATGGCGCGTGGCCTGCAGGAGAACAGCTTGAGCAGCCGACAGAAGCGCCTAGCGCTTCCGCGCAGACTTTGTGGCCTCGACACCGGCCTCAGACATGCGTGCGAGCGAGGTCTTGATCTTGAGCAGGCTGCCGGTCATGGCGGCGCGCTCTGCATGACTGAGGTCGGCAAAGACGTTTTCGTTGAACTCCACCTCCAGCACGGTCATGCGCTTGATCAATCCTTGTGCGGGGCGGGTCAGGTAGACGCGCTTGACGCGCTTGTCGGTGGGGCCTGCGCGGCGCGTCACCCAGCCGCCAGCTTCCAGGCTTTCGATGACATCGCCAAGGCTCGCCTTGCCGACTTCGAGGATGTCGGCGAGCTGCGTCTGCATCATGCCGTCGTGGCGCGAGAGATGCGCGAGCACCCACCACTGCGCGCGGGTGATGCCCAGCGGTTTCATGAACTGATCGTACGCGCTGCGGCGCATGCGCGAGACATCGTGCATGAGAAAGCTCAGCCGGATGTCGTGGCGTTCCTGGTCGCCGATGGCGTCATCGATCTCGTTGTCGAGGATCGGCCGCTGCGCAACGGAGACGTCATCCACGCCACGGGCCTGGGCGATGGTCTTCACTACGCGAGCGGTTTTGCTGGATCGGGGGCGTGCTGAGGCCATGAGATTTTGTTCCTCCCTTATATCGAGCGCGGTGGGCGGAAGATCCGCGCAATCGCTGCATTGCTTTGACTCTAGCGCCGAAGCGCACCGGCGTCACTTTGGTATGGAAGATTATTT
Source organism: Pseudomonadota bacterium (assembly GCA_040386395.1). Classification (GTDB taxonomy): domain Bacteria; phylum Pseudomonadota; class Gammaproteobacteria; order Nevskiales; family Nevskiaceae; genus Stagnimonas. The sequence continues at coordinate 146,526 of JAZKFO010000001.1, read as the reverse complement.
TCAAGCAAGCACGTAAAAACATGTTGCATCGGCATATTTCGGGCTTGCAAACAGATAATTGATATGGCACCGTATCAATAAGCGAGAGCGGTAGTTGTGCTCCGCATCAAGAGCCGGCGGTTAGAGCACGGCCACGACGCAGGTAGTTGCGGTGCGTTTCAGGAGGAGATTCATGAACAGACCGAAATCAATTGCAAGTCTTAGAGACTTGAACCCAGGCACTGCGTCCAAACGCGGTCGTTGCCGGGTATTGGCTATCGGGAGTGCGACTGTTTTGTGCGGCTCCTCAATCCGCCAGCGCTTCAGCTGGTTTGCATAGCGATTCATCTTTGGAGATAGCCTCATGAGAATCAGGAAATACGATTTCGACTACAGCCGTCGCGAGTTCATGGAGAAGGTTGCGATCGGTGCCGGTGCAGGCCTGTTCTGCAGCACCTGGGATGCCATCGGCAAGAACGGAGAGTTTTCAAAAGCCTATCCGGACGAGCTGCTCAGCATCGAGTTGCAGACCAAGGGCAAGATCAAGCCGGGCGATTTGATCACTGACAAGAACGTAGAGCACGTCAAGCATCTCATCGACCCGATCATGTACATCCAGGTCAGCAAGATGGGTCGCCGTCTGCGCATGCGCGACAAGGCGACGACCAATGTGCAGGAGATGTTCCCGACGGCCTACCTCAACGCGACCCTGAAGAACGCCGGTCGTGCTGGCTGGGATGCCGACGGCAACGTCATCGACAAGCAGACCGGCGGCCCCTGGATTGGCGGCAGCCCCTTCCCGGACGTCAAGACCGGTCAGGAAGGCATCGCGGACCTCACGCTGTCCTGGGGCCGTCATGACATGTCCCAGTACGCGGTGCGCTCGAACGACACCAATCCAGATGGTTCGCAGGCTTACACCTATGACCTCTACTGGACCGAGCTCAACACCACGGCTCGCACAGAAGGCGAGGCGGTGTGGAACGGCTACAAGGATCGCCTGCGCTTCAACAGCGTGTTCTTCACTGCACCGCAGGAACAGGCTGGCGCGTCCTTCCTGATCCCTTGGTACTACGATCAGCGCAAGTTCCCGGACATCTACGGCTACCTGCCGCAGTTCCGGCGCATCCGTCAGTTCCCCGCCAACCAGCGCTTCGAGCCGATCGTGCCGGGCATCAATTTGTTCCTGTCCGATGCCTGGGCCGCGGGCGACCCGATGCTCACCTGGGGCAACACCAAGATCATCGAGCGCGGCCCGCGTCTCGTGGCCCTGGGTGGCAACTGGCGCGGCAAGTCGAACGCGAACTGGGAGAACCAGTCCTTCCACGGCGGTGGCAAGGGCAAGACCTTCATCGAGTTCGTGGTCGAGCTGGCGCCCGAATGCGTTTGCGTTCAGTCCGAGCCCACCGGTTACCCGCGTGCGCCGGTCGGCAAGAAGCATGTCTGGATCGACGTGCGCAACCAGATGGTCGTGCAGTACTACACCTTCGACCGTCGCGGCGAGCTGTGGAAGCAGATCGACCCCTCGTTCGGCCCGCAGAAGGAAGGCGATGTCGTCAACAAGGATCGTTATGGCAACCCGCACTGGAGCTGGACGCAGGTCCACTTCCACGACATCCAGGCCAACCGCATGTCGGCCTTCCACCACGTCAAGCAGATCTCCGGTGGCTACAAGAGCCGCTACGAGGCGCCGGCGTCGGAGGGTGGCGAGCAGGGTATCTACGACAAGTTCCTGACCCAGGCCGCCATCGCCCGTCTCGGCACGGTGTAGGTCGAAGTCGTCGGAAGTCGTAAGGAAGCACATAAAACGATAACTATGGTGTTAGCTCCCCGGCTGGCAAACAGTCAGCCGGGGAGATTTTCGAGGAGCGACATGAGGAAGCTTATTTCGAAAGGTGCGGGAGCTCTGCTGCTCGGCTTGGTGCTGTCGACTTCGGTCGCTGCCAACGACGATAAGAGCAAGAGCGCGGGGCCGAAAATCATCAAGCCCTTGGCTGCCGGCATACCGCATTCGGCACTTTTCGGACTCAGCTTCGACGCTGGCAAGGGAGTGGCAGTTGGCATCGGTGGTTCGATATTGCAGTCGAACGACGCCGGGCAGTCTTGGTTGCCTGTTGAGCAGAAAGAATCGGGGCTTGCCCTGCTGTCGGTCGTCAAGGCGGGTGCGCACACGGTCGCCGTCGGGCAATCCGGCCTGGTGATGATCGAAGAGGCGCCAGGCAAGTGGAAGAAGATCGATGCAGGGACGACCAACAGGCTGCTTTCCGTCTCGGCGAACAGCAGCGGGCTGGTGGTGGCCGCGGGGCAATTCGGTGTGGTGATGAGATCGACCGATGGTGGCCAGACTTGGGCCAACGCTGCACCCGATTGGAAAGAGCAGGAAGACCCCAACACCTTCGGCACCGGCGAGCCGACCCTCTACAGCGTCAACGTCGATGAAAAAGGCGTGGTCACGCTGGCCGGCGAGTACGGCGTGATCATGCGCTCCGACGACGGTGCCAGCAGCTGGCGCATCGTCCGCCGCATCGACGCCAAGGCGGCGACTCTGTTTGCCGCGCACGTCGCACCGGCGGGTTCCGGCAACAGCTATGCGGTTGGCCAGCGTGGCGAAATGCTGGTGTCCGCCGACGGCGGAGAAACCTGGGTGCGCAAGCTGCTGAAGGTGGAAGGCAATTTCCTGGGTGTGGCTGCCAACCAGCAGGGCCATGTGGTCGTTACCGGCATGCGGATCATGGTCCGCAGCAAGAACGACGGGAAGGACTGGACCATGGTGAAGGATGGCGACGCCACCACCGAGTGGTACCAGGCGGTGCGCGCCGAGGCCGGATCCGGACGCATCCTAGCCGTCGGACATGCCGGTCGCATCATTGAGATCGGGAGCTAGCTCGCGCGAAATCGTTGTTCAAACACACATCAAAGCTGGAGGACAAAAAATGAAACAGGGAAGTAAATCCCTTTGGCTGCTCGGCAGCGTTGCCGCCACATTCGCAATCGGTGCCGAAGCCCAGGAATTGAGCAGAACGGATCTGAGACTTTTCGGCGGTGACTTTTCCTACAACGGTCTTTTCCGCATCGACACCGCCTACAGCACGACCGGCAAGGTCAATGCGGCCAATCAGCTGGGCCTGGGCTCGAACGGGGTGCCGATCGAGCGCCGTGCGGGTAACCCAGCAACGCAGTACAGGACCCAGCTCGACGATACCGCCGGCATCGGCGTTACGCCCGCCTTGCCCGCAACCTTGCTGTCCGCTGCCTTTGGCACGCCCATCACCGCAGGTGCGTTCGCACCCACCCTTGGTGTCTCCAATTTGAGCCCGACTGGCGGCTCTGACACGTTCACCCGCTATCTCCCCAGGGGCGAGCAGGTCATCAATTATCACGCGCTGCGCTTCGAGACCTCTGCGAGCATCAACTGGGGGAATTTTTCCTTTCAGTCCCGCCTGCGCGCACTGTATGACCCCGGCGCACTGGGCTACGACGAGTACAACTACAACGACTATCGGGGCATCGACGGTGGCTTCCAGACTGCCGAATCCGGACGTCCGGAAGCCCGTGCTTACCGTGGCACACCGGACTACTTTGGCTACTCGGTGGATGGCAAGAAGAATCCGCTGCTGTTCGAGCGTTCCGGCAAGAACTATTCGATCGATCTGCCCGCGTTCTTCCTGCAATACAACAGCGGCAACCTGACGGCCCGACTCGGCAACCAGACGGTCGCCTGGGGACAGCTGCTGTTCTTCCGCCTGTTCGACAGTGCCAATGGCCTGGACCTGCGCCGGCACCTGTTCGTCGACCGCGCCATCGAAGAGTTTGCCGACGAACGCGCCTCGGCACCCGGCCTGCGCCTGACCTACCAGGTCACCGATTCGATCGTTGCCGATGCTTTCGCGCAGCAGTTCATACCCACCATCGTTCCCAACCCCAACACGCCCTACAACATCGTCGACTCGCGCTTTATCCTGCACGACAACTACTACAAGAACGGTGCCTACAAGAAGTTCAACGCCGGCCTTCGTGTCAAGGGTGATTTCGGCCAGTACAACGCCCAGGCCTTCTATGTGAATCGCCTGAATCCGCTGGGCAGCATTCGCTGGCGGAAGTCGGGTGTCGACAAGGCCCTGCCGAATGACAACGCGCTGGGTGCCGCCTTCAATCAGGCCTGTCAGGCGGCCATCATTCCCGCTTACAACCTTCAGAACGGCACCAATTTCAGGACCGACAACGGTTGCGGCCCGCTGATCGCCGAAACCGCCTTCGAGGCCGGGCCCAACGGCCTGAACAGTTACGTGGAATGGTTCGATCGGGCCAGCTATACCAAGCTCGATGCCTTAGTCGCCCTCAACCGTCTGATCGACGAGTTTCCAGCCGCACAGGCGCTGTTGACGGCAGAAGTGGACAACGCCGAGCAGGCGGCCAATGAGCTCGATGCCTTCTTCATCGCATTCGGTGCCGGTGGCGCTCACGGTCATGTTGAGCGCGACTACTACCGCGAGCATCTGTTCGGACTGGGCGGCGGTTTCGTGACCGAGGGCGAGCCCGGCTCAATCTTTGACCAGGCCCTGATCAACCTGGAAGTGACCTACACGCCCAAGCGCGTATTCACCGGCCTCGATCTGCGCCAACGCTACGACAAGCGCGACGAAATCCAGGCGGGCCTCGTGGTGGAGAAATACCAGCGCTTCTTCCAGAGCGTGCCGGCCACCTACATGGTGTTCCAGTACCTCTGGCAGAAGGAGAGCAGTCTCGAAGGCCTGTTGCTGGATGGTTATGGCAGCGAGAACTACACCCGGCCCGGTACCAACTACCGCCTAACCAGTGGTGTGCCGACCAACAACAATCCGAAGATCACGCCCGGCGTCAGCGGCGGTGCGAACTATGCGGTGCTGGCCTTCTTGCAGCCGGGCCCGCAGTACATCTTCGAATACAGCATCGCCTCGCTCATCGACATCCAGGGCGGCATCCTGGTGCAGCCCGGCATCCAGTGGAAGCCGCGCGGCAACGTCACCGTCAACCTGTTCTACAACTACATCAACTCCAATGTCTGGAGTGGCAACAAGAACAAGAGCTTCCTGAGCTTCATCGACGACCGGGATGACATCACCGTTCGTCTTGGCTACCAGTTCTGAGCCTGTCATGTCTCCTCTTCGCCACAACAGCTTTGGCGAATCTTGCCTGGCGGTCGATCTCCATCGACCGCCGGCTTTCTTGACCAGAGGGATCCGACCTTGAGGCTGATTCGCTACGACCATGACTACAGCCGCCGGCATTTTCTGCGGCAGACGGCGAGGGGCTTTGGCGCTGCCGGTGTGCTGGCACCCCTGTGGGACGTGATCGCCGCCACCGGCGATATCTCCAAGGCCTACCCGGATGAGCTGCTGTCGATCGAGGGCTACACCAAGGGCAGGATCAAGACCGGCGACGAGATCAGCGCCAAGAATGTCGAACTGGTGAAAGATCTCTTGGAGCCGGTGCGCTACCAGCAGATCCTGAAAGACGGACGCAAGCTCAAGATCGTCAAGACCACCACGGACGTGATGCGTCTCTCGCCCTGGGAATACATCGAAGCGACCCTGAAGAACGCCGGCAAGGGCAAGTTCGACGAGAAGGGCAATGTCGTCAACGCGGCCGATGGCAGGCCCTGGATTGGCGGTAGCCCGTTTCCCGATGCGAGAACCGGCATCGAGCTGTTTGCGGGGCAGACACTGAGCTGGGGCCGGCACGATGCCTCGTTCTACGCCATCAAGCTCTGCGATGTGAACGAAAAGGGCGAGACGGGATTCCGTTACGCCGGTGGCTGGGCAGAGCTGCAAACCGTGGCGCGCGTCAGCATGGAGCCCAAGCCCTATTGGCCGCAGCACGAGTCCAAGCTGCGTTTCCAGACGGTTTTCTTCACCGCGCCGCAGCAGTTTCGCGGTACGTCCTTTCTCAATGTCTGGGCGTACGACCACCGCAAGTTTCCTGACCTCTACGGCTACGTAGCCGAGTTCCGGCGTGTGCGGCAGTTCCCTGCCGATCAACGTTTCGAGCCGCTACTGCCGGGCATGACGCTGTTTCTTTCCGATGCCTGGGCCGCGGGTGATCCGCTGCTGACCTGGGGCAACTACAAGATCGTCGGCCGTGGGCCTTTTCTCGCGGCACTGTCCGATTCCTGGGCCTCCGACCATCCGAACTGGGAACACAAGACCCACGGCGGTGTGAAAGGGCAGACCTACTGGAACTCCAGCGTCGAGCTGGTGCCGGAGGCGATCATCGTCGAGGCGGAGCCGACCGGGTATCCGCGCGCACCGATCTCGAAGAAGCGGGTCTGGTTCGATGCCCGCAACCAGACGGTGCTCGGCATGGTCACCTACGACCGCAATGGTCAGCCCTACCGCTCTTTCGATGGTGCCTATTCGCTCTATGAGGCAGGCGCCAAGAAGTTCATGGACGGCAAGCACCCGTACTGGAGCTGGTGCCATGTGACCTGCTCCGACATCCAGACCGGCCGCGTCACCCGCCTGGAGCAGGTGGCCAACATCGAAGGCTATGCCAGCGGTGCCAACGATCCAAAAATGTATGACCGTTTCCTCACCCAGTCGGCGCTGATCCGGCTCGGTGCCAACTGAAGCGCAGCTTCATCAAACCCTTCAACCCCGCTCACCACCAGACCCAAAGCCAGACCATGGATAAGACGCCCTTCCGCTTCCGCCTCGCCAAGTGGGTCATGGACCATCGGGTGGCCGTTTCGATCGCCTTCGGCATCGTCACCCTGTTCTTCCTCGCCGGGTTTCCGAATGTGGTGGTGAAGACCATCTTCAAGAATCTGCTGCCCCGCGACGATCCGTTCGTCCAGGTCTATTACGACCACCCCAACTTCGGCAGCCCGCTCACCGCTTACGTCATGGTCAAGCGCAAGGAAGGCGACATCTATAACGCCGATACTCTGCAGAAAGTCTGGGACCTCACCCGCGAGATCGATCTCATCAAGGGCATCGACCACGACCAGATGGTGTCGATCTCCACCGAAAAGCTCCGTTACGTCGAGGCCACACCCGAAGGCGCCGATGTACGTCCGCTCATGGGCGACAAGGTGCCTTCGTCGATTGAAGATGTTGCCGACTTCCGCCGCCGCGTGCAGCAGTCACCCAATGCCCGGTCTTTCTTCGTCTCCAACGACGGCACCGCCACGCTGATCCAGGCCGGGTTCCAAGACAGCGTCGAATACGATGTGGCCTTCAAGAACATCCAGGCGCTGTTGGCAAAGCACAAGGATGACAAGCACGAGATCTACGCGGCTGGACAGCCCATGCTCACCGGCTGGGTCTACGAGCTGCAGAAACAGACCTACGGCATCTTCGGCATGACGCTTGGGCTGTTGGTGATACTGCTGATTCTCTACATGCGAAACACCGCCGGTGTGGTGATGCCGGTGGTCTGTGCCACCGTGGCGGGTCTCTGGGGCGTGGGGTTCATTGGCTGGCTGGGCAGGCCCATCGAACCGCTGCTGACCATCGTGCCCCTGCTGCTGGTCGCTCGCACGCTGTCGCACTGCATCCAGTATGCCGAGCGCTACTACGAGGTGCTCGCGCACCTCAAGGACAAGAAAAAAGCCGCCGAGGTGACGATGGGCGTGATGATGACGCCCTCGGTGCTGGGCATCATGACCGACGTGTTCGGCATCATCTTCATCGCCATCGCACCCATCGAGACGATGTACGACCACGCCCTGTTCTGCGGGGCCTGGGCGCTGTGGATCATCCCGACTGGCGTGTTCCTGGCCTCCATCCTGCTCTCGTACCTGCCGGTGCCGAGCAACTTCGAGCAGATCTCCGGGGGTGAGGGCAAGGAATCCGGCATTCACCTGTTCCAGAAGAACCTGCTCAAGCGTATCGCTGGCATCACCTACGGCAAGCCTGCCAAGGTTACTGCCCTCGTCATGGTAGTACTCACGGCTTGGGCCGTCTGGGATACCACCAAGCTCAAGATCGGCAACCCCACCGAGGGCAGCAACCTCTTGTGGAACGACTCGGAGTTCAACACCGCCGTGCGCGCGATCAATGCCCATTTTCCCGGCATGAACACGCTCGAACTGGTGATCGAGGCGAAGGATCAAAACGACAACACAAACCGTGTGGGCTTGCTGGATGGTGCGATGGTGGTGCGATCGAAACTGCAGGCACTGATGGAGTCCGACCCTGGCATCAAGCCGCGCGCCACGCTCTCGTATTCCGATTACATGTCGGAGGGCAATCGCCTGATGTCTGGTGGCAACCCACTGTGGCTGCCGGTCGACCAGGAGCGCCGCGCCGCCTACAGCGCCTCGCAGGCAGTGATGTTCGGCAGCAACCCCGTGAACTTCGGCCATGTGCTGGGCTATACCGGGCACAACTCCACGGTGTCGGTCTGGTTCGCGGACAACAAGCAGGAAACCGTGGATGCCGCCTTGGCCAGCGCGCGCCGCGCCGTCGATGTGGTGGGCGAAGACCATCCGGATTTCCGCGTGCGCATGGCTTCCGGCTTCATCGCGCTGCAACAGGCGATGAACGTGGTGGTGGAGCGTTACCACTGGCTGATCTTCGGTCTCGTCAACCTCGCCATCGCAGTCATCGCGGGCTGGGCCTACAAGTCCGTTGCGGCGGCCATCCTGCTGCTGATTCCGGTCAACATGTCCAACTTTTTCCAGATGCAGGCCATGTACCAGCTCGGCATCGGCCTGGACATCAACGCGACCATCGTTGCGGTGATGGGGGTGGGTGTCGGCATCGACTACGGCATCTACCTGCTCTCGCGCATCTGCGAGGAGTACCACGCGCAGGAGGGTGACCTCGGTGCCGCCATCACCACCTCGCTGACCACGACCGGCAAGGCGATCATGTTCACGGCCTCGATCATGCTGATCGGCATCGTGCCCTGGTATTTCCTCTCCGATCTCAAGTTCATGGCCGACATGGGCATGCTGCTGATGGTCATCATGCTCATCAACATGATCCTGTCGCTCATCGTGCTGCCGCTGCTGGTCTGGTTCATCAACCCCGCCTTCCTGCGCCGCAAGGACCTCGCGGTGGGTGAAAACATCGACCTGAGCCAGTTCATGGACCACGGCAAGGAGCCGCTGCCGGCCCACTAGCCCCCAAGCGGCGGCGGGATGACCCGCCGCCGCTTGTTCAGATCGACACCGAACCGGGGGCCTGATCACCCTTGGCAAGGCTGGAGTCGACAGACGCAGCGACTACAATCCGGAGCTAATTGAAGTCAGCAGCGCCATCGGCCCAGAGGACGCATGAGCAGCAGTGCGAAGAGGAGCTCGAAAAAGCAGGCTGCGTTCCATGCGCACAAGCTGTTTGCTCCCATGCCCCGCAAGGGCTCGATCCGGCGCGAGCTGATTCTCGATCGACTGTTCGGCAGCATCTCGTACCGCGTCGTGGTGATGCAGGCGCCGGCAGGGCATGGCAAGTCGACGGTGATGCACCAGGTCAAGACCGCCTGCGAAGGGGCAGGCTGCCTGACTGCTTGGCTGACCTTCGATGAGGCAGATAACGACACGCGCCGTTTCCTGATCCATTTCCAGGCGCTGTTGAACGCCCTGCGGGGCGGGGCCGCGACACCGCAGGAACTGCCGACGGAAGAGATCGAAGAATCCAGCCGTCGCCGCCGCTCCGACTGGATCATCGACCGGCTCATGGGCTTCACCCAGCCGGTGGCGCTGTTCTTCGATGATTTCCAGCTGATTGAGAACGCGACCATCCTGGGCTTGTTCCGGGAGCTCCTGGAGCACGTGCCGGACCACACCCGCATTTTCATCGGCTCGCGCTCGCTGCCGGAGCTGGGCCTGGCGCGGCTGGTGGTGAACGCGCAGGCCCTGCTGCTGCGGCCGGAGGATCTGCGCTTCTCGCCGGCCGAGGTGCAGCAGTTCTTTGCCGCAGACCCCGGCGGCGACCCCAGCGATGTCACCGAAGGCGAGCTGGCAGCGATCTACCGGCAGACCGAAGGCTGGCCTGCCGCCCTGCAGCTCTATCGCCTGTCCTGGGTCAATCCGGCGGTGCGTCGCGCGCTGGGCGATTTCACCGCCTCGCGCCCGCGCGAGCTGGCCGAATATCTGGCCGACAACGTGCTGGCCCTGCAGGCACCGGGCCTGCAGGATTTTCTGCTGCGCACCGCCCTGCTGACACGGCTCACCGCGCCGCTGTGCAATGCCGTCACCGGCCGCAAGGACTCGCAGAACATCCTGCTGACGCTGGAGCGATCGGGGCTGTTCGTGCGCAGTCTCGACGAGCACGCAGGCTGGTTCGAGTTTCACGCACTGTTCGCCTCCTTCCTGCGCGACCAGATTCACAGCCGCTCGGAATCGGCGGCGCTGGAGGTGCATGGCCGCGCGGTGCAGTGGCATCTGCAGCAGGGCCACTTCGAGGACGCCGTTCACCACGCCATCGCCTGCCAGGATTTTTCATTGGCGGCGGATACGCTCTCGCAATGGTCCTCGCAGCTGGTGGCCGACGCCATGCTGATCACGATGGAGCGCTGGTGCAGCCGCCTGCCGTTCGAGCAGATCGCCCAGCGCAGGGATCTGCTCATCAAGTACGCCTGGACGCTGGTGTTCCTGCGCCGACGCGAGAAGCTCAAGCGGCTGCTGCCGCTGCTCGAAGCGCTGGCACCGCCTTTCGATGTCGGCCACACCACCGACCCGAACATCGTGCTGTCGATGGCGGCCATCGCCAGCGATGACGCGCTCGATGCGTTCCGGATCGTCGACCGGGTCGCGGTGCGCGAGCTGAAAGGCGAGGGTTTTGCCACCCACGAGCTGGGTGCCGCGGCCAACCTGATCGCCTTCCGGCAGCTGGCGCAGGGCGACTTCGAGGGCGCGCGCGAATATCTCGCCATCGCGAGAGTGCAGGGCGAGCGTGGCGATGCGATCTTCAGCCGCGGCTACACGATCGGGCTCGCGGGCGTGAGCCTCTTGGTGCAGGGCCGCTTGCGCGAGGCGCTGGAGCGGCTCAAGGCCGGCATGGCCGAACAGCGCATGCAGGAAGATCGTTCGGTGGCCTCGGCCGCGCTGGCCTCCTGCGCCATCTGGGCGCTATACGAGGCCAACGAACTCGATGCCGCGGAGGCGATGTTCGGCCAATACCACGACATCATCGCCGAGACCGCCCTGCTGGATTTTCTCGCGGTCGCCCAGGGCGCGATGGCGCGCATCCATGAGGTGCGCGGGCGGCCTGCGAAGGCGCTCACCACGCTCGACGAAGCCGAGGTGCTGGGCCATGCCAACGACTGGCGACGCTATCTCTGCATGCTGAGCTGGGAGCGCGTGCGGCGCGCGCTGCTGGCAGGCGATCTCGATAGGGCGCGCGCCATCGCCGCCATCCAGGCGCGCGCGCCGTCTGCAGCCGGTACCGACTGGCTGCTGTTTTCGGATGATCTCGAAGGCGAGGCCCTGGGCCGGATTCGCCTGGCCATCCACAGCGAGGAGTTCGATGCGGCGCGCGACCGCCTGCAGAAGGAGTTCGCATATCAGCCGGGGCGGGTGTTCCGGCAGATCAAGCTGCATCTGCTCGATGCCGAGTTGCAGGTACGCCGGGCGGCGCGCAACGCGGCGCATCGCAGCCTGCGCAAGGCCTTGCAGCTCGCGGCACCGGGCGGTTACATCCGCTGCTTTCTCGACGAGGGCGAGAACATCCTCCAGCTCTTGCGCGAGGAGTATCAAAGCCTCAGCGATCACGGCGGCCGGGAAATGCAGGCGGTCAGTGATCGTGCGTTCGTCGAGCAGGTGCTGCGCGCCTCCGGCACCGACCTGAGCCGCAGCAGCGTCTCGGTGCCAGCGACCCGGTCGGAACCACTGACCGACCGCGAGAGAGAAATCCTGATATTTCTCGGCAACGGCGTCTCCAACAAGGAGATGGCGACCCGTCTGTTCGTCTCCGAGAACACGGTGAAGTTTCACCTCAAGAACATCTACTCCAAGCTGGCCGTGGCCAGCCGGGTGCAGGCCATTGCCAGCGCGCGCAACCTGGGTCTCGTTCACTAGAAATCGCACTGCTGCAATCGCAGTGCAGCAATCCGGCGCTCTCCAAAAGACTACCCATGTGGGTAGCGGTGTTGTTGTCAGCCAGGACTATGGTCCGAGGCATAACAAACCAAGAACGAGGAGACGACTATGGCCCACGCTGAACATTCGGCGTCCGGTGCTGCTGCGGCGCGAAAGCCCGCGCAGGGCATGCTCATCAACATCGACAACGGCGGCACGCTGACCGATTTCTGCGTGATGGATGGCAGCAAGGTCTACCGCACCAAGTCGGTGACCACGCCATACGATCTCTCCAAATGTTTCTTCGACGGCCTGCGCAAGGTCAGCGAGCTTGTCTACGGCAAGGAGGATCTTCAGCAGCTGCTGCTCGCCGCCGACCACATCCGCTACTCCACCACCCAGGGCACCAATGCGCTGATCGAGCGCAAGGGCCAGCGCATCGGCCTGCTGCTGGCGGGTCTCGATGCCTCTGCCATGCAGACCGATGCGCAGCAGAAGGATGTGTTCGCCGGCCTGGTCGGCACGCGCGTCGCCACGCTGGATCTGGCACTGGACGACGCCGCGCTCGAAGTTTTCGCAATGCAGGCCATCAACCAGCTGGCCTCGGCGGGTGCCAACCGCATCGTCGTCGGTGCGGGCGGCAAGGGCAGGGATGAAGGCGAGCTGCGGCTGAAGAAGCTGCTGCTGCGCAAGTTTCCGCCGCATCTGCTGGGCGCCCTGCCCATCCTCTACTCGCACGAGGTGGTGCAGGACGACAACGACGCGCGCCGCATCTGGACTGCGGTGTTCAATGCCTTCCTGCATCCGGCGATGGAGCGTTTCCTCTACAACGCCGAACACCGCCTGCGCGAGTTCAAGACCAGGAATCCGCTGCTGATCTTCCGCAACGACGGCGATTCAGCGCGCATCTCGCGCACGGCGGCGGTGAAGACCTATTCCTCCGGTCCGCGGGGCGGCGCCGAGGGCAGCAAGGCGCTGGCCGCGCACTATGGTTTCGAGCGCCTGCTCGGCATCGACATCGGTGGCACCACCAGCGACCTGAGCCTGGTCGAGCACAAGGCGGTGCGCACCGACCGGCGCGGCAAGATCGAGGGAGTCAGCACCTCGCTGCCGCTCTGCAACGTCGTCAGCGTCGGCGTCGGCGGCTCCTCGATCATCAAGGTGGTGGACGGCCGCATCAAGGTCGGCCCCGAAAGCGTTGGCGGTGCGCCGGGCCCGGCCTGCTTCGGCTTGGGCGGCAAGGAGGCGACGATCACCGATGCCTTCCTCGTGCTCGGTCTTCTCGACCCCGCCAGCTTCTTTGGCGGTGCGCTCAAGATCGACCGCGCGCGTGCCGAAGCGGCCATCAGCGAGAACATTGCCAAGCCCTTGGAACTGAGCGTGCAGCAGGCCGCCGAGGCGATGGAGACGTCCTGGGTGCAGAAGGTGGCGGACTCGCTGAAGGCCTTCACCACCCTCACGCCGGACACCACGCTCGCCGCCTTCGGCGGTGGCGGGCCGATGGTGATCTGCAAGGTGGCGGAGGCTGCCGGCATCTCGAAGGTGGTGATTCCAGGCCTGGCGGCGGTGTTCTCGGCCTTTGGTCTGGGGTTCTCCGACATTGCCCACGAATACGAGGCGACACTGGCCAGTGCAGACGCCGCCGCACTCAGTGCCGCCAGCGTGCTGCTGATGGAGCGCGCGCAGCGCGGCATGTTTGCCGAGGGCTTCGCGCTCGCAGACTGCAAGATCGAGAAAAGCCTGCAGGTGGATGACGCCTTCATCGCACTCCAGGGCGATGGGCTGCCCACCAACCTGCCCAAGGGTGCGCGACTGACGCTGGTGCTGAAGGCGACCAAGCCGATTCCGCGCGCCACCTTGCACGGCGAGTTCGGCACGGCCAAGGCGGCGGCCCAGTCCAGCACCACGCGCGACACGCTGAAGGGCAGGCTGCCGCTGATCGCCGTCGAGCAGCAGAAGGGCGGCGTGCTGGGTGCCGGCCCCTGCGTGCTGGAAGAAGCCTTCTTCACCGCCCGCATCGAGGCGGGCTGGAGCTACGAGATCAACAACAGCGGCGACATCCTGCTGCGCCGCACCGCCTGAGGAGATGACCATGAACAAGACCAACCGCCTTCAAGATGCCTGGCGCAAGCGTCCCAGCTGCAAGCAGGCCGCACAGGAGAGTTCCTTCCTGAGCGTGCTCTGCGGTGTGGAGTCGAGAACCCAGGCCGCCAGCATGTCGTCGTCGAGCAAGAGGACACCGCAATGAAAGTGCTCGTCACCGAATACCTGCGCATCAATCTCGACAGCGAGCAGTGGGAGTGCCGCCGCTGCGGCCATGTGCATGGCAGCGCCCGCGACAATTACAAGAAAGGCCTCCTGGTCTACGACCGTGACCCGCGCGAGATCCACAAGCCGCTGCTCGACACCAAGCTCTACGAGCGCACCTACTCGCCCGACCCAAAGTGGTGCCGCATCCTTGAGTACTACTGCGCTGCCTGCGGCACGATGGTGGAGGCGGAGTACCTGCCACCAGGCCATCCGCCGCTGCACGACATCGAGCTCGACATCGACGCGCTCAAGTTGCAGTGGCAGGACCGCAAGGAAGTCACCGAGCCCGCGATTGGCCCTGACCTCGCACTCGAAAAAGCCAAGAACAGCCGTGCCCTGCATGCCGGGCACGAGCACGGCAGCCACGGCCACAAGCACTAGAAGAGGCTGACCATGAAACGAGTTTCCGTGGACATCGGTGGCACCTTCACCGACTGCTTCGTCGCCTGGGATCAGCGCGTCATCGAGGGCAAGGCGCTGACCACCCATCACAACCTCGCACTGGGCTTCAACGAGGCCCTGAGCAATGCCTGCGAGCAGCTCGACGTGCCGATGTCGAAGCTCCTGAGCGAAGTGGATTCGGTGCGCTATTCCACCACGCTGGGCACCAATGCGCTGATCGAGCGCAAGGGGCCGCGCATCGGCGCGCTGGTGACGTCGGGCTTCAAGAGCACCATCCCGCTGTCGCGCGCGCGCGGCTACGGCGAGGGTCTGCCAGAACACCAGCAGATGGACATCCCCAATGCCCAGCGGCCCAAGCCCATCGTGCCGATCCCGCTGATCCGCGAGGTGCGCGAGCGCATCGACTATCTCGGTGCGGTGTTCTGGGAGCTGGACGAGGACGATGTGCGCCTGCGCATCCGCGAGCTGGTGGATGCGGGTGCCGAGGCGCTGGTGGTGGTGTTCACCAACAGCGTCGTCAACCCGGTGAACGAGCTGCGCGTGCGCGAGATCTTCCTGGAGGAATATCCGGCGCATCTGCTGGGTGCGATCCCGATGCTGCTGTCGCACCAGGTCGCCGGCCGCAAGGGCGAATATGCGCGCGGGCAGTCGACGATCCTCGATGCCTTCCTGCACCAGACCATGTACCACGGCCTCGGCACGCTGGAGCTCAACCTGCGCGCCCAGGGCTACGACAAGCCCATGCTGGTAAGCCACAACTCCGGCGGCATGGCGCAGCTCAACTCCACCGATGCCCTGCAGACGGTGCATTCGGGGCCGGTGTCGGGTGTCGCGGCCAGCGAGCATCTGGCCATGACCGCCGAACTCGGCAATGTCGTTGCCACCGACATGGGCGGCACCAGCTTCGACATCGGCATCGTCGATCAGGGCGGTGTGAAGCACTACGACTTCAACCCGGTGATCGACCGCTGGCTGGTGTCGATCCCCATGGTGCATCTGGTCACGCTGGGGGCGGGAGGAGGCTCCATCGCGCGCTTCGACCGGCTGTTCAACTCGCTGGAGATCGGCCCGCAGTCGGCGGGCTCCGATCCGGGCCCGGCCTGCTACGACCGGGGCGGCATGAAGCCGACCGTGACCGATGCCGATCTGGTGCTGGGCTATCTCGACCCCAAGAACTATGCGAGCGGGCGCATCCCGCTCAACCCCAAGCGCGCGAGGCAGGCCATCGAGGAGCATCTCTGCGACGAGCTGGACATGGACCTCGCCGAGACCTGCAAGCTGATCAAGAAGAACGTGGATGCCAACATGGCGAACGGCATCGCCACCGAGCTGCGAACGCGCGGCTACGAGCCCAGGGACTTCACCATCCTCGCCTACGGTGGCAACGGCCCGCTGCACGCCTGCGGCATCGCCAACGCGCTGGGTGTGAGCAAAATCCTTTCGCCGCCGTACTCCTCCACCTTCTCGGCCTGCGGTGCCGGCAACGTCAACCAGATGCACATCCACGAGATGAGCACCTGGACCGTGCTGTTCAACCCGGCGCTGAAGAGCTTCTTCCACGACTACGAGGGCTTCAACCGCAATGTCGAGGAGCTCGAACGCCGCGGTCGCGAAGACCTGCTGCGCCAGGGCATGAAGTCCGAGCAGATCAAATACCGGCTCGAACTCGACATGCGCTACGGCAATCAGCGCGTACAGACTGCGGTGGTCACTGAACTCAATCGCCTCAACGTGCAGAAAGACGTACTGACGCTGATGGACCAGTTTCACCACAGCTATGGCGCGCGCTTCGGCGAGGGCAGCCAGTCGCCGGAGACCGGCGTGCGCATCAACACCGTGCGGGTCTGCTCCTATGTCGAGCAGCCGAAGGTGAAGTTCGCCAAGCTGACGCTCGGCAGCAAGACGCTACCGCCGCCGGCTTCGGTGGGCAGCCGCGACTGCCATTTCGTCGGCCATGCCAAGCCGCTTGCCACCCCCTTGTACGACGAGGCCGCGCTGGCCGAAGGCACCGCCATCACCGGCCCCGCCATCGTCACCACGCGCGCCACCACCTACCTCGTCGAGCCGGGCTGGACCTACCACGCCGCGGCACAGGGCGGCGTCTGGTTCATCAAACAATAGTCGGAGCACACCCATGAACGACCACATCGTCTCGAAAGAAGATCAGGTATTGCTCGACAAGTTCCTGGCCGACAACACGCTGTTTCTCGGGCCAGACCCCGAGATCATGCGCAACCACAAAATTCAGCCGCGCTCGCCCACCGAGGACGCCATCCTCAAAAAAGGTCTGGACCGGCATGAGGTGCACCACATCCGCGGGCTCATCAACGCCGCACTCAGCGAAGCCTTCACGATGGTGAACCAGATGGGTGCCGCACCGGGTGCGAAGTGGGGCGACCTGGTCACCGGTGTCTACACCGCGCAGGGCGATCTCGCGATGATTGCGCCGCACGGCATCATCGCCTTCGCGGCCTGCTGTTTCTACCCGATCCGCTTCATCATCAAGAACTGGATCAACGACCCCACCGTCGGCGTCAAGGATGGTGATGGTTTCATCCACAACGATGCGCGCTACGGCGGTGTACACAACACCGACCAGTCGATGATGCTGCCGGTGTTCTACAAGGGCGAGCTGGTGTGCTGGGTGTCGTCGACCGTACACGAGGGCGAGAACGGTGCCTGCGAGCCGGGCGGCATGCCGGCCGCGGCCGAGAGCAAGTACGACGAGGGCATCAAGATGTCGCCCTTCAAGGTGGTGGAGAACTTCCAGCTCAAGCGCGATCTCGTCACCTTTCTGCAGAACTCGGTGCGTGACCCCAAGTTGCAACTGGAAGACATGAAGGTGAAGCTGCACGCCGCCATGCGCCTGCGCGAGCGGATGATTGCCATCCTCGACCAGTTCGGCAAGGAGGTGGTGATGGGCACGCTGCGCAGCCATCTCGAAGACACGGAGGCCGAGATGCGCCGGCGCATCGCCGAGATGCCGGATGGCACCACCCGCGTGCTGCAGTTCATGGACTCGTCATTGCGCGAGAACTGCATCCAGAAGATCAGCCTCGCCATCACGGTGAAGGGCGACCGCATGATCATGGACTTTAGGGGCACCGCGCCGCAGTTCATGAACCGCGCGGTCAACACCAATATCGCGAGCTTCAAGGCCGCACTCTGCACCGGCCTGCTGCAGAACGTCTGGCCCGACCTGCCGCACACCATGGCGGTGCTCTCGCCCATCGAGATCATCAGCGACCGCAACAGCATCATCGACGCCGAGGGCGAGATGCCGCAGGCGATGAGCCTGATGCCGATGTTCAAGGCCTGTGTGGCCTGGACCATCCCGATGAACAAGTTCAACTACAGCGTGCCGCACAAGTACTCGGCCACCATTGCCTCGCAGTACGACCAGGCCGCGACCTTCATCTACGGCGGACTGACCCAGCACGGTGACGTGACGGGCAACTTCTGCGCCGACATCAATGGCAACGGCCAGGGCGCGCGCAGCCACGCCGATGGCGAGCACAGCGTCAGCCCCGTGTTCGGCTTCATGTGCGACAGCGGCGAGCACGAGATCAACGAGGAGGACACGCCCATCGTGCGACTCGGCGCGCAGCGGCTCGCCAAGGATCGCGTCGGCTGGGGCAAGTATCGCGGCGGGATGGGATACGAGCAGATTGCGACCAGTCGCGGCTCGCCGTACTGGGGCTTCATGACCGGCTGCGAGGGCTCGAAGTTTCCCTCTGCCCAGGGCCTGTTCGGGGGCTACAGCTGTCCCTCGTATCAGCTCTTGAAGATCAAGGGCATCAACATCTTCGAGGAGCTGAAGCAGAACCCGAAGGTTCTCGAAGTGTTCGATATCGTCAAGCTGATGAACGAGAAGCCGATCAAGAACGGCCAGTACAGCAGCAATGACATGGGCATGACCTTCGAGCTCTGCGCCGAGGGCGAGATCTACATGATCTGCCAGGGTTCGGGCGGCGGCTATGGCGACGTGCTGGAGCGCGACCCGGCGCTGGTGATGAAGGATCTGGCCGAAGACCTCATCAGCCACGAGAACGCGCGCGACATCTACCAGGTGGTCTACGACGAGAAGACCCTGCTGGTCGACGAGGCCGCGACGAAGGCGCAGCGCGATGCCTACCGCCAGCAGCGCATCGCGCGCGGCAAGCCCTTCGATGCCTTCTGCAAGGACTGGGTCACGCCGGAGCCGCCCAGGCACCTGCCGTACTTCGGCAGCTGGAACGACAACGCAGTGATCCACGCCAACAACCCTGCTGTCGGAATGTTCACCAGCATGCCGGCCACGCAGATGACCGGCGTGTTCATGCCCAACCCCAAGGACCTGCGCATCGCGCAGCTCGAAGCCCAGCTGGCCGAGTGCCAGAAACAGGCTGGCTAGAAAGAACCGGACGCCAGCCACTGGCGCCATACGTACTGGAGGAGAGTCCATGCACGACTATCAGAAGGCTTCGCGTCTCGACGGCAAGGCGGCACTGGTCACGGGCGGCGGCGGCGGCATCGGTGCCGAAGCAGCACGCGCCTTGGCGCAGATGGGGGCGGCGGTGCTCATCACCGATGTCGCCGAGGCCGCAGGCCGGGCGACGGTGGAGGCGATCAACAAGGCCGGTGGCCGCGCGGCCTTTTTCAAGCACGACGTCACCGACGAGAAACAGTGGGAGGCCGCGACGGCGGCGATCATCCAGCAGTTCGGCAGCTACGACATCCTGCTCAATAACGCCGGCATCGAGACCGCCGCGCTGCTGACGCAATGCACGCTGGAGGACTTCAAGCGGGTGCAGGACGTCAACGTCAACGGCGTCTTCCTCGGCATCAAGCACGCGGTGCGGGCGATGGCGCCGGGTGGTGCGGCGGGCAAGGGCGGCTCGATCATCAATCTCTCCTCGGTGGCCGGCCTCATCGGCACCAGCGGTCACATCGCCTACCACGCCAGCAAGGGCGCGGTGCGGCTCTTGAGCAAGGCGGCGGCTGTGGAGTGCGCGCAGCTCGGCACCGGCATCCGTGTGAACTCCATCCACCCCGCCATCGTGCGCACCGAGATGGGCGACAACTTCATCAAGCATTTCGTCGATCTCGGCCTCGCGCCCGATGTCGCCACTGCTGATGCGGCGCTGAAGGCTGCGCACCTGCTCGGCTTCGGCGCGCCACCGGACGTCGCATCGGCCGTGATCTACCTCGCCTCGGATGCCGCACGCTGGATCACCGGCAGCGAGCTGGTGCTCGATGGCGGCTTCACCGCCGTCTAGGAGTGCCGCCATGACCGGAAGAGTGCAGGGCAAGGTCTGCGTCATCACGGGTGCGGCGCGTGGCCTCGGACTGGCGGCGGCCGAGCGGCTGCTGCAGGAGGGCGGCAAGGTGCTGCTCACCGATCTCGATGCGGCCGCAGGCGAGGCCGAGGCCGCGCGGCTGGTGGCGATGGGATACGAGGCGATGTTCCTCAAGCAGGATGTCACCGATCCCGCACAGTGGAGCACGGTGCTGCAGGCGGCCATCCATCGTTGGGGGCATCTCGATGTGCTGGTCAACAACGCCGGCATCGCCCACATGGCCGATGTCGAGAACATCAGCTTCGCCGCCTGGCGCAAGACGCTGGCGGTGAATCTGGATGCGGTCTTTCTCGGCACCCAGGCCGCCATCGGCGTGATGAAGAGCCGCTACAAGGGCAGCATCGTCAACATCGCCAGCATCGAGGGTCTGGTCGGCGAGCCGATGATTCCGGCCTACAACGCCAGCAAGGGCGCGGTGCGTATCTTCACCCGCTCGGCGGCCATCGATTGCGCGCGCAAGGGGTATGGCATCCGCGTCAACAACGTCTGCCCCGGCTTTGCCGAGACGCAGATGGTGGCGGGCGCGCTGGGCGAGCTGACGCCGGAGCAGGCGCAGGCCTTTGCCGCCGCCACTCTGCAGCGCATCCCGCTCGGCCGCTTCGCGCAGCCGCTGGAGATCGCGCAGGCCGTGCTGTTTCTCGCCTCTGACGAATCGAGCTATGTCACCGGCTCCGATCTCGTCGTCGATGGCGGCATGACGGCCTGACATGGGCGCACTGCTGGCGAGACTGCAAGCCACGCCGCAGGCCCTGTGGCTGGACAGCCATGCCTACTGCGCACGGCTGCTCGCCGGTGGCAGCGCGCCCTGGCTCGATGTCGGCAACTGCGTCGGCTGGCAGCGCAAGGCGCAGGGCCTGCTGAAGGCCGATGTGCTGGCGCTGCCGGTGGCCGACATCATCGACGCCTGGCTGGCGGCGCATCCGAATTTGCGTACGGACATGGCAGCGAAGGCGCGGGCCACCTATCCACTGCGCACCCTGCTCGCCGACGAGGCCCTGCGCGCACATCTGGTCGAGCTGGTGCTTGGCCTGCGCGCGGGTCTTGCCGGCCTGCCGCTGGTGCTGGTGCTGCCTGCACCGCGCGCCTGGGTGCTGATGGCCTATGCGCAGGCACACGGCACCGCCACCGAGGCGGGCGAGGACGAGGCCGATAGCGCCTCGGTCTACATCGCAGACTTCCTGCGTGTCTTCGGCGAGGCCGGGGTGGAGGCCCTGCTGCTGCAAGCGGCGGAAGATGCTGCCGGCTGCCAGAGCCTGCTCAACGTCGCGGCGCATTACCGCTGGGATGTGGGCGTGCAGGGTGCCAGCAGCGCACCACCAGCCGGCACGGCCTTCGTCATCGCCGCGCAGGCGCTGCAGGGCCTGACCACCGGCATCGCGCTGGATCAGGCTTTCTGGAACGGCGAGGCGGCCAACCCGCAAGGTGCCTTCGTCTACGCGCACATCCCCGTCGCCGCACAACCCGAGGCGGTGCTCGATCGCCTCGCCACTCTAAGGTGATGCCATGGTGAAAGAAGGCGAACTGCTGTGGACCCCGCGCACGGCGTTCGCGCACGAGTCCAACCTGGCGGCGTACATGGCCTGGCTGAAGCGCGAACGCGGTCATGCCTTTGCCGACTACGAGTCGCTGCGGCAATGGTCGGTGAGCGATCTCGAAGGTTTCTGGGGCTCGATCTGGGATTACTTCGCCGTGCAGTCGGCCACGCCCTATCAGCGCGTACTCAGCAGCCGCAGCATGCCGGGCGCAAAATGGTTCGAGGGCAGCCGCGTCAACTACGCCGAACACCTGCTGCGCTACGAGGCGAAGGCAAAGCCCGGCGAGACGGCGATCCACCATTGCAGCGAGACCCGCGCGCTGGCGCGCATGAGCTGGCAGGAGCTGGGCCGGCAGGTGCGCATCGTCGCCACGCAGTTGCGCGCACTCGGTGTGGGTGCCGGCGACCGCGTGGTGAGCTACATGCCCAATGTGCCGGAGACAGCGGTGGCGATGCTGGCCACCACCGCCATCGGTGCGGTGTGGTCTTCGGCCGCGCCAGAGTTCGGCACCAAGACCGTCACCGAGCGCTTTGCGCAGATCGCGCCGAAGCTGCTCTTCGCAGCCGACGGCTATCGCTTCGGTGGCAAGAACTTCAAGCGCGAGGCGGAGGTGCGCAGCCTCATCGCCGAGCTGCCGACGCTGGAGTGCGTGGTCTGGCTGCCGTACCTCGAACCCACCCTGCCGCCGCCGGAGCTGGGTGCGAAGTCCGTCCGTGTCCAGGCCTGGGACAGCCTGCTGGCGCATCCCAACGTGCCGCGCGAGCAGTTTCGCTACACGCACGTCGCGCACGATCATCCGCTGTGGGTGGTGTTCTCCTCCGGCACCACGGGCCTTCCCAAGGCGATTGTGCATAGCCACGTCGGCGTGCTGGTCGAGCATCTCAAGCTCATGCACTTCCACCTGGGCCTCAAGCCGGGCGGGGCGATGTTCTTCTACTCCACCACCGGCTGGATGATGTGGAACCTGTTGCTGGCGGCCTTCGTCACCGGCTCCGCCGTGGTGCTCTACGACGGCAACCCGGCCTATCCCTCGCTGGATTTCCTCTGGCAGCTCGCCGCCGATACCGGTGCCACCTCCTTCGGTGCCAGCCCGACCTATGTGCAGATGATGGAGAAGGCCGGGCTCGAACCTGGTCGGCAATACGACCTGTCGCGGCTCGAATCCATCGTCGTCGCCGGTGCGCCCTCCACGCCGGAGACCTTCGCCTGGTTCTACCGCTGCGTGAAGCAGGACCTCTGGGTGACCTCGCAGTCCGGCGGCACGGAAATTTGCAGCGGCTTCGTCGGCGCCGCGCCGCTGCTGCCGGTCTATGCCGGCGAGATCCAGACCCGCATGCTGGGCATGGACGTGCGCGCCTGGCGCGACGATGGCAGTGGCGAGGTGGTTGACGAGGTCGGCGAGCTGGTGGTGACTAGCCCTTTCCCCTCGATGCCGGTCAAGTTCTGGAACGATGCCAACGACAAGCGCTATCGCGAGTCCTACTTCGAGGTGTTTCCGGGCGTCTGGCGGCACGGCGATTTCATCAAGATCAATGCCCGCGGCGGCTGCTACATCTATGGCCGCAGTGACTCCACGCTCAACCGCTACGGCGTGCGCATCGGCACGGCAGAGATCTACCGCGCCGTCGAGCAGCTGCCGGAGATCGCCGACAGCCTGATCGTCTGCTGCGAGCTGCCGGGCGGCAATTTCTTCATGCCGCTGTTCCTCAAGCTCAAGCCCGATGCGGTGCTGGACGAGGGCCTGACGCAGCGCATCGCCAGAAAACTCAGGGACGATTGCAGCCCGCGCCATGTGCCGGATCGGGTCTACGCCATCGAGCAGATTCCCTACACGCTGACCGGCAAGAAGATGGAAGTGCCGGTGCGCAAGATCCTCATGGGCTGGCCGCTGGAAAAAGCCGCCAGCCGTGACGCGATGATGAACCCGCCCGCCATCGACTATTTCGTCCGCTTCGCGCAGGAGTCCCTCGATTACCAGTGGCGTTCTGCCACTGCGGCGTGAGGCACCAGAACAACACCAGGCCCCAAGGAGAACAACCATGAGCAGCAGCAAGAAACCCGTCGTCATCTACGGCGTCAATGGCTACACCGGCCGGCTCGTCGCCGAGTACCTGCGCGAGTACCGCATGCCCTTCATCGCCGCCGGCCGCGATGCGAAGAAGATCAAGGAGGTGCTCGACAAGGTACCGGGCATCGAAAATGCCGAGTACGAGATCGCCGAGGTCGAGCACACCACCGAGGCGCTCACCAAGCTGCTGAAGGGCGCGAAAGTGCTCTGCAACATGGTCGGCCCCTTCATGAAATATGGGCCGGAAGCCGTCGAGGCCTGCCTCGCCACCGGTGTTCACTACACCGACACCAATGGCGAGCAGAACTGGATGATGTGGTGCGAGGAGAACTACGGCGCGAAGTACGCCGCGAAGAACCTGCTGCTCGCACCCGGCATCGCGCAGATGTACACCACCGGCGAAATTGCGGCGCAGATCTGCCTCGAAACACCGGGGCTGGACACGCTCGACATCCTGGTGCTGTGGAAGGGTTTCCCCACCTACGCCTCCACACAAACCATCTTCTCGATCCTCACTGCCAACTTCTATTACTTGGAGCAGAAGCAGTACGTGCAGTGGTCGCCCTATGCCAAGGCCGAGGTGGTGGTGCCGGGCCAGCACGCGGTGGCGATGGCGCTGCCCTGGGGCGGCACGGCGCATCCGGTGTGGTTCAAGAACGACCCGCGTGTGGCCAACTGCAAGGCCATGGGTGGTGTCTTCGAGCGCACGGTGATGGAGGGCGTGGTGCAGATCACCGGCGTGGTCGAAGAGCAGATCAAGAAGATGCCCAAGGACCAGCAGGAGAAGGCGCTGAGCGACATGGCAGCCTCGCTGCAAGCCGGCATGCCGCCACGCGAGAACCAGCGCATCAACACCTCGATGGATTCGGTGCATGCCACCGGCCCCGGCGGCAAGCATGTGCATTGCGTGATTCTCGGCAGCTGCAACTACAAGCAGACCGGCCTGATGCAGGCCTATGCCGCCTATTACCTCTGCCAGGCGCCGCCCCTGCGCTACGGCTTTGCCTCCGGCTGCCAGGCCTTTGGCTACAAGCCGCTGCTGGGCGCGCTGCAATCGTTTGGTCTGGTTGGCGAGCCCCTCATCACTCGCTGAACCGGGACTTGCCGATGGTGGCTGCTGAACCGGCGTGGCAATCACAAAAAAGCCAAAAAGATTTTAATTTAAATCTGACTGGCTTTTTTGTTGTATTCATCGAAATGCGGGAGTAAATTGCCGAGTCTCGACTCCCTGGATGGTGATCGCCTCGACATGGAAAAGGTCCGCTGCGCACTGATCGGGTCCGGCAACATCGGCACCGACCTGATGTTCAAGCTCCAGCGCAGCCCGCTGCTGGAGCCGGTGTGGATGGTCGGCATCG
This sequence comes from Pseudomonadota bacterium, assembly GCA_040386395.1. GTDB lineage: Bacteria > Pseudomonadota > Gammaproteobacteria > Nevskiales > Nevskiaceae > Stagnimonas. The sequence goes on along the minus strand of JAZKFO010000001.1, from coordinate 121,534 downwards.
ACCCCAACTCCGAAGGCTTGGCACTGGCGAAGAAGCAGGGCTGCAAGACCAGCGACCAGGGTGTCGATGGCCTGCTGCCGCATGTGAAGGCAGACCGCATCCAGATCGCCTTCGATGCCACCAGCGCCTACGCCCACAAGGAAAACTCCGACAAGCTGACCCGGCTCGGTGTGCGGGTCATCGATCTCACGCCGGCTGCCATCGGCCCGTTCTGCGTGCCGCCGGTGAACCTCAGGGAGCACCTCGGCAAGCGCGAAATGAACGTCAACATGGTCAGCTGCGGCGGCCAGGCGACGATCCCGATGGTCTATGCGGTGTCTCGCGTGCAGGCCGTGAAATACGGCGAGATCATCGCCACCGTCGCCTCGAAGTCGGTCGGGCCCGGCACCCGCAAGAACATCGACGAGTTCACCCGCACCACTGCCAGCGGTGTCGAGAAGGTCGGCGGTGCGAAGCAGGGCAAGGCCATCATCATCATCAACCCGGCCGAGCCGCCGATGATCATGCGCGACACCGTGCATTGCCTGACCGAGGAGCTGCCCCGGCAGGAGGAGGTCACCCGCTCGGTGCAGGAGATGATCCTGGAAGTGCAGCAGTACGTGCCCGGCTATCGCCTGGTCAACGGCCCGGTGTTCGACGGCCACCGCGTCACGCTGTTCCTGCAGGTGGAAGGCCTGGGCGACTACCTGCCGAAGTACGCCGGCAACCTCGACATCATGACCGCGAGCGCGACGCGCACGGCCGAGATGTTTGCCGAGCAACTGCTGGCAAGCGCAGCGATGGAGCCGGCATGAACCTCGAAGGCATCCAGATCAAGGTACACGACATGTCGCTGCGCGACGGCATGCATCCCAAGCGCCACCAGATCACGATCGCGCAGATGCAGGCGATCTCCCGAGGCCTGGACGAGGCGGGCTGCCCGCTGATCGAGGTCACGCATGGCGATGGCCTGGGCGGCGCCTCGGTGAACTACGGCTTTCCGGCCGCGAGCGACGAGGAATATTTGCGCGCGGTGATTCCGGGCCTGAAGCAGGCCAAGGTCTCGGCGCTGCTGCTGCCGGGCATCGGCACCACCGATCACCTGCGCATGGCGCGGGATTGTGGTGTGTCCACCATCCGGGTCGCGACGCATTGCACGGAGGCGGATGTCTCGGAGCAGCACATCACGCTGGGCCGCAAGCTGGGCATGGACACCGTCGGCTTCCTGATGATGGCGCACATGGCCGAGCCGGCGAAGCTGGTCGAGCAGGCGCTGCTGATGGAGTCCTACGGTGCCAATTGCCTCTACGTCACCGACAGCGCCGGCTACATGCTGCCGGAGGATGTGCGCGCGCGTGTCGCTCTGCTGCGCGAGAAGTGCAGGCCCGAAACCGAGCTGGGCTTCCACGGCCACCACAATCTCGCGATGGGTGTCGCCAATTCCATCGCTGCCATCGAGGCCGGCGCGCGGCGCATCGACTGCGCCTGCGGCGGCATGGGTGCGGGTGCCGGCAACACGCCGATGGAGGTGTTTGTCGCCGTCTGCAAACGCATGGGCATCGAGACCGGGGTTGATGTCTTCAAGATCAGCGACGTCGCCGAGGATCTGGTGACGCCGATCATGGATTTCCCGGTGCGCATTGACCGCAACTCGCTGACGCTGGGCTATGCCGGCGTCTATTCGAGTTTCCTGCTGTTCGCGCGCCGCGCCGAGGCCAAGTACGGCGTGCCGGCACGCGAGATTCTGATCGAGCTGGGCCGCCAGAGGATGGTCGGCGGCCAGGAAGACCTGATCGAGGACACCGCCATGACCATGGTCCGTGCCCGCGGCCTGTTGCCTGCGAACGCCTGAGAAGACCATGACCGCCGCCAGCTTCCACGCCGCCCGCGATCTGCTGATCCGCCATCGCGAAAACTACAGCGCTGCAATGGCGGAGTTCCGCTGGCCGGAACTGCCGCATTTCAACTGGGCACTCGATCATTTCGATGGCCTGGCGCGCGACAACGACCGCCTCGCCCTGTGGATCGTCGAGGAGTCGGGCGCTGAAACCCGTCGCAGCTTCGAGCAGCTGCGGCTTGCCTCCGACCGCGCCGCCAACACGCTGCGCCGCCTCGGCGTGCGGCGCGGCGATCGCCTGCTGGTGATGCTGCCCAACCGGGTCGAGCTGTGGGAGCTGATGCTGGCGGCGATGAAGCTGGGTGCCGTGCTCAGCCCGGCCACCATGCTGCTGTCCGAGGCTGATCTGGCGGACCGCATCGAGCGGGGCCGCATGCGCGCGGTGATCGTCGATGCCAGCGCGACCGCCCGCTTCGCCGGCATTGCCGACCATTGCCTGCGCATCGTGGTCGGCGGTACGGCTGCCGGGTGGGAGGACTACGCGCTGAGCGCATCCGCGTCTGAGGCCTTCGTGCCGCAGGGCGCGACGCTGGCCGATGATGCCTGTGTGCTGTACTTCACCTCTGGCACCACCTCGAAGCCGAAGATGGTGCAGCACACGCACCGCAGCTATCCGGTCGGGCACCTGTCCACCCTGTACTGGCTGGGCCTGCAAGCCGACGATGTGCATCTCAACATCAGCTCGCCGGGCTGGGCCAAGCACGCCTGGAGCTGCTTCTTCGCGCCCTGGACGGTCGGCGCGACCATCTTCATCTACAACCAGGGCCGCTTCGACGCGAGTCGGACTCTCGACACGCTGGTGCGCTGCGGCGTCACCACCCTGTGCGCGCCGCCCACCGCCTGGCGCGCTCTTATCCTTGAGGATCTGGCGCGTTTCCCGGTCAGGCTGCGTGAACTGGTCAGTGCCGGCGAGCCGCTCAACCCGGAGGTGATCGAGCGGGTGAAGGCGGCCTGGGGTCTGGTCATTCGCGAGGGTTATGGCCAGACCGAGTCGACCGCGATGCTCGGCAACCCGCCGGGTCAGGCCGTGCGCTATGGCTCGATGGGCCGGCCGCTGCCGGGCTATGCGCTGGCCCTGCTGGACCCTGACGGCCGCTCCGCCAACGAGGGCGAGGTAAGCGTGGTGCTCGACCCGCGTCCGGCGGGCCTGATGGCCGGCTATGCCGGCGACGAGGCGAAGACCCACAAGGCGCTCGGAGGGACGCACTACGGTACCGGTGATGTGGCCACCCGCGATGCCGAAGGCTATTTCTGGTTCGTCGGCCGCACCGACGATGTTTTCAAGAGCAGCGACTACCGCATCTCGCCCTTCGAGCTGGAGAGCGCCTTGATCGAGCATCCGGCGGTCGCCGAGGCGGCGGTGGTCGAGAGCCCGGATGAGAAGCGGCTGTGCGTGCCCAAGGCCTGCGTGGTCTTGAAGCCCGGCCTGCAGCCCACGGCGGAGCAGGCGCAGGCGATTCTCGCCTTCGCCCGTGGCCGTCTCGCGCCGTACCAGCGCATCCGCATCATCGAATTCTGCGAGCTGCCGAAGACGGTGTCCGGCAAGATCCGCCGCACCGACTTGCGCGCCGCCGAGGCCCTGCGCCGCAAGGCCGGGCAGCGCGAGCCCCTGGAGTTTTTTGAAACCGATTTTCCGGAGCTGGGCACACCCAGAGAGGAAGGCAAGCCATGAACACGCCATACGCCCCCGAACAGCCCGCCGTCTGGCACGACCCAGCACGGCACATCTTCAAGGTCTCGCGCCGCAGTTTTACCGACCCCGTGGTGTTCCGCGACGAATACCAGCGCATCTTCGAGAAGTGCTGGCTGTACCTCGGTCACGAATCCGAGCTGCCCAAGGCCGGTGACTTCGTCACCCGCATCGTTGCCAAGCGCAGCATCCTGTTCACGCGCGATGCCAGCCAGAAGGTCAATGCCTTCTTCAATGCCTGTCCGCATCGCGGGGCGCAGGTCTGCCGCGAGCGCAAGGGCAACGCCAAGTCGCATCAGTGCTTCTATCACGGCTGGGTGTTCGGCTCGGACGGTGCGCTCAAGAGCCAGCCTGGAAGCGAGTGCTATCCCGTGGATTTCAACGCCAACGGGGCCGGCAACCTCGTACCGGTGCCGCGGCTGGAGTCCTATCGCGGCTTCTGGTTTCTGTGCTTCGACCGCAACGCGATGTCGCTGAGCGACTATCTCGCCAATGCCAAGGAGTGGATCGACCTCATCGCCGATCAGTCCGAAGTCGCCATGACCCTGGTCGGCGGTACGCAGGAGTACCAGATCCGCGCCAACTGGAAGCTCCTGACCGAGAACTCGATCGACGGCTATCACGCGATCAACACCCATGCGACCTATGTCGATTACCTGAAGAACATGCAGGGCAGCATGTCGCCGGTGCCCTTCGACGGCACCGGCTACGACCTCGGCAATGGCCACGCGGTGATCGAATACAAGGCACCCTGGGGCCGGCCGGTGGCACAGTGGATTCCGCTCTGGGGCGAGGAAGGCAAGGTGGAGCTGGCGAAGGTGCGTGCCCGCCTGGTCGAGCGCTTCGGCGAGGCCCGCGCCGAGCGCATCGCCAGCTTGAACCGCAACATGTTCATCTTCCCCAACCTCGTCATCAACGACATCATGGCGATCACGGTGCGCACCTATTTCCCCACCGCGCCGGATGCGATGCAGGTTTCGGGCTGGGCGCTGGCACCGCAGGACGAGAGCGCCTGGGCCCGCAAGTTCCGCCTCTCCAATTTCCTGGAGTTCCTCGGCCCCGGCGGCTTTGCGACACCGGATGACGTCGAGGCGCTGGAGCAGTGCCAGCGCGGCTACGAGGCGATGAAGGAAGCACCCTGGAACGACATGTCGAAGGGCATGATCAAGGGCAAGGTCAACTACGACGACGAGCTGCAGATGCGCGTGTTCTGGACCGAATGGCAGCGCCGCACGCAGGCCACCGCCGTCGGCAGGGAGGGCAGCTGATGAACACCGTCGAAGCCGTCACACGCGAACAGGTCGAGGACTTCATGTTCCTCGAAGCGGAGATGCTCGACGAATGGCGTTTGAAGGAATGGCTGGGCCTGTTCACCGCGGACGGCAGCTATTACGTGCCGACCACCGACACGCCGCCCGATGCCTCGCCGGATAACGCGCTGTTCTACGTCGCCGACGACCGCTTTAGGCTGGAGCAGCGTGTCGAGCGCCTGCTCAAGCGCACCGCGCATGCCGAGTTCCCGCGCTCGAAGACGCGCCACCTCGTCAGCAATGTGCGCATCCGCGCGCGCCGCGGCGACGAACTCGATGTCGGTGCCGCCGTGCTGACCTATCGCACCAAGATGGGCCTCACCGAAACCTACATCGGCAGCTATCGCTACCGGCTGGTGGTGACGGAAGAAGGGCTGCGCATCCGCGAGAAGCGCTGCATCCTCGACATGGAGGGCTTAAAGCCCAATGGCCGCATCAGCATCATCCTCTGAGGCTTGGTCGCCATGAACATTCCCTACCGCTATCGCCGCCTCGCCTACGTCGCACTCAACGTCACCGACCTGGCGCGCTCGACGGCGTTCTACCGCGATCTGGTCGGGCTCACGCTCACCGAGGGCGATGCAGACTGCTCGGCGCTGCGCTGTTCGCAGGACCACCACAACCTGCTGCTGTATCAGTCTGACCAGCCGGGGCTCAAGCGTGTCGGCTTCGAGCTGGAGAGCCGCGCGGATCTCGATGCGGCACGCGCCCATGTCAGCGGGCTGGGGCTGCTGATCGAGGAAATCTCCGCCGACGAATTGAAGTCGCTGCGCACCGTCGCGGGCTTCCGGTTCCGGCTGCCGGGCAGCGGGCTGTGTCTGGAGTTGCTGGTGCAGATGATGCATCTCGCCCAGCCGTTGCAGCCCGGCGTCTGCAAAATCGAGCGGCTCGGCCATGTCGTGATCAACGTCGCCGATTTCGACCTCGCGCTGCACTGGTTCACCGAGCAGCTGGGTTTCAGGGTCTCGGATCATGTGCCCGGCTTCGCCGCCTTCCTGCGCGCCTTCCCGAACCCGCTGCACCATTCCTTCGCACTGCTCACCGGCAGCGAAAACCATCTCAATCATGTGAACTTCATGGTCCGCGACATCGACGATGTCGGTGCCGGCATGAACCGCATGAAGAAGAACAATGTCGAGATCGTCTTCGGCCCCGGCCGGCACCAGCCTTCAGAGAGCATCTTCCTGTACTTCCTCGACCCGGATCGCATGACGGTCGAGTACAGCTTCGGCATGGAAACCTTCGCGGAAGCTGGCGCGCGCGAGGCGCGATTGCTGGAGCCGGTGCCGGGCACGCTCGACACCTGGGGCAGCGTGCCGACGCCCGCCTTCGGCAAGGTGGGTGTGATCGAGGGCGCGGCATGAGCGCGTCGCGCTTTGCGAATCGCGTCGCAGTGGTCACCGGTGCCGGTCGCGGCATCGGCTATGCCTGCGCCGAACGGCTCGCTGGCGAAGGCGCGCGGCTGGTGCTGGGTGACCTCGATGCCGCACAGCTCGATGAGGCCGTTGCACGTCTGCGCGCCGCGCACGGGGTGGAGGTGGTCGGGGTTGCTGGCGATCTCTCGCTGCAGACGGTGGCAGAGCAGACGATCCAGGCCGCAACCCAGCACTTCGGGCGTCTCGACATCCTCGTCAACAATGCCGGCGGCGGCATCTTGCGGCCCTTTCTCGAACACACGCCGGAGACCCTGCGCGCCACCATCGACCGCAACCTCTGGACCTGCATCTGGTGCAGCTGGTACGCGCTGCCGCTGATGAGGGCGCAGGGCTATGGCCGCATCGTCAACCTGGGTGCGGATTCGGTGCGCAACGGTTTGTTCGATCACGCCGCATACAACGCCGCCAAGGGTGGCATGCACGGCATGACCACCGGCCTGGCGCGCGAGTTCGCCCGCGACGGCGTCACCGTCAACACCGTCGCGCCCTGCGTGGTGGCCACACCGCAGCTCGACGAAGTGGCAGCCAAGAACCCCGACCTCGTGCGCAAGGTGATCGAGGTGGTGCCGATGGGCCGCCCCGGCACCATGGCCGAGGTCGCCTCGATGGTGGCCTACCTCGCCAGCGAGGAAGCTGCCTTCATCACCGGCCAGGTCGTCAGCGTCAACGGCGGCACCACCATGCTTTGATGCCCTTCACTCCGAGCCCCATGCCCACACTGCACCCCCTGCTATCCACCGACGAACTGCTTGAAGGCGAGATCAAGAGCGCCCTGCTGCCCGACGGCGTCAAGGTCGCGCTCTACAACGTCGGCGGCAACGTTTATGTCACCGACGACACCTGCACGCATGAAGCCGCTTCGCTGTCGGAGGAGGGCATGATCGACGGCAGCAGCGTCGTCTGCGGCTGGCATTTCTGTGGCTTCGACATCGCCACGGGTGCGGCCACCGCCTCGCCCTGCAGCGAGCCGCTGCGCAGCTATGCGGTGCGCATCATCGAGGGGCGCATCCATGTCGAGCTCTAGGCGCAGCGTTACGAAGCCAAAGCCGAAGGCGAAGGCGGCCCCAGCGCCGCGCAAGCGCCGCTCGCAGGCCGAGCGTGTCGACCAGACCCGCAGCAAGGTGCTGGAGGCGGCACTGAAGGTGCTGCGCCGCAAGGGCTATGCAGGCCTGCGCACCGACGAGGTGGCGCAGGTCGCCAAGGTCTCGCGTGGCGCGATGCAGTACCACTTCCGCACCAAGGACAGCCTGGTGCTGGCCACCGCCGAATACCTGCTGCGCGAGGGCCTCGACCGCGGCCGCGAGCGTGCGCTGGCAGCGGCCGTGAGCAGCGATCCGATCGAGGCGATCATCCAGGACTGCATGGATTTCTTCCTCGGCCCCGACTTCGTCACCGTGCTCGATCTGGTGCTGGCGGGCAGCAAGGACCGCGCGCTGCGCAACCAGGTCTATGCCTACACGCAGGAGAGCCGTCTCGGTGTCGAGGCCGCCTGGCTGGAGCTGCTCTGCGCGCGTGGCCTGCCGCGGCCGCAGGCCGAGAAGGTGCTCTGGCTCACGATCAGCATCGTCCGCGGCTTTTCGGTGCGCGCGCTCTGGCAGCGCGACGACGCGCGCTTCCGCGAGCTGCTGGACGAATGGAAGCTGATGCTCGCCACCCATTTCAAATCCCTCAAGGTGACACTGACATGAGCGCAAGACGACACGGTGTCTGTGAAACAGGGGGTGCGGGAGTCTTGCGCAAGACTCATGCACCTCGCCCGCTGGCCGTGCTTCGCGGGGTAGGCGCATGAGTCTCTGGCTCGACTTCGTCGGCTGCGAGATCCGCAGTGTCGACACCCCGACCTTCGGTCGCATCCGCATCGCCGAGGCGGGGCCCAAGGACGCGCCGGCGATCCTGTTCCAGCACGGCATCGGCGGTCATCTGGAGGCGTACTGCAAAAACCTGCTGCCGCTCTCCGACGAGTTCCGCTGCATCGCCTTCGACTATGTCGGCCATGCGATGTCGACGCGCAAGGCGATGGAGTACACGCCGCCGATGCTGGCCGAGCAGGTGATCGAGCTGATGGATGCGCTGGGGCTGGAGCGCGCCCATCTCTCCGGTGAATCGCTGGGCGGCTGGGTCTCCGGCTTTCTGGCCCACCGGCATCCGCAGCGCGTGGGCCGGGTGATGCTCAACACCGGTGCGGGCATCCCCATCGTCAGTGCCAAGGGCCGCGCCGACATGGCCGACCTGATGGAGCGCTCGAAGAAGGCGGCGGGTGCAGCACCAAGCTTCGAGGCGGTGAAGCATCGCATCGAGTGGCTGATCCACCCGAAGAACCATCACCTCGTCACCGACGAGCTGGTGAACCTGCGCCTGCGCTACTACCTGATGCCCGAAGGCCGCGAGGTGACGCCGATGGTCAACCGCATGCTGCCGCGGCATGACGAGTTCCTGCTGCCGCTGGAGCAGATCGGGCAGGAGACGCTGCTGCTGTGGACGCGCGACAACCCCATCCACGACCTCGAATGCGCCGAGGCCGCACTCGCACGCCTGCCGAACGGCCGGCTCTACGTGATGCAGGCCGACGGCGCACACTGGCCGCAGTACGAGGCACCGGAAGAGTTCAACCGCGTCGCGCGCGCCTTCTTCGCCGGCCGGCCTTTCTGAGAGTCCACCATGAACCCTGCTGACCTACTGAACCACCAGGCGGCCGACCAGCTGCTCGCCTGCTATCGGAGTGGTGTGCCCTGCGCGCCGATCCGCGAGCTGATCCCGGACTGCGATGCCGCGCGCGCCTACCGCATCCAGGAGATCAACACCGGGCGCTGGCTCGCCGACGGCCGTCGCCTGGTCGGGCGCAAGATCGGGCTCACCTCGCCCGCGGTGCAGAAGCAGCTCGGCGTCGATCAGCCGGACTTCGGCATGCTGTTCGCCGACATGGCGGTGCCGGATGGCGAGGCGATCCCCATGGCCAGCGTGATGCAGGCCAAGGCGGAGGCCGAGATTGCCTTCGTGCTGGAGCGCGACCTCACGGTGGAGCAGCCGACCGTCGCCGACCTGATCCGCGCCATCGGCTACGCGCTGGTGGCGATCGAGGTCGTCGGCAGCCGGGTGGCGAACTGGAACATCCGCCTGGTCGACACCGTGGCCGACAATGCCTCCAGCGGCAAGTTCGTGCTGGGCAACACGCCGTACACGCTCAATGGCCTCGACCTGCGCGACTGCACCATGCAGATGCAGCGTGGCGCAGAGGTCGTCTCCAGCGGCATCGGCCACGCCTGCCTGGGTCACCCCCTCAACGCCACCCTGTGGCTGGCGCGCAAGATGGTCGAGGTGGGCCGTCCGCTACTGGCTGGCGACCTGATTCTCTCCGGCGCGCTGGGGCCGATGGTGACGGCGCAGGGCGGCGAGGTGCTGGAGGCACAGGTCAGCGGCCTGGGCTCGGTGCGGGCGGCGTTTTGCTGATGGCTGCGGACCTGGCCGCGCTGCAAGGCGAGTTGCGCATCGCGGCGCGCGCGCTGGCGCGCGGCGGCCTGGTGCATGCCTATGGTCATTGCAGCGTCCGCGTCGATGCGCAGCAGTTCCTGGTCTGCGCGCCCAAGCCCATGGGCACGCTGCTGGCCAGCGATGCGTGCGATCTGGTGCCGGTGGAGGGCCCCTTGCCGGAGGGCGTGCTGGGCGAGGTGCGCATCCACCAGGCGATCTACCGCCTGCGGCCGGAACTCGCCGCCATCTGCCGCATCATGCCGCCGCAGCTCGGCACACTCTCGCTGCTGCGACGCACGCCGCGCCCCCGGCACGGCTTCGGCGCCTACTTCGCACCCCAGCCGCCGCTCTGGGACGACCCCCGCCTGCTGCGTGACGATGCCGCCGCCGCCCGTCTTGCGGGCGCGATGGGCGGCAGCAAGGCCATCGTCATGCGCGCCAATGGCGCGGTCGTGGCCGGTGTGAGTCTGGTCGAGGCAGTAGCGCTGTCCTGGTTTCTGGAGGAGGCGGCGCGGGTGGAAGTGGCCCTGATGCAGATGGGGCAGGACGGCGAGCACACGCTGCTGAGTGCCGACGAGGTCATCGCCCGTCAGGTGACCGCAGGGCGCGTCTACGAGCGCATGTGGGACTACCTGAGCTTTGGCGACCCAGAGCTGCCAGGCGATGCGGACAGCCCTCAGAAACGGTAGACGTAGCTCATCGCCGGATTGATCTGCCGGTTGTCGCCGCCGATGGCGGGGATGCTGTTGCTGTTGCCGCCCGCGTTCTCCACGGTGCCGGTGAAGCCATAGCTCAGCGTCGCACCCAGCTCGTGCGCCGCCCGGTAACGCCAGGTGAGGCCCGCCGTGAGGTGATTGCGGGTGAGGGTGGGGAAGGAGCCATTCAGGCTGTCTGCCGCCACGGTGTTCTGGAAGGCATGGGAGCCGCCAAGACGTGCGGTGAGGGTGGGGCTGGCCTGCCATTGCAGGCCCAGCGTCAGCGTGGTGAGGTTGTTGAACTGCGTCGGCAGCGAAACTCGCAGATCACCACCGCCATCGGCGCGGAAGGTCACCAGCGTATCCCCCAGCGTGTCGCGCCAGAAGGTGCGACGCAGGTCGACCAAGCCGGTCAGGGCGGGCGTGAGACGCTGAGAAACACCCAGCACGAAGGCCTGCGGAAACTGGAATTGCGGCAGGCGTCCTTCGCCGGCGAGCACGATGTGGCGGTTGTCCTTGTCCACCGCGGTCAGGCGGCCGCGACCCTGCAGATCGTCCAGGCGGGTCTCGAACTCATAGGCCAGCGCGAGGTCGGTGCCCGGCGCGGGCGTGTGGCTCAGCCCCAGCCGTCCGCCGAGGCCCCAACCGTTCAGGCGCGAGCTGACGACGTTGTTGCGCACGAAGTCCAGGTGCGCACCGGCGAGATCGGGCACGCCGGCCAGCACCGGCACCAGCGAGCCGCTGGCACGCCCATTGGCGATGAGCATGCCCACCTGCTGCACATCCAGCAGGCTGGCAATGTTCACCGAGGCATTGACGACATCCAGTGAAGCACCCAGCCGCCACTGCGGATGCGCCTGCCAGGCCAGCGAGAACGGGATGCGCAGCAGCTGCACGCGGGTGTTGACCGGCAGCCCGGTTTGCACGCCGAAGGTGCTCGTGCGCGACAGGAAGGACTCATTGCCGAACTCGATGCCGAAGCCGCCCGCACCGAACACGCCGGCACCGAAGGCCCAGCGGCCGCGCCGCGCCGCAAAGGCGACTTCCGGCAGGTAGTACGGGCCGCGGTTGTCGTTGTTGTTCGCGCTCTGCACCCGCTCACCGGTGTCGCGGTTGAAAACCTCGATGCGGGCGTGGATGCCGGTGATCTGCACCAGCCATTCCTGCGGGGAGTCCAGCCGCAGCAGCTCCGCCGGGTTGAGCATCATCGCCGCCGCCCCATGCGGATGCGCCACACCAGCCCCCGCCATCGCGCGCGAGATGGGGCCAAAGCCCTCGATGCGCCCCAGCTCGGCGGCGTGGACGGGCAGGGTGGCCAAGGCCGCGACCACCAGCGCCAGTGTGCGGCTGCCAGGCAGGCCGCGTTTCAGCACAGGCTGTTTCATTCCGGACATGGGTTCTCCTCCCTTTTCTCAGCTGCAATACATGTTGCGCCGTTATTGACTGCCCACCGCGAACAGGGTCTGGCAGATCTGCCCCGGCGAGCAGATCTGCATGGCATCCATCAGCACCTCGAAAGGCAGCAGCGCCCGGCCGAGCAATGCCGGGTCGATCATCAGGCGGCTGCGGGTGCCAGAAAGCGATCCAGCGCAGGCGGCACGGCGAACAGCCGCGCGTCCTTCGCGGTGCTCTCGGCGGCCAGTGCGCGGAGGCGCGGTGCGCCGGTCTGCGCAAGAAAGGTGTAAGGCCCGCCGGCATAGGCGGGGTACAGCCCCGCCGCCACCACGGCCGCATCGGCGAGCGCGGGCGTCTCGATGCTGCCTTCGCTCCAGGTGTGCAGCGCAGTGAAGGCGAGTGCGAGCAGGGTTTCCTGCTCGCTGCCCTGCACCTGCTGCAACTGTGCCTGCGTGGCCTTCAGTCGCGGCAGCAGGGCCGCCTCGCCGCTGGCGTAGGGGCTGCCGGGCTTGAGCAGGCCGAGCTTGGCGGCCTTCTGCCGGTTGAGGAACAGCGTCCGCACCATGTTGCCGGCGACCGGGTCGCGCATGAGCTGCACGAACACGCCCATCTCGTGCTCGCTGGCAGCCGTCATCGGCAGGTTCCAGCCGCCGATCACGCACTGCAGGATCGCGCGATAGGCGGGGTAGTGGCGCAGCTGGTAATCGCTGATGCCAAGCGTGCGGGCGATGGTCTCGACGGCACCCGGCGCGGTGAAGTCGAAGGGGGCAGCTTCATAGCGCGCGCCGTGTTCGTCCCAGGGCGCGCGGTGCGTCCCAGCCGCGAGCGCCAGCGCACGTCGGCGCGCCGTCTCGATCAGCTGGTCGGCTGCCACCACCGCATGCACCAGCCCCAGTGCCAGGGCCTGCTGCGGAGCCACCGGCTCGCCGCTGAGCAGCATGCGCAAGCCGGCCTCGGCACCGACCAGCCTGGGCAGGCGCTGGGTGCCACCCGCACCCGGCAGCAAGCCGAGCTTGACCTCCGGCAGACCGAGCTGGATGGCGGGATCATCCACCGCCACCCGCTCGCGGCAGGCCAGCGCAAGCTCCAGTCCGCCGCCCAGTGCCAGGCCGTTGAGGGCGGCGACGAAGGGTTTGGTGTGCAGCTCCAACCGGCGGAACAGACGGCCCAGATGGCCGAACAGCTCGTGCAGCTCGGCGGTGCTGCCCTGGGGCGCACGCTCGGCAAACATCTCGATCATTTCAAGATCGGCACCGGCGAGAAAGCAGGGCTTGCCGGAGGTGAGCACCACGGCACGCACGGCAGCGTCACTGCCGGCGCGCTGCATCAGTGACTCCAGCGAGTCCATGAGACTGCGCGAGAACACGTTCATCGCGCGGCCGGGCATGTCGATGGTCGCCAGCAGGACGCCGTCGGCATCGAGGACGGTATGGATGTTCGGATCGTTCATGGAATCGGCAGATGGATTGTGGGCGGCTGTTCGGGCGTTCGAACCTCAGACGTATTTCTTGAAATCCGCCTTGCGGCGTTCGTTGAAGGCCTTCACGCCCTCCTTAGATTCCTCGCCCTGGTAGAAGCCCTTGACTGCGGCTACCCCCATGAAGCTGATGCCACGGATGTTTTCCGAGTCGGCATTGAAGGAGCGCTTGGCGATGGCGATGGCGGTGGGCGAGAGCACATTGATCTCGGCCGCCCAGGTCTCGCACTCGGCATCGAGCTGGTCGTGTGGCACCACCTTGTTGACGAGACCCATCGCCAGTGCCTCGTCGGCCTTGTACTGGCGGCACAGGAACCACATCTCGCGTGCCTTCTTCTCGCCGACCACGCGGGCGAGGTAGGCGGTACCGAAGCCCGGATCGACCGAGCCGACCTTGGGGCCGACCTGGCCGAACTTGGCTTTTTCGGAGGCGATGGTGAGATCGCAGATGGTGCAGAACACATTGCCGCCGCCGATGGCGAAGCCCTGCACGCGCGCGATCACCACCTTGCGGCAGTCGCGGATGGCCGACTGCAGCTCCTCGATGGGGAAGCCCACCATGCCGCGCGGGCCATAGAGGCCGTCTTCGCTCATGTGTACCTTCTGGTCGCCGCCAGTGCAGAAGGCCTTTTCGCCGGCACCGCCGAAGATCACGGTGTTGACACTTTTCTCCTCGTCGGCGCGCCTGAAGGCGTCGATCAGTTCCTCGACCGTCTGCACGCGGAACGCATTCATCACGTCGGGGCGGTTGATGGTGATGCGCACGGCGTTGGCGCCCACTTCGTAGGTGATGTCCTTGTAGTTCGGCATGCTGCTCGCTCCTTGGGGGTAATGGTGGCCGGCGTCCAGTGACCGACCAGTTAGTATGATACCATACGATTAATTTCGATCCAGCGATCTGCGGGCTTCAAAGACCTGTTTTAAACTACAAGGCCAAAAAAAAGCTGGTGGCCAGCTGCCGACGCAGCGGCCTGCCCCCGAACAAATCCACCGCCTGAACAGGATTGCACCATGAGCAAGAGAGAAGTCTGGGTCGTCAGCGCCGCGCGCACTGCCATCGGCAGTTTCGGCGGCACCCTCAAGGACACGCCGCTGAGCGAGCTGGCCGTGACGGCAGTGCGCGCGGCCATCGAGCGCGCCGGCATCGAGGCCGCGCAGGTCGGCCATGTGGTGATGGGCAATGTCATCCCCACCGAGCCGCGCGATGCCTATCTGGGGCGCGTCGCCGCCATCGAGGCCGGCATCCCGAAGGAAACGCCGGCCTTCAACGTCAACCGGCTCTGCGGCTCCGGCTTGCAGGCCATCGTCTCGGCGGCGCAGTCGATCCTGCTCGGCGATTGTGATGTGGCCCTCGCCGCCGGTGCCGAGGCCATGAGCCGCGGCCCGTACATCCTGCCCGCAGGCCGCTGGGGTGCGCGCCTGGGCGATACGCCGATGCTCGACTACATGAACAGCATCCTCCACGACCCCTTCCACAAGATCCACATGGGGGTGACCGCCGAGAACGTCGCGGCCAGCCACGGCATCAGCCGCGAGATGCAGGACGCCCTGGCGGTCGAGAGCCAGCAGCGTGCGGCGCACGCCATCGCCGAAGGCCGCTTTGTCGAGCAGATCGTGCCGGTGCAGGTGAAAACGCGGAAAGGGCCGGTGGCGTTTGCAGTTGACGAGAACGTGCGCGGCGACACCAGCGTGGAGTCACTCGCCAAGCTCAAGCCGGTGTTCAAGCCGGGTGGCAGCGTGACTGCCGGCAATGCCTCATCTCTCAACGACGGGGCTGCGGCGCTGGTGCTCGCCGAGGCAGGCTATGCCCGGCAGCACGGTTTGAAGCCGCTCGCAAGGCTGGTCGGCTATGCGCATGCGGGTGTGGAGCCCACCGAGATGGGCATCGGCCCGGTGCCGGCGACGCGCATGGTGCTGGCGAGGACGGGACTCTCGGTGCAGGACCTCGACGTGATCGAAGCCAACGAGGCCTTCGCAGCACAGGCCTGCGCGGTATCGCGCGCGCTGGGCTTCGACCCCGCCAAGGTCAATCCCAACGGCTCCGGCATCTCGCTCGGCCATCCGGTCGGTGCCACCGGCGCGATCATCACCACCAAGGCGCTCTACGAGCTACAGCGTGTCGGCGGGCGCTATGCGCTGGCGACCATGTGCATCGGTGGCGGCCAGGGCATTGCGGCGATCTTCGAGCGGGCCTAGCGCAGCTTGATTCAGCGCTTGCCGCGATCACGACTGGCGCGGTTGATCGACTAGGCCTTCACGACAAAGCGAGCTGATGCTTGCGCTGTTGGGCCTATAAGGCCCAACAGCGTGGTGCGGCGCTATGGCAGACCGGGGAGCGGCGGCAACTTGGGAACGGCAAGCAGCAGGGGCGCTGCGGCACCGCCGAGTTGCGTTGCAAGCTGCACGGGCACAAACAGACTTCCTTGAACCTCCGGGAAGTTCGCCAGCACGGCCTGACCCCCTGGCACCAGCACATCTTCCAGCAAGGGCGAGACGTAAGTTGCTTGTGCTGGCAGCAGGTAGCCGTTGAGCCCGGTCTGCACCAGGCCGGCAACTGCGGCCTGACCAGCCTGGATGCCGCCGCCAATCATGGGGCCCACCGTGCTGCCGAGATTGAGGCCCGGCAGCGTTTGTGCCTGCGCCGTTACCGATGCGCCGCACAGCAGTAGCGCGCACCACATTGCATTTCTCTTCATGACCACTCCTCCTTGAGTGGAACCGCTCGGTTGAAACGTCTGAAAATTATTGCGCAGGCAGGTGCCGGAACAAACATCCGTACATCGGTCAGGCCCCTGACTCAGTGCTCAGCCATGCATCGACAGCCCACCTGAAACGCTGATGGTCTGGCCCTGCATGAAAGACGCATCGTCGCTGGCGAGAAAGGCGACCAGACCCGGATAGTCCGAAGGCTCGCCGATGCGGCCCAGCGGCACGCCGCGCACCATCGCGTCGCGGATCTTCTGGCCTTCTTCACCGGTACCGACGAAGGCATCCATCGCCGGCGTGTTGGTGGGGCCGGGGCAGAGGGTGTTGAGCAGCACGTTCTTGCGTGACACCTCGCGTGCCAGAGCCTTGGCGAAGGCAATGGTCGCGCCCTTGCAGCCGGAATAGACCACCTCGCCCGAAGAGCCGACACGGCCGGCGTCGGAGGCGATGAAAATCACCCGGCCGCCACCGCGCGCCACCATGCCCGGCACCACCGCATGGGTCAGATGCAGGGGGCCCATGTAGTTGATGTCCACCACCTTCTTCCAGAAATCCGGCGTGGTCTTGAGGAAGGGGATCGGCTTGTCCCAGCCGGCGTTGTTGACCAGTGCCCAGGTCGGGCCGATGCGGCCTTCGATATTGGTCACCGCCGTCTTCACCTTCTCGTAGTCGGTGATGTCGCAGGTCTCGAAATCGGCACGGCCACCGGCGGCCTTGATCTCGGCCACCGCCTTGGCGCCGGCATCGGCGTTGATGTCGAGCACGCCGACGATCATGCCTTCCTCCGCCAAGCGCTTGGCGATGCACAGCCCGATGCCGCTGCCGGCGCCGGTGACCAGGGCCACCTTGTCTTTCAATCCACGCACGCTGTTCTCCCGTTGATGGCCTTGCCCACCGTGGTGGTCTCGACCTGATTTACAAGCTAACTGGTATGGAGCCATACTAACATGGCCGGCACCGCAGACAAGGACTTCAGAAATCCACCGCGGCAATAGCCGGAGGACGCGGCTCGCCGCGCAAGCGGAGCCAGAGCCAGGGACGCGACCATGTTCGACACGACAGCGGCATCTTCTGCGACACCGGTGTCGAATGCCGCGCTATACGACAGTGGCGGCGACAAGCCAGTGCTGCTGCTGCTGCATGGCATCGGTGGCACCTGGTCGATCTGGGCACCGGTGATCGCGCGGCTGGAAGCACGCTTTCGCATCATCGCGCCGACCTTGCCCGGTCATCATGGCGGCCCGGCCTATGCAGGGCAGGGGCCGGCCACGGTCGCCGGTCTTGCCGAGCAGCTGATCGCCATGCTGCAGGCACGCGGCATCACGACCGCGCACGTGGCGGGCAATTCGCTCGGCGGCTGGCTCTCGATGGAACTGGCGCGGCGCGGCTTCGCCCGCTCGGTGGTCGCACTCTCTCCGGCGGGCGGCTGGTCCACGCCCGCCGATTACCAGGCCATCGCGCGCGAGTTCCGCATCGTCCACGCGCTGCTGCCGATCCTGCTGGTGCTGACCTGGTTCTTCATCGGCATTGCTGCCTGCCGGCGTGCGCTCGGCCGCAAGACCATGGAGCATGCCGAGCGCATGACGGCGCCGGACTTTCGCGCTTCGCTGCAGGCGATGCGCAAGACCGTCGTGCTGCCGCAGCTGCTCGACACCATGGGGCGGGACGGGCCGATCAAGCCGTTCACCCCGGTCATGCCGGTGATCATCGCCTGGGGCGGAGCCGACCAGGTGATTCCCTTCCAGCGCTACGGCCGCCCCTATCTCGAACGCATTGCTGGGGCGCGCAGCACCACGCTCGCCGGCGTCGGCCATGTGCCGATGTATGACGATCCCGATGCGGTAGCCGCCACCATCATCGAGGGGTGCCGCGAAGCACCAGCCGCCTCGTGATCAACCCGCTCGAACTCAACCCCGTACTCGCCGCCTCGCTGCTGCGGCGGCGGCAGGTCGCGCGCCGGGTGGCGCGCAGCGCGCGCTTCGTGAGCCAGCTCGAACAGCTGGCGCGCCAGCTCGAACGCCCCGCGACGCAGCTCGCAGACGAAGCCCTGGGCATGCTCGAAGAGATCGTGACCGTGCAGAGCCCCGCCTTCGCGCTGGCCTTCGACTTCGGCCTGGGCCCCATGCACACGCGCGCCTGGACGGTGGACGTGGACGAGGCCGCGCTCGCGAAGCTCAAGGCGCTCAACGCGCAGCACGCCCTGGTCTATCTGCCGACGCACCGCTCCTACGCCGACGCCTTCATCCTCTCGCGGCTGCTGCGCGAGCACGGCATGAAGCGCAACTACATCCTCGGCGGCAACAACCTCGGCTTCTGGCCGCTGGGCACCATCATCCGCCGTGCCGGTGGCGTGCTGATCCGCCGCAGCTTCCAGGACGACGAGGTCTACAAGCTGGTGGTGCGCGAATACCTGGCCTGGCTCGCCGCACAGAAGTTCAACCTGGAGTGGTACATGGAGGGCGGCCGCTCGCGCACCGGCAAGCTGCGGCCACCGAAGTACGGCCTGCTCAGCTACCTGGCCGCGGCGGTGGAGAGCGGCGGTGCCGACGACATGCTGCTGGTGCCGGTGTCGACCACCTACGACCAGATGCACGAGGTCTCGAAGATGGCCGCCGAGGAGGCCGGCAAGGCCAAGGCCAAGGAGGGGCTGGCCTGGCTCGCCGGCTACGCCCACATGCAGCAGCGCTGGATCGGCAACGCCTACGTGCGCTTCGGCGAGCCGCTGTCGCTGCGCGAGGCACTGGACCGCGCGCGCGCCGACGGCGAGGGCACCGGCAACCTGACGGTCGCCAAGATCGCCTTCGAGGTGTTCCAGCGCATCAACCGGGTCACGCCGGTCACCGCGCAGGCGCTGGTCACACTCGCCCTGCTCGGCGTGCGCGACCGTGCGCTCACCCTCGCCGAAGTGGCCGAGACCGTCGGTCCGCTATTGGACTACGCCGAGGCCCGTGCCCTGCCACACCCCGATCTCGATGCGCTGCGCACGACCGCGGGCATAGACGAGACGCTGCAGAAGCTCGAACAGGGCGGGGTGCTGAGCCGCCATGCCAGCGGCCGCGAGACGGTTTGCAAGATCGAGCCGGGGCAGCACACCGTGGCCGCCTTCTACCGCAACAGCGCCATCCACTGGTTCGTCAACCGCGCCATTCTCGAAATGGCCCTGCTCAGCGCCACGGGCGATGACGGTGCCGAGGCCATCGAGCAGGCCTGGTCGGCGGCCTTCGCGCTGCGCGACCTGCTCAAGTTCGAGTTCTTCTTCAGCGACAAGGCCACTTACAGCGAGGAGATCAAGCAGGAATCACGCCTGCTCGATGGCCAGTTTCGCCAGCGTGCCGCCAGTGCCGAGGGTCGCCGCCGCCTGCTGCTCGACGCCCCGTTGCTGGTCGCGCACCGTGTGCTGCGATCCTTCCTCGAAGCCTACTTCGTGGTCGCCGACTGCCTCGCCGACGAGCCTTTCGACAGCAAGCTCGACCGCAAGGCCTTCACCGAGCGCTGTGTCGCCGTCGGGCGCCAGTACGTGCTGCAGCAGAAGCTGCGCAACCCCGAATGCGTGTCGCGCGAGATCTTCGCCAATGCCCTGTCGCTGGCGGCCAACCGGCAGCTGCTGGGGCCGGGCGATGCGACGCTGGCCCTCCGTCGACAGGAGTTCAAGGCCGAGCTGGCGCAAGCCGTGCGCGCCGTCGATGCCATCGACGAGCTGGACCAGACCCGCCGCAATGGCCCCGAAGAGGTGAAGGCATGAGTGCCGCCAATGATGCTTTGCAAGAGGCGCTGGCGCGCATCGCCGCCAGTCCGCGCGGCCCAGGGATCGCGGCCTTCTTCGATTTCGACGGCACCCTGATCGACGGCTATTCGGCCGGAGCCTATTTCATCGACCGCATGCAGCGCGGCCTGATGACGCGAAAGGAGCTGGTCGATCTCGTCGGCATGGTGCGCAAGGGCGATCTGAGCGACGCGGAGTTCGGCGAGGTGATCGCCAAGGGCGTGCTCGACTGGGCCGGCCAGACCGAGGACGAGCAGCGCGCGCTGTGGCAGCGGCTGTTCGTGTCACGCATCGCGCCCACCCTGTTCCCTGAAGCCTGGAAGCTGGTGCGCGCGCACCAGCGCAGGGGGCATACCGTCGCCATTGCCTCCTCCGCCACGCGCTACCAGATCGAGCCGCTGGCCGCCGAATACGGCATCGAGCACCTGCTGTGTACGCAGCCGCGACTGCGCAAGGGCCGGCTCACCGGCGGCATCGACGGCCTGCCGCCCTGGGGCGAGGGCAAGGCGGCAGCGGTGCGCAGCTTCGCCGCACAACACGAGGTCGATCTGGCACAGAGCTTCGGCTACGCCAATGGCAACGAGGACATTCCGTTTTTGCGTGCGGTCGGCCGGCCGACGGCCGTGCAGGCCAAGCCGCCCCTGCTGGCCGCGGCCGCGGCGGGTGGCTGGCCCTGCCTGTCGTTTGCGCCGCGCCGTCGTGGCCCGTTCACCGCGATGGCGCGCACGGCCGGTGCCTATACGGCGATGGCGGCCACCTTTCTGGCGGGCCTGGGCTACGCGCGCCTCACCGGCGAGCGGCGGCGGGCGGTCGACTTCATCACTTCTATGGCCAGCGAGAGCGCGCTGGCAGTGCTCGGCGTCGATGTGCAGGTGATTGGCGAGGAGCACCTGTGGGCCCATCGCCCCTGCGTGTTCCTCATCAACCACCAGAGCAAGTTCGACATGTTCCTGATGATGTATCTGGTGCGGCGCGGCTTCACCGGCGTGGCCAAGCAGGAGGCGGCGAAGGTGCCGGGCTTCGGCACCTACATGCGCATGGCGGATGTGGCCTTTCTCGACCGCGCGCACAGCGGTCGCGCCGTGGATGCGCTGCGGCCGGCGGTGCAGCTTTTGCAGCGCGGCTTGTCGATCGTGATGGCACCGGAGGGCACGCGCTCCTGGACGCCGCGCGTCGGCCATTTCAAGAAGGGTGCCTTCCATCTGGCCATGCAGGCCGGGGTGCCGGTAGTGCCGGTGGTGATCCGCAATGCCGGCGAGATCATGGGCCGCAACGACCAGACCATGCGCGCCGGCCGCGTCGAGGTTGCGGTGTTGCCCGCGATCGCGGTGAGCCACTGGCAGAAGCACGAGATGGAGGCACGCATCGCCGAAGTGCGGCAGCTCTTCGTAGAGACCCTGGAGAACTGGCCGGGCGAGCCAGCGGCTCCCGGACCCCGGACGAGGAAGACCGCATGAGCCGGCCCGTGCGAGTCGCCGTGCTGGGTGCCGGCTCCTGGGGCAGCACCGTCGCCTCGCTGGCGGCGCGCAACGCCGCCACCCTGCTGTGGTCGCGCCGTGCCGAGGTGGCCGAAGAGATCAACCGCGAGCACCGCAACAGCCGCTATCTGCGCGAACTCACCCTGCACCCGAAGCTGCGCGCGACAGCCGATGTCGAGGAGGCGGTGCGCGACTGCGATGTGCTGGTGGTCGGCGTGCCCTCGCACAGCTTTCGAGAGACGCTCCAGCTCGTCTCGCCACATTTGCGACCTTGGGTGCCGGTGCTGAGCCTCGCCAAGGGGCTGGAGCAGGGCAGCCAGCTGCGCATGACCGAGGTGATTGGGCAGGAGCTGCCCGGTCATCCGGCCGGCCTGCTGGCGGGGCCCAACATCGCGCCGGAGGTGCTCAAGGGCATGGCGGCGGCGGCCGTGGTGGCAATGCCGGATGCCGGCATCGCCAGGGGCCTGAGCCCGCTGTTCGGCAACAGCGTGTTCCGCGTCTACACCAACACCGATGTCATCGGCTGCGAGCTGGGCGGGCCGCTCAAGAATGTCATCGCCATCTCTGCCGGCATGGCGCAGGGCCTGAGCGTGGGCGAGAACACGCGGGCGATGGTCATCACCCGCGGCCTCGCCGAGATGACGCGCCTCGGCGTGGCCCTCGGTGGCCGTGCCGAAACGTTCTCCGGGCTCACCGGTCTCGGCGACCTGCTCACCACCTGCATGAGCCCGGCCTCGCGCAACCGCCAGGCCGGCGAGCAGTACGCGCTGGGGCGCACCACCGCAGAGATCGTCGCCTCGATGAACATGGTGGTGGAAGGCATCAAGACCAGCAGCGTGGTGATGGACCTCGCCGGCCGGCACGGCGTGGCGATGCCGATTGCCGCCGAGGTGGCGGCGGTGGTCAAGGGCGAGTACGGCGCGGTGCAGGCCTTCAGGGGCTTGCGGCGGCTGGCGGCCGGTGCGGAACAGGAATCGGGTTGAACAGACAGGAGTATGGGCATGGGTAAGGTAGAGACGATTGACGAGGCGGTGCTGCATGATCTGCGCGCCTGGGGCGGCAACGCCGAGATGAGCGCCTTCGAGGCGGTGATGTGGCGGGCGGAGGTCGATCCGCGGCTGCGTTCGACCACCACCTCGGTGTTGATCCTCGACCGCGCGCCCGACTGGCCGCGGCTGTACGCGGGCCATCGCTGGCTCGTCGACGCGGTGCCGCGCTTTCGCCAGCGCGTGGTCTCGCCGGCCTTCGGCGTCGGTCATCCCACCTGGGTCGAGGACCCTGGCTTCGACCTCGACTACCACCTGCGCCGCATCAGCCTGCCGGCACCGGGCAGCGACCGGCAGCTGTTCGACCTCGCCCAGACCCTGGCGATGACGCCCTTCGACCGCGCCCGCTCGCCCTGGGAGGCGACGCTGGTGGAAGGTCTGAGCGGCGGTCGCGCTGGCTATGTGCTGAAGCTGCACCACGCCACCTCGGACGGGCTCGGCATCATCCAGCTCATGTCGCGCGTGCTGCAACGCACGCCCGAAGGCGGTGGCCGCCCGACGCCGCGCCGCGCGGCCGGCACGGCGCGCGACACCACGCCAGCGCAGCTCGCACGCCAGCAGTTGCGCGCGGGTCTGCTGGGCCTGCCTGGCGAGGCCGCCGGCACCGTCAGCAGTCTTGCCAGCGGCCTGCGCGACTGGGCGACACGGCCGGCGGCGCTCAAGGAGGCTCAGCGGTACCTATCCTCCGCGCGGCGTGTGCTCGGCACCAAGCCGGTGAAGGGCTCTGGCCTCTTCAAGCGGCGCAGCCTGTCCTGGCGTTTTGATGCCATCGAGATCCCGCTGGTGGACCTGAAGGCGGCGGCGAAGGCGGCGGAGGCGAGCGTCAACGACGCCTTTCTCGCCGGCCTGATCGGCGGCTTCGGCCGCTACCACGAGACCATGGGCGTGCCGGTGCGGCGCATGCCCATCGGCTTCCCGATCAGCCTGCGCAGCAGCGACGATCCGATGGGCGGCAATAAGTTTGCCGGCTCGCAATATGCGGCCCCCATCAGCGAGCGCGATCCCATCGCACGCATCCGCGACATCCAGCGCTTCGTGCGCGAAACCCGGCAGGAGCCGGCGCTGGACATCATGATCCGGCTGATGCCGGCTGTGACCCGCCTGCCGCTCGCCGCCATCACCGCGATGACTGCCGATTTCACCACCGCCCAGGATGCGCAGATCAGCAACATCCCCGGCCTCACGCATCCGGTCTACATGGCCGGCGCCGAGGTCACGCACTTCTGGCCGTTCGCGCCGGTGCCGGGCTGCGGCATGATGATCGCGATGATTTCGCACAACGGCCGCTGCTGCATCGGCATCAACAGCGACCGCGCCGCCGTCATCGAGCCGGAGCTGCTGATCGAATGTTTCCGCGCCGGGCTCGACGAGGTGCTGGCGCTGGGCCGGCCGGCTGGCGAAGAGCGCGCAGCAGAAACCAAAAGCAAGAGGAAGGTGAAATGAAGACGGACAAGGGCAGCTTTTCCGGCCAGGGTGGCCTGCGCATCCATTGGCAGAGCTGGCTGCCGGAGAAAGTGCAGGCCGTGGTGCTGATCGCGCATGGCGTCGGCGAGCACGGCGGGCGCTACGGCCATGTCGCGGAGGCCTTGGTCGGTACGGGTTGCGCGGTCTATGCCATTGACCATCGCGGTCACGGCCAGTCGGAAGGCCCGCGCTGCCTCATCGACCGCTTTGCCCATGCGGTCAGCGACATGAACACGATGGTGGATCGCATCGTCGAGAAGCACGCGCGCAAGCCCGTGTTCCTGCTCGGTCACAGCATGGGCGGGGCATTGGCGCTGAGCTACACCATGAAGCACGGCGAGCGCCTGGCAGGCCTGGCACTTTCCGGCCCGGCGGTGGCGCTCGATGGCGCGCCCTGGCTGCTGCGCCAGATCAGTAAGCTGCTGTCGCTGTTCGCACCCAAGGCCGGGATGCTGCCGGTCGATCCCACTCTGGTCAGCCGCGATGCGGAGATGGTTGCAGGCTACGCCAGCGACCCGCTCAACTTTCACGGCAAGCTGCCAGCGCGCACGATCGGCGAGATCATCGCCTTCGCCGAATGGGTGCCGGCCGCGGTTTCGACCATCACGCTGCCGCTGCTGGTGCAGCACGGCGGCGGCGACAAGCTGGCCGGTGTCAGCGGCAGCCGCATGATTGCGGCGCGCGCCGGCTCGAAGGACAAGACCCTCAAGGTTTACGAAGGGCATGCCCACGAAATCTTCAACGAGCCGCTGGCGGACCGCACCCGCGTCATCGCCGATCTCTGTGCATGGATCAAGGCCCGCATCGCTTGAAACGCCTGCTGGCGGCTGCGCCGAACTTCCGCGATCTCGGCGGGCTGCCGACGGTCGATGGTCGCCGCCTGCGCGCGGGCTGCCTGTATCGCTCCGGCGCGCTGGACGAACTGGAGCCCGATGATCTCGCGGCATTGGGCCGGCTCGGCATCGGCTTCTGCCTCGACCTGCGTAGCACCGGCGAGCGGCGCAAGCACCCCAGTCGCTGGCCGGAGCATGCCGTGCCACGCACGCTCGCCATCGAGGTGGCAACCGACATCCGCGCCCTCGACCGTGCCGCCGCCCAGGCGCTGATCGAACGGCCGGATGCCCATGGCGCCGCCCAGTTGATGCGCGCGGTGTACCGCCAGCTGCCGCAGAGCTGTGCGCCGGTATTGCAGGCGCTGATCCGCACGCTGGTCGAGGGCAGCCTGCCGCCCACGACGGTCATCCATTGCACTGCCGGCAAGGACCGCACCGGCTTCGTCGTTGCCCTGCTGCTGACCGCACTCGGCGTGACGAGAGCCGACATCGAGGCCGACTACCTGGAAACCAACCGGCATTACGACGCCGGGCGTCAGGACACCAAGATCGCGGCGATCCTGCAGGAGATGTTCGGCGTCCACCTGAGCACCGAGGGCCTGCAGGCGATCACCGCCGCGCGGCTCGACTATCTCGCCGCCGCCTTCGACAGCCTCGATGCCTCCTGGGGCGGGACCGCGCGCTATCTGCAGGAGTGCGTGGGACTCGATGCCGCCAGCCGCTGTGCCCTGCGCGAGGCCTTGCTGGAATAGCAGGTCGCCATCCAGCCATGCCGGCCCCATTGATCCTGATCGCGGCACCACTTCTTGCAGGGGAGCCCTCATCGACACCGAACACGCCGTGAACGACGCCATTCCCGAAGGCTTTGAGTCAGTCGCACTCGGCTCTGGCTTCTCCTCCCTGTTCGGGCCGGTCTACCGCCACCACACGGAGTCCCGCCTGGGGTTTCGCGTCGCGCCGCAGCACCTGAACCCGGTGCAGGTCTGCCATGGCGGTGCGATGGCGACCTTTGCCGACATGCAGATCGCCGTGGTGGCGCCGGGCCTGGGTACCCAGGCGGGACACACGCCAACCATCCATCTCGACATGGACTATCTCGCGGTGGCACCGCTGGGCAGCTGGGTGGAGATGGCCGTCACCCGGCTGCGGGAAACACGCAACCTGATCTTCACCCAGGCCCTGATCACCGCCGACGGCGAGCCTGTCGCGCGCTCCTCCGGTATCTATCGCAACCGGCCGGCGGCGGGCTAAAAAAACCCGCCGGGTGGTGAGCACCGGCGGGTGGGATCAAGCGCGTTTCAGCTTATTGCGGCGGTGCGTCTGCAGGTGCATCAGCAGGTGTTTCAGCGGGCGCATCTGCCGGGGCTTCTGCTGCCGGGGCGTCTGCCGCCGGCTCTTCGGCGGGTGTCGACTCGGCTGGTGCCGGCTCAGCCGCAGGCGCTTCGGCAGACGGCGTTTCGCTGGGTGCCGGCTCGGAGGTCGCCACAGGAGTCGCACCGGACTCTGTCACCTTCAGTTCGACACGACGGTTGGTCTCGCGGCCCTCGTCGGTGTTGTTGTCCGCCACCGGCATCGACTCGCCATAGCCCTTGTTGCTCATGCGGTCGGCGGCGATGCCGCGGTCCGCCAGGTAGGCCTGCACCGACTCCGAACGCCGCTGCGACAGCTTCTGGTTGTAGGTATCAGCGCCGCGGCCATCGGTATGGCCGCCGATCTCGACCTTGATCTCCGGGTGGGCGATCAGCGAGTCGGCGACACCATCGAGCAGAACCTTGGCATTGGGCGTCAGGGTGGCCTTGTCGAAATCGAAGTTGACGCCCTTGAGCACGACGGTCTCACCACCTTTGCAGCCTTCGAGGCTGCCGGTTGCGCAGGGCGGCGGCGGCGGCGGCGGTTCCGGCGGCGGCGGCTCGGGAGCCGGCGGCGGTTCTTCTGCCGGGACTTCGGGCGTCTGTTCGGGTTCCGGTGCCGCTTCCACGGGCACCGCAGCCTGGGGCTGCGCACCGATGGGGATGCGGACACCGAGCTTGATCAGCGGCAGGCCGTCCTCTCCCTCCTCCTTGTGATAGAGCGCCTGGACGCGCAGCAGGATGCCGGTTTCAGTGACGCGGAAATCCACACCGAGGCCGCCGTTGTAGACCATGCTCTTCTGCTTGCCGAACTCGGCGTTGCCGTGCAGGAACAGCCCCTGGTTCAAGGGGGACCAGTAAAGGTTGAGGCCAACGCCGCCGCCATAGACTTCCGTGCTGGGTGCGCGCGGCGCCGGGAAGGTGTCGCCCACCGGCAAGCCGGTGTAACGAAGATAGTCACCGAGTATCTCGATGCCGACGCGCGGGAACAGCGTCTTGCCGATCACCAGTCCGCCGCCATAGCCGTTCTTCTGTGGCCGGTCGCTGGGTGTCAGCGCCGAGGACACCATCGGGACCACGTAGAAGCGGTCGTCAAAAACCGCTTCTGTCTGCGCCATCGCCTGGCCAATCGGGCCAGCCAGCAAAAGCAGGGACAGCCCTGCAGTTTTCTTAAGATTTTTCATCGTCTCCCCCGCGTCAGTCCGTTTAAGCGGGTCCGGCCTTCCTCGACGGCCCGCGCCTTGATCCATGTTTGCTACCGGGACCCGGTTTCTGCCCGGCCACTGCCTCGATGACGAGAGTGTGGTCTTTGCGAAACCGGATAATTGTTACGCTACCATACAATTAATCTGCATACATCTCCCGCTGATCCGAATTGTTGTTTTTGCACTGGTCCAGCATGCGCTGCCGCGCCCTCGACGGACCAAACCGAAAGTGCGGGATCGGCCTGTTCCGCACCGCATTGAATGGGCTGCAGATAGGCAACGAGAATGACCGCTGTCACCACCAGCAGCCAGGCCTCGAACGCAAGGCGCGGCAGCAGCGGCGCGTGCCGCAGCGCCATGAAGTGCAGCAACACCAGCCTGACCTTGAAGGCGGCGAGCAGGAAAACCCCGACCGTCCCCAGCCTTGCCGGAACGCCGTGCTGCGAAAAGCCCCAGGTCGAGACGATCGTCGCCGCCATGAGTACGGCCCAGACCCAGGTCGAGGGTTCGCGCAGCAGGGGCCGCCAGGCACTGCTGCTCATGCCGGCGCGCGCAGCAGATACAGCAGCGGGAACAGCAGAATCCAGAGCAGGTCCACCATGTGCCAGTAGATCGCGCCGGATTCGAGCACCACCAGCCGGCGACTGTGAAAGGCGCCGGTGCGCGCCATCTTCCACAGCACGGCCAGCAGCACGGTGCCGCCGATGACGTGCAAGAGGTGCAGGGCGGTCAGCACGAAGTAGTGCATGTAGAAGGCGTTGGTGGCCGGCGTGAAGCCCGCGTCGAGCTTGCCGGCGTACTCCAGAACCTTGGAGAGCGTGAACGCCAGCCCGCAGAAAAAAGCGCCGGCCAGCCAGGGCGGGATCGCCTCCAGCCGGTCTTGCTCGGCGCGGACGGTGGCCATTGCCACGCACCAGGAGCTGCTCAGGAGGATCAGTGTATTGACGCCGCCAAAGTTGGGATCGAGTGTGCGGCGTCCGGCCTCGAACAGCGCCACCGCGTCGTGGCGCTCGTCGAGGAAGGTGAAGAACAGGATGGCGAAGATCACCATGTCCACACCGATGAACACCCAGAGTCCCTCGGCGCCGGGGAGACGCCGCTCTGCTGCGACCGCGCCCACGCGCGCTGGCGCTTGAGGCTTCAGGACGCGCGGACGAAGGATGGTGCGGGTCGCAGGGCCTCGACCGGCGCGCTGTCGGCGGCACCGTCCTCGACCTCGATGCGGCTCACAGCGCGGATGATGAAGAACGACATCGAGACGATCCAGATGTACCAGGTGAAGAAGGCGATCCAGAAATTGAAGCTGCCGTGGAAAGCCCAGGGGCCGCTGGTGAAGAAGGGCACCAGGCTGACCGGGAAGAAGGTGGCGACGGTCACGAAGCCCCACCAGCTCACCCAGGCCGGCACCAGCTTGTGTTCGCGTCGGTCACGCAGGAAGACCAGCGAGGCCGCGATGATCTGCCAGCTCGTCACCATGTAGGCGAGGTCGATGATCATCCAGGCCAGCCGGTAGCCGAACTGCACCATCGGCGGCGTCAGGCTGTCGATCTGGATCGCGCAGGTCAGCCAGATGCCGCAGGCGATGACGATGGGGCAGTAGGTGATGGTGGCACCCATCATCTCGATGTTCGCCAGCATGCCGTCGACGCCCTCGATGCGGCGCATCACGCGCGATACCGCAGCACCAAAGGTCATGTAGCAGGAGCCGAGCACCATGCACACCGACATGCCCAGCGTGATGGGGAACTGCAGGTCCTTGTAGTGCTGCCACATCGCTTCTGCGGGCGTGCTGGCGGCCATCGGCGGCAGGTTGCCGGCGACGATGCCCCAGAACACGAAGAAGCCGATGAAGAACGCCGGGCCGGTCCAGGCCATCAGTTTCCAGCTGCCGTAGTCCGTCGCTGCGGGGGTCTGTTGCATGCTGATCTCTCCTCTCTGTTCGTTGCGGGCGGGAGAAGCCGTGGCCGGCTTCTCCCGCCCGGTCGCGGGAACTAGCCCATCACATAGGTCGACTTCAGTTGCTGGTACGAGCCGATGGTCTCAGGCCCCAGTTCGCGGCCGAGGCCACTGGCTTTCACACCGCCAAACGGAGAGCCGATGGCCGGCACGTAGCCATTGATGCCGATGGTGCCGGTGCGCACGCGATGTGCCACGCGCTTGGCCCGGTCGGGATCGGTGCTCCACACCGAGCCGCCGAGGCCATAGGGCGAGTCGTTGGCGATGCGGATGGCCTCGGCCTCGTCGCCGTAGCGGATCACCGTCAGCACCGGCCCGAAGATTTCCTCGCGGGCGATGGTGGCGCTGTTGTCGACGTCGATGAACACCGTCGGCTCCACGAACCAGCCGCGCGGCGAATCCTTGGGCCGGCCGCCACCGGCGATCAGCTTGCCTTCGCTGCGGCCCTTGGCGATGTAGCCCTCCACACGGTCGCGATGCAGCGAGGAGGCCATCGGCCCGATGTGCGTCGTCTCTGCCATCGCATCGCCGACCACCAGCCCCTTCGCCACGGCGGCAATCGCCTCGACGACCTGGTCGTAACGGCTGTTGGGCACCAGGATGCGGGTGCTGCTGAAGCAGGCCTGGCCGCCGTTGAGCAGCGAGGCCATCGGCAGGCCCTGTGCGAGCACGTTGAGATCGACATCTTCGAGCACGATGGCGGCCGACTTGCCGCCGAGTTCGAGCGTCACCGGCCGCAGCAGCTCGCCGCAGACCCGGCCGATGGCGCGACCCGCCGTGGTGGAGCCGGTGAAGGCCACCTTGTCGACGCCGGGATGCGAGACGAGGTAGGCGCCCGCCGCGCGGTCGGCGGCAACCCAGTTGAGCACGCCGGGCGGCAACTGCGCCTCGGCCGCAGCGTCTGCCAGCACGTAGCTGTCGAGCACCGTGCCGGGCGAGGGCTTGATGACCATCGTGCAGCCGGCGGCCATGGCAGGCGCGATCTTCATCATCGCCAGCACCACCGGGAAGTTCCAGGGCACGATGGCGGCGACCACGCCGATGGGCGCACGGCTGACCAGGGTTTCCTTGCCCATCTGGGAGGGGCGCACTTCCTCGCCTGGCAGGTTCGCGGCGAGCTGGGTGTAGAAATCCAGCAGGCCGATCGGGAAGCCCGCCTCGAACTGCGTGCTCAAACCGATCGGCATGCCGTTCTGCAGGCTCACCGCCTGCGCCAGATCACCCATGCGCTTCTTCAGCGCATCGGAAAATCGCGTCATCGCCTCGGCACGCTTGGCAGGCGACCACGTCGCCCAGCCATTGGGATCATCGAAGGCCTGGCGGGCGGCGGCGACGGCGCGGTCGATGTCTGCCTCGATCGCCTCGGGCACGGTGCCCAGCACGTCCTCGTTACTCGGATTGATCAGCGTGAAGCGCTTGTCGGAGGCAGGTTTCACCCACTGCCCTCCGATGTAGAACTTGTCACGGGTCAGGTCTGAAACACCTTTGCTGTCAGCCATCGTCTTCTCCTCCTGCGTCACATCTGGGTTGGGGCGTATCGGGTGTCGATACGCCATTTCAAATCACGAGGTGGTGCGCACCTTCTTCTTGGGTCCTTCGGTCAAGAGCTTCGGCATCGAATCGAGATGGAAGCCGCCGAAGGGTACTGACTTGTCGTGCTCGGTCGGCGGGTTCCAGCACAGGCGCGCGTTGGGCGCACCGCCGTCCACGCGGATACAGCTGCCGGTGATGAAGGAGGCCGCCGGCGACAGCAGATAGACGATCGCCGAGGAAATCTCCGCCACGTTGCCGTAGCGCTGCATGGGGATGGTCTTGGGGAACTTGAGAATCTCCTGCTGCGCTTCCGGTTCGTAGGTGTCGAAGCCGGAGCTGACGATGCCGCCAGGTGCCACGCAGTTCACCCGCACGCCGGCCGGTGCCCACTCCGAGGCGGCGCTTTCCGAGAGCGTCCACATGCCGCCGCGCGCCGCACCGGAGTGCGCGTAGTTGGGCCAGCCGTTCCAGATATCGGCAATGATATTGACCACCGCACCGCCGTTTTTTTCCATCCAGCGGTTGTAGGCCTCGCGCATCACCATGAAGCCACCGAACAGATTGAGCCGCACCACCGCCTCGAAGCCCTTGCTGCTGATGTCTTTCAGGGGCTGGCGGTACTGGCCGCCGGCGTTGTTGACCAGGCCATCGAGACGGCCATGCCGGGCCAGCACCGCATCGATCAGGGCGATCACCTGGTCTTCTTTGCGGATGTCGCAGGCGTGGGTGCTGACCTTGCCCTTGAAGCCTTCGGCCTCGATCTCCGCGCGCACGGCATCGAGCTTGTCGAGATCGCGGCCGGCGATGGCGACCGTCGCACCAAGCGAGGCCAGTTCGTGCGCAGTGCAACGGCCGATGCCGCTGCCGCCGCCGGTGATGAGTACGACCTTCCCGGCAAAAAGGCTGGGGCGGAAAACAGATTCGTAGCCCATCAAGTGATTCCTTGGCGATATCGGATAATGATATGGTGCCATATTACTAAAGACCGGTGACAAGACCCCATAGTCGCCGGCGCCAACGCACTCCCGGAGGAGACCAGATGAACCTGCGCAGTTTGAGTGACCCCCTGCCAACACTCGACCCCATCCACGACGGTCGCCACCAGTTGCGCGACCTGCCGCTCGAACGCGAATCCGTCCCCTATGTGATCTCGCTGCCGGATCTCGGCATCGGCGCCTTCGTTTACACCTGGGTCAGCAAGGACAGCATCGCCGGCTCGGCCTATGCGGTGTTCGGCCCTGGCATGTCCGCACCGCTGGTCGAAAAGGTGGATGGCATCGCGGTGCCGCGCGAGATGAACTTCGACAACTGGACGGTCGGCAAGCTGACGCTCAAGCACGACCTCAAGCTCGAACGGGCGAGGGTGATCGTCGATGGCGAGCGCTTCGGTCTGGATGCCGAGTTCACGGCGCTGCACCCCGCCTATGCCTACAGCTTCCATCCCGATGGCTGCCCGGACTGGGCCGCAACCGATCGCACCGAGCAGTCGGGGCGGCTCAAGGGCAAGTTGCGCATCGACGGCAAGGAGCATGTGATCGACACCACCTGCGCGCGCGACCACTCCTGGGGCACGCGCGACTGGAACGCGCCGCAGCACTGGAAGTGGCTGCACGCGCAGGCTGGCGATGTCTGCGTGCATTTTTGGCAGATGCAGGTGCGTGGCCGTACGCCACTCCGGGGCTATGTCTCGCGCCAGGGACAGCTTTCGCAGGTGGTCGCGGTGGATGTCGGTTTCGAGAATGATGACCAGTACCGGCAGACCCGGATCGTGGTCACCGTCACCGACAGTTGCGGCCGGCAGCTGCGTATCGAGGGCGAGTACTTCGCCATTTTGCCGTTTCAGCCGGAGTCCGCCTGCACCCTCAACGAGGGGCCGATGCGCTGCACCGTCGACGGCGTGCCGGGCGTGGGCTGGACCGAATTCATGTGGCCGACGGCCTATCTCGAATATCTGCGCGGGGCTGGGGCCGGCCGCTAGTGACAGTCGCGGTTTCGGGCATGGTCTCGATGACCCTGCGCCTCGCGGCTGCCGTCCTGCTCGCCGCGCGGATGGGCGGTGCTGCCGCCGTGGTGGACAGCGCCGCTGCACCGGCTGCGCCCCAGCGCGCAGCGACGGCCTGCGTCGCGCCGCCACCAGCGAAGCTTCTCGGCGGCGAGCGACGGCGGGACTGCGCCGACACACCCGAACTGGTTTCGATTGCGGCCGGTCGCTTCGAGATGGGCGACGTGCTCGGCAACGGGCCGCCCTACGAGAAGCCGGTACACCCGGTCCGCATCGAGGCCTTCCTGATCGGTCGCTACGAGGTGACCGTGGGTGAGTGGCGTGCCTGCGTGGCGGCAGGTGCCTGCCCTGAGTCGAGAGTTTCGGACGCCGACCTGAGACAGCCGGTGTCGCTGGTGTCCTGGGACGATGCGCAGCGCTACCTCGCCTGGCTCAGCCGCCGCACCGGCCGGCCCTACCGGTTGCCCAGCGAGGCCGAATGGGAGTACGCCGCGCGTGCCGGCACCGACACCCAGTACAGCTGGGGCAACCACGAGATCGCCGGCTGCCTCAACGCCAACACGCTCGACCTGCGCGGTGGCGAGGCCAATCCATCCTGGACCTGGGCTGCGGACTGCGACGACGGCCACGCCGGACCGGCCCCGGTGGGCAGCTATCCCGCCAATGCCTGGGGCCTGCACGACATGTTGGGCAATGTCTGGGAATGGGTGGCGGACTGCTGGCACAGCAGCTATGAAGGCGCGCCTGACAATGGTCGCGCCTGGGTGCAGGAGCGCTGCTCCAAGCGGGTGAACCGCGGCGGCGGCTGGGGCAACCATGTGCGCACCACGCGGGTCTCCACCCGCGACGGCGATATCCACGGCGGGCGCAGCGATGGCCTCGGCTTTCGCGTCGCGCGCGACATCATCTATGCGAAGCCGGCTGTGAAGCCCGCCGGCCCGCAGTCCTAGACCGTGTATTCCCTGCGACTGCGCTTTGCCCGCTGGGTGCTGCGGCACCGGGGGCTGTCGTTTGCGGTGTTTGGTGCCATCACGGTGTTCTTCGCCGCCGGCCTGCCGCGTGTCGAGCTCGCCACCATCTTCTCCGATCTGCTGCCGCAGGACGATCCCTTCGTGCAGGTGTTCAAGGACCATCCCCGCTTCGGCAGCCCGCTGACCGTGATGGTGATGGTGCAGCGCAAGGGCAGCCCCGACGAGGCCTGTGCCGACGAGGGCTGCACGATCTACCACCCGGACACGCTGGCCAAGGTCTGGAAGCTGACCCGCGACATCGACCTGACGCCGGCGGTCGATCACGAGCAGATCCTTTCCATCGCCACCGAGAAGGCACGCTACGCCGAGGCGACCCCTGAGGGCGTGGACATGCGCCCGCTGATGGGTGGGGCGCCGCCCGCGAGCGAGGCGGACATGGACGAGTTCCGCGCCCGTGTCGAGAAGGCAGCCGGCGTGCGCACCTTCCTGATCTCGCGGGACGAGAGCGCCACCCTGATCATGGCGACGCTGATCGAGAAGAACGTCGACTACGGTGTGAGCTTTCGCTACCTGCAGACGCTGGTGGAGGCCGCGCGCGATGCACAGCACGATGTCCATCTCACCGGCCAGCCGGTGCTGATCGGCTGGGTCTACCAGTACGAGCGGCAGATGCTGCTGATCTTCGGCGTCACCATCGCCGCGCTGCTTGTGGCACTCGCGCTCTACATGCGCAATGTGGTGGGCCTGCTCACCCCCATCATCACCAGCGGCGTCGCCGCCATCTGGGCCTTTGGCCTGGTCGGCTGGATGAACATCTCCATCGAGCCGCTGCTGATGGTGGTGCCGCTGCTGCTCATCGCGCGCTCCTTCAGCCACAGCGTGCAGTTCACCGAGCGCTACTACGAGATCCATGCCGAAGTCGGCGACCGCAACGAGGCAGCGGTGCGCACCATGAACGTGATGATGGTGCCGAGCGTACTCGGCATCCTCACCGACATCTTCGGCATCGTCGTGGTCGCGGCTGCGCCCATTCCGGCGATGGTGCGCCATGCGATTTTCTGCGGCATGTGGGCGGTGTGGCTGATCCCGACCGGCGTGGTGCTGATTTCGCTCCTGCTCGCCACGCTGCCTGCGCCTGCCAACCACCGCCACAAGGCGGGCGGTGGCAGTGCCGGATCGGGCTTGCAGCAGCGACTGGTGCCGGTGCTGCATTTCTTCGCCCGCCTGAGCACCGGCACGCGCGCCCGCGCCACGACGCTGGTGGTCGTCATCGGCGCTGCCTTCGTCATCTACACGGCGGCACAGATCAAGGTCGGCAATCCGGTGGAGGGCAGCAACCTGCTGTGGCCGGAGTCCGAGTTCAACACCGCGGTGCGGGCGATCAACGGCAACTTTCCCGGCGTCAACACGCTGGAGATCGTGCTGGAGGCCAAGAACCAGAGCGACCCGGACTGGATCGCGCAGGACCTCGAAACCGTGCAGACCCTGCGGCAGCTGCAGGTGCTGATCGAGAGCGGCAGCGCGCCGCCGCGAGCGACCCTGAGCTTCGTCGATTACCTGCAGGAGGCCAACCGCCTGTTCCGCGGCGGCGACCCGCGCTGGCTGCCGCTCGATCCTCGCCAGTCGGCGGTGAGTGCGGCTGCGGTGGGCGCGATGATGGGCACCAGCTCGAAGAACTTCACGCATGTCGTCAGCGAGGACATGCAAAACGCGACCGTCTCGCTCTGGTACCCGGACAACCGGCAGGAGACCGTCGATGCTGCACTGGCCGCCGCGACTGCCGCGGTGGAGGCGGTCGGTGCCGACCATCCGAAGTTCCGCGTGCGGCTGGGCACCGGCATCATCGCCCTGCAGGAGGCGGTCAACCGCGTGATCGAGCGCTACCAGCACCTGGTGCTGCTGCTGGTCAACGTGGTGGTGTTTGCGATGTGCGCGCTCGCCTATCGCTCGGTCGTTGCCGGCCTGCTGCTGCTGGTGCCGGTGAACCTCGCCAACGAGGCACTGCTGGCCGCGATGCATCTGATGGGCGTGGGCCTGGACGTCAACTCGATGATCGTCGCCGCCATCGGCGTCGGTGTCGGTATCGACTACGGCATCTATCTGCTGTCGCGCATCTGCGAGGAGTTTCCAGCGCAGAACGGCGACTGGGCTGCCACGATCACGGCCGCACTGCGCACCACCGGCAAGGCGATCTTCTTCACCGCCAGCATCATGACCCTCGGCATCGCGCCCTGGTACCTGATGTCTGACCTCAAGTTCGTCGCTGACATGGGGCTGCTGCTGATGGTCATCATGGCCATCAACATGCTGCTGGCGCTGGTGGTGCTGCCGCTGCTGGTCTGGCTGCTGCGTCCGGCCTTCATCGCCCGTGGCACGCGCTGGTTGCAAGAGGCTGCGGCCGAACAATTGACGACAACGACCGCGGCCGAGAGAACGGCCGCCTGGAGAAGAACATGAAAATCTGGCTGCTGGCGCTGCTCGCGCTGACATCGGCAGAACTGGCACAGGCGCAATCCAAGGCGGCTGCGCCAGCCACGCCGTCGAGTCGGCAGGCGGCATTCGCCGCACTCAAGTACCGCCTGTTGTCGACCGAAGCCGAGCGCCAGCCGGCCGAGAGCGGCGCGCGCATCTACCTAGCCAGCGAGGCGGCCGAGCTCGAACTGCGCAAGGTCCGCATCACGGTGGACGGCGGCACGCCGGTGGAACAGGCGCTGAGCGCCGCAGAGGCGAAGGTGCTGACCGGGGGCGAAGCGCTGCTGCGCATCGACGCGGCGAGCTTGCCAGCGGGGCCACATCGTTTGCGGGCCGCCGTCGAGTTGGCTGATCGGGAGCAGCCCGATGCGGCCACACAGAACTACGAAGTCGAGGCCGAGCTGGCTCTCGGCTCGCCAAACGCTGCTGTCGAACTTCGCCTCACGGCGGGCTCGCTGTTCGCGGCACCGCAGCTGGAACTGCATCAACACAGTACCGAAGACACTGCCGGCGGCTGGTTTGCACTGAGCACCAGCTGGTTCGGCTGGCTGGCCGGCCCAGAGGAGGGCTTCGTCCCCGGCAGTGTTACGGACCCGCGCCTGCGCCACGCCAGCACGCTGGACCGTCTCGGCCGCCACGAGGATGCGGTGGTGGAGCTGCTCGCATTACAGAAAAGCTCGGCAGCGCTGCCTGAAACTTACTGGCTGGCGCTGGCCGCCTCGCTTCGGCAGGCCAAGCTGCCGGATGAGGCCAACGTGATCTGCGATCGCCTGGACAAGGAAGGGCTGGTGCCCGAAGCCGTGGCGCTGGAGCGCCTGCGCATTGCCCAGGCGCAGCGCCGCCTCGGCAACCGCGACGCCGCATCCCGCCAGCTGCATCCGCTGCGCCAGCGCCTGCCCGCCGACCGCCAGCAGGACTGGCAGCTGGCCTGGGCGCAGGGCTGGTTCGACCGCGCGCGCTTCGCCGATGCCCTGCGCACGCTGCAACCGGACGGCAGCGAGAACCTCGATGCCTATCGCTACCTGGATCAATCCGACGAGGCGGTGCGCACCGCCAACTACCGCCGCTACAACCTCGCGATCGCGCTCGTTCGCACCGGCGACAAGGCGCAGGGCCTGAGCCTGCTCGACATCGTCGGGCGACTGCGGAGCCGCGATAGCGAGATGCTGGCGCTGCGCGACCAGGCCAATCTGGCACTGGGCTGGCAGTTTCTCGCCGACAAGCAGGGTGCGACCGCCATGGGCATTTTCGGCCGCGTGAAGAGCGAGGGCAGGGCGGCCAACCGCGCCCTGCTCGGCATGGGCTGGGCACAGCTCGAACCGGGCGGCGAAGAGCAGCTGCGCGTGCGGGTGGGGGAGGCGGACGAGGATCCCTCCAACCCCTTGCCGGCACCGGTGCGTCAGTCGCTGATCCAGCTCGGTGCGCTCGAGCCGGAAACCATGGGCCAGGCCGGCCCCAGCAGCTTCACCCGCGAGCGGCCGGCGAAGACGGTCGAGGAGCGCTATCGCCGGGCCCTTAGTTTCTGGAACTACCTGAGCGAGCGCGACCCGCGTGACCTCGCCGTGCAGGAGGGCCTGCTCGCCGTTGCCCTCGCCCACGACAAGCTCGGCGATCCGGTGCGCGCCAATGCGGCGTACACCCAGGCCCTCGCCGCGATGGAGGGCCAAAAAAAAGCCATCGCCGAGCGCCAGTCGCTGGTCAGGTCCGGCGGCCTCACCAAGGCGCTGGACGCGCTGGGCGGGCCCGACCAATTGACCACCGTGATGGAGTCGCTGGACCTGCCGCCCGGCGATGCCAACGTCGAGCTGTACACCGGTGCCGAACGCTATCTCGATCTGCTTCGCCTGCGGCAGCGCGCCCACGAGCGGGGCGGCGCCGAGCTGCTGCCCGCGCTGGAGACCGCCTTGAACGACACCGCGCAGACCTTGACAGCACTCGCCCAGCACCAGCTCGATCGCCAGCAGGAGGGCCTTGTGCGCTATCTGAAGCCGGCCTATTTCGCCGCCGCACGCGCGGAGGACAAGCGCATGTCCAAGGGGCTGCTACGGTAGTTGCCAGCGTTGGTGCCGGATTGCAGAGCAGCCTCCGTGCCGGGTTGATTGCCGCGTCCACTCTCGACAGCGACCAGTGAAGTCCCCAGGATGAGGGTGTCCCGTGCCCCGTACTGCAAGGCAGCACTTCGTCCAGCCGCTCCCAAGTTGAGGAAAGTTAGATGCCCCTCCCGATCAAGAAGCTGCTGGTCGCCAATCGTGGCGAAATCTGCATCCGTGTGATGCGCGCTGCTGCCGAGATGGGCATCCGCACGGTGGCGGTCTACGCCCACGAAGACCGCTTCGCGCTGCACCGTTTCAAGGCCGACGAGAGTTATCTGGTGGGTGTGGGCAAGAAGCCCATCGCCGCCTATCTCGATATTCACGACATCATCCGCGTCGCGGTGGATGCGGGGGTAGATGCAATCCATCCCGGCTACGGATTCCTGTCTGAAAACCCGGACTTCGCCGATGCCTGCGTTGAGGCGGGCATTCGCTTCGTTGGCCCCAGCAGCAAGGTGCTGCGCACGCTCGGCGACAAGGTGGCCGCGCGTGCTGCCGCCGATGCGGCGAAAGTGCCGACGCTGCCTGCAACCGGCGAGCTGCCGCGCGATCTCGAAGCCTGCAAGCCGCTGGTGGCCGCGGTTGGCTATCCAGTAATGATGAAAGCCAGCTGGGGCGGTGGCGGGCGCGGCATGCGCGTGATCGAGAGCGAGGCCGAGCTGGGCGCGCAGATGGAATCCGCGCGGCGCGAATCACTCGCCGCCTTCGGCAACGATGCGGTCTATGTCGAGAAGCTGGTGCGCCGCGCCCGGCATGTGGAGGTGCAGGTGCTGGGCGACAGCCACGGCAATCTGGTGCATCTGTTCGAGCGCGATTGCACGGTGCAGCGGCGCAACCAGAAAGTGGTGGAGCGTGCGCCGGCACCGTATCTGGATCAGGCACAGCGCGAATCGCTCTGTGCGGCGGCTCTGCGACTTTGCAACAGCGTCGGCTACTCGCATGCCGGCACGGTCGAGTTCCTGATGGATGCCGACACCGGCCATTTCTATTTCATCGAGGTCAATCCGCGCATCCAGGTGGAACACACCGTGACCGAGATGGTGACGGGTGTGGATCTCGTCGCTGCGCAGATCCGTGTGAGCGAGGGCGCGACCATTGGCGATGCGGGCCTGCCGAAGCAGGCAGACCTCAGACTCAGCGGCCACGCCCTGCAATGCCGCGTCACCACCGAAGACCCGGAGAATGGCTTCACGCCGGATCATGGCCGTGTCACGGCGTATCGCAGCCCGGCGGGCTTCGGCATCCGGCTCGATGGCGGCACGGTGTATTCCAATGCCGTCGTCACGCCGCACTACGACTCCCTGCTGGTGAAGGTCACCGCCTGGGCACCGGAGGCCGATGTCGCCATCCGCCGCATGGACCGCGCCCTGCGCGAGTTCCGCATTCGCGGCGTCTCGACCAATTTGCAGTTCCTCGAAAACGTCATCGCCCATCCGCTGTTTGCCAGCGGCGAGGCGACCACGCGCTTCATCGACACCACGCCGGAATTGTTCCGCTTCACCGCAAGGCTCGACCGGGCGACCAAGATGCTGAGCTTCATCGGCGAGGTGGTGGTCAACGGCAATCCCGACATGAAGGGCAGGGCCAAGCCCACCGCCGCCATGCCTGCGCCCCTGCTGCCGGCCACCGATCTCGCCACACCCATCCCCACCGGCCTTCGCGACTTGCTGAAGACTCAGGGTGCCAAGGCCTTTGCGGAATGGATGAAGGCGCAACCGCAGGTGCTGCTCACCGACACCTCGATGCGCGATGCGCACCAGAGCCTGTTCGCAACCCGCATGCGCACGGCCGACATGCTGCCCATCGCCCCGCACTACGCGCGCCTGCTGCCGAACCTGCTCTCGCTCGAATGCTGGGGCGGTGCAACTTTCGATGTGGCGCTGCGCTTTCTCAAGGAAGACCCCTGGGCGCGCTTGAGAGCGCTGCGCAAGGCGGTGCCCAACATCCCCTTCCAGATGCTGCTGCGCTCCGCCAATGCCGTGGGCTACACCAACTATGCAGACAACGTGGTGCGTTACTTCGTGCAGCAGGCGGCGACGGAGGGCATCGACATCTTTCGCGTCTTCGACTCGCTCAACAGTGTGGAGAACATGCGGGTGGCGATGGATGCGGTGATCGAGGCGGGCGGCGTCTGCGAGGGCACGCTCTGTTACACGGGCGATCTGTTCGATGCCACGCGGCCCAAGTTCAACCTCGCCTACTACGTGAAGATGGCGAAGGCGCTGGAGAAGTCGGGTGCGCACATCCTCGGCATCAAGGACATGGCCGGCATCTGCAAGCCGCGTGCGGCCTTCGAGCTGGTGCGCGCGCTCAAGCAGGAAGTGGGACTGCCCATCCACTTCCACACCCACGACACCAGCGGCATTGCAGCAGCCAGCGTGCTGGCGGCGGTGGAAGCCGGATGTGATGCGGTGGATGGCGCGCTCGACAGCCTGAGCGGACTCACCAGCCAGCCCAATCTCGGCAGCGTCGCCGCCGCTCTCATCGGCCATGCCCGCGACCCGAAAACGGATACTGCCGCCATGCAGCAGCTCAGCGATTACTGGGAAGGCGTGCGGCGCTTCTACGCGCCGTTCGAGGCGGATATTCGCAGCGGCACGGCGGATGTCTATCGTCACGAGATGCCCGGCGGCCAGTACACCAATCTGAGAGAACAAGCGCGCAGCATGGGCCTCGCCGACTGCTGGAGCCAGGTCAGCCAAGCCTATGCGGACGTGAACCGTCTGTTCGGCGACATCGTGAAAGTCACACCCAGCAGCAAGGTGGTGGGCGACCTGGCGCTGTTCATGGTGGCGCAGGGCCTGACCCCCGCCCAGGTGGCAGACCCGGCGTTCGTGATCGACTTCCCGGAATCGGTGGTGCAGCTGTTTCGCGGCGAACTCGGCCTGCCGCCGGAGGGCTGGCCGCTGGCGTTGCAAGCCAAGATTCTGCGTGGCAAACCGGCACTCACCGAGCGCCCCGGTGCAAGCCTGGCCGCTGTCGATCTCGAAGCCGAGCGCACCAGGGCCGAAGCCGATCTGGGCGTGAAGCTGGGCGATGCCGATCTCGCCAGCCACCTCATGTATCCCAAGGTCTACAAGGATTATGTCGAGCACCAGAAGACCTATGGGGACGTGAGTGCGCTGCCGACCACCAGCTTCTTCTATGGCCTGGCCGAGAACGAGGAGATCAGCGTCGACATCGATACCGGCAAGACGCTGGTCATCCGTCTGCAAGGCCGCACCGATCTGCCTGGCGAGGGTTCCAGCAAGCTGTTCTACGAGCTGAACGGCCAGCCACGCGGCGTGCGCGTCCAGCATGCGGGGGTAAAGGCCGCACACGAGCGCCGCAAGGCGAGCGAGAGCAATCCGCTCGAAGTCGCAGCCCCGATGCCCGGCACCGTCGCACGCCTCGCCGTGCAGGTGGGCCAACGGGTCGCCAGGGGCGAGGTGCTGCTGACGCTCGAAGCCATGAAGATGGAGACGTTGGTGGCCGCTGCCCAGGATGGCTCGATCAAGGCGATCCACGTCCATACCGGAGACGTGGTGCGCGCTGGCGATTTGCTGATTGAGCTGACACCTTCGCGGGACGTCTCTGGTGTCTCTGTGGTGCCTTCTTGGTGTCCACTGGTGCCTAAATCTGACAACAGGTTCGACGGACAAGAAAAAACCGCCGCGTCTAAGTCATTGACTTCGTTAGTCAGACTTAGGCAGCGGCGGTCAGCTTTCTCTACAAATTGGTGGAGGTGGCGGGAATTGAACCCGCGTCCAACGATTCTCCATCCTTCGATCTACATGCTTAGCCCGCTCATTGGTTTTCGATGACACCTGCCGGATGGGCACGGAACAGTGTCACTTATCTCCTTGGGTTTTGACCCCGGCGTTAAGAGCGAACGCAGGGGCGGTCTGGTGAGAGTCGATGGATGCACCCCCCATCACCAGCACTAGAGGGGCATCCACTCGCCGGGATTAGGCGGCGAGGGCGTAGTTAGCGTCGTTCGCAACTAGCTTGTTTGCCAACAAGTTTAACGAGGAAGCTGGCATCTCGGCATGCACGTTGGGCTTCAATACCGCTGTCGAAACCATGTCACCCCCGTGAATAAGAAGTATAGGCGCTTTGGCGGTCTTCAACGGCTTGGTGGAGGATTTGTTTGCTCTACCGGTTCAGCTCTTGGCCACACTGCGCATCACCCGGCCCTGCTCGCGCTGCCAGTCCGGCATGAGCTGCCGAGCAGGGCTCCCGCGAAGCGGGATGCGAGCAACGCGAATGACGCAGGACTGGCGAGGGTGGGATCTGCCAGAGGGTCAGCTCTTGGCCACACTACGCATGACGCGGCCCTGCTCACGCTGCCAGTCCCGCTCCTTGATGGTGTCGCGCTTGTCGTGGCTCTTCTTGCCCTTGGCGAGACCCACTTGCAGCTTGGCGCGGCCATCGGTCCAGTGCAGGTCGAGTGGGATCAGTGTGTAGCCGGCGCGTTCGACCTTTCCCACCAGCACCGAGAGTTCCTTGCGGTTCATCAAGAGCTTGCGGGTGCGGGTGGCATCGGCAAACACATGCGTGCAGGTCTGCTTCAGGGGGATGAAGTGCGCGCCGATCAGCCAGGCTTCTTCCTTCTTGATGATCACGTAGGCTTCAGTGATCTGGGCGCGGCCTTCGCGCAGGCTTTTCACCTCCCAGCCTTCGAGCATCAGGCCGGCTTCGTAGCTGTCTTCGATGAAGTACTCGTAGCGCGCGCGCTTGTTGGCGGCAATGAGCCGGTCCGGGTCTTTGTCTTTCTTGTTGTGGGTGCTCATCGCAAAATTATAGGCTGTGCTGCATGGTGGACTTCCGGGTGATGGATAGATGGTGAAGGTCGAGCGGTCGGCGTTGATGGCTTTCACGCCGGAACAGTTGCTGGCACTGGTGCAGGATGTGGCGCGCTACCCGGAATACATGCCCGGCTGTGTCGGTGCCTCTGTTCAGGCCATGGAGGATTCGCGCGTGCAGGCCGGCCTGCAATTCAAGTTCGCCGGTCTCACCGAAAGTTTTCTCACCGAGAACACGGTGATGCCCCTGGCTGAAGGGCATCTGTCTTTGCAGATGCGGCTGCTGCGCGGACCATTCAAGAGCCTGGTGGGGCAGTGGCAGTTCCAGCCACTGGGCCAGGGGGCCTGCAAGGTGAGTCTGAGCGTGCAGCTGGACTGGGGGACGCTGTCGCTGGGCCGGCTGCTGGCGCCACAGCTCGACCGCGCGGTGGGCCATGTGATGCAGGCATTCAAGCAGCAGGCGGGGGCGGTCTATGGCTGAGCAGGCGCTGCCGCAGATTGAAATCGAGGTGGTGTTTGCGGGCCCTGATCAGCAGTGGCTGCATCGCATCCAGGTCATGGCAGGCAGCACGGCCGCCGAGGCGATTGTGGCAGCAGGCCTTGCAGCGCATTGGAACCCGCAGGCCGAGCTGCGGCTGCCACTGGCCTGTTTCGGCCGTCTCATCGCGTCGGACTACCGCGTGCAGGCGGGTGATCGGGTGGAGATCCTGCGAGCGCTGGACGCTGACCCGAAAGATCAGCGCCACCTGCGCGTCAAGGCAGCGCGCAAGGCACGCCGCCGCGCCACATCGTCAAACCATTAAGGCGTGTTGGAAGGCTGGGTGAGAATCACGCCGCCTTCAGGGGCCGACTCCGAACGCTCGTCCTCGTTCTTCTCTTTTTTCTGCTGCTTGAAGATGGCCGAGATGGAGGGCGTGCTGGGCTTGGCGTCAGCGACCGGGATCGGTGCGGTGCCTTCCATGCGCGCCAGCACATCCTTCTCGAAGTAGAGGATGACGTTGCGGTTGTTCTCCACCCCGCGCGGCGACTTGTAGTAGCCGAGGTAATCCCAGCGGTCGGTGCGGAAGGGGCTGGAGGCGATGGGCGTGCCCATCAGGTAGGTGACCTGCTGGCGCGTCATGCCGAGCTTGAGCTGGTCGAGCTGTTTCTGTTCGATCACATTGCCCTGGCGGGTGGGCAGTTTGAACACCATGCTGCAAGCAGAGAGGCTGAGCCCCAACGCAGCGATTAAAGCTGCGGTAAACAAAACGCGCATGTCATTGGCCGGATCAAAAACGAGCGACGATAATAGCGGAAAGCAGGCTTCGTTCCCCCATTGCCAAAGCACGAGAACATCATGGAATCACAAGACCTCCGCAACGTGGGCCTCAAGGTCACCCTGCCGCGCCTCAAGATTCTTGAAATCCTTGAGAGCAACTCGATGCGGCACATGTCGGCTGAAGATGTCTACAAATTGCTGATCAAGGAAGACGCCGACATCGGGCTGGCCACCATCTACCGCGTGCTGA
The DNA here is from genome assembly GCA_040386395.1 of Pseudomonadota bacterium. Taxonomy (GTDB): domain Bacteria; phylum Pseudomonadota; class Gammaproteobacteria; order Nevskiales; family Nevskiaceae; genus Stagnimonas. The sequence goes on along the minus strand of JAZKFO010000001.1, from coordinate 77,024 downwards.
CCCAGTTCGAGCAGGCGGGCCTGGTGAAGCGGCTGAACTTTGAAGGTGGGCATGCCGTGTTCGAGCTGGAGCGCGGCGAGCACCACGACCATATGGTCGATGTCGAGTCGGGCAAGGTGATCGAGTTCATCAGCCCGGAAATCGAGAAGCTGCAACATGACATCGCCGAGCAGCATGGTTTCGAGATCGTCGGCCACAGCCTGGTGATCTATGTGAAGTCGGAACAAGGCAGCAAGCGCGGCAAGTCGCGCTGAATGTGCCTGATCGCCTTTGGCACCCACCCCAGTCCGGCCCTGCGCCTGCTGGTGGTGGCCAATCGCGACGAGTTTCACGCCCGGCCCAGCACCGCACTCGCACACTGGCCTGATCAGCCGGATTTGATTGCCGGCCGCGATATATCGGCACACGGCACCTGGTTGGGGGTGAGCACGCGCGGCAGGCTGGCCGCCGTCACCAATGTGCGCCTGCCCGGCGTGCCCGCAGTCGGGCTCAAGTCGCGTGGTGCGCTGGCGCTGGACTATCTCGCGGGTGCTGACACCCCTGCCGCGCATCTGGCGGCGCTGGGTGATCAGCTGGTTGGCTACGGCCCCTGCAATCTGCTGATCGCCGATACCCAACAGGTCTGGTACGCCAGCAATCAGCCGGGTGTACCGGTGCGGCGGTTGGGTGATGGCTTGTATGGGCTCTCCAACGCGGCGCTCGATACACCTTGGCCCAAGACGACGGCGCTTAAGGACAAGGTTGCTGCCTGGCTAGCCGATGCTGAGCCGAGCGATGTCGAACCACTGTTCACCGCACTCGCCGACCCGACCCAGCCGCCCGATGCCGCGCTGCCCGACACCGGCGTGGGCCTGACCCGCGAGCGCTTTGTGGCGCCTGCCTTCATCCGAAGCCTGCAATACGGCACCCGATGCAGCACGGTGGTGATGGTGGATGCCGCAGGTGCGGGCGTGATGATCGAGCGGCGCTTTGGGCCTGAGGGCATTGCCCTGGGCGAGACCCGCATCGAGTTTCGCTGGCCGACTCCGTAGCGATATTCATCCGCCGCGCGAATAGGCGCTATGCCCACGCATGGCGGAGAGATTTGCAACCTCCATCGCCTCGGCCAGTCCATGCTGGGACTAATCTGCACGAGGAGAAAACCAATGAATCTTTCCAAGCCATTCCCAGCCCTGTTCGCGGGCGCCGCGCTGCTGCTGGCCGCCTGCGGGGCCTCGGCAGAACCACGGCCGGCACCGGAGTTCCCCAAGCGCAGCGCGGAGGAGTGGATCAACTCCGCACCGCTCACGCTCGCCAGCCTGAAAGGGCAGGTGGTGCTGATCGACTTCTGGACGTTTGAATGCTGGAACTGCTACCGCTCCTTCCCCTGGCTGAATGGCGTCGAGGCAAAGTTCCGCGATCAGGGCCTGAAGGTGGTCGGCGTGCACACGCCGGAGTTCGAGCGCGAGAAGGTGATCCGCAGCATCCGCGAGAAAGTGCGCGAGTTCAAAATCACCTACCCGGTGATGGTCGACAGCGACCACGCCTACTGGAATGCCATGAGCAACCGCTACTGGCCGGCGTTTTTCCTCATCGACCGCCAGGGCCGCACCCGTGCGCTGTTCGTCGGCGAAACCCACAAGGGCGATGCGCAGGCGCAAGATATCGAGGCGCAGATCACTGCGCTGTTGGCGGAGTCCTGATCGCTTGAAGAAAGCCATTGAATCAGCACTTGCCCTGCCACGCCGGCGCGGCTTCGGCTGGGCGGCGGCGGCGGCAGAGCGCGCGACGGGCCTCAGCACGCTGGCACAGCTGTATGCCCAGCGGCCTGCCGATCTTTCACCCTCGGCCTTCGTGAAGTTCGCGCTGGCCAAGCTCGGCATCGGCTACCAGCTGGCCAGCGGCGAACGCGAGAGCATCCCGGCCACCGGCCCGCTCATCATCATCTGCAATCACCCCTTCGGCGCGGCCGATGGCCTGGTGCTGGCCGATCTGTTGCTGGCCGTGCGGCCCGACCTGCTGCTGTTCGCCAACACCCTGTTGCGGCGGGTGCCGGAGATCGCGCCGCTGATCGCACCTGTGGATGTGTTCCGCCCCGGTGCCAGCCTCGGCGGCGTGCGTGTCGCACTCAGGCATCTGGCGCAGGGCGGGGCGCTGGTGCTGTTCCCCGCCGGTGAAGTGAGCCGCCTCGACTGGCGTGGCCGCCGCATTGCCGACCCACCCTGGGCGCAGAGCGCGGCCCTGTTGGCGCGTCGCAGTGGTGCGACGATATTGCCCATGCACATCGACGGCCACGCCCGCTGGCCCTCGCTGCTGGCCGGTGCGCTGCACCCGCGCCTGCGCACGGCCCTGCTCGCCAAGGACCTGCTGCAACAGCGCCAGAGCATCGTCAGCCTGCATCTGGGCGAGGCGATTCCGGCCAGCGAAATCGCCCGGCTTGAACTGCCGGCACAGACCGCCTACCTGCGCCTGCTCAGCGACAGCCTCAAGGCCAGCAGCGTTGCAGCCGCCGTGCCGGTCGCGCTGCTGCCGCTAGCCGATGAGCAGCCTGCCGCACTGCTGGCCGCTGAAGTGGCTGCGCTACCGCGCGAATGCCTGCTGTGTGCGCAGGGCGAGTTTCAGGTCTACCTCGCACCGGCCGCGCACCTGCCCCGGCTGCTGCTGGAAATCGGCCGCCTGCGCGAGCTGAGTTTCCGCCAGGTGCAGGAGGGCACCGGCCAGCCCTTTGACCTCGATCCATTCGATGCGAACTACCAGCACCTGTTCGTCTGGCATCAGGTGCAGCAGCAGATCATTGGCGCCTATCGCTTCGGCTTCACCCAGCCGCTGTGCGCCCAGGGCGGTGTGGTGGCGCTCTACACCCACACCCTGTTCCACTACGAGCAGCCCCTGCTGGATCACATTGGTTCGGCCATCGAATTGGGTCGCTCCTTCGTGCGGCCGGAATGGCAGCGCAACTTCCGTGCGCTGCGGCTGCTGTGGTCGGGCATTGCCACCGTGCTCGATCAGCGGCCTGACATCCGCTGCCTGTTCGGGCCGGTGAGCATCAGTGCCAGCTACAGCCCGCTCGCCCGCACACTGATGGAAACCGCGCTCTCGACGCATCACGGCGATGCGGTGTTGCAAGGCCTCGTGCAGGCCCGCACCCCTTCATCAAAACCGGCGCGCGGCACGCCCGAAACCCGGCAGGTGGTGGCCGCCCTTTCAGACCCGGCACTGCTCTCCAAGGTGGTGGCGCGGGTGGAGCAGGGCAGCGGTCTGCCGGTGCTGCTGCGGCATTACCTTGATCTGAAGGGCCGCTTCGCAGGCTTCAATGTCGATGCCGATTTCGGCAACACGCTGGACGGACTGGTGTTCATCCGCGTCGAAGACATCCCGACCGCCGTGCGCGCCAAGTTTGGCGGGCTGGCTAAGGTTTAGTGCAAGGCAGGCTGCGGATGGCGTCGATCACCGTCTGCGGCTGATCCCACAACACGAAGTGACCCTGCTGCGGCACCCGCCGCACGGTCAGCAGTGACTTGGGAATGCGCGCTTCCGCGTAGTCGGCGGTGCGCGGGTCAACCAGCTCATCCTGCTCGCCCTGCACCAGGACCACTGGTTTTTGCAGGCGCGACCATTCGGCATCCAGCTTTTGCAGCTCGCCTTGCAGGGCCAGAATCTCGACGTTGGACCAGAGCATCTCCGGCGGTGCCAGCCGCTCTGCGAGCCAGGTCTGCGCCAGCCGGTTGTACCAGCGCGGTGCCTCCAGCGCGGGCGCGATGGAGCCTGCCACCATCACGCCGCCACAGAACTTGTCGGGGTGATCCAGCAGCAGCCAGCCCACGATCGGGCCGCCCAGTGAATGGCCCACCACCACAGCTTGCGAGCCATCAGGAATCAGCGCGGCCAGCAGGCTGGCCTGCCGGCGCAGATCGGTCACCACATCGCCCGCGCCGGAGCCACCAAAGCCGGGGCGATCCACCGCGATGCGCGGGTTGAAGGCCGCCAGCGCCGGGGCATCGAGATAGCGTGACCAGGCCTGCCAGTCGCCCGGCGAGCCGTGCACGAACAGCAGCGGCGTGGGGCCGCTGCCGGGCATCTGCGCGAGATGGACGCTGCGACCCTGAACGCTGACCGTGCTGAGCACCGGCCGTGGCGGCTGCGGATAGAGCTTGGCGAGATCACCACGCGGGTAAGGCGGGTTCGAGCAGGCGGCGAGCAGCAGCATGACCGCGAGCAGCAGTAAAACCCTCATAGCGCAGCCGTTCTCAGGGCCTTGATGCAGGATTCGAGACCCATCTGTTCCACCGCCTCGCCATTCAGGCAGGGGTCGTGCTGAAAGGCTTCCACCACGAAGTCGATGAAGGCCCTGGTGCGGGTGGGCAGAAAGCGCTTGGCGGGATAGATGAGATGCACCGGCACCGCCGCGATGGGCCAGGCTTCGAGCAGGCATTCGAGGCGGCCATCGTGCAGCTCGTCGGCAAACAGCCAGGTGGGTGCGATGACGATGCCGAGGCCAGAGAGCACCGCGCCGCGCAGACCCTCATGGCTATCGACGCGCAGATTGCCCTGCGGCCGCACCATCTCACCCGCAAAGGTCCAGATCGGCCCCGCGCGGCTGGTGGCCAGCACCACGCAGTTGTGGTCGACCAGATCAGCAGGCTTCTGCGGCGTGCCGTGGCGCTTGAGATAGGTGGGTGAGGCGGCGCAACACAGCGCGTAGTTGGCGACGAGACGGGCGCGATAGCTGGAGTCCTTGAGGTCGCCGATGCGGAAGGCGACGTCGATGCCTTCTTCAATCAGGTCCGGGTCTCGATTGCTGAATTGCAGGTCGATGCAGATGCCGGGGTTCTTCTCGGCAAAGGGCGTGATGAGTGGCATCACCCGGTGCCGCGCCAGCGCCGGTGGGCAGCACACCCGCAGCAGGCCAGCGGCTGCCTGCTGCCCGCGCGCATTCGATTCGGCCTCGGCCACCGAATCGAGAATGCGGCGGCATTCCGCATAGAAACTCTCGCCCTCGGAGGTGAGCGACATCTTGCGGGTGGAGCGGTGCAGCAGCCGCACGCCCAGATGCTCTTCGAGGGTGGCGATGTTCTTGCTCACTGTCGGCTGGCTGGTACCCAGCTCACGCGCCACGGCCGAGAAGCTGCCGGTTTCGACAGCCCGCACGTAGCACTGCATCAGTGTGAAACGATCCATGTCGTCACTTTAATGGCTGGTACTGCTCAGTATTCATGCAGCTTGCGCATGGAACATATCGTGACAGCCGGGCTAGTGGTGGTTTGCCTTGAGCTGCACAATTCTGGTCGAGAAAACCCGCCTATCGATATTCGATGGCGGTGTGATGCCGGAGATTGGCATGAACCTGTTGCATGACCTTGAACGCGAACGTGTCTACTGGCTTCAGCAACAGCAAGCGCCCGCGAGTGCGATCGAGGTGATGGCGATGGAGTTTCTGCGCCGCGCGGGCATCGAGGGCAAGGCCCTGCGGGTGGGCGAACGCGCTCCCTCGTTCCGCCTGCCAGACCAGCACGGCCAGCTGGTTGAACTGAGCACGCTGCTGGCGCAGGGGCCGACCGTGCTGGTGTTCTATCGGGGTCACTGGTGCCCGTTCTGCTCGCTCACCCTGCGCAGCTATCGCCAGGCGGCATTCCAGTTCGCGGCGCTGCGCTCGCCGATGGTCGCCATCTCGCCGCAGGGCGCCATTGCCACCTCGCTCACCGCCGCCTCGGTGGGCGAGGGCCTGCCGCTGCTCTCGGATGTCGGCAGCCATGTCGCCCGCGCCTACGGCCTGGCCTATGACCTGCCCGCCGCCTTGAAGGGTTTGTTCGAGGGCGAATACGCCACCCACCTACCAGAGATCAACGCCGACGGCGGCTGGACGCTGCCGGTTGCGGCCACTTATGTGATTGCCCAGAACGGCATCGTGCTGCGCGCGCATGTCGACGTGGACTTTCGCCATCGCGAAGACCCGGAGGCGCTGCTGGACTGGCTCGCGAACTATCACCGCGCCGATGAAAGCCAGACCGGGCAGGGCCTCGCATGAGCCTCGCACAGCAGCTTCGCCGACTCACCGACAGCTTCTGGGGCGCGGTGTTTGGTGCCGGCGTGTATGCCGCCTGGGCGACCTGGGCCAACTGGGATGCCGGCCCGCGCGTGGCGTTCAGCGTCGGTGCTACACACTGGCTGGCCAGCACCTTTCTCACCTACACCGGCACGGCGGTGATGCGTCGCTGCTTCGCGATGCCCGACGGCCGGCTTGAAGCCGCACTGCTTACGTTCGCCTGTGGCCTCGCCTACACCTATCTCATCCTGTTCGGCGTGCATCACGCCATCGGCACCCCGCATGTGTTGCTCACGCTGGCGGCGGGCGTGATCCCCAACGTTTTATTTTGCAGCAGCTATGCGCTGTTGCTGGTGCGAACCACGGCCGCTGAAAGCCGCGCCGTGGTCGGCACCGTGCAACCGCAGCAAGGCACCTGAGAGGAGACACCATGCACAACCGGCCCGACTTGCAGAAGCTGCTGGACTACAACATCGCCGTGCTCGACCAGGCACTGCGCGTGATTGACACCCACGCCGCCGCGCCCGACAGCGACTACAGCCGCCACAGCGGCCCGCACCTGCGCCATGTCATCGAACACTACGAAGCCTTCACGCTGCATGTGGCCAGCCACTCGGTGGACTACGACAGCCGCGCCCGCGACCGCGCGCCTGAGCGCGATGGCGAAGTGGCCAGGGCGCGCATCGAGGCCATCCAGCAACAGCTGGCCGTGCTGGATGCCAGCGCCAGCACCGAAGCCATCGCCGTGCATCAGCGCGGCGGGCTGGGCGGTGAGGAAAACTTCGTGAGCTTTTCCACCGTCGCACGCGAGCTGCTGTTTCTCGCCAGCCACGCCGTGCATCACTACGCGGTGATCCAGATGCACTGCAAGGCCGAGGGCCTGTGCCTGGGTGATGACTTCGGCAAGGCCCCATCGACCCTGCGCCATGCCCGCGAGCACTGAAACCGTGACTGAAACCGTGTTCGAGACCAGCGTGCGCCCCTGGGATGCGACCCAGCCGGCCCTGGTGATGTCGTCGCGCCAGCGCTGGTCAATCCGCCTGGAGCGCGCGCGGCGCTGGGAGTTCTGGCCGGCCTGGCTGTATTACCTGCCGATCGTGGGGTGGATTCTCTGGCTCGGCCTCAAGCACCGCAGCCCCACCGCCTTCACCGCCGCCAACCCGGCGCTGGATGCCAGCGGCGTGGTGGGCGAGCGCAAGCACCAGGCGCTGGCACCGCTGCAAGCCAATGCGCCCGATCTGGTCGCCGAGTTCACCCTGCTGCACGCGGGCGAGGCCAGCCTGCGCCGTGACGAGGCGCTGCAATTTGCCCAGCGCGTCGGCTTTCCGGTGGTGCTCAAACCCGATGTCGGCCAGCGCGGGCGCGGCGTGTTCATTGCCCGCGATGCGGCGGGCGTGGGCGACTACCTGAGCCGCTTCGATGGCAGCGTGATTGCGCAGCGATACATCGGCGGCGAAGAGTTCGGCGTGTTCATCGCCCGCGCACCGGGCGATGCCGCCGTGCAGGTGCTGTCCATCGTCCACAAGACTTTCCCCAGCGTCAGCGGCGATGGCGTGCAGACGCTGCAACAACTCATCCTCGCCGATGCCCGCGCGCGGCTGATCAGCAGCGCCCTGTTCACCCGCTGGGCGGGGCAGCTCGCAAGGGTGCCAATGGCCGGCGAGCAGATCGTGCTGGTGGAGATCGGCGCGCACTGCCGTGGCAGCCTGTTTCTCGATGCCACCGCGCTCTGCACCCCTGCGCTCATCCGCGCGCTGACGCGCCTTGCCGATGCGGTGCCGGGCTATGGTTTTGGCCGCATCGACCTGCGCATCCCCAGCGTGGCCGCACTGCAAGCGGGCGAGGGCCTGCGGGTGCTCGAACTCAATGGCGTCACCGCCGAGAGCGCGCACATCTACCACCCCGACACCCCGCTGCTGGACGGCTACCGCGCCATGTTCCGGCAGTGGTCACTGGCCTTCGAGATTGGTGCGGCGCAGGCCCGCCAAGGCGCTGATATCACTTCACCACTGCAACTGCTGCGCTTGTTCCGCGAAGACCTGAAACGCGGCGCGCAGTGGTTTTAGCCCCACCCATTTTCACAGGAGAAAAACCCATGTTGCGATCCATCCACACCCTGCTGGCCCTGCTGCTGCTCAGCGTCTCTTCCCTCACCCTGGCCGCCGCGCCCTACAACACGCTGAAGCGCGGCCTCATCAGCGACAGCGCCACCGGCATTGCCATCAACGGCTACGACACCGTGGCCTATTTCACCGAGAAAAAGCCCGTGAAAGGCAGCGATGCCTACGTCTACAGCTGGAACGGTGCGAGCTGGAAGTTCACCTCGCAGCAGCACCTCGACCTGTTCAAGGCCGCACCTGAAAAATACGCGCCGCAATACGGCGGCTACTGCGCCTATGGCGTCAGCAAGGGTTATCTGGTGTCCATCGAGCCGGAGCAGTTCACCGTGATCGACGGCAAGCTCTACTTGAACTATGACGCCAGCGTTCAGAAAAAATGGAGCCAGGACCCGCTCGGCTACAACAAGGTCTCCGATGCCAAATTCAGCGACCTGCTGAAGAAGTAAGCCACCCCGCACAGGAGATTGCCCATGCTCTGGCTCCGCCAACACGGCCACTGGCTGCTGACGCTGTTCGTGGTGTTCGTCTTCGTGCAATCGCTGTTCTTCAAGTTCAGCAATGCGCCCGAAACTATCTACATCTTCGAGACCAAGCTCGACGCCTGGGCGGCCTCGCTGGGCTTTGCGGGGGTCTTCGCGCCGGGCGGTATTTTCTCCGCCAAGGTGGTGGGCAGCGTCGAGCTGCTGGCCTCGCTGCTGCTGCTCGCGGGTGCCTTCATGCCGACGCGGCGCAGCGTGCAGGTGCTGGGTGCGGGCCTTGGGCTGGAGGTGATTTCCGGTGCGATCTTCTTCCACCTGTTCACCCCGCTGGGCGTGGCCGTTCGCAACACCGATGGCAGCAGCGATGGCGGCGAGCTGTTCATGCTCGCCTGCGGTGTGTGGCTGGCCTGTGCCGCGCTGCTCTGGCTGCGCCGCGACATCTGGCTGGGCTGGCTCAAGGGCAGGGGTTAGCCATGCTTGCCAGGCACTGGTTGGCATTGATCGCCGTACTCTGCGCCGCACCGCTGGCACAAGCCGCTGAAGGCATTGCGGAGCTGCGCCTGTATCCCGCTGGCGGTATCGCCAGCATCGGCGCGCTGTGGCCGCAGGGCCGCCAGAACGAGGTCGGTGTTTCAGTGCTCTACAACCGCGCCGAGCGCGGTGATGCAGGCCGGCACGATGAAGAATCCGGCGATGGTTTCGGGCTTGGCATCGAGGCCCGGCGTTTCAAGGCGGCGCATCGCAGCGCCTGGTTCTATGGCGCGCGTATCGAGCTGTTCCAGCTCGGCATCGACTGGCGCGACGCCGGGCGTGGCCAGGGCCGTAGCGACATCACCGTGTTGCAGCCCACCTTGCGTGGCGGCTATCGCTTTGCGGGTTCCGGGCTGGAACTCGCCGCCAGCCTCGGTGCGGAAATCAATCTGCAAACCGACGGCGAGGCGGTGGGCGAAGGTGCCATTGGCCTGCTGGGCATGGCCTACCGCTGGAGCGATGCCCGCTGAGCAGGCTTCAGCCGTGCAAGGGTTCTGGCTGGGAGTGCAAAATCACAGCCATGAAAATGCAGGGTAATGCTTTGACCTCGCGCCATGGGAAGCTCTCCAAGCTCAATCCGCCGCCAGCGTCGGAGTTCGACATCGCGCGCAGTGCCATCTGCGAACAAGTACTCGCAAGCAGCGCCGCTAGGGTGGTTTTCATCCACGCCCCGGCGGGCTTCGGCAAGACCACCACCCTGCGGCAGCTGCGCGAACGCTTCCGTGCCGCCGGCCTGCAAAGCGCCTGGGTGACGGTCGACGCGGCGGACAACGATGCCGGGCGCTTTCTCAATTTCCTGGCGGCTGCGCTGGAGCAGATCGGCATCCTCGCCACCACCCGGCAAGCCGACGATGCGGCGGGGCTGGCACTCGGCATCCTGGATCGCATCGCCAGCCACGAGGTGCCGTTTGCGCTGTTTCTCGATGAGATGGAGACGCTGCACAACCCGGCGGTGCTCTCGCTCATCAGCCAGCTGATCGAGCAGCTGCCGCCCGGTGCGCGGCTGGTGCTCGGTTCTCGGCAGGTACCGGCGATTGGCCTGGGCCGCCTTCGCGCCCGTGGCCGCCTGCTGGAGATCGAGGCCTCGCAGCTGCGCTTTTCGGTGGCCGAGGCAACCGCCTTTCTGGTCGCGCAGCGCAAGCTGGCGCTGGCACCGGAACAGGTGAGCCAGCTGCATGGCCGCACCGAGGGCTGGGCCGCCGCCCTGTGGCTGGCCTCGCTGGCACTGGCGCAGCGCGAGGACAGCGCGCGCTTCATTGCAGGCTTCTCCGGCTCCCATGCCGCCATCGCGCAGTACCTGGCCGAGGATGTGCTCTCGAACCAGCCCGAAGCCATCCGTCTTTTCCTGCTGGAGACCAGCGCGCTGGATGAGTTCAGTGCCTCGCTCTGCGATGCCGTGCGCGGGCGCGATGACAGCGCCGCCATCCTCGCCCAGCTCGAAGGCGCCAACCTGTTCCTCATGCCGCTGGATGAGTCAGTGGGCGAGGGCAGGCGCTATCGCTATCACAGCCTGTTCGCTGATTTCCTGAAGGCTCAGCTGGCTGCGCAGGCACCGGCACGACAGCGGGCCATCAGGCTCGCGGCGGCGCACTGGTATCTGGCGGCGCAGCGTCCGGTGCAGGCCATCGGCCATGCCCTGGCTTCGGGTGATTTCGACTTCGCCTTCTCGCTGCTGGGCCAGCACGTCGAGTCGCTGCTCAATCGAGGCCGCTTCGCGCTGCTGGTGAGCTGGCTCGATGCGGTGCCGGTGGGCGAGCTGAAGCGTCAGCCGCGCCTGCAACTCATCCATGCCTGGGCCATCACCTTCATCCGTGGCGCCCCTGAAGCCTTGAAGCTGCTGGAACAGCTCGACACCAGCCAGCTCTCGCCGGCATTGATGGCGCATCTGCTGGCGCTCAGGCCGTTGCTGCTGGGCCTGATGGACCGCATCCACGATTCGGACGAGGCCATCCAGCAGGCGCTGTTGCACTGCGCGGCGGGTGATCGCTTCACCCAGGGCATCCTCGCCATTTCGCAGGCCACCATCATCATGATGCGGGGCCGCTACGGCGAGGCGAGGCAATATGCCGATGCCGCGCGGCGCTCGCAGGGCGGGTCGTCCAGCATCATCAACCAGCAGTGGTCGGAGTGGTGCGAAGGCTCGGTGGACCTCATCCAGGGCCGGCTGCAACAGGCCATCGTCCGGCTCAAGCTGGCCAGCAGCCTGTCGTCGGATGCCGTCAGCGATGGTCGCCTGCTGGTGGGCATCGTGCTGGCCGAGGCGCTCTACGAGAACGACCAGTGCGGCGAGGCCGAGCGCCTGCTCAAGGTCTATGTGCCGCTGGTGAAGGAAGTGCGCATGCCCGACCCTCTGATCAGCGCCCATGTCGTGCTGTCGCGCATCGCGGGTGATCGCGGCGATGGCGAGCAGGCGATGCAGTTGCTGGCCGAGCTGGAGCAGGTCGGGCATCTGGGTGGCCTGCCGCGCGTGGTGGCGAGCGCGCGGCTGGAACGGGCAAGGCGGCTGCTGGCGCAGGGCGATGCGCAGGCAGCCAGGGAAGAACTGGCCCGCGCCAACGATCCCGCCGTCTGGCAGATGGTGGCGGAGATGTCGCTGGTCGCCAACGATGCCGAGACCCTGGCGATTGGCCGCCTGCGCTGGCAGCTGCGCAGTGGCCAGGTCGCCGACTGCATTGCCGAACTCAAGGCCGCCCTGGAGGCCGCCGAGCTGGCGCAGCGCCATCGCCGCGCCCTCAAGCTGCGTGTGCTCTATGCCGAGGCGCTGCAACGCGATGGACAGCCCCGGCTCGCCATGCGCAACCTCAGCAAGGCGCTGCGCATGGCGGCGGGCGAGGGCTTTGTGCGCAGCTTCATCGACGAAGGCCCGGTGATTGAAGGCATGCTGCGGCAGTTCCTGCTGTCGCAGGGCAGCGAGGCCGAGGACGCCGGCGGGCCGATGCCCTCCGCACATCTCGAACGCCTGATGCGCGCCAGCCGCAGCACCGAGATGACGCTACCCGCCGCAGCCGCAGGGGTGGAGCCGCTGACCCGCAAGGAGCAGCAGGTGATCGAGCTGCTGGCCGAGGGTTATTCCAACGAGGCGATGGGCGAGAAGCTGTTCATCGGCGAGACCACGGTGCGCACCCATCTGCGCAGCATCAATCTCAAGCTGGATGCCCGCAGCCGTTCGCAGGCCGTAGCCATCGCGCGCCGGCTGGGTCTGATTCGCTAGGTCTCGATCAGGTCGTAGTCCTGCTTGCCGGCACCGCAGTCCGGGCAGGCCCAGTCGTCGGGAATATCTTCGAGCCGGGTGCCAGGGTCAATGCCGTGTTCGGCATCACCCAAGGCCTCGTCGTAGATGTGCGAGCAATAGCGGCACTGCCATTTGCGCATGGGTTTCTCCTAAGACGAGGCGCGCGCCGAGGCCAGATGGATTTCCGGCCGGATGCGAAACCCCTTCTGGATGGCAAGGTCATGCCGGCGCAGCTCGCGCTCCATCAAGCGCCAGACCTTGCCGTTGTTGAAGAAGGGCGTGGCCGGATACAGATGATGGATGAGGTGGTAGTTCTGGTACTGCAACAGCGGGTCGAGCAGCCACTCATGACCTTCGCGGATGGTGGTGGCGCGCGTGAAGTTGGTTTCCTGAGGGGTGTCGTGCGGCGCGTGCGGCAGCCAGAAGAAGCTGAAACCGAGCGCCATCTGGATGAAGCGTGAGGGCAGGAACCAGAGCATCAGCACCTCAAGCCCGTAGCCTGCGGCGACCAGCCCGGCAATCAGCACCGCCACCACGCCCGCCGCATAGAGCGTCTTGCGGAAGAAGGGCTTTGAAATCCTGTCGCCGTTGCGGGTGACATGCACGAGATACAGCGCATCGATGAAGGCCCAGCGCAGCGGCAGCTGCCACCACGGCCCCTGGAACACGAGATCCGGGTCCTTGGGGCCGGAGGCAAAGCGATGGTGCTGGATATGCGCCCAGCGGAACAGCCCCAGATTGACGTAGGGCACCACCAGCAGCACGGCAATGCGCCCCACCCAGTCGTTGAGTTCGATGCGGGAGGAAATCGAGCGGTGGATGGAGTCGTGAACCACGCTGAAGGCGAGATAGCCGATGACGCTGTTGGCCAGCAGGCCGGCCCAGAGCGGGATCAGGCCCAGCACCGCCAGCACGTCGCTGCCGATCACACCCACGGCCAGCGCCGCGCACATCGACACCGTCACCCAGGCCACCTTGGGCGCGCGGGTCAGGCGCTGGAACAGCAGCTTTTCATCGGGCGAGAGATGGGCGGTGGAGACGAGTTGGCTCATGGCGGTGTCTTCATTTTTACGACCATGACTCTGTGCCAATCCGGCCGCGCATTCATCGTCGCTTTGGACGATGCCCCGGCGCCGATGCCTCAGCACTGAGTGTTGCCTGCATCAGCTCGACCAGTACCTCCGGTGTGTGCAGATGCCCCAGGCCCGGCAGGCTGCGCAGCTGTGCGCCGGCGATACGCGCCGCCATGTGGTGTACCGGCCGCGCCGGGCAGAGGCCATCCTCGCTGCCAATCCACAGCAGCAAGGGCTGGCGCAGGCTGGTGGGATCAAACCCGAGCGGGTCCACCAGCCAGGAGCGCCAGTCATCAATGGCGAAGGCCGGGTCGCGCCGCATACCGGCTGCGAGCGTTTCAACAAACGTCTGGCCGCTCGCCTGCAGCTGCGCCCGATCAGCTGCCGAGGACATGAAACGGGCCATGCGCCGCGCCGCCCCGGCGGGAAACTGCCGGTCGACCCAGCTGTTGACCCGGAACAGGGATCGCGCGAATGCAGGGGCCGAACGGACCAGCTGCAACATCAGCCTTGCCTCGGCAGATTGCGAACGCATCAGCTCCCGGTCGTCCGGCAGCCCTGTCGGCCCGAAGACGCCGACGGCCGTGATGCGGTCTGGCAGCCGTACGCCCAGGCTGATCGCCGGCAGGGTGCCACGGCTGTGGCCCACGACCACGGCGCTTGGCAGGCCGAGCTGGTCCATCAGCACCTCGATGTCTCGCGCGAAAGGCAGGTGCCCTTTTTCGAGCGGTGGATCGGAGTCGCCATAACCCGGTCGGTCGATGCTGATGACCCGCAGTCCGGCGCGCTTGAAGGCGGCCAGGTACGCAGGCCGCAACACCTCCCTGCGCGAACCGGGGTTGCCGTGCAGATAGAGCACCGCGCTGTCGCCTGAGGCAGCAGTCTCGCTGTAGCCCAGCCGTCGGCCATCACCCAGCTGGATGGAAGCATGCTTGATTGAAGCTGCGGATTGTTGGCTGGTCACGCGGGCAGGCCTGGTCACGGAATCACAGCGTCTAGCGTAACGACAGCAGCGTGGGTGAAACACTCATCTGACGCAGGGCCAGCACGGCGTTGTGGGCCGAAAGGTGGATGCGATCCGCCTTCAGCCGTTCGCACAGGACTGTGCTCTTCAGGCGATCCATCACCGGGCCTTTCACTTCGGCCAGATGCAGGCGGATGCCTTGTTGCGAGAGTCCCTGTTCGAGAGCCTCCAGCACATCGAGACCGCTGCTGTCGATGTAGGCGACGCCGGACATCACCAGCACCACATCGCGCAGGTCTTTCTGCCCGACGATGAGGTTTTGCAGCTCGGTTTCGACCCGTGGTGCATTGGCGAAATAGAGCGTCTCGTCCACGCGCAGCAGCAGCAGGCCCGGCCAGGTCCGCACCTCGTGGCGCAGCACATTGCGGTAGTGCTCGCTGTCGCCCAGCTGGCCGACCACCGCGATATGCGGGCGGCTGGTGCGGTAGAGAAACAGCAGCAGCGAGAGCCCGGCACCGGCCATCAAACCGGCTTCGATCCCGAAGCCCAGCACACCCAGGATGGTGGCGGCCTGTGCGGCGCCATCACCCTTGTCGTAGTGCCAGGTGTGGGCCAGCGATTTGAAATCCACCAGCTGCCACACCGCCACCACGATGATTGCAGCCAGCACCGACCTGGGCAGCGGCGCGAGCAGGCCGGTGAAGGCGAAGGCGGCAAGCGCCACCCACAGCGCGGTGACCACGGCTGCGAGCTGGGTTCTGGCCCCGGCGTCGAAGTTGACCATGCTGCGCGCAAAGCCGCCGCACACCGGCATGGCGCCGGCGCAGGCCGCGACGATATTGGTGCCACCGAGCGCGAGCAGCTCCTGATCTGCATCAATCTTCTCGCCACGGCGGAAGGCCAGCGCCTTGGCCACCGAGATGCTCTCGACGTAGCCGATGAGCGCGATCATCACCGCCGCCGGCAGCAGCGCCAGCCAGCCCGGCTCTTGCAGAAAGGCCAGCGAGAGGCCGGGTATGCCCTGCGGAATCTGCCCCACCACGGCGACCTGCCAGCGACTGTCGGCCCCAAGCCCGGCCGAGAGCGCAGTGCTCAAGGCAACCAGCAGCAGGGGTGCGGTACGCCCCACGATGGCGGCATGCCCAGGCTTCATGCCGCCTGTCACCAGCGCACGCGCGAGCGGCTGGCGCGCCACCAGCAACAGCAGCAGGGCAGCGAACCCGAAGAGGGCGATGGCAGGATTGAACTGCCCGATGTGGCTGAAGAGCGCCTGCACGATGCCCGCCAGATGGGCATCACGCGGCACGGGGATGCCGGTGAGTGCTGCCAGCTGTGTGCCGATGATGAACAGCGCCGCACCCGTGGTGAAACCCGACAGCACGGGGTGGCTGATGAAGTGCGTCAGCCAGCCCAGTCTCAGCGCGGCCATGCCCAGCAGGATGACGCCGCTGAGTGCCGAGAGAATCAGCGCGCCGCTGAGGTATTTCTCCATGTCGCCATTGGCGTACGGCGTGAGTGCGGTGCTCACCATCACCGCCGCCACCGCGACCGGCCCCACCGCCAGCGTGCGGCTGCTGCCGAGCAGGGCGTAGACCAGCACCGGCAGCACGCTGGCATAAAGGCCCACCTCCGGCGGCAAGCCGGCGAGCAGGGCATAGGCGAGCGCCTGGGGGATCAGCAGGATCGCGGTGATCGTGCCTGCCATGCCATCGGCAGCGAAGACGGCACGCGGTGCGGCGCGCAGGTCGGCCAGCAGCGGCAGCCAGCGGGCGAGGGTGAGGCGCATTTGCCTAGACGTTGCCGCAGGCGAGGTTGGCAGGCACGGCGATGTCCATCAGCTTGGGGTTGGGCAGATTGAGGTTCTGCATGATCTGCACGAACTCGGCCTCGGTCCTGCCGGCCAGGCGTGGGTTGTAGCGCCTCTCTTCGCCGATGCTCGATGCCGTCCAGCCCTTGTAATCGTGGCCTGGGTAGAGCGTGGTCTCGTCCGGCAGGCGGAACAGCTTGTTGACGACGGAGTCCCAGCTCTTGTGCGGATCGCCGCCCTGGAAATCCGTGCGGCCGGTGCCGCGAATCAGCAGCACGTCGCCGGTGAAAACGGCCTTGGGCGCATTGCCGCCGAGCACGAAGCTGAAGGATTCATCCGTGTGGCCCGGTGTGTAGAGCGCCTTGAGCTGGATGCCATCCACATCGAGCACATCGCCCTCGCGCACGTGCTGACTCACGCACTGCGCCCTGGTGAACTCGCCCATGATCGTGACGCAGCCAGTGACATCGCGCAGCTCACCGAGCGCCGTGATGTGATCGGCATGGGTATGGGTGTCGATGGCGCGCACCAGTTTCAGGTCCAGCGCATTGATGGCGGCCAGATAGTGCTGCGACTGCTCTTTCACCGGGTCGATGATGAGGGCCTCACGTCCCATGCCTGATGCCAGCAGGTAGGTGTAGGTACTGGATGCGGAGTCATAGAACTGGCGAAAGAGCATGGCGGCCTCAAGATCTGCAAAGTGAAGCGATATAGCGCACAGCGATAACGATATTCCACAGGCGGATTATGATACCCGCCGGAGTATCCTTCAACACACCCTCTGCTCGCTCTGAGCGCTGCCTCCACCTCAGTATGGTGCGAACATGCGTGCAACCTGCTGATGGTTTTCGGAGCGGCCTGGATGCATCTCTCATTCTTCGGTGTGGCGGAGCCAGCGTTCCGGCTGATGGTCTTCGTCGGCGTGCTGCTGCTGTTGCTGGCTGCTGAGTTGCGGTGGCCCCGTAAAAAACTGCATCGTGGCCACCGCCGCTGGCCCGCCAATCTGGGCATTCTGGTGCTGGGCTCGCTCACAGTGCGACTGATGGGCAGCCTCGCCGCACCGCTGTTGGCGGTGGGCAGCGCGCTGATTGCCGAGCAGCACGGGGCAGGCCTGTTGCGCTGGCTTTCGCTGCCCGGCTGGCTCTCCGTGCTCATCGGCTTGCTGCTGCTGGACCTGCTCATCTATGCCCAGCACCGGGCATTTCACCGCATTCCGCTTCTCTGGCGTATCCACCGGATGCATCACGCTGACACGGACATCGACGTCACCACGGCACTGCGTTTTCACCCGCTGGAAATCGCATTGTCGATGCTCATCAAGGTGGCCGCGGTCTGGCTGCTCGGTGTGTCGGCGCTGACCGTGGTGGTGTTCGAGGTCTTCCTCAACGTCTGCGCGATGTTCAATCACGCCAATCTGCGCCTGCCCTTGGGGCTGGATCGGGTACTGCGGCAGTTTGTGGTCACTCCCGACATGCACCGCGTGCATCACTCTGTCGACGCTCAAGAACATCAAAGCAACTTCGGCTTCAACCTGTCAGTGTGGGATCGGCTGTTCAAGAGCTACCGCGCTCAGCCCCAGGCCGGACACGCGGCCATGCGTATCGGCTTGCCGGAGTTTCCGGGGCTTCAGACCGAGAAGCTGTGGTGGTGCCTGAAAGTACCTTTCGCGGGCAATCGATGATGGTCAGATCACAGGGAAACTGAAAATGCCTTTCTATGAAAACCATGTGTTGCCACTGCTGATTGATTGCGCCTGCGGCATGAAGGCGGTGCGCCACGAACGCGCCAGGCTGATCCCTCAGGCCAGGGGCAGGGTGCTCGAAGTGGGCATCGGCACCGGGCTCAACCTGCCGCACTACGACGCGAATCGCATCGAGAGCTTGCAGGGTCTCGACCCTGCCTGTGCCATGCAGGCCAAAGCGAAGCAGCGCATGAAGGCAGCAGGACTCGCGGTTGAATTGATTCCGCTTTCCGCCGAGAAGATTCCAGCTGCGGATGCCTGCTATGACACGGTTGTCTGCACCTTCACCCTGTGCAGCATTCCGGATGCCGTCTCAGCACTCATCGAAATGCGCCGCGTGCTTGCCCCAGGTGGGCGTCTGTTGTTTTGCGAACATGGCCGCGCACCAGAGCCAGAAGTGCAGCGCTGGCAGGACCGGCTGACACCGATCTGGAAGCAGTGCGCCGGAGGCTGTCATCTCAATCGTGATGTGCCGGGCATGCTCACGGCGGGCGGTTTCTCCATCGGCGAGATGGAGCAGAAATACCTCAAGGGGCCGAGACCGATGACCTGGGTCAGCAGTGGCTGGGCAAGCGTTTGAAGGCGCTCAAGCCTTGTCGGATGGCAGGCAATGTGCGTCAGCCGTACTTCACCAGGAGTTCTGACACCGAATGCATCTTGCGAATGACATTGTCATTGGCCTCCTGCGCACTGGCCTCCATCTCGTAGGCACAGGCAACAGTGGCAAAAAAGGCACGTTCCAGCGCCCGCCGCGCAGCGGCCATCTGCTGAAGAACCTGCTCGCAGTTTTCGTCACGCTCGATCATCGATTGAATACCCCTGAGTTGCCCCTCGATGCGTCGCAAGCGCGAAATCAAGGCCTGTTTCTGATCGGGCGAGTGCGCGTGCTTGGCGGCTGAGGCGGGGGCAGGGACCTTTGTGGCTGCTTTCTTGGTTTTGATCATCGGATCGCCTGGTGATGCAAATAATATACGCTGGGGGGTATTATCAGCCGACCACTCTGACTGGAACATTCGCCATGACCATTATCGACTTTACGCCCGTCACCGGATTGCTGGGAGGGCTGATGATCGGGCTTGCGGCCATCATCCTGCTGCTCGGCAGTGGCCGTATTGCCGGTGTCAGCGGCGTCCTGGCAGGCGCAATGGGGCAGGCGTCGGCAGGTGATCGTCAATGGCGATGGTTTTTCCTGGCGGGGCTCGTCATCGGCGGGCTGCTGTATCTGTCATTCAACGATTTTCAGTGGGGTGCCGCCGCCGCGACGCCGGCCTGGCCAGTGCTGATCGGTGCCTTGCTCGTCGGCTTCGGCACCCGCATGGGTAATGGCTGCACCTCCGGCCACGGCATCTGCGGCATCTCGCGCTTTTCCGTTCGCTCCGTGGTTGCCACGCTGACCTTCATGGTGGCCGGCTTCATCACGGTGTTTGTCGCCCGTCACGTCATTGCCTGAGACCGATCATGAACAAGCAGAATCTGGTGGCACTGGTAGCGGGCATCTTGTTCGGATTCGGTCTGATGCTTTCTGGCATGGCCAACCCAGAGAAAGTGATGAATTTTCTGGACCTCGCCGGCACCTGGGACCCCACGCTGGCGTTTGTCATGGGTGGCGCGCTGCTCATCAGCGTCCCGGCTTTTCACTTCGTGCTCAAAAGGCCGAGCGCCTGGACCGGCGGCCGCTTCCAGCTGCCCACACGGAAAGACATTGATTCACGGCTCGTCGCTGGTGCCACAATCTTCGGTATCGGCTGGGGAATGAGCGGCTACTGCCCAGGGCCGGCGTTGGCAGCACTGTCGTTTGCCTCGGCAAGCGTGTTGATGACTGTTGTTGCAATGCTGATTGGCATGGCGATCCACGACCGACTACTTCGTTTAAATTAACATAATATACATTATGAACATATGAAGAGCCTGTCACGTAGGCCCAATCTTGCGCACGCGAGGCGGCTCCTTGTCTGCGTCTGACATATGATCTTGTCTAGCCATGACATATATTGCCTATTGCTGACCTATAGCAGTGTGAACACGCGATTTTGCCGTTGCCAGCAAAATTCAAACACGTCTGTGAGCGCGCGCGTTGACGACTCGAAGTCCCGTAAAAACAGCCAGCGCTGCGATGCGCCGTCAGGGCCTGTTCGCGTCAAACGGACCAGATCCTCGCCGATACATCTCACGGTTCTGAACATATCCAAAATAGCACTTTGGTTTACGCCCGTAGTCCACGCGAAATCTGCTTCTCGCCTGCAAAGCATTCTCGCGGCTGATCCAAGAGCGTGGAGCCTACAGAAAAGAAGCCACTCCCTATCGAGTAGTGCTCTCTTTGACCGGCTTTTGAGTGTTCGGAAATAGCGTGAATCACCGCAAGTCACGAATTCGCCTTCCGTGCGATTGTACATAGTGTGGCTAAACGGAACTGTATCTTCGCTCTTCACGAGCGCGTAAACGTAATCGCTAAATAATGATGGCGGCTTCCCAACTCTCAATGACCATTGCGAGCTATTAAGGATCATTATTCCTTCGGAAAGGAATACGGACTGTTTTTTGGCGCCCTGTTTAGAAATCGACGATATTAAATCTGATTTCGCGTTGTCTTTAATTTGCGTGAAATGATCAGTTAAACGATACGATGCAAATGGCTTCGAAAGAAAAGAGCTGTCTGGGTAAGCTTTCGGAAGCTTTATTCTGGATAATTCTGCGTCAGATAAAATAGTCCATCCGCTCTCATTAGGCGAAAAGAGATCGTATTTACTATTTTTTAGCGGAGAGTCTTCAAGTATTTTAAGTGCTACTTTAGATAGTATTTTTACCGAAGCGTCTTGAAAGAAGGATTGAATTACTGACTCAGCGCAACTCAAAACAGCCGTGTATTCCTCTCTCAGACGATCACAGTGAGTTAAATAATCAAAAGCCCACTCCTGCACTGATAACTCTTCGTCAGCGCCAGTGCTGCTTTCAAGCAAATAATTAGTATCAATCCATCTCATTCCACATTGACATCCAAAAGGGTTGTCGCAGATATTCTTAAGTGATAGTCCGAAACTCTTGTTGCACTCTGGGCAATGACTTTTAAGAGGTGCATTGTGAAATGGGCAATTATCTATGTATAAAATCTGATTAAATGCAAAATGATCTCCTTTCCTCATGCATTGTTCACAATATCTCAAGTTTTCAGAATTAAAATCTAATGGCGAGCTAACTTTGAACGGAACCCATTCATAACAGCGGCCGCCAGAAGAAAAGTCACACGTCTCAATACCTGTGCTCATCGTGAAAATTTTTTTGAAAACCCTTTTCTCGTAGTTACTTTCATTGAGAGAAAAACTGGGTTTTACATCTAAAAATCGCCGCAGTACAGCTGCCGAAGGCATATTTAGCCGGCATGATCTAGCCAAAAGGCAGTACTGAGATCGATATCGCCATGGAAGGGCAGCTTTGGTTAGATTTGCCATTTTGGATTTCATTTTTAAGCAATCAAAAACCGTTTTGCTTTCTTGCAAAACGTCCTTCTCTCAATGAATTACAGAATGCGCATTGAGCCCATGTGCCTACGACAATAGGCAGGGTTCCGACTTTTGAAGCCGGTGGCTTCTAGGCAATGAGGTGCCTGAAGTAACGAGAAGGGAAATGGCGGCAACCTTTGCTGTTGCTATCTCGATGCTAGCCAACGACGTGAAGCGTTGTATAGAGGTAGTATTTCGTTATCTCAATTCGGAAGTCGTCGCTTCGATTTGCTTTGAGTGCGTTGGGGACCTTTGCTCGGACGCAATGTCCTGCCTTTAAGCGCCACGGCGAGCGCTTTCTGCAGCTTGCGCAGCGACTCCTCGAGAGTCGAAACCTTCTGACTCGCTAAACGTTTTTCAGACGCTTTTTCCGCACGCAGCAGCTTCAAGTCTTCGCGAAGGGCATCGATCTGTCGAAGCCAGCGGTTTTCTTGGGCCTCCCACCGACCTCGAACACGAGCCAGTTCCACCTTGGATTTCTCCTGCAAAGTAGATAAACAATCTTGGGCAAGAACCAACTGCTTTCGGAGCTTTTGTTCGCTTTTAGTTAACTGATCAATGTCTCGGAGATGAAGGCCATTCTGAGTAGCCAAGTCAACGACCTGCTGGTTCGCCTTTGCCAAATCGGCTCGGAGCATTTCCATAGGGACGGAGAGCACTGATTCCTGAGATGACAGTTCCAGTTCCTTGGCCGCTAGAGACTGTTTCCGCATGTCGACTTCAGCCAATAGGCCCGCGAGGTCCTGTTCGGCTTTAGTCCTACTGTCCAATACAACCTTCTCATACATCCGCTCACAGGCAGCCTGGAATTGCGGCGGCAGCTTGGCGCTGTCCTTGGTGGCCACGCGTGACGCCAATCCAGCCCACCAGCCATCAAGCAGTCGATTGACCGTGTTCGGGGAACCGCGACCCAGCTCAAGGCGGACGCGTTCGATGGTCGGCCGTTCGCCGCGAGCCAACAATTTGTCTGCTGCCTCAAAAACATCCTGCTCAGAAATGCCGCGCGTCATAGAAAACCCTCGGTGATCGAACTTCCGTGCTCTTGTTATCATACCCACGATAATTGATAGTTATCGTGGTTACGCATGCAAAAGCAGTATATTACTTACATACAATGTAGTTTTTATATCACTATGGCTTCTCCAAGAAAACAGCCACTGGCACGTAAAAATGCGGCAATCGCCCTGCCCGCGCCAGCAAATCCGCTGTCACCAACGGAACTGGGCGACGCTGCACGCAAGGCGGCAGAGGAAATCCTGATCGCTGGCCAGGCTGAGAACACGTTGCTCAGCTACGCGAGCGCGTTGCGATATTGGTGCGCCTGGTTCCATGCACGGTATGCACGCTCGCTCACCCTGCCTGTTTCAACAGCGGTCGTTGTGCAGTTCATAGTCGACCACTTGGCTCGCGGCTCTGCCAACAAGCCGGTTTGTGAACTGCCGGCTGACATAGACGCACTTCTAGTGGAAAGCCGTTTCAAAGGCCACATAGGGCCGCTCAAGATGAGCACCGTGGTTCATAGGGCTGCGGTGCTGTCCAAGCTCCACCAGTTACGGCACTTCACCAATCCCTGTGAAGACGCTCAGGTCAGACACCTTCTCGCTCGTGCGAAGCGCGCTGCCTCCAAGCGCGGAGAGACAGTTACCAAGAAGACGGCAGCGACTCGTGAGCCGTTGGAAGCTATGTTGGCGACCTGTGGTGACTCTCTCGAAGGTATTCGCGATCGGGCGATTCTTTTGTTTGGTTGGGCCAGCGGCGGCCGGCGCCGATCTGAGGTTTCCTCGGCCTGCTTTGAGCACCTGACCAAGGTTGGGGAACGGGGCTACCTGTTTCGGCTGGTGCGGTCGAAAACGAATCAGGAAGGGGTCGTTCGTGGTGCGAACAACGTAGACAAGCCGATTCGCGGGGTTGCAGCCACTGCGTTGGATGCTTGGCTAGCGGCTAGCGGAATAGATGAGGGGCCTTTGTTCCGGAGGCTCTGGAGCACGCGAATAGGCCCTCCCCTGTCGCCTGCTGCCATCGCTGAAATAGTGCGAAAGCGTGCGGCTCTCGCAGGTCTTGAGGGTAACTGGGCTGGGCATAGCCTTCGCTCTGGCTTTGTCACGGAAGCCGGCCGAAAAAACATCCCAATCGGCGACGTCATGGCGATGACAGAGCATCGGAAAGTGGACACAGTCCTTGGCTACTTCCGGACCGGCGAGCTCGGGTCGAGTGAAGTGAGCAACCTCCTGTCATAGCAATGAGCGAAAGCGCATCGCAAGACGGGCACTCCTGAGACATACTTACATGTTGTAACAACGACAAACAACTTCGATGCGTTAGCTAAGGTGGGAACTGGGGGCAAAAAAAGCCACGCCTAAACGGGGTGGTTTTTTCGTTAAGAACTTTCAGCAGAATCAAATATAAAGAGAAAACCATGTCGTTCAAAGCGTCGCTCAATGCTCCAACACGAGACTGCCCAGTTTCTCTCCTAACACTAGATCAAACCAATCCTCGGCTTTTGACCGGCGATGATCACGATACTGACAACGACGAGGACATCATTTCAACCCTCAATGAAATAGCATCGCTTGACGAAGTAGTTACATCAATAGTAACCAACGGCTACTTAGACTTAGAACCATTGATAGTCCTTGGGCCAGAAAGCGGTCCTTTTAAGGTTCTAGAAGGCAATCGCAGACTCGCGTCAATAAAGGTAATACAAGATCGGGAGTTAGCTGCTAGATGCAAGGTTTCACTGCCTGAAAAAATTTCGCAGGAAGTCTTGAACAGCATTAAGAAAGTTACCGTCTGGCGAGTAGAGCACGAGCGGGACGCGCAAGCTTTCATCGGCTTTAAGCACATCAACGGCCCCCGCCGCTGGGATGCATATGCGAAAGCGCGTTTTGTATCCGATTGGTTAAAAAAAGAACAAGAAAACGGACTCACAATTGATTCGATTGCCCGCCAACTAGGCGACGAGAATTCGACAATCAGATCTTATATTTCGTCGATTTTTGTACTTGAGCAGGCTGAAGAGCGTCGATTATTCTCAATTTCTGACCGAGCTAACAGGGGCAGATTCGCATTTTCTCATCTTTACACTGCTTTAGGTAGAGTTGAATATCAGCAATTTTTAGGCTTGGAAAATGGATGGGACAAAAGCCCAGTGGTTAATCCCGTTGCCCGGAAAAATGAGGATAAATTAAAAGAAGTTTTTAGATACATCTATGGAAGCAAGCAAGACAACCTTGCTCCGCATGTTAAATCTCAGAATCCTCATTTAAAACAGGTCGGCGAATCCATCGTGAACCCAGTGGCGCTATCGCGCTTACGGTCTGGCGCAACCTTGGCAGTAGCTTATGCCGAAGTGAGACCAGCGACAGAGGTTTTCATGGAGGCTTTGACTGCTGCGCATCTAAAATTAAGCAATGCCGTTACTCTTTTACCTAAATATGACGGAAGTAAATCTTTGCTGTCTATCGCTGACGAATTACTGCAATTTGCAGATCAAATATCTACAATCATGAAGAAGAAATCTAAGGCCATCAAAGGGGATTGATTCATGGCTTTAGCGCAAATGCCGCTAGATCAAGATCTAGATGTCATACTGGATTGGTTTGAGTTTTATGTGTTAGTTTCGGAATTCAAGTCCGTCCCGATCAGCGATATAGCGCGATTCTGGGATTTAAGAAGAAATTCTGAGGAATCGACGTTTGACGAAAAAGAGGATGAAAGCGCTGACGACGATGGCGACCAAATGTTTGCGCAGGATTTGACAGCCTGTATAAGGACGCGGATGGAGTTTTTGGGCTCGTCTTATCCATTTTCCTTCTCGACGAGCGGAGAGTCGATAGTTTTCAACCCAGAGCCGTCCATCGGTAAAATTATATATTTGTTCTGCCTTCTAATATCAAGGCATGGTGCGTCGGAAATATTTGATCTTGCCAAATTTCAATTTGACTTGAGCAATAGGGTTAGAGACCTCTTCCAAGCCTGCTCAACGTGGGCCGCGGCATCCCTAGTGCAGGGATCGGCCATCGCTTTCGGGTTCCCACGACCTGATCATTCCAACTTCATAGATGCGCTCAGGCGAGTCTATGGTCTTTTCGGAGAAGGCGTTGTTCATACGACTCCTCCAAGGGGGTTGTCTTCTAATCCAAAAGATGAAGGGATCGACGTCATCGCGTGGGGTCACCGAGCAGATCGAGCCGCAGGTGTGCCATATGTTTTAGGCCAAGTTGCAACCGGGAAAAATTGGCGGGGTAAAACCGTCACGTCATTCGTTGGTCCTTTCCATCAGAACTGGTTTTCGTCACAGCCGGCCTCGCAGTTCACTACTGCGATGTTTATTCCACACTGCATTAATTGCTCAACTGGAGCCACGCTTACAGAACAACTGATGGTGGAAACGCGAACTTATGGAAGCGTTTTCTACAGATATGTGCTCCCGAGGATGGCCGAAGCAGGCGTTGCGCATGCCAGCGAAAAGCCCGCTGTGACAGTCGAGAGGATCTCGGATTTCGACGAAATCAAGACTTGGGTTAGCAACACCATATCAGACATGGCAAGTAGCTTATAAGATGGCAAATACGCTGAAAAACCCCTTCAGGTATCCTGGCGGAAAAAGCGCACGCACAGATTTAATCAAGCAGCTTGTAGTCGATCTGAAGCTTGATGGTAAAAATATATATGAGCCATTCGCTGGAAGTGCGGCAGTATCGATTGAACTAGTTGCTTCAAAAATATGTAATAGAGCAGTTATTTCTGAAAAAGACCCTCTTATCTATTCTTTTTGGAAAAGTGTCTTTACCAATCCAGCAAAGCTGCTTAAATTAATAGAAAAAACACCAATAACGCTGAAGACCTGGCACAAGCTTAGGCCGCTGCTTGATATCAGTGCGTCGGACCCAGACATGTTGACAGAGCTAGCTTTTGCTGGGCTTTTCTTCAACCGAACAAATTTTTCTGGTGTTATTCATTCGGGGCCAATTGGAGGGCAAGAACAATCTTCAGATTACATGATTGATTGCCGCTTCAACAGGACAGAGTTGATTGCGCGTATTGAGGCTTTGGCGAATCATGGTCATAGGTTTGAAGTGCGAAACACGGACGCCCTCACCCTATTAAAATCTATTAAACATGCGAAAACTTCTTTAGCCTATGTGGATCCTCCGTATTTTGTCCAAGGTAGAAAACTCTATCGTTTTCATTATGCATTAGCCGACCATCTGAAGTTGGCTGCTGTGTTGAAGTCGTTTACCGCTCCCTGGATCCTGAGTTACGACAAGCATGATGTCATTGAAAATTTGTACGAAGAGTTTCATCACGCCGAAGAAGAATTCCGTTACAGCAGCCGAATGCCAAAGCGCGAGAATGAGTTATTGATTACAAACCTTAAGGCTCGAAGTAAAGATGAGCCGCTTTGGTCGTTCTCGAAATAAGGAATACGTACGTTCAAAGCTTTCAGCTGATGATGAGCCGGCTTCCGTCGCCCTAGAAGTAGAAATGTATACCGCCATTTTGGCCAGTCGCCTGATTGCCCAGCCATGAATGATTTGAGTTGCGACGAATGGCTGGAGCATGAAGATCTCGCTTGCCGAGAACAGCGCGTTAAGCGACTTTCTTTCTTGGCTCAGAAAACGCCACAAGCTGAGCTCTGGATGTTCTCTGGAGGTTGGCTCAGCAAGCAGCTTTTTGAGGAGGCGCGCTACTCATTCGTATATGGCCAGTTTATAGCCGCGTCTGTTCTTGGCTTTGCCTTTGTCGAGCGCACCCTTGCGTCGCTCTTCTACGCGTCGGGTCGGAACGATCTTCAACGAGCAACAGGGGTGAAGCTTATCGAGGAGGCGGTGCTGGTTAGTTGGTTATCTGAGCAGGAAGCAGCCGCGTTCAACGTTGCGCGTTGTCTCCGAAACCCGTTGGTCCACTTTCGGCACCCAATGCATGAGGATCTGCCAGATACGAGGGCTTTTTATAGCGAGTCGGACCCACATCGGATCGTGGAAGCTGATGCAGAGCAAATACTTGAGGTGATGTTTCGCTTAGTGGCAAAACAAGCGCCTGGAGCAGATGGGGGACTCAACTAATCTTTGACTTTGCTACTGGCAGCGAGTTGCAATTTTTTCTCTCGTCGTCGCGTCTACCCGCGATAAGGGGGTCGAATCGTTAGCGACAAGCCGCGCGCGTATAGACCAGTCTCCTCCCCTGCCCCATCTGCAAAGCGGCCATTCGTTCGCATAGAGCAACGGTCTCAGAGGTGCCAAAAGCGGTCACTTGCGGCGGATTGAGTCGAGTTGTTTCCAGCCAGCGAAAGCTGAGGACCGTAACCAACATAACCCCCCCCCAGCTGCATTGCTTCTGCCCTCGTTTTAAGTGCTCGGGCTCCGGATGGCCCGGTCCGGGCAGCGTCGCCACTTTTGCTTTACGGAACTGCAAAGGGCAGAGGAATCCTGCCGAGCGCATTCCGGGCCAAAGAGCCCGTTTTCGTGATTCCGAGCTGTATCGAGGGGACGGTCTCGGCGTCGACACCGATCCTGACCACGACCTTCGAGATGTTTGGCAGCGTCGTTATGGCGCCAGACATAGACTGGATCGAGATCGGCT
This sequence comes from Pseudomonadota bacterium, assembly GCA_040386395.1. Lineage (GTDB taxonomy): Bacteria > Pseudomonadota > Gammaproteobacteria > Nevskiales > Nevskiaceae > Stagnimonas. The sequence goes on along the minus strand of JAZKFO010000001.1, from coordinate 48,973 downwards.
TCGCGATGGCTGAGGGCATGTGTCCGCTGTGGAAAACATGGTCCCAAAAAATCTTAAGCTTTGAACAGAGTAGGTGCTTACCGCATTCGTCGATCAGGTAGATGAGGAAGCGGTTAAGCAGATATGCCTTCGAGAAATGCTTCTCGCGTACCACGATGCACACGCTACTGACGTCTTGACGAATCTGTCCATTTATCGCGTTGCGAACCTGTTGTTTCGAAGCCAGAACCGCTGCCAAGCTGACACAAGCATCATGCATGGCAGGAAGGTAATACTTGGCCTGGTCACTGCTGGAGGTCCATATCTCCCCGAGCCGATGCTGTTGTTCCAGTGATGAGAGCTCGAGGAGTGCATCATCGATCAAAGCCATTGCGGCCTGGGCGCTGCTGCGAAGGCGGTCGAGAAAAGCGAGCGGCGTGTGGCATTTCGTCAGTGCCCGGAGGGCATCCTGCAATGCACCGTCGCCGCCGCCGAACACGACCAGATTTGCCGGTAGCGGGGCGACGCCGAGTTGGGGCTGGAGAAGCGTGTCGTTACCCCAGAACCATGTTCCCGACAACACATTCGATGAATCGCCAACGCCAGCCACCGAGGTGGTTTCCTGACCGAAACCCGCAGCCATTATGATAAATCTGGGCGCGGAGGTGATCGTGACGGAATGCTTAGTGATCCAATTTGTCCCAGTGATCGTGATCCGCCTTGAGCCGGTCCTCGCGAATGCCTTGATGTCTTTCTTCAAGGCGACCCTGGGAACGTTTAGCACGACGTCAATCAGCGGCTTGCAGGTCGGCCCGCTCGCCGCCAGCAACTGGGTGTCCCAGTCCAGCACCAGCTTATCGGCAGTCTCGGGCATGTGAGTCTGGAAGCTCAACCGGTCGGGTGTCCCCCCCGCTTTCCAGGGCGACAAACCCGTGGTTGTGGATGGGAACAGTTGATCATCATGGAATGACAGTGGCCATTCGTACATGTGGGGTCCGGCATAGCGCGAGGTGATGCCTCGCAGCCGTGAGAAAGTGGTCGCTTGGCTCTCCACGATGATCGAACTGATGTCGTGACGTGCCGCTGCGATAGCCGCACTGGCACCAGCGACACCCGCGCCGACAATAAGCAACGAACTCTTGGCCGGCAAAAGCTGCTTAGCCTCGACCAGTGAGCGGATGAGCGTCTCGGCCCGGTTGATCTGATCCCGGAGGCTGACGTGCAGCAGCCCTGTCGATAGGTCGAAGACGTTGGGTTTAACCTTGTAAGCAAGAGTGCTAAGAGCATTGGTCATTCGTTATCCCTAGCCAGCTGCCGGTCCAGCAGTTCGTCGAATGCCTCGTCCGTCACGCAGAGCAAAATTGGCTGGAGCAACACTTCCGCCAGTCCATCGCCATCAAAGCTGTCGTCACCCTCGCCGCCATCGGTCCCGGGCGGTTCACTGTCCCGACCTCCACCGCTGCTCTGATCTGGCAGACCATCGGCCCCATCCGAGGGATCGTCGGGCAGGGTTACCACGTCGAGTGCCCACCTAGTGACGCCATCCACGTTGGTTGCGCGAAGCACACCGAGGTCTCTGAGGTTGCCTAGAACGGCCTCAAAGGGGAGCAGTCCGGGCAGGGAAAACTTGTCCCCCCGAATTCGATCCCGTTTTTCCGCGCTGATGAGATCGTGCACCTCCTGTGTAGAGAGGCCGAATAGCCGGCGCGGATCCCGCGTGCCCTTGCCAATAATCCGGAGCGCGACGTAAACATAACTGTCCTCAGCGGCCATTCGCCTCCTCCAATTCCAAATCAACGCCTGTCGGTGCGCTTCAGCCGTCGACATCACCGCCCGGTACATACCTAATCTTACTCATGCAACATTACCTTCCCAGCAAGCCAGTCGCTTTTGCGCCGGCGAGCTGACACAGCTTGTGAGCTTCGCCTGTGATTGATAGTTTGGGTGAATGACCGACTGCTTAGTTCGAGCAGCTTTTGGGTAAGGTCCGCTGTTGGGCGAAAGCTCCTCCCTCACGACCGTCTTCTTTGGGCTGCACCCCGCCCGCCTTGGTAAATGCTCAAGCGTCCGCATTTGGCGGCGTGCCTACGGCTTCACTCCTGCGCCGGCTATGGCGGGACTTGCAGGTGTCGTAGTACCGCACCACGGGTCGGCGGATCCGCAAGGCCCACCCGTTCCGGTGACCCCCGGCTCAAGAGCCATCGTCTCTTTCGGCAAGGGCAATTCCTACAAGCACCCTAACGTGGCGACCTTGAACGCTCACGTCGCAGCAGGATGGCAGGTTGACGCAACAGCAACGGTCATCAGGGGAGACCGGTGGTTCTGAGCAGGCGATAAGTTTCGCGGGCGTTGCGATTGGCTTGTCTAGCAGTGGTAGCTGATGCATGTCGAACACTTCTGACAATCTGCTCAGGGCTGCACCCTGCCCGCCTTGATCAAGGTTTGAGCGTCCGCTGTGGGGTGGCTACCCACGATAAGGGGGTGCAAATCGGCTATGTCGATACGGCTTAAGCGGGCTGGCACCTCCCCTGCCCTTTACAGAAGCGGTCTTTGCCGCTGTCGAGCGATCGTCGGTTCTGTTGAGTTGGACGAGAGTTACTTTGGCGGAAAATGCAAAGGCAACCAAGGTAGTGGTGGGGGTGGAAAAGTGTCGGTGTTCAGCATCCTCAAACGCGGTGGAGAGGTCCACGCTCAAACGATTCCAGATGCTCGCAAGGCCACTTTGGTGCCGATCATCTAAGCGCATGTGCTGCCGGACAGGGTGGTACTACACCGATTGCTTCATCACCTATGACACGCTGAAAGTCGAAGGCTTCCAACACCAGCGCATAAATCATTCAAAGCACTTCACCCAAACACTCAATAAAATCAACGGTATATAGAACTTCTGGAACCAGACTAACCGGCATCTGAGGCGGTTCAATGGCATCCAAAATACACCCTCAACCTCTACCTTTAGGAGTGCGTCTGGGCGCTTCAACAACCCCAATCCAATCCTCCAAATCACCTTCCCAACCAAAAGCTTCAGTATTAGCTAGGACAACCCCTTAAAGTATGCCGTCGCCAAAGGTGCTGACACTTTTATAGATGATGCAGTTGAAGTTTGGCAGGTGAATCTAAATACAGCGGATGAATCTGAAGAATTGACTGTTCTAGGCTATATAATGAAAGAGGCTCTAAAAGCGCAAGGAAAACCTTTGGATAATATCCTCATCAGCTGCTAAAATAAGTTAATAAAACTGGGGCGAAACATAAAAAGGTGAAGTAATTACCCCTTCCAACAAGGCATTAAAGCGGATGGATTTCACCTGCCTCATTCTATAACATTTGCGCTAAGAAAAGTTCTAGCTGTGAAACTGGAGACCGTGAATCTAATGGATGACTTTGTTTCTGTGGTTAAAGCGTTTCGAACTGCAATGAATAACGCGGGTCTTCTCGATGTGCTTATGGTGTGGACAGACAACAGGGATATAGATCCTAAGCACTATTCGGGGCTGTCTTCACCTCTCGAATTCTTGGAGCTGACGTTTCAACCGACCTCGCCTGACGCTAGGACCTATTTCTTGGACGGAGAGTGGGAAGGGGATTATGAGAGTGCCGCGCGCCGGCTTGACTGGCATGAAAGTCCACAGCTAAGACTCGAAACGGGCGAGTACGGCAGGCAGTTATGGCTACTCCATCAATCATCAGATGATGGACAGCATCTGGTTTCGGCTTTCAATCACATGGAAGAAATGGTGTCGACTGTAGTCGGCATGCTGATAAAGCAATACCGGTCCAATTTAGTCACCTTGCACGCGAGAAATTTAAAAAATGGCTCGCGTGAATGGTGGTTGACTTTCGGGGAGAGTCGAATTGACCTGAGTTTGTAGATTTCTCGCCACACTCAGTAATTTTTCACAACGATACTGCCTCAAGCTGTATTCAAGCAAGACTTAAATGACTTAAGTTTCTCTGAGTCTTGCCGTTTTTTCTGCATCAATTGATTACAGGAGCGCAGCTCACCGTTTCTTGGACTGTGAGCTCTCGCGTGTAGCTCCCCGTATGGCCGTATCTGCCAGGAGGCGAAAGCTCTCCCATTACCGTTAAGAAAACGTCCGGAGTTTGTGAACCGTCGCTGGGTTTAAGATTGATTGAGTATTCAGTGCAGCTAAATTGGCCAAGCAACCACCAATCTTCGTTGGTTAACGATTCTCTAAACAAGCTTTTTTCCATGCCCGAGGAGTAAATCCCTGAGAATATTCCGCTTTTGGGTTGCGGATCTAAACTGGCGCACGCTACAAGTGCCAGGCTCAGGTTAAAATACATAATAAGTGTATAAATGTTACGCATAAATATCCACCTCGACCCTGTTGAAGCAAATATCACGGTTGATAACGCTTTTTGCATGAAAATCAATTTTTTGCAAGGGTGACAACGAGCGCAGTTAACATCAATGGTGACGTCCTCCAGTTCGACTAGTGACTCGATGTATCTCTCTCAAAATGAGGCTTTGGTACTGACACTGCTCATCGAGCTTCCGGTTGTTTTCGCGGTTTGGGAAATCAACAAGAAGCGGTTTTTTCGTGCCGGTATGGCAGGCCTGCTCGCCACCGGTCTTACGCACCCTTTAGCATGGTCATTGGCATCGCGACTGGGCGCGCAAGATTACTTGCATGGCTTCTACCTCATTGAGATCGCAGTCGTCGCTGTGGAAGCAATTGTCATCGGCTATGTCATGCCTTGCAGCTGGCGGGTTGCTATTGGCACTTCTGTGCTAGCCAATGGACTTTCCGCGAGTGTCGGCTGTTTTTTGTGGAGCACCTGATGTTAAAAGCGCAACCCCAACCCGCAGAGCTAGTGGTGGTCGCAGCGCTGCTCACGACGTCAGCTGCCTTGATTCCAGGCCCGCTCTATGTCGTGGCCATCAGCTTGTTTGGATTGCCCCACGTGATCTGGGAGCTGGCCTTTATCCGCCGAACCTACGGCACTTCACTGCCACGCCTTTTTTGGCGTGCAGTCGTCGTCGTACTGGTCATTCAGTTACTCGGACGACTCGCAAGCTGGGATGGACTTCTCGACGCTCAAGATGCTGCACTAGTGGATCTCCTGACACTCTGCGTTCTTGTATCGGGCGTACTAGTCGCGCTGTTGGCTAGCAGTGGGCTGAGTCCACGACTCCTAGTCACGCTGACGATCTCGGCGCTGCTGATCTACGCGGTGAGTAAGGGGCAATACGTCGCTGTCCTGATGCTGCTGGCCGTAGCCCACAACTTCACGCCCATCGCATTGTTGCCAGCCAGCACGAACCCGCAACACCGGACTCTAGCTGCGCATCTCCGCCGGCTATTTCTATTGCCTTTTCTTTTGGCCGCTGTCGTACTTGCTTTGACGACTGCCCATCTCCTCAATTTTCATCTCGACTACGAAGCGCCTGCCGAAGTTACCTGGCTCGGCAAGTTGATCGACGGTGGTGCACGCGCAATCTTCTCAGGATTGGTATTGGCACAGTGCCTTCATTACTACACCGTTTTGCGGCTGCTACCGGCGAGTTCAAAACTGCCGCTGATGCAGAGGACTGCGCTTCATGTAGCAATAGGTTCGAGCGCGTTGATGGCCCTAGCGTTCGCTGCGCATTTCGACAGCGCAAAGCAGCTTTACGCCCTTGCTGCTGGCGCTCACGCATGGCTAGAGTGGCCTGTAATACTCCTCATCGCCAGCGTGCCACTGCGACAGTCAGCCGCCGTGCTCAAACACCCGGAGTTCTCCAATGCCTGATGTAAGCCAATTGAACGAAGCCAAGCGCAATCATCTGAAGACGCTAGGCAAGGTGCTGGTCTGTTGGGCTACCACGATGAGCACCTCACCGCGGGCAGACGTTCTACCACCCCCATCTGATGCATCAATCCGCATGCTGCAGCATCCAACACTCATCGACCGATACGATCAATTCTGCAAGTCGCAAGTTATCGACGGCCCCTGCTTGATTCCCGGCCCCCTATTGCACGGCGGCGGCAACGGCCTTTGCAAGCGTGAGCTCGGGCCCACTGAGCAGATCGATCTGGTTTGCCTACCGCCACAGGTTCAAATCAGGCGGGTCTTCCCAGCTGGCCACTTTCAGGGTCCGCCGGACCGCTGTGGCGAGGGCAACTTGCAGTATTCCTGCGATACGCCACCGACGGTTTCAGATCAGTTTTGCAGCGGTAAAGCTATTGGGGACCAATGCGACGTGGGGTTTACTGTGGATGGCAAACAGCAGACCGAAGTGGGGGTTTGCGAGGCCGGGCAACAACGAGAGAATCGCTACTACCAAGGCCGATACACCGTTAGCCGACCGGTTATTCAGTGTCAGCCGACTGCATCGGTCACTCGAAAGATGACCGAAACCAGCCTCTTTAAGAAGTTGCTCAGGTAAACAAGCTTTGTTTTGAACCAGTGTTGGCACACTTGGCCTATCTTCGGTCGTAACAAACTCAGCTTCCGGCTGGTTTTCAGTTGACCGCAATAGGCTCGATTGCAGATTCACCTAAGGAAGTCGCCAGTCATACATCAGGCGCTCCGTCGGCAGTGCACGGAGCTTCGATGCTGTGCAGTGTCTACTAATCAATCACCTTCGGCTCCACACGGCGGACGCCTCCCTGCAAAGCGAGTCACTGAGGCCACACATGACGTGGGCAGCAACGTCACCGGCCCGGCCCAGCGCGACTAGGCCTAGTTTATGGCCTCAAGTCCTCCCACTGCGAAACCCAGGTGCGAGCAGGTGCGGATTCCCCGCGCAGGCCGGTCAAGCGTTGATACGCCTCGAACCGCAATTGCGGCTGCTCACCAGCAAGCCAGAGCGCCTCCATCACAAGGCGCGCAGCGCCTTGAACTTGGGATTGGGCCAGCGCAGGCGGCAGGTCATATCGGAGTTGCGCTGCGACAGCGAACTCGCCCTCAGCTGTTTTGCCACTACCGTCGATGATTCGCACCGCATAGACGGCAGGCGGCAGTCCGGGCTTACCAAGCAATGCGCTGCGGGACGCGAGTGCACCCACTTGCCTGATGGTCTTGCCGTTCTTGCCCGACACCGTGATGGTATAAGGCGCACTGCCACCTCGCCAGGCAAAGTGCAGTCCGCCGCTGTTGGCAAGTACTTCCTGTCTCTCTCCTTCAAGCAGGGGCAGGCTCAGCGGCACATCGCCGCGCGTGCTTAGTGAAACCTGATAGGGCGGCCTCGCCGTCTGAGGTCTCAGTACTTCACTTAACCAGCTCATCAGGTTCTGAGCTGTGCTGGCCGCTCGCCGACCCTCAACGATCGTCGCGCTGCCATCTGCAACACTTAGCGTTTTCTTCTCGCCTGTGACCCATTGCACGACGACATTGAAAGGCGGCTGCACCGTCAGCACATCACCTTTGTTCAGATACGTGTAGGGCTCGGTGATTGCCACTCCACCCTCCCCCCGTCGAATACTCATCCAAGCTTGATCAGCCCTTGGCACGGGCGTGACCTGCTCCACCCAAGCGATCGGTTCCGGTAACGCCTCGACACCAGATGAGGAGATCGGCACTAGAGCCATCAGCAGCAAAGGGAGCCAGCTTCGTAACAGTTCAGTGATTTGCATTGGAGTCTTGAGGCTTCGCATGGGTCAGCGCGCGGTAGTTTTCATGTAAGTTTTCTATTAGACGGTGCAGCACCACCGCAATCAGGGGTAGCGCGAAGTCGAGCCACAGACCAATACTGAAAAGGTAAAAACTGATCGGCAGAAGAGAGATCAGGACGACCACAAGCGCTAGCACAACCCCGACGATGGAGTGGATGGCTGCCGTAACCAAGCTGATGAGCATGATCAAGGCCAGGGCAACCCCCCAGGTGGTGATCGGAGAGGGCGCGTGGACGACACCGTTGCCTAGCAGCGAGTTCGTGGCATTGATCAGCACCAGACTGCCGGGCATCCGACCTAGTGGTGTAAACACCAAGTCATGACTTTCCTCATAGCTGGCTCCGATCACGGCCAATGAGCCCTTGAGATCAAATGGCGGAGGTTGGCCATTGATGACGAGCGCGGCGGGTACGATGCGCAACAGAGGCAACTCGTCACCTCGCTGAGGATGCTTGATGCGTGGCACTTGCACTGACGTATCGACCTCGCCTGCCCAAGGCAGGGTGAACACGATACGGCTGCTCAGGCCATCGTTGCCGTGGGACGCCTTGGCTGCAGGTGTTTCACCGTGGCTGCCATCTCCGGCTTGCAACAAGGTTGCAAACCAACTGCGCAAGTGATGATCGAGTTCTACCAGTGCCTGCTTCTGCCGCTGCAAATCTGCAGGCTCGCCACTACAGGCTTGCGACAGCGCGTCATTTGAATCCTGAGAGAGATGCAGACTTTTGGGTTCCAGCCAGGGGGCAGTACCAGTTCCAACACGCTGGAGTTGCAGCACTTGCAGCTGCACAGAGGGGATGATCCGCCAGCGCGAAGCCGCACCCTCTGACGCCGAGGTGCAGGCCACATGCCAGAGCAACCACTCGCGCAGAATGCGATCCGACGACATTAGGAACAGTGGCGCAACGCTGTGGACATTCGGTAGTGCCAAGGGTGCCAGCTCGCCAATGCCTGGCCTCATCTTTTGCAGAAGCATTCCATCGTCAGAGTAGTCCTGAAACGTACGCACCAGAAGCAAATGCTGGTTTGCGTTCCACGTTCCTGACGCTTGCAAGCCTGCCAGCCGCTCTACCAGCGCCTGCTCCTCGACACCCAGGCGTCCATCTAGGGCAATGTCCACCACCACGTAGTTCGCCCCACTTTGCAGGGCGTAGGTAATTAGGTCGCCTAGCCGGTCTCGCGGCGTCTGAACTGGCTCACCACCACCCCACTGCGGGCTGCGGTAGGTCTTCTTGTCGATATCGATGAGAACGTAGGGCAGATTACCCGCCTGCTTGCCGAAGGCCACCGAGCGATGCATGTTCATCATCCAGTCCATCGACGCCTGATGCACCGCCTGGACCCAGCTAGCATGATGACTAGCATGTAGCACCAGCTCGATGGTCAAGCCGAGCAGACAGTTGACGAGGAAGCGCCTGGTAAAACTAGAGCGCGCAGACCACCACGTTATCACTCGCAGGCCGAGACCGGTCATCCACAACGCGATTTTTCGGGCAATCGCACGAAGTTCTCGTCTCACCTAGATTCCCATGGCCCCTATGCGGTCGAATTCCGCACCCGGCGGTAGCCTGACGCTAGGTGATGGACGACGTCAAGGTCTGGTTGCAGATCCATGTTGTTGACTCTGCGGTGGTGTGAAGTCGAGGAGGCGGCGATTGAGGCCGTAGTCATCTGTGAAGTGCGTCTGCTCATCCTTGCTTTCCGGATCGAGAGAGCGCTTTCGGATGTTCGTCAGCTAATCTTCAAAGCCAATTGCCCATCAGGATGAACGGCGCCCAGTAGAACGGATGCGCATAGGGCTTATCCACCTCTATCACCCACCGCTCTGCCGCAGCCACATTGCTATTGTGGACGTCCCCCCGCTGCCCTCCTCTCATGCCGGCTGAGAGCAGCGGCAGCTCGCTCTGGCCGCTGATGAAGGCCAGCTGCGTCCGCCGCAGGGCTTCGGCTTTGGTGAGCTGCCCCTGCTGCCGCTGCGCATACAAGCCCTGCATGAAGATGCCCGTGGTGCCATCGGCAATCGACCAGAGTGTGGCCAGCACCGCCTTCGCACCGCGCTTCTGTGCCAGCGCACCAAAGCCTTCCACCTCGCTGCCGTCCTCGCCACTAGCCCCCATCGCCGTCTCGCAGGCCGAGAGCGTCAGCAGGTCCACCCTGGGCAGCTTGTAGTTGTCGCCCGTGCGAAACGCATCCAGCGTCAGCTTCTGCCCCTCGCCCAGCAGCAGATACGAGCCGCCCGCCTCGGTGGGGCTGAAACGAAAGTGGCTGGCAATGTGCAGCACCGGATAGTTCTTGCGGATCGCCTCCACCAGCGATTGCGCCGTGAATTCGGTATCGAGCCTGCGGATACCGGGCAGCACGCCCGCAGCCGTCGCCACATCGCCCTCCTGACGCACGATCCCCGTCAGTTCCTCCGGCACCGCGGGCAGTTCGGTGAAAGGCAGCCCCTCCACCACCCCGCCGCTGCTCACCCCCAAACCCGCCACACGCCATTCGGCCACTGGCGGCTTGTCCAGCGAGGTACCTGCGGCAGCGGTGTACATGGCAAGGCCGTATTTTTCGATCAGCCAACTCTTGCCGTCGTGCAAGGCAGCGACCGGCACGTAGCGCAGCGTGCGATCTAACGACACCATCAAAAGCTTGGCTTCGGCCTGCTTCAGCAGATCAGCGATGGGGGCGATCATCACCTCATGCAGTACCTGGGCTTGTGGGCGTGGGTCGAGGCGCGGGTCTTTTAGCGCGGTGCGAAAGGCCGTCACCCGGCGGTTGAGATCGGCTTCAGTGATCGGCGAATCCCGAAACAACTTGGTATCGGGTGTAGTGACGAGAATGCGCAGGCGCTCTGGCGTAACGAAGTACTGCACCAGCACAGTGCCCGCGTTCAAGCCCCGCAGCGTTTCCTGCAGGGTGTCGAGCTCGGCGGTCTGCTTGTCACCAAAGGTTTCGCCGGTGGCGCGATTCTGCGTGGCGAAGGCCATGTCCACTTCGGCGAGAAACGCCGTCATCTGGGTGCTGATCTCGTCGAACTGCGCGTCGAGTGCGGCGAGTCGGACTTTCTGGGCTGGGGTGCGGACTGATTCGTCGATGTCCGCAATCGCCTTTTTCTCCAGCGCCAACGTGACAGCCTGCGCGCTGATGGCGGCATGGCGCGCAGCCAGTGGCGCCTCAAGACGTGGGTCACGGTTGGGCCGTTGCACCAAATCACGGAAACTAAAGATGCGACGGTTCAATTCATTGCGGCTGATGGCGAACTCCCGCGCTAGCCGTTCCTGCCCGGTCGTGGCGAGGATGCGCAGGCGTTCGTCGGTGACCAGATAGTGGACAACAGCGACATCAGCACCAAGCGCAGCAAGCTGAGACTGGTCGAAGTCCGCAGCCAGTGCAGCGGAGCTCAGCCCGCTGATATCGGCGGCACTCGCCGATTCAAACGCTAAAATCAGTGCGCTGTTTTGCTGATCAAACTGGCTGACAAGCTCCTGCTTCTGAAGCAGCAATTGCCCGATACGGGAGGTCTGATCTGGTGTGCGCACCTATTTGTTGATGCGCTCCAGCTCTGCGAGCTGCTGTAGGACCGGGTTGATGCGTCCGACCAGAGATTGAGTCACTTGCAGCCAGCGGGTTTCCAGCGGCGTGTAGCCAACGGGCTGGGTGCGAGTATCTTCCTCGGCGCCACGTCCTATGAAATCGAAATACTCGTCTTCCTTGAGCATTCCCAAAACTGTTTGCGCTTCCGGTAGACGACCCTGAGAAATCAGGAGATCTGCCAACCCACTGTAGACGCTCGAGATGGATTTTGCATAAGCCAACTTTGTCTCCCCACTTGCAGTTGACAACCCTGAGCGCAAGGTTTGCAGAGTGTTGACGGCCTGCTTACCGTAAAAGGTGGCTAGACCAGAATTTCGAGCCCTGTAGAGAAGCATCAATCGCCACCGGCAGTGGCGCAGGGAGTCGGGCAGGCCCGCGAAAGCTGCGATGCGATGTGCTCGCAAATACAGTCTCTCGGCCTCGGCGGCTTGTCCTGCAGCATGGAGCAGACCCGCGAGGTTGCAAAGGATGGGAACGACATCCGGGTGTTCGGCTCCCAGTGTCTTTTCGACAATCGCTAGCGCCCGCCGATACAACTGCTCGGCCTCGGCGGTGCGGCCCGTGGTTTCGAGCAGACCCGCGAGGCCATTGAGACTCGGGGCGATACCTGGGTGTTTGGCTCCGAGTGCCTTTTCTCCGATCGCCAGCGCTCGCCGATACAACGGCTCAGCCTCCGCGGTGCGGCCCGCGGTTTCGAGCAGACCCGCAAGGTTGTGAAGCTTGATGGCAACATCCGGGTGTTCGACTCCGAATGTCATTTCGCTAATCGCCAAAGCCCGCCGATACAGCGGCTCGGCCTCGGAGTACCGGCCCGTGGTTTGGAGCAGACTCGCGAGGTTGTTGAGGCGGGTGGCGACAGCCGGGTGTTCGGCACCCAGGATCTTCTCTCCAATCGCCAAAGCCCGCCGATACAGCAACTCCGAATCGGCGTAGTGTCCGGTGATTTTCAGTAAATTCGCGAGATTGTTGAGGCTGGTGGCAGTAGTCGGGTGTTCGGCTCTGAGTGTCTTTTCGCCAATCGCTAACGCCCGCCGGAACAGCGGCTCGGCCTCGGCGTACCGGCCCGCGGTTTGGAGCAGAAGCGCGAAGTCGTTGAGAAAGACGGCGGTGTAAGGGTGTTCGACTCCGAATGTTTTCTCGCTACTCGCCAAAACCCGCCGATACAGAGGCTCGGCCTCGGCGTACCGGCCCGTGGTTTCGAGCAGGCCGGCGAGGCCGTTGAGCAAGACCGTGACATCCGCTTGTTCGGCGCCGAGTGTCTTTTCTCCGATCGCCAGCGCTCGCCGATACAACGGCTCAGCCTCCGCGGTGCGGCCCGCGGTTTCGAGCAGACCCGCAAGGTTGTGAAGCTTGATGGCAACATCCGGGTGTTCGACTCCGAATGTCATTTCGCTAATCGCCAAAGCCCGCCGATACAGCGGCTCGGCCTCGGAGTACCGGCCCGTGGTTTGGAGCAGACTCGCGAGGTTGTTGAGGCTGGCGGCGACATCGGGGTGTTCGGCACCATTTGCATGTTCAACTATTGCCAGGGCCCGCCTATGCAGCGGCTCAGCCTCCACGTAGCGGCCGGTAGTTTCGAGCAGAAGCGCGAGGCTGTTAAGGCTAGTGGCGACATCCGGGTGATCAGGCCCAAGCGCCGCTTCATGCAGAGCCAGAGCTTCGAGGGCTTTGTCGACACCGTTGGCGTATTCACCACGCTGATAGTGATGAAAAACCTCATCATTCAATTGATCGGCGCGAGTCCGGCGCACATCCTGGGCCGCAGCTGAGGGTTCAGCGGCTTCAGCCAACTGGAGCCGGCCAAAGAATAGCGTCGCCGTCGCCACCAGTGTGACGGCTGCCCAGCCTATGCAACTTCAACTCAACTGATCAATTCACAAACCCGATCAATTGCCAGCAGCAGTTGCGCCCGCTGCCGCTCCCGTTCGTCCGCAAGATTACTCGGCGAGCCAGCCAGAGCCAGCTGTTGGGGCGCATCGGCATCGTCAAGAAAGCTCCCGGTGTGTTCATGCACCGCCGCCGTGAGATGCACGGTGCCGGCCGCGATCACTTCCGGCGGCAGCCGATGCAGCACGCCATCCGCAGCAGGCACCGCGGCTACCCAGTCGCGCGGGGCGATGAACCAGTCGTCGATGCCGACGGCATTGCGCTTACTCCTAGCACCAGAGGCATAGGCCAGCAGGCCGGACATCTGCTGGTAGTGGGCGGTGGCAAGCATGGAGTAGTGATAGCCCGGCTCTTCCCGGATCTGCATGACGGCCTCACCACTCGGCAGCATCAGGCGCTCCCAGCCGGCAAAAGGGTCGAGAAAGACGGTGAAGGCCACACCCGGCCCTGCAAGCGGCAGATGCTTGTACCAGCTGTGCGCGCCCGCAACGTGCGTGACGAAGGCGCGGCGCTGGGCAAGGCTGGGGCGGGGCGGGGCGCTGAGCCGCTGGCAGTAGGCCGCTAGCGACAGCACCGGGCCGAGCTTGCCGTCGGCTTCGGCCAGCAGATGATCGAGGGCGTCGCGCATGGGCTGAAGCGCTCCGTGGGCAATGCCTCAGGCGTCGATGTGCAGATCGAAGACCTTCACTTCAACCTTGTCCCAGATGCGGCTACAGGTGGAATGCTCGTAGTCGGTCAGGCTGCCACCCGACTCGGCGTAAGTCAGCAGGGCGCCTGCATCGCAGATCGCGACATGCGGCACGCCGTGGCGGGGCGGTAGGCTCGTCCAATCGCTGCCTGCGTCGTAGGGCGTTGCGACGATGAGCAGCTGTTCCTGGCCGGTGGTGAGGGCGTTGAACTCCAGCGGCAGCCGCAGTACGCCCCCCGCTGCAAGCAGTTGCGGCTGGTCGACAGCCTGCAAGCGTCCGAGGCCGTCGATATACCAGGCGACCACGGTCATACGTTCTTGCGAGGGATTGCTCACCACCACCTCGGCCTTGCTGCCGTCGCGGAAGCGCAGGCTTTTCACCGCCAGCGGCACGGCCGCAGCGCTGCCTGCGGCGGGCAGCTGCCAGCGCACTTGCAGCTGGCGCTGGCGTGCGCCGCCGGTTTGCGCCCAGCGCAGAACGCGCATGGAAAACTGCGCGCAGTCGCGCTCGGTGGGGACGACGCCTGCGCGCTCCGCATCCATCGGCAACTGGTAGGCGCACCCGGGGGCCTTGTCCTTTTCATCTGCAGGCACGGCGAGCGGCGGCAGCAGGCTTAAGGCCAGGGTTGCAAGCAGGATGGGGATCATCGAACGAACGTCGTTCAACATGGGGTTCTCCGGGGTGGGCGTGTCGCGCGAGTTGCGATCACTTAAGGAGACGTGGCCGGGGCCGATTCGTCAGGCTGCCCCGCTCTGTGGGCCTGACCGACGCAACTGAGTAATCGGCTGACAACCAGCATCAGCCGACTGCGGCTAAGTAACCTGTCGCATGTCAACACTTGGTGCGTTTGTCGACGCCACGGGCGTTGCCGCAGCGTGTTTGACCGGCATGGCTTGCGCGCAAACGGAGCTGCACCTCCGAAACTAGGCTTGCTTCGCTGAGATCAGCTAACTGCCATTGCTGGATCACAAGGCCATCTGCTTGCGCCAGCTGGGCGCGCAGGGGCTTTGCCTGATCCTCGATGATGACCAGCCTGTAGGGGGCGTTCGTTTCATCTCCAACGACGATGTCTGCCTTTGCAGACATCTGACTTGCCCAGTGTGCGCGTCTCCCTGACAGAGGAGCGTCATCAAAACTTGAGCGATCTGAGACGCGGACATCAAGCCGGATCAGCTCCTTTACTCTGGCGACTACGAAGTCCAGTGCTGCGTCGTGCAACGGCACATCGGGTCGCATCGGGGTGCGCCGGGCGGAAGAGAGTTCACCTACCTTCAGACCCACGAAGATCGATAACTCTTCAAAACTCACTCGCCCATCTGCGTTGCCATCTGCCGCACCGCTCAGACCTTGGTTGAGAACGTAGGTGAACAGGCCATTGCCGAGATCCGACATCTCATAGGCTTTGGCATCGGCAGCGGTCGCCGAGAGAATGTAGATACCGTCATATTCGGCGGCCTGGCGGACCAGACGCAGCTTGTCACCCTGGTTTTCGAGCGCAGCCCCGGCGTGGCAGGTGTCGAGTACAACCATTTTCTTGCCGGGTGCCGAGGCCCGCAACCAGGCTTGGATCTGTGACCAGCTCACGAGCGTGTCTCCCTTACTGGCACTGCCGTCCGTAGGAACCATGAAGTATTCGGTGTCGAGCTTCAGGCCATGACCGCTGATGTAGACCAGAAGGTAGTCGCCAGTTTCGGCTTCGGCAAAGAACAGCGGCACTTCGGTGAGGATGCGCGCACGCTCAGGCGGACTGGTGCATTCCGCCTGCTGGCACCAAGTGCGCAGCTTGACCTCTGAAAACTGTTGCGCGTTCTGAGTGGCCAGCACGTTGCGCATGGTGGTGGCGTCATTCTGGGTGAGTGGGAGGCTCGAAAATACCTCACCAGACCGATAGTCGGCAGTCGCGATGAGGGCAGCAAACAAACGCGGCTTTCTCGCTTGTTCGGGGCGGTACTCGGCCTCGATGCGCTGGCTATGGCTCAAGCCTCTCGCGTCTTGGACGATGACCTCGATGGTATTGCTGCCCGCTATGAGTGGCACACGCCGGGTGAGTTCCACGGACGTCTCCGTGTTGCCAGTGGCGATCGGGTTCTGCGCGCGAGCCTGGCCTGCACCGATGATGCGCACATCGATACTCTCGGCAGCAATACCAAAGCCGCGGGCGGCGATTTGCAACATGGCCTCGGCAGACGTCTGCGGCCGTTCGCTCAAGGTCACCGTGATGCTGGGCGGGATGAGCCCCGCTACATCGACGGTTTGCGGTGCAAGGGTTCGGGCTTTTGCCAAGCGCTCGCGGTCGCGCGGCGTTAGCTCAAAAAGTGTGCCGGTGGCCAGGCCAAGACGCTCTTCCAGCAAATCGGGGCGGAACAAGTAGCTGCCGAGTTGCGAGAAGCTGTGCAGCGCCTCGCCGACGCGGAAAGTCATCCGGCTCGTGATCGCTTCAGAGTCGTTGTAGAAGTAGCCTCGGTCATCGTAGTAGACGCCGCCACCACGTTCGCGCAGTGCCCAAAGTCCGCGATCCGGCGCATCGAAACGGGCCAGGCGCTCGCTGCCATCGGCAAAGCGATTGCCGAGCAGCAGCACCTCGCTGGGCTGGCTACCTCCGCCAGCCACTAGCGTGCGGCTTTCCAGCCAGACCTGACCGTTGCTGAAGGCGGCGGCGATGCGCTCAGGCCCGTTGCGGTAGATCAGCACACGCCCTTTCGGGCCGATGCCGAGTGCTTCCACACTGGCATTGATTTGCGGCTGACCAACAGGCGCGCTCAAGGCGCGGCGCAGCAAGTCCGGCGCGAAAAGGCTATGGGCGGATGCAGGTGCGGCTGGGTTTGCGTGCAGCCACAGCACGGGCTCGGGCACGGTGTCAGTGGCAATGCCGTCGACGAAATGGCGGGCCTCCGTGACGGCGATGCGATCCATACCGACGCCCGCGTGAGCGATGCCAAACCACAGCGGACTGGCTGCAATACCTTTCCGGGCCAGCCCTGTGTCGGCGAACGTCCAGCGCTCCCAAACTTCGCGTCCGCCGCGCAGGCGATCCGCAGTTTTCAGATACACCGCTGCATCGCTGCCCTCAGCGAAGCGCACATCGAGAATGGGCTTGTTGGGCCCTTTGCCCTTTTCCTGGCCTTGGCTCTGGCCTTTGCCAGTGCCCGTCCAAGCGGTCAACGGCTGGCCAGCAGCACCGCGACCCAGCAATTGCCAGCCGCTCGCCGTGCGCACGGCAACGACACGCGGGCTTTCGCCCGCGCGCAGTTCCAGCCAATGGGCCGCAGGCGCAACTACGGGTGAAAACCGGCCTGCTGCATCGGCTTCATACAGTACAGTGCGGGTGTCGCTGGTGAGCGCGGAAGTACTCGTCACCGTGTCGGCGGCACTACCTGACTGGCCGAGCAGAAGCCCTTTGCCGCCCCAGATGCTGGTGAGTGTGCGGGTATGCCGCTCGGCAGCGAGGTCGAGCGCCTGCGGCAGTGGTAGGTAGCGCTTTTCAGTGCCGCTCCACAGCCCGCCGAGCAACTCGAAGGCGCGGCCGTTGCCATTAGCGTCGCGTTCCTCGCGCGCCGACAACAGCCCGCCGTCGGCAGAGAGTCGCAGCTCCGATACCTCCTGGGCGGGCACGTTCCAGAGTGAAGCAAGACTCAGCCAGCGTCCGTCGCGCAGCAGATAGCTGATGCGCTCGTAGGAGGTTCCGTCGCCGTCGGCGTCGCCCTCCTCGAACAGTGTCACCACTGCGCCCTCGCCGACCAAGCTGGCGAGGCGCGGAAACGCCCCCGGCAGCACGCTGCTGACAGGCTGATAGCCCGCGCCGTCCTTTAGCCAATACTGCCATTCGCCATGCCTGCCGTTGCCATCGGCGTCCGCGGCCTCGCGTAGCGCCAGCCCTTGCCCAGCGGCGAAGACATACGCGGTTTCGATGGCTTTCGGCGCGTTGGCCATCTGGATGCGCACGTCTGCCCAACGGCCCTGGGCATCGCGCAGAAAAAACGCTGCCCCCGACGCTCCTTCGCGGATCATCAGCTGCCGATCTGGTGAATAGCGGATGCGCGCCGCGCCGCTCACGCCGAGTGCGGCGTCGATGGCCTGGGCCGTCCAACCGTTGGCGCCGCGCTGCAACAGCAGGCTTTCGTCCTTCTGTCCATCCCAGTCTGCATCGTCCGCCTCAGTAAGCAGCAGCCAGTCGGGGCCCGTCTGCGTCAAGGCACTGACGAGCGGGAACAGCCGCCCGGCATCGGAGGCCAGACGGGGCTTGCGGCTGTAAAAAGCTTCATCCAGCTTCTGCCAGCCCTGCGCGGGATGGCGGTAGAGCACTAGACGGGTCACGGGTTCCGCCGCGGCCGCTTTCAAGTCGATCATCAAGCCGTCGCGGCGGGCATCCACGGCAACGATCTGGGGCTCGGCGCCGGGGCTTGCGGCTTTCACCAGCTTCCGCACTTCGCTCCAGACGCCGTCGCTCCCGCGCATGAACCAGTGCTTTGAGGCGCTGGCGGCGGTGGAGAGCGTCGCACTCTCGGTGATCTCGATCAGCCCGTCACGGTGGTCCACGATCATCGCGAGGTTTAGCCCCGCAAGGCTCGGCATTACAGCTGCGACGGGCTGCCAGGTTTCCGATGCCGCATCGCGCGAATACCAGCTCCAGGCGTATGGCGCGCGCGCACTGCGCAGGCCCAGACCAAGTCCTGCATTCCATTCCACTGCGTCGAGAATGACCTCCGGCGCACCCGGCAACGCCCGTTCGACGGCCTGCCATCGGCCTGCCGGGTCGCGCAGCCGCCACACCCAGGGGGCCGGACTGCCCGCGCGAAACTCAATGGCCGCGGTCGCCCCCACCAATCGCCCCAGCGCCAGCACTTTGAACTCGTGCGCGATTGCGGGCATCGCCTCGATAACCTTGTTAACAGGCACCAGCGCATCGCCCTGGCGCAGAAAATAGCGAGTGCGGAACGCGCCGTCCTGCTCCGGTTGACCGTTATTGGCGAGCACGATGCGCACGAAGCCATGTGTAAGACCTGCGATTTCGGTGACTTCCGCGCCGTCGAGCTTGAGCGGCACCAGAGCATCTCGCCAGCCGCTGGTAGTGCGCTGCAGCAGATGCCAGCGCTTGGCTGCACCGGGGTGAGACTGGGTGGGGAAGCGGAGCAGCCCTTCTTCGAGCACATCCAGATCGTCGAGCGCATCTGTAGCACCAGGCAGCGTTAGCGGCCTGGTTTTTCCGCTGGCGTCGGCGGTTACGAACCTCCAACGCCCGTCTTTTATCTGCACGGCAAACTCGCCGTCAAACAGCTGAACCATCTGGATAGCGGTTCCACTGGCGGTGGGGGTAAACAGGGTGAAGTCTTTGCCATCGCGCGCAAAGAATAGGTGGAGCGTTTCCTCGCCGCCAGCATCGAGCGCATCCACGCCGATGATCGTCCAGCCCTCGGTCGTCGAGGCAGAGTAGTAGCTGTAGGCCCCGCGATCGGCAGCCAGCTGCATCGGTATGCTCAGCCGTCGCCGGTGGGTGATGCCGTCGTGCAGCTCGAACAGGCCCTCACTAAAGCTGCCATGCACGATTCGGGCGGCCGCCAGACGTTCGTCTCCAAACAGCCAAGCGTTGCTCAGGTTCTTCCAGTGGTGCAGCAATTCCCAACGAGTTTCCGCCGCAGGCTGACGCCAGAGGCGCGCGTCCAGGCCGTCGTAGGTACGCAGTAGCAAAGTGTCACCAAAGCTAATGACGATGGCTTTTTCTGGAGGCGCGGTGTGGGCGGTCTGGATGACGATGGCAACCGAACCGTTCGCGCCGCTTGGTGAGGCCGAAGCTGTGGTGTTCAACGTGAGCGCAACAACTACGGCTAGTGCCGCGAGAAGTTTGAGTTTCATTGCCTACACCCACGTAAAGCCATAAGAGGGTTCGACCAGCGCCAGCAACCGTTGCATCGCTTGGGTGATCTTCAGCGCGAGTGCAGCATCGCCGTCTACAGGCTCGGATTCCACTTTTTCGAAGTCACCCTCCGGGTTGTAGGTGACATTGCCCGCACCCAGGCCTTGAACCGTAACCCGACTAGGTTTGCCGGTATCGTCGTCTTTGTAGGTGAACTGCATTTGTTCATCTGCCGAGCGAGCGGCGATGACCCGGCCTACTGCGTCATATTCCAGCGAAACGTGCTCGCCTTTGCTGTGGCTGGCTTCGGCGAGCCTGTTACGCAGGTTGTAGCGGTAGCGAAACCATTCGGCCTCGTCGGGCTTGTCCTTAGGGTATCTCCGAACTTCGGTGATGTACCCAGTTTGCGGGTCGTGGAAAATTTCCTTAGTCGACCCGTTGATCGTACTCAGGGAGCGCTCCAAGTTTCTGCGTCCATCCGCGAGGGTAGCCATCCAGTACTCATAGCGGTCGGTGTGCGGCTCGACTTCGAGGCCCGTCTTCGTAACTTCGGTGAAATAGTGATCCTCAGGCCGTTCGGCCTCTGCGCCGTAGCGAAACCACGTCGTTTCTCCCTTGCGATCTGTCACCACGCGCGTAAAAAAGGTGGCGGACTCATAGCCGATCAGCATCTGGCTGCCATCGCTGTAGCCGATGGTGC
The DNA here is from genome assembly GCA_040386395.1 of Pseudomonadota bacterium. Lineage (GTDB taxonomy): Bacteria > Pseudomonadota > Gammaproteobacteria > Nevskiales > Nevskiaceae > Stagnimonas. Next base: position 28,660 of record JAZKFO010000001.1, on the reverse strand, counting down.
AGAGGTTGTAGTGATCGTCGTAGCGATATGCATAGACGTTGCCGCCGGTATCGCGCGACGCAATGAGGCGATCGTTCTCGTATTCGTAGTACACCGCGCCCTGCCCGTTCGGGCGAGTGAGCCTGAGAATGCGGCCTGCGGCGCTCATCTGAACCCCGATCTCCTGTCCCTTGTCGTCCACGATGCGGATGAGCAGACCCGCAGCGTCGTAGCCCAGTGCCAGATAGTGCTCGCGGCCCTCGGAGATTCGGAGCAGACGTCCGGCCTCGTCGAATTCATCCTGCCGCGTGCCCTGCTCGCGCAGAAAACCGGTATGAGTGCGGGTGAGACGCTGCTCGCCGCGGTCGGTAGTGCGATACACGCTGCCGGTCGTCACCACGCGCTGGGCGATTGACCCACGCTTGACCTGAAGCGTCCACTGTGCGGCGCGATGATTGGCGTTGCTTCTGAGCTTGCGGCGCTCGGCAGCCTGTTCCTCGTCAGTTGTGAAGCTGCCCTCGGCCTGGGCAGCCCCGAGGATCGCATTGATTGAATCCTCGATCTCGGCCACTGACTGCTGAGCAGGTTGAAACCGGGTTTCGGCGCCTGCGCCATGCTCCTTAATTACTATGGAACCGTCGCCCTGCACCAACAGCCTTGTCTCCAGCTCAGAACCCCAACCGTAGCCGAACCAGCCGAGTTCGGTCGACACACTGTTGTATGTGCGGGTGATGTCGATCTTGCGGCTGCCGACGAGCGTGAGATCGGTATATGAGATGTTGAAATTGCCGGTCTTGAGATTGACGCCGGCGAAGGCCGGATTCGGAAAGGCTGCAATCGCTAGGCAGGCAGAAATGATCACTTTCAGCCTGACGACACTCCTTCCGATAGTTAGGAGTGACCAAACAGGGCTGCTAAGCGGTGCGCATCCTCGGAGCTGCGAGAGAACTGGGAGCAATGGCGTTTTTCCCAACTTGTTCAGGTGAAGCAGACGCAACATCGCGTTTTTCATGATGGCCGTGACTTAGGACTGAGATCGCTTCAGAGACGCATCGGAGTCCGAATCGTCAGGACCCAGGAGCTGGTAGGTTCGCATCGAGTTCGTCACTCAGGGAGCGGTAGCATCGCGCGGCAAACCCAGCACCGCGAAGCTGGCCCAGAGCGCAGGGTCAGGGTAGAGCTTCCGAGTCTTTTGCTGGGCCGCCTGCAAGGCTTGCGGTACGTCGGTTTTCGCCAATAGGCTGTCCAGCAGATGCAGCATCTGCACAGACGTGGCCTCGTCGCTGACGTTCCACAGGCTCATCACCACCGTGCCGCTACCCGCACGCTCGAAGGCGCGGGCGAGGCCGATCACGCCGGCCGCATGCGCCATGCCCAACCCGGTTTGACAGGCGGAGAGCACCACGACATCGGCTTTCGAGGTCTTCTGCTGGATGCTGCTGGCATTCCATTGCCAGCCCTCGGTTTCCGTAGCCGTTAGGGCCAGCCAGCTCTGCGACATCGGGTGAGCGGTGTCCGCCATGCCGTGGGTTGCCAACCACACCAACTCGGCTTTGGGCATGGCGCCCATCACTTTCTCGGTCGTGGCCTCGGCACCCAGCAGCGGCTTGACACCGAGGCGTTTGGCAACAGCGATGGCTTCACGATAGGCACCCGGCAACTGCGGTAGCCGCCAATGTTTGTCGTTCTGCGGGTAGATGGGGTCGCCCACCACCAGCGGCGAGCAGGGCGGATGCCGAGTGACGACGCGCTGGCGTTGCAGAAAGTCCGGCAAGCTGGGCAACAAGATGAGCTGGAACTGCTCACCCAGCCACTCGCCGCCGCGCTCAAGTGGCAAGGCCGCGAGCGGGATGCTGGCGAGGCTGCCGCTGGCGAGCAGTAGCAATTGCTCGCTGTTGGCCACGGCGGCCAACACCGCGTCGGGCAGCAGAGCCTGGCGCAGTCGCAGGCCGATCTCGGCTTCGCTTGCAGTCGGCTCAGTCTGTTCTAAGGCAGTTTGACCATTGCACCTGCCTCCGCGCTGCTCATCCACTGGCAACCGATGGTCTACAGGCTCGCGCCGCTGCGGCGCGCGGGCGGCTTGGAGGTAAGGCACCTTCAGAGCGTGGCGGTGGCGCTCAGCAAGTTCGCCGATGTCTGCAGCGCCATGCAGCACGAAACGCTGAATCGGGCCATCTGCCGTAGTCACGAAGACCTCGGCTGGCTGCTGTTCAAGGGAGTAGAGCAGCAGGCTAGAGGGCTTTTCGAGCCGCGCAATCCTGAGTTGCACGCTGCGACGCAAGTGTTCAGCGCTATCGAAGCCGATGGCATCGACTCTCGGCGCACCACGCGTTTTCAGCAGTTCGCCGTATCGCGATTCGTGCGCGAGCACCTCGTCCACAAAGGCTTCAGCGTCGCGCGTTGGCGTCCCGGGTTCGGTCAGGGGGGCCGTCACTGCTTGAAAGCGGAATACGCACGCGAGCGCTAGCACCGCCGCCATCGCCCTCACTGGCCGCTTCCAACCAACTGGAATGCGGCCCAGAAACAGGGATGCCTGTATCGGGGACCAGCTCCGAAAGTAGTTTCTTTAGTGCGCTCGGCGGCTCTGCCGACACCCTGCACCTTGCCAGCGTCTTCAGTGCTACGGTCGACCAGCACGCGCTGTGCCTTGTCGCGCTGGCCGCGCTCGACCGACGAAGGATGCGAGTCCACCACCGGCATGTCGCCGGGCCCTCGTGTATCAGCCAACCCACAAACGGGCATGCCGCCTACCGCGACCGCTGCGATCACTAAACAGAATCCGTCGCTAGACACGACCTTTAGCAATCTGGATCTAAGCCACATTTCTTGATATCCCAGAGAGATGGAACAACGGCTTTGGCAAATATCCGCTAACGATAGACGGCGCCGCTCAGTCGGATCGGACGCCGGGCCTAGACCAGCAATGGCCTCTATAGAAAATCCTGGGTTGGGGCGGACTTGCGAGATCGAACAGGCCCGCGCTGACATCAGAGCGATCACGCAACAACGCGCCTTCGCACACAACGAAAACACCGAGAACTTCGGCGACGCCTTCGACGACATGGCTTTGTCTCGATTTCCCTTGAGCGAGCAGGCTCTCTAGCGCGATGCCTCGGCACGAGCCCTGTTATGAACCAGTTCTCGAAGCTAGACTGTAAATCGCAAATAATCAGTCGAAATGTAGCAGCTGATTGGAATGGTCTGCTGGCCAGTACGGTTGGAGATTCGGACAACTTACCGATCGGACTTCCATAAAAAATCCCCGCTGTGAGTATGTCTCGTCAGCGGGGATCAAGTGAGAGCTCTGGATTGAGGCCTTAGTTGTGGATGATCGTGTATTGGTTATAGACGTTGCCCAAATTAGCAACTCGGATCGTGAACGAGCCCGTCCAGGAAGGATTCCATCTGCAGACCATAGTGTCGGTGGTGTCGGCGTCAGCGCAGATGCGGTTGCCATTCTCGTCGTAGACATAGAGATCGAGATCCGTGTCGCCATCGCCCTTGACGATTACACCTGCCATTTCACCACCGCGGAAAGTCACCTGATAGCTGTCAGTGGAACGGGCATCGACGGTCGTTACCGAGCGACCCGGGCCGCGCACTGCGCCTCGTATCCCAGTGGCGCGCGCATCCGCGATTAGCAGCTTGAGCGAGGCATTGTCTCCAGCCAGCACGGTGGCGCGGGCGAGCAGTGCATCGGCCGAAGTATCTACCCCCGCTTCTTTCTTCTCGGGCGTTTTGCCGGACTTTGCATCAGCAGGTTTTTCTGTTTTTGGCTTTCCTGCCATAGCCTGCGTCGGCACCGACTTTTTCATCTTTGCAGCCTGGATCAGCGCCACCGCGTCATTCTCTTTCAGGCCGTAGGCCGCTAGGCGTTCGGCAGTTACGAGAATGTCGATTGCATCCGGTGCGGTGACTGCAACTTTCCCCTCTGTGACGTTACCAGCATTGGCTGATGCGGCATTGAAAGCTGATCCCACTGCGAGTGCCATCAGGCTCATCCCGCCGATCCATCCCATTTGTGTCTTCTTCACCATCGTCGAATCTCCTGTGAATTTCCAATTGAAGCAGCGGAATTGCTGGCCTCACGTGCTGACAGACGCACACTCCCCAAAAATGTCAGGCCTAGAAGGCTAACGGGTTGGTGTTGATGGCGACAAGGCAAATAGGCTATCAACCTGCACAAATGGGATTTGTGAAAGTCATCACCACGCAGCGAATGCGTGTTAGCAAGCCACATAGAAATAGGGGATCGTCGTGCGTGAGATCGCGAGCGAAGAAGGATCGGCGTTAGATGGACATGAGCTGCCAGCAGTTCTCAAGGGATTAAAAGCAGGCGGCCGCGAGCAGCGCTCGGCAGTAGCGGCGCTGTATACCAGCCATGCCGGGCGCATCCGTGGCTTCTACTTGCGTCACGGGGCAAGTGCTGCCGACGCCGAGGAATGGTTGCAGGACAGCTTCGTGCGCGTGGTCTCGGGAGTCGGCAATTTCAGAGGCGAGCCGGTGCAGTTTCATGGCTGGTTTTGGGCGATAGTACGCAACCGCATGATTGACGCCTGCCGCAGGCTCAAGCCCCAAGTTTCGCTGGATCAACCCGACGACGATGACGACGGCCCGTTGCTGCGGCTGGTGGCCGAAGGCAGCGATCCCGTCGAGCAGCTAGAACAGACGTCGTTAGAAGACTGCGTACGTGCGGGCTTCAAGGCCTTTGCGCGAGCCCACCCCGACCGCGCGCAATGCTTGAGCTGGCTAACTGTGGATGCCCTCGACACCACCACACTGGCAACCCTGCTGGGCCGCACCGCAGGCGCAACGCGAGAGTACCTTTCGCAATGCCGCAAAAAGCTCAAGCCATTTCTGGAGCCCTGCCTTGCGCTTTAGCGACAAGTATTTCTTCACCCTGCCTGACAGCAGCTGCCCCGCCCCGTCTAACTACTCGTTGCCCTTCACCCTATTCCACCCTGGAGCTAGTCCATGTTGATGCGCACCTTCGTCCGCTGTCTTTGCCTCGTTGCCCTTTTGAACATCGGCACCGCTGCTGCCGCTGGCCGCACCCGTGCGGTGCTGGTGGGTGTCTCGGAGTATCCCAATTTGGATAAGCGGCTGTGGCTGGACGGCCCGCGTAATGACGTTGCCCTGTTCCATCAATTTCTGCTGGATCGCAGCGTGCCCGCCACCGATATTCAGGTTTTGTCGGACGGTAGCTCCATCGCTGGCGCTGGGCAACCCACCCGCCAGGCCATTCTCGATGCCCTGGCGAAAGCCACTGAAAAATCGGAGAGCGGTGACAACGTATTTCTGCTGTTTGCCGGCCATGGCTCGCAGATGCCCGCCAAACCGGACGACAAGGACGAACCGGATGGCTTGGACGAAATCTTTCTGCCCCGCGATGTCGGCAAGTGGAGTGGCGAAATCGGTGGCCTACCGCAGGCCATCAGCGATAACGAGATTGGTGCCGCCATCACCCGCATCCGTGACAAGGGCGCGTTCGTTTGGGCGATCTTCGACAACTGCCACTCCGGCACCATGACGCGCTCCATGCCGGCGCCGGGCGAGAAAGATCGTCAGGTGCGCGGCTTCGATCTGGTCGATAAGAAAGATGAAGTGGCGTATCAGGCCGCCATGAAAGCTGCCACCGATCGCGCCGTAAAAACTCGTGGCAGCAGCGGGGCTCCCGAAGCCAGCTCGCTGGACAACGCTAGCAAGGCTTCGGGCAAGGGCGGCCTGGTGGCCTTCTACGCCGCGCAGAGCGGCGAAGTCACGCCCGAAGCCCTGCTGCCCAGCTACACCGAGGGCGCCAGATCGCACGGCTTATTCTCGTTCACGCTCTTCCAGGTGATGAGCACCCGGCCCGAAGCGACCTACCGCCAGACCATCGAGCAGGTGATGCTGAGTTACCAGGCACTCGGCAAGAACAATCCCACCCCGATGGTGGAAGGCACCGTGCTCGATGCCCCCGTGTTCCGCTCCGAGATCGCTCGCGGCCCGCAGCAATGGCTGATCGAAAAGAATGGCCCTGCCCTGCGTCTGCGCGCCGGCGTGCTCAACCAGGTGACCAACGATTCCATCCTGGCCGTGGTGCCCGCTGCCACCTCCAAAGACAGCGAAGTGCTCGGCTATGTGCGGGTGTCGCAGGCTTCCACCTCGCAGTCCGCCGCCGTGCCGGTGGAATATGAGGGCAAGCCCGCCTTCAAGATGGCTGACCTGGCGGAAGGCCGCGCCTACGCCCGCCCGGTGGACTTGAAAGTGGAGTTCACTCTGCGCGTGACGCCGCCAGTGAAATCCACCATCTGCAGCACGCCCTCACCCACGCTGGATGCCGCCGTGCAGGAACTGCGCGCCCGAAAGGACATGGCCCAGCGCGTAAAATGGGTGGGTGCAACCGATACTGCTGACGTGCGGCTCTGCGCCGTGGGGGATCGCATCCTCTTTTTAGATGGTTCCGGGACGGTCGATGACCGTCCGGCAGGCCGCGTGCCAGGATTGACGATCGCCACTGGCAACAAACCCGTCGCCGGCCAGCCTTCACTCGGTGCCAAAGAACTGGGCCTGGCGCTGGAACGCGTTGCCCGCGTTAAGAACATCTCTCAGGTAGCGGCGGGGGTTACTGGCAGCACGCCCAAGATCAGCGTGGAACTCAAGCTCGTCCGCAACTGCCAGGCTCCGGGCGCCGGGACAGAATGCAAGGCTGATCCTGAAACCATCGTCTTCACCAACCGCCCGGTGCTGCGCGATGGCGACCAGATCACTGCCTACATCAACAACCTCACCAGCCAGCCGGTGGATCTGACCTCGCTCTACGTGGATGCCAGCTACGGCATCACTACCATGTATCCGGTGGAGGGCGAATCGGCCCGGCTGCCGCCAGAGGGCAAGAAGGAGTTCTTCATCACCATCAACGCCGAACCGATCGGTGCCGAGCGCCTGCTGTTCATCGCCGTGCCTACCGTGCCGCAAACGCCCGAGACCAGCTTTGTGGGATTGGCTCAGCAGGGGCTGTCGATGGTCGCCACCCGAGGCGCGCCTGCGGGCACTGGCGGGTTTGCAGCCCTGTTTGATGAGGCTGCGTTTGGCAGCGCAGGCAGCGGTACTACGCGCGGTGCTGCGCCGAAAGCCAGTCCGGCTTCGGCACAGTTTTCCAGCTTTTCGTGGGCGGTGACTAAGTAGAATCGGTGCAGATGTTCGTCACCTAATCATTAGCTGCATGGATTTAACTTGAATCTGTGGGTCGCAATCCTTCCGCCGGTAGCAAAGCTTTGCATCTCTAACTAATTAACCTGTTTACCCTCCGCAGGAGCATGATCATGCCGTTACGCACTCTCGTCCACAGCCTGTGTTTTGTCGCCTTCTTCAATATCGGCTCTGCCACCGCAGCAGCGCGCACCCATGCTGTGCTGGTCGGCATTTCCGAGTATCCGAATCTGGAAGAACGACTCCAACTGAATGGCCCGCGCAACGACGTAGCCGCCTTCCATGAGTTTCTGCGGGAGCGCAATGTGCCCGCAGCGGATATTCGGGTTTTGGCGGATGGCAGCGAGATCAAGGGCGCAGGCCTGCCGACGCGCAAGGCCATCTTGGATGCCTTGGCTGAGACGGCAAGCAAATCCGCAGAGGGCGATACGGTGTTCTTGCTGCTCTCCGGCCACGGCTCACAGCAACCTGCGGCGGCAAACGACAAGGACGAGCTAGATCAGCTCGACGAAATCTTCCTGCCCCGTGATGTCGGTAAGTGGAGCGGCGAAACCGGCGTAGTGCTGCAGGCGATCACCGACAACGAAATCGGTGCTGCCATCACGCGCATCCGCAACAGGGGTGCGTTCGTCTGGGCGATCTTCGATCACTGCAACTCCGGCACCATGACGCGGTCGCTCCCCGCACCCGGCGAGCGGGATCGTCAAGTGCAGCTCGCCGATTTGGTCGACAAGAAGGACAAGCCCGCCTTCGATGCGGCCATGCAATCCGCGTTTGCGCGCGGCGAACAATCTCGCGGAGGCGGCAGTCAGGAAGCCACCATTCTCGATAACGCCACCACAGCGACTAGTAAGGGGGGGATGGTGGCTTTCTACGCTGCGCAGAGCGGTGAGACAACGCCGGAGGGCGCTCTGCCGGTGTACAGCTCGGGTTCAAAACCACGAGGCTGGTTTTCGTACTACCTCGATAAAGCCATGCGTGAGCGACCCGAAGCGACCTATCGCCAGATCATCGATCAGGTGATGCTGAGCTATCGCGCCGAGAACAGGAATGCCCCGACGCCGATGCTCGAAGGCACGGCCCAGGATGCCCCCATCTTTGGCTCTCAGATCGTTCGTGGCCCGCAGCAGTGGCTCATCGCCAAACGCGGGGAGCTGCTGCGTCTCAGTGCAGGCGTGTTCAACGAAGTCACTGAAGATTCAATTCTTTCCGTAGTACCCAAGGCCAGCTCTAAAGACAGCGAGCTACTGGGCTATGTCCGTGTCGTTGAAGCCGGTGCAGCCAGTGCGATCGTCGAACCAGTAGAACATGCCGGTAAGCCCGTTTTTGATATTGCCAAGCTGAGCAAAGGTGGTGCCTATGCACGCCCGGTCGAGTTGAAGGTGGACTACGCACTGCGCGTCTCGGCACCCGTACAGAACGACTATTGCAGTGCTGCCCCTGCCCGTATCGATGCGCTGGTGCAGGAGCTCAAAAACCGCCCTTCGCTCGCACCGCGCGTCCGTTGGGTGGAAGTGAAAAATGCGGCCGATGTACGCCTCTGTGTTGTGCGGGATCGTGTGCTGTTTCTGGACGGCTCCGGCACGATCGACCTGCGGCCTGGGGCAGAGGCACCGGGGATCACCATAGCTGCCGACAACAAGCCCGCGAGCGCGGATGAGCCCTCGCCCGCTGCTATCCAGCTCGGCGAATCGCTTCAACGCATTGCCCGTGTGAAAAACATTGCAAAAGTGGCAGGTGAAGTCTCTGCCAGTGCGCCAAAGATCAAGATCGACGTCAAGCTAAAGCGCAACTGCAATGCCGCAGGTGCCGAGCCGGACTGCACTGATGACCTGCTGCCCATTACCGCGACAGACCGCCCGATTCTGCGTGACAAAGACATCATCACCGTGACGGTATCCAACCCGACCGCGCAGGGCATTGACCTGACGACGCTTTATGTTGACGACAGCTTCGGCATCAATGTGATTTTTCCCATCAACGGGGAATCCGCAAAGTTGCCAGCGGGAGGCAGCAAAGTGTTTTCGCCACCGCTCACCATCAACACGAGGACAACCGGGCGCGAACAGCTTTTGTTCATTGCGGTGCCATCGGAATCACTGACTGCGGAAACCACGTTCGTCGGTTTGGCGCAGGAGGGGATGCAAATGCTCGCATCGCGCGGTACGTCGAAAGGTGTAAGTGCTGATCACCGTGGGGCTGGAGGACTTGAGGCACTATTTAATGATGCCGCTTCGGGCAGCAACGCCGGAACGGTGCGCGCAGTGAACGACCGAACAAGTCCGACATCTGCGCAGTTTTCGAGCTTTTCATGGGTGGTGACAAAGTAATTTCTTCTCTCTACTTACAAGAACAATTACGCCGTCACCGACCTAGTGCAAACTTCGAGAACCAGCAAATCCGCGAGCAACGGGTAATCAGCCGGCCTCTTGGCAAAATACTGCGGGATGCGAGCTGAGAATTTGCGGCGCGAAAACAACTAGTCGCGGCAGATTGGCTTTGATCTAGAACAGAATCATTAACTAGAAACTGCTGATCTGGGATTTTCTGAGTCGGAGCCGACTGTTAGCGATTTGCTTGCTATTGGCGATAACAATCCGCTTCCGGCCAATGGTGAGGCTGAGAACAGAGGCGTAGTGGAAAAATAGCGGCCCGGATCCAGTCCGAGTTACGCTCATCTTGAGGACATGAATTGAAAATCATTGAAGAGTGCATCGTCGATTTAGTGCGTCTGGTGCTGGGTGAAGTCGGTCAGCGGTTTTCGCCGAAGTTGTGCTTGCTGTTTTCAGCTGCGTTCGTTTGTCAAACAGCAGCCGCAGGGATATCCCCGTTTGTTGTTGAGGGGAAGAAGGCCGTAGTACAAACGCAACCCTCGCCTGCTCAGGCTGATGGAGCGTCGATTGCAAAGGTCTTCGTGCAGTTGGGTCATTCCGGCATTGTGAGATCAGTCGCATTTTCCCCTGATGGCCGCTCGCTGGCGTCGGGAGGTGACGACGCAACCATCAAGCTCTGGGACGTTGAAAATGGCCGCGAGCGCCGCAGTTTGCTCGGTCATTCAAGGGCGGTGAAAGTGGTGGCCTTTTCCCCAGATCGTCGCACACTGGCATCGGGGAGCGGTGATAACACTATCAAGCTCTGGGACGTAGAAAGCGGTCGTGAGTTGCACAGTCTTGTTTCACACACCGACGAGGTGACAACGGTCGTGTTCTCCCCAGACGGCCGCACATTGGCGTCGGGGAGCGGGGACAAAACAGTCAAAATCTGGAATGTGGAAAGTGGCCGCGAGCTGCGAAGCATGAACGGGCATTTTTCGAGCGTGTATTCAGTCGCCTTTTCCCCAGATGGTCTCGTGCTGGCCTCGGGGAGCGCGGATGCGAGCATCTCGCTTTGGGAGGTGCAAAGTGGCCGTCAGCTGCGTACTTTTGCTGAGCACGAGAGTGGCGTAAACACAGTCGCCTTTTCCCCTGATGGGCGCACGCTGGCTTCGGGGAGCACTGACGACAGCATCAAGCTCTGGGATATGGAAAATGCTGTCTTGCGGCTCAGCTTAAGAGGACACTCTAACGGAGGAGTGTTCTCGGTCGCGTTCGCTCGGGACGGCCGCACGCTGGCGTCTGGGGGCGACGATGGGACAATCAAACACTGGGATGTTGAAACCGGCCTCGAGCAGCGGAGCTGGAACGTCCGGTTCAGATTTGTATATTCAGTGGCGTTTTCCCCTGATGGCGGCATGCTCGCATCGAACGGCCCAAACAACACCATCACGCTATGGGATATCAAAACTGGCCGTGATCGCAGCTTGAGCGGACACTCGTGGCCGGTAGATTACACAGCATTTTCTCCAGATGGCCGAACACTGGCCCTGGCTTTTATCGGCATGGGTGGCACCGTTAAGTATTGGAGTGTGGAAACTGGCCGCGAGCTTCGTAGATTGAGTTTGCCCACTGCCTGGGCAAGTGCAGTAGCCTTCTCCCCAGATGGACGGATGCTCGCTTCGGCTGGCTCTGATCACACCATCAGGCTCTCGGATGTGGAAACTGGACGGGAGTGGCTCAGGCCTATTAGCGGACACTCTTCATGGGTGCAGTCGATCGCTTTTTCTCCAAATGGTCTTACGCTCGCATCAGGGAGTGCGGACGGCACCATCAAACTCTGGGATGTAGAAAGTGGCCGAGAGCTACGCAGCCTTAGCGGGCATAGCCATATTGTTTATTCGGTCGCGTTTTCGCCGGACGGTCGCAGACTGGCGTCTGGTGGTAGCAGCGGGGATATCAAGCTCTGGAACGTCGAGACTGGCAGCGAGCTGCATAGCTTGACCAGGCAACGTTACGCCGTGAACTCTGTTGCCTTTTCCCCGGATGGTCGTTCGCTCGCGTCTGGGGGCGAGGACAACAACATCAAACTGTGGGACGTGGAGACTGGCATCGAGCAGCGCAGCTTGGTCGGCCACTCGAGCCGGGTGATGTCGGTCGTATTCTCCCCCGACAGCAGCATGCTCGCGTCGGGAAGCTGGGACAATACGGTCAAACTCTGGGACGTTAAAACTGGAATTGAGCGACGCAGCTTGAATGGACACTCCGATCAAGTAACCACGGTTGCTTTCTCCCCGGATGGCAGGACGATCGCGTCCGGAAGCACTGACACCACCACTCGCCTTTGGAATTCCGAAACCGGCCAACAACTCGCCCAGCTTATCTCTTTCAATGATTCCAGTAGCCTGACCATCACTGCAGATGGGTATTACGACTACCAAGGTGAAACTGCCGAGGACTCTCTGAGTGTCTACGTGGGCAACCAGATATTCGGCATCGGGCAATACCGCGAGAAGTTTTACCGGCCAGATTTGGTCAAGCTCTCGCTGGCCGGAGTATCACTGGCTACCCTGCGCAGTTTGAGCGATACCGGCATCGCACCGCAGGTGTCGCTCGCCAACGCGCCAGCCGAGACCGTCATCACCGACGAAATTGAGCTGAAGCTGCGCATCACAGATCAAGGAGGGGGCATCGGTGAGGTGCGGCTATTCGTTGGCGGCAGTTCGCAGTCAACGAGCACGGTGCAAGCCCAAAGCCGCGGAGGGCAGCGCACAATGGATCCTGACGTCCACTCCTTTAAGGTCGGCCTGGTCAGTGGCGAAAACAAAATCCGCGCCGTGGTGTTCAATGCCGAAAACAGCATGGAGAGCGCGCCGGTGGAACTGACCGTGACGGCGGCGATAAAGGACGTGGAGCCCTCACTGCACGCGGTGATCGTGGGTGTGCAGCAGTTCGCCAATCCGCGCCTGCAACTGCGCTACTCCGCTGCAGACGCCGAGTTGGTGGCGGCGCGGTTGCGCGAGCAGGCCGCACCGCTGTTCAAGAGCGTGAACATTCAGCTACTGACCACGCCCGCACAAACCACCGTGGCTTCGATAGTTGCAGCGCTCGAAACCGCTAAAGCGCAGGCCAAGGCAGAGGACTTGTTTGTGTTCTACGTTGCCAGCCACGGCACGATGGGGCAGGACGAATACCTGCTGCTGACTTCAGACTCCGCTGCACTGGAGGGCAGCGCGGTGGCAAACGGCGCCTTGGGTTCCTCACGCCTGAAAAGGCTGCTCGCCAACGTGGGTACCACCAAGAAGCTGGTTGTGATCGACACCTGTCTTGCGGGGGAGCTCGGAAAGAAAGTGGATGTAGAGCTGTCTGGTCAAGCGCCTTCTGCTGAGAACCTGCTTTCCCGCTCCCTAAGCCGTGATCCTGCGATCCGCCTGCTCGCAACGGCGGTGGGATCGGCGGTACTGTCGGCCACCAATTCGCTCGAGCAGGCATCCGAAGGCTATGAGGGGCATGGCGTCTACACCTGGGCGCTCGGCGAGGCCCTGGGCGGAAAGGCCGACAACAGTGGTGACGGGTTGGTGGATACGGACGAGATTTCGGGCTACCTGAGCCGACGGGTGCCTGACTTGGCAAAGCTGGTCTTCAAGCGCACGCAAACGCCCAACCGCTATCTCGATGGCGAGCCGTTCCCCGTGGCACGCGTTAGCACGCCATGAATATCGCCACTGGCAGCCTTGCGTTGCCCGCCTCGTGCGTCTCCACTCTCAAGGCAACATTCTCAAGGCCCTGTCATCACACCAAAATCGGAGATTCCAATGTTGGGCAAAAGGGTTAAGAGCGTCGCTGCTGCAATGGTGCTGGGGTTCGGTGCCGCAACAGCCCAAGCCGCTGATTTCACTGCGCGGTTCGTACTGGTGACTCCTGCGGGCAGCCCGCAGGAACTGCCGCCGGGTGCGGTGGTGAACGCATCCGCTGGCATCCGCCTGGCACTCACTGCCGAGCAGGCAGGCACGGTGATGCTGAGTCTGGTGAACGGCAAGACCACCGGGGAACTGATGAGCGCGCAGCCATTGGCGGCGGCGACCACGGCCATCCTGCCCGCCAGCGGCAGTTTTTCGCTGGGAACGGCAAGCGGGGCTGTGAAGCTCGTGGTTGAGTTCACGCCTGCTGGCGGTGCAAAACAGGTGCAGGAAGTCCCGCTCACCGTGGTTAGCAGCACGGCCTTGAGCCTAGGCGGCGATGCCCGCCTGCTCTCGGCCCCTGCCCTGCCCGGCAAGCTCGCTGCGGCACTACTGCGCGAGCCCGCACCCAAAGTGCAGATTGCCTCGCTCGACAACCTGCCCAGCCAGGCGCTAGTGCAGTCGGTTTCGATTCGCGGCAGCGCCGACGCCGAGAAGTCGCGGGGTGCGGTAGAAGTCGCGCTGTTCCGCAACTGGGCACCGGGCGTGGTGATGATCTCGCCTGGTCCTGGCAGCCTGGGCTCGGGAGCGGTGATCGACAAGGCCCAGCGCCATATCATCACCAATGCCCATGTGCTGGACGACAAGCAGGTGGTGTCCGTCGTGTTCAAGCCCGCCACCGGCACCGATGCCGATAATGCGCAGGTCTACCAGGCCGATGTGGTGCGGGTGGACGAAGTCTCAGACTTGGCCTTGATCCGCGTGCGCGAAATGCCCGCCAGCGTGCCGCAGTTGAAGCTCGGCACCCTCGCCAGCGTGGAAGTGGGCGCGGATGTCCATGCCATCGGCCACCCCACCGGAGAGCTTTGGAGCTACACCAAGGGCATCGTCAGCCAGGTGCGCACCAACTACGAGTGGCAGCCCAACGACGGCCTGCAACACCGAGCGACGGTGATCCAGACCCAGACACCCATCAACCCAGGCAACTCCGGTGGCCCGCTGCTCAACGATGCAGGGGAGATTCTGGGCATTAACAGCTTCACTCGCGGCGACGCTCAGGGCATCAACTATGCAGTGTCAGCAGACGATCTTCGCAACCTGCTGGCGCTGAAAACCTCACGCCGGGCTCAAGGCCAGCGGGACTCCGAACAGGCCTCGCTCGAGGGTGAAGGCGGCAAATCGGGGCTGTTGCCGCCCGGTAAGCAAGGTGGCAAGGGAGCCAAACCCGGCAAGGACGCGACGCCTGGCGGTGGTGCTCGCGGTTGTGGTAGCGACCGCACGCCCTTCGATGCCGACGGTGACGGTAAGCCCGATGGCTATGCGCTGGACCCAGATTGCAATGGCCGCCCCAATGTGGTTTTTCTCGACAGCGATGGCGACGGCAAGGTCGATGTCGCTCTCGGCGACCACAATCAGGATGGCCAGCCGGACTACCGCATCGTCGATAGCGACGGCAACGGCTCGCTCGACCTCTGGTTGATCGATCAGGATGGCGATGGTCAGGTGGATGTTGCTGGGCGAGATGGCAATGGCGATGGTGAGCCGGAAACCTTTCGTGCGGTCGCTTACGGAGCTGCCGCTGCTCCAAGCGAATGACGAGCATGGAACCCGACCGCGAGATCGAACTCTGGGCGCGAAGACTCGCCGGGTGCGAGGAATCTGAAGACCCAAGCGAGCAGCGACGCATTGATGCGCTCAGGGCGGCGATCCTCGCCGAGGCTAAAGCGGACCACTCGGTAGACCTGAATGATGGCTTGCAGCGGCTCACGGCCCGGCTGGAGCTAGAGGGTCTCATCGAGCCATTGCTGCCACCAACCACAGGCATGATGGTGGGACGTATCGGCGAAAGCGTTAGATCGAGCAAGACAGCGAACAGCAGCCGTTATCTAGCACTGGCGAGCCTTGCTGGGGTGGCGGTTCTGGTCGGCGTCCTGCTGCCCCGGAATTTGCCAGAGCGCGTCGACCCCAGTCCACCCGTCGAGCGTGCCAGAGGCTTTGCCGGCGCCGTCAAGTTACAAACTGCGGATCCCATGCAGCGCGCCAAGCAGCTGGCGGAGGGCTTAACTAGACTTGGCCTAAAGCCGAATTTGCTGACAGATGGCAACCGGCATATTGTCGAAGTCGACGTCACCGAAGCCGAAGTTGCTGGCTTTTACGAATGGTCGCAAGTTTACGTGGGGCCTTCATTGCGTGTCTCGCAGGCCGGCACATATAGACTTATCGTCGAGCCTTGAAGTTAAAGCTTCTATCAAGTGGACTGCATGGCGCAACGTCAAGCGTTCTGGGCCACCAAACTTAATTGACACTAGGCTTGGAGAGACGGCGCAACCTCTCTGAAGATTAAATCTGATTAAAGAAATGACCTCAACTCCTGCATTTCTAAAGACCCTGTTCATCGTAGCGACTCTGTCGTTCTCAAGCGTCTCGCTGGGAGGCCCTGAGGGCAGCGAGCCATCGACGGCTGAATCTCAGCACGCCTCTCGCTCGTGCCCAACGCGCGATCAGATTGCCGATGTCGTCGACGAAGCTGCAAATTCGCTCGAGAAGACTCGCGGGCTCGAATCAGTTGGGTCAAGCATGATTTTTGCCATCGCTCAGTCCATTGCCGGGAAGGCTAAAGAAGAAGCGCAACAATGGATGCAGGGCACTTTGGTTGAAAGACTTTGCAGCAGCCATCTGTCCAACATGTTTCCCCAAACCTGCTTTGTAAATCGCTCTTTCATAGCGAACGGCGGTTCCGGTCAAGGCAATGCAGTTATCGAAGAACTACGATTTGACATCAACAACTTGCCAGCGTGCTCATACTATCTGCAGGTTAGTGCCACTGAGTTTCAAGCCGAGCGCGGTTTGGGCTATCTCGTTTCAGCGCGCGATCCTGAGGACCTTTCTGGCAAAACCTTCGTGTCAGCCCAACAACACCTCGTCAGCCTCGGATTGAGGCGCATACGAGAACGTGCCGAAGCAAAACCCGCCTTGCTCGCCAATCAGGCTGCCTTACTACAAATGAGGGCGGGCAGTACAT
The DNA here is from genome assembly GCA_040386395.1 of Pseudomonadota bacterium. GTDB lineage: Bacteria > Pseudomonadota > Gammaproteobacteria > Nevskiales > Nevskiaceae > Stagnimonas. Next base: position 12,257 of record JAZKFO010000001.1, on the reverse strand, counting down.
CAGGGGCGACGGCAGCCCTCCAATCCAATCTTGGTTGCTCACCAGGCTTAGCGAATATCAATGTGCGTGTTTGTGAGAGTCTAGCTATTGCCGTTGGGTTAGCGAAAGCAGATACGGCGAGCGGTTTTTCAGATTTATTGGATGTTTACGCCTCTCCAATTGGTAGTTGGCGGCGGAAGCAGCTGGACGCCATGCTAGGGGTTGGCGGCATTGCGGGACTGACCGCAGGAGTCAGCAGGGCATCGTCCGCCCAGGGCAATCAAAGCAATCTGACCATAGGTGCATTTGCACCGCTTGGCTTGCGATACACGCGCCCAGTTTCTGGTGGGCGCGGCTACTGGGGATTATTGGCATCGGCATTGGACCTCGGAGCGATCGCGACTTACCGGAAGAGCGACAGTGAGAGCAAATCAAAGACCAGTGTCAGCAGTGTTATCTCGCCGGGCCTGTATGCCACATACACGTTTGCGAACTCGCCTTTCACCGTTGGCCTTGGATACAGCCATACCTTTGATGGTTTCGAAGAAAAGCTTTCTGATGGAGGCCGAAACAAGGTCGGTACTGACAGGGCCCTCGCATTCTTCGGCGTCGACATTTCACTTTTGGGGTGGTCGATGAATTGAGAATTCTTGTTGTTGGACGGACCGAAAACACGTGAACCATTTATGCGCTGACCGAGTTATGCGGGAAAGCAGTCGGCTCATCAAGCCACAAAGGGATCGACTAAAGAAGAGCGCGAAAAAGATTGTGCCTACGCTCACCCCGAAGCATTCGTCGCGCGTTGATCACCTGGCGTTTTAGACATTACAGGTCAGGAATGAAGGCGTGGTGGTCAAATGAGCGGTTGTCTGGCTTCAGCAAGCAGATGTCCTGCCTTACCCTCGATAAGGGGGCGTTATCGTCAGATTGTTTCTGGTCAGCAGAAGATCTGACGACGCTTGATCCTTCTGCTCACATCGGCGAACCAAGCGGCGAACAGTCAGGCCATTCAGAAGCTGGGCGCGTCGACCAAATCCAAGCCAACAGATGAGCCATCTACAGTGCAAGCTGTATCACCCAGGTCGAAAAGCAATTCTCGAGCAATGCGCAGGCATTGTTTATCGTTGGACACAGACATGGCAGCCGAGCAAATAGACAAAACCGACGTTGCGAATTCCAGTCCCCTTCAAGCGCCGAGTGACGAACTGCGGCGCATGGTGGAAAAGCTATTGGCGCAATGGATGCTCACCCCGGCGCAGTGCGACGTTCTGCTGTCCTCTTCTTGTGGGAATGAGCGCCTCACGCAACTGCTGACAATCCATCAGTCGCTACGGACGCTGTTCCCCCGGAACCAAGATCTGACCTACCGCTGGATGACAACCCCGAACCGGGCGTTCAGTGGCAGGACGCCGATTGAGGTAGTTGCGGAGCGGGGCCCGGAAGGACTTGCGGAGGTCAAGGCTTACCTCGAAGGCGCAATACAAAGCTAGCTCAATCAGGTTTTGGATATTCCAGTCAAACCTGTCACCAGTTCCAGCTTCAAACCGGCAGGGTGTAACGACTAGACGTGGGCCACCACCAACGAACGCAGCCGAGACCGTTCACGTTGTGTGTGCGTCACCGTCCAAACAAATCCCGAGCTTGCGCTGGAGTCGCTCACAGCAACAAGATCGATAGGCCGCCCGGGTCAGGGTTGTGCTTCATAAGGTGCCCACCAAGTTAGGCATTGAAAGTGATATGCCTAGTAAAAAAGGCAAAGCGACGCTAGCCCTACTTGCTGACGGCGCTGGATTTGCCTATCTTAGTAGGCATCAAAGTTCATTAAAGCCAGGGCCATGAGCAATTTCGTCACTCCGCCGACGATCACCGAGCATGCCGCCAGGTTGGGCCAGCGCATTCGGTTGGCGCGGATTCGTCGCGGCTGGTCGGTGGCAGACCTCGCCGCCAAAGCGGGGATCAATCGCAATACCCTCACAGCACTGGAGCTAGGCAAGCCGGGCACGGCCGTCGGCATCTGCATCACGGTGCTGTGGGCGCTTGGGCTGGACAAGACAGTGGACGCCTTGGCCGACCCCGATGCCGATGCCCACGGCAAGGCGCTCGAGGCCTCTCGTCGGCCCAAGCGTGCAGGCAAACCTCGCAAGTTGATTAACGACTATGACTTCTGAGCGCGAGGCGTACGTCTACATCCAGCTTCCCGGCACTTTGGATACCGTACCAGCGGCACTGTTGAAGGTGCAGACCTTGCCTGACGGAACCCAAATTGGCCGCTTCCGCTACGGCGACCGCTATCTCCAACGGGCGGATGCGGTGGCACTCGATCCGTTTCGCCTGCCACTGGACAAGACCGTCCACGAGTTCACCCAGCTCAAGGGCATTCCTGGCGCGGTGCGGGATGCCGCTCCCGACTCCTGGGGGCGGCGCGTCATCGAGCACAAGCTCGAACGCGCTGCCAGCGATCTCGACGAGATGGATTATCTGCTGCACGGCCCGCAGGACGGCGCGGGATACCTGAGCTTTGGCCTGAAGGTAGAGCCGCCTGCACCCAAGCGACTCTACAACCGCACCCATCAGCTGGAAGACTTGGTTACAGCAGCGCAGTCCATCGACGCCGGCCGGCCGGTGCCCGCGCGATTACTCGAACAGCTCGAACCGGGCACCGCCCTCGGTGGTGATGGTGCGAAAGCCTACGAAGGTCGGTCGAAGCTTGATCACATTACCTTCGAGCGCGATGGCAAGGCCGAGTCGATCCGCGCTGGCACTGGCGCGGACACTGGAATGAAGTGGCTGGCAGAGAAAAAGGATTGTCTGGTCATCCAGCCCGGCGAGGGCTTCTGCCGCGATTGAGTGCATGCCGGAAAGTCGGTTCAAGATTCGAACTAAGGAATCGCCCACCACAGCGGCAGCAGTGCCCGGACTGATTTCGTCGCATAGCGGTCGTCCAGCAACCAAACGTAGCCACGATCCTCGGTCGTGCGAATGACGCGTCCCGCTGCCTGCACGACTTTCTGCAAACCCGGAAACAGATAGGCAAAGTCATAGCCCTGCCCTTCACCCATAAGCAGCTCCAGCCGCCGCTTGACCGCCTCGTTGACAGGATTCATCTGCGGCAGGCCCAGCGTCGCAATAAACACCCCGATCAGCCGGCGACCGGGCAGATCGATGCCTTCTGCGAACGCACCGCCTAGTACCGCCATGCCGATCACTTGGCTCTCGTCGGTGAAGCCTTCGAGAAACGCCAGCTGATCCGTCTCGGTCATTCGCCTGGTCTGCAGCCTGACCGGCAGCGCGGGATGGCACGTCTGCATCAGCACTGCGACCTGCTGCAGATACTGGTAGCTGCTGAAAAACGCCAAGTAGTTTCCTGGGTTCTCTTCGAACTGTCGGGCGATGCGTTCGACGAGGGGTTGCAGGGAACGCTCCCGATGCTGGTAGCGGGTCGACAACTTGCGATCGATCTGGACTGCCAGCTGCCCGGCCGCAAAGGGCGACGGTACATCGAGCCATGGCGTGCTTTCGGGCAAGCCGCTGAGCTGCTGCACATAGTGCGGCGGACTCAGCGTGGCCGAGAACAGGATGGCGCATCGGGCCGCCGCCAGCCGCGGCGCTAAGAACGGTGCCGGCACTACATTACGGATGGTCAGCGTCGAGACGGCTGCCCGCCCGGCCTGCTGGATTCGCTGCAGATCGCAGAGGGAATGTGGGCCCAAGGTCTCGATGCGCTCCATCAGTGCCAGCGCGTCGAAGTAGAAGCGCTGCAACTCACCAGTCGCCGCTGCGGGCGTATCGAGAAAATGACGACCGATGCTGGCAATGACCTCCTTCAGCGCATCGACCACTGCCGCTGGCGCCATTTCGAGCGCGGTGTAGTCGCTCTCCACCGTGTTCGAAAGCGCTCTCCACACCGACTTCAATCGTTTCAGGGCGCGTGAGCTGCCGCGATGCACACGCGCCGGTACGGTCGGGATACCTTCTTCGTCGAGCGCGGCGGAGTACATCGCTCGCCCACGCTCGACCAGGTTGTGCGCCTCGTCGACGAGCACCGCGACGCGCCACTCGTTGACGGTCGTGAGCGACATCAGCAGGGCTGAAGTGTCGAAGTAATAGTTGACGTCGCCGATCACCACGTCGGCCCAGCGCACGAGTTCCTGCCCCAGGTAGTACGGGCAAACACCGTGTTCGGCGGCGATGACCCTGACGCCGTCATGGCCGAGCTGGTGCTGCTTCACCGCCGCCGCCCGGGCTGCGGGAAGGCGATCGTAGAAACCCCTGGCCAGCGGGCAGGACTCACCGTGGCAGGCCTTGTCCTTATGAATACAGGCCTTGTCTCGCGCCACGAGTTCGAGCGTTCGTAGCGGGATGATTTCGCCTTGTGGGTTCTTCAGTGATTGCAGTGCGCTCAGTGCCGCCTGTCGTCCTGAGGTCTTCGCCGTCAGATAGAACACCTTGTCGAGATGGCCTTGCGCCATCGCCTTCAAGGCTGGAAACAGGGTGCCGATGGATTTGCCGATGCCCGTCGGCGCCTGTGCCATCAGTGGCTGCGCTCGCACGATGCTGCGATACACCGCTTCGGCGAGCTGCCGCTGCCCCGAGTGAAAACCGGCATGCGGGAATGGCACGGTGCTCAAGGCCACATCGCGCAGGGTGCGATGACTGGCCTCCGCCGTCTCCCAATCGAGATAGGTCTGTGCATGGCGATCACGAAACTGGCGCAGCGCTTCGCGGGTGAGCGTTTCGGTGAAATGCGTCTCGCGATCGGTATCGACATTGAAGTAGACCAGGCGCAGATCGAGCGTTTCCAGATCACGATCCTGGCAGAGCTGGGCGCCGTAGCACTTGAGCTGCGCCCAGTGCAGGCTGCGATGGTTTTCAGGAACGCGTTCGATCGGGCCGCGATGGGTCTTGATCTCCTCAAGCAACAGCGGATTGGGCTGCAAGCCATCGGCGCGGCCTCGAATCCACAGCGATTCGTAGGCGCCCTGTAGCGTCACCTCGCTCTGGTAGCCGGTGCCGCGCCGGGCGCGCACCGCATGGTGGCCGGCAATCCCCTCTTCGGCGGTCGGTGCCGGCGTGAAGCGCAGATCAAGGTCGCCGGTTTTGGCGGTGAAGGCACAGAGTTCGCGGACCGCGATCTTCCGCAGCGCGGTGCCGGCGCTATTGACGCTACCGTCCATGCCCGATCAAAGCTGGCTCTCCTCAAGCTCTGGCCCGCGATGCCGATCGGCCTTGGCCAGTGCCATCCAGTGCGTGAACCCGAGGCGCATGGCCTTCTTCGGCGCTGCACGCGCCTTGATGAAGCCGCTCGCGGTTTCCAGAATCACGCCGCATTCCGGTGGGATGTCGTCCACGCCCCCGACACCCTGGGCCAGCACGTAGTAGCACTCGGACGACAGCGCGAGATAACCCGCGCGCTTGTCGGGCTTTTTGAGATCGCCCTTGAGATCGGCACGCCGAACCTTGATCTCGAACACCACGGGCTCGACGTATTCCTCGACGGTGGTGTTGCGGATGGAGAACACATCGGGCCGCAGATGCAGCCAGTCATCGCCAGGTTTGGCGAGCAGGGTCAGGCCGCGGTAGGCGATGCGTCCCTCCCGGGTTTCGTGGTCGGCCATACGATGCACCAGCGCCTCATGCAGATCGAGTGCCGCACGGTTGCGCTGCAGATGTGCAGAGAGCTGGGCCATGCCGGCATCGGTGACGCGCAGGTATTCAGGCCCGACGGCTGGCTGGATGCGTTGCAGGTAACCCGCTGCCAGAAGATCGATCTCGATCGCATCCAGGCAGGGCCAGCCGGCAGAGCGATAGACAGACCGCAGACGGCGATCATGCTGGCGGGAAAGTGCCTGGTGCATCAGAGCTTCTTGATGCACCAGCGCACCACACCCCAGACCATCCATTCCTCGCCTTCACGAAGCTCTCTGACTTGGTGACGGGGGTTGCTGGATTGGGGCACCAGGCGGGTGCAGTCCTTGCCGAACTTCAGACGCTTGATGGTGTACCCCTCGCCCAGAACGATGGCGATGACGATGTCTCCATCCCGCGGCTCACGACGGGTGTTGACGACCAGACGGTCGCCGCCGTCGATGCCCGCGAGGTTCATCGAGTCGGCCTCGTCCTCGACCGTGTGCAGCACGTCGTATTGGGGGTCGTCGATCAGCATTTCATTGAGATCGCGACCCAGCTCCGGCTCGGCGTCGGCGTAACTGGGCACGCCGGCCGCCACTCGTGTGGTGTATTCGGCGAGCGAAATGCGCGGTGGGGTTTGCGCAAAGGCTTCGAACGGCACGGCGTCGGCCAGTTTCTGCAGGCGGTATTGGTCGAGGTAGCTCACCACATCGGGCACGGCACTCTCCGGCACGCGCAGCATGCGCGTCGGCTCCCCGAACTTGCCGCTGCCGGCAGGACGCCCGGAGCCTGATCTGGTGCCGCCGTGATTTCGCTTCATGTCTTGTTTTCTTGATTACCGTTTCGATAATCAAGAGTATGCTTCCCGGCGTCAAGTCCAACCTTCTCTTCGTCTGTTCGAGCTGACGACCAATGATCGCAGACTACTCGTTAACCACCGCCATGACCGCTCTGAATGCCAGCACCCATCCCAGCCCGGAACTCGCGGCGCTCATCCACAGCGGCAAGCTCTGGCGTGGGCAGGAACCGGCCCGCGTGCGCACCGAGCCGACCGGCCACAAGCGCCTGGATGACTGGCTGCCCGGCGGCGGCTGGCCGAAGGCGGCACTGAGCGAGGTGCTGCATGCCGAGCCCGGCACCGGCGAGCTGGGTCTGGCGCTTCCGCTCATCGCCCAGTTGACGCAATCCGGGCAGCACATTGCCTTCATCAACCCACCGCTGGTGCCCTATGCGCCGGGGCTGCTGCAGCGCGGGGTGGCCCTCGACCACGTGCTGGTGGTGCAGCCCCAGACTACTGCTGCGCAGGCACGCGGGCATCGGGCGAACGACCGCCAGAACGAGAGTCTCTGGGCCGCCGAGCAACTCTTGCGTGCGGGTTATGCCGCCGTGCTGGTCTGGGCCGATGTCGCCAGTCCGCAGGCCCTGCGCCGCCTGCAGCTGGCAGCTGAAGAAAGCGGTGGTCAGGCGCTGCTGTTCCGCAGCCTCAAGCGCGCCAGCGAGCCCTCGCCCGCCGCGCTGCGTATGGCAGTGCGACGCGAAGGCGTGCTGGCGGGCGGCAGCACGCAGGTGCAGGTGCTGAAATCACGCGGCGGCAGTGTGAGCCGCGCGATTTCGCTGAACCTCTGATCGCCTTGCCGTCACAGCAAAGGATGTAGGCACTGCCATGCTGTGGCTCACCCTGGAGTTTCCCGCGCTCGGGCGCGAGGCCGTGACGGCCGACGCGAAAATCGCCGTCATTGCGAGTCATGGCAGCCATCGCTGGCTGATTGCCCCTCTGGCAGTCGATACGGGCAAATCGCTCGCCGCAGGCACCTCGCTGGCCGATGCGCGTGCGCGGCTGCCGGATCTGCTCCTGCTGCCGCGCCAGCCCGAGGCCGAGCAGGAAGCGCTGCAGGCACTGGCGCATCGGGTCTACCGCTTCGGCAGCCCCGTGGTGGCCGAAACCATCGGCCCGCTCGAACCCTATGCAGTGCCGCGCTGGCGGGTGTCGGTCGAGATCGGCGCCAGCCTCTCCCTGTTCGGCGGTGTCGAGCCCCTGCGCGAAGCGGTGTTGCAGGCCCTGCTTGAAAACGACAGCAGTGCCCGCCACGGCATCGCACCCTCGCGCAGTGCGGCGGCCCTGCTCGCCTTCGTGGGCGATACCGAACCCTGCCTTCAGGTGAGTGCGCTGCGGCATCGTCTGTCGGCCCTGCCCCTGGCTTCGCTGCCCCTGCCCGCCAAGCTGCTCCGGGGCTTGCAGGGCGTCGGGTTGCAGCAACTCGGTGCGCTGTTTTCCTTGCCGCGCGCCACGCTGCTGCAGCGTTTCGGCAGGCCGCTGTCGGATGAACTCGACCGCCTGCTGGCGCAGCGCGCAGAGCCTTTCACCGCCATTGAGCCACCGCCGGTTTTTGCGGCGCGTTACGAGCTGCACGGCCAGATCGAAAACATCGAGACCTTGCTGTTTCCACTCAAGCGCATGACGCAGCGCTTCGCGGCCTACCTCTCCGCGCGTGCCGTCACCTGCACGCAGTGCCTGCTCGAACTGCATCACGACGAGGGTGCCGCAACCCGCATCCCACTCCAGCTCCTGAGCCCCGGCCGCGAGGCAGAGCGCTGGTTCGAGATTCTGCGCGAGCGGCTCTACCGCGCACCGCCCGATCGTGCGGTGCGCGAGCTGTACTTGAGGGCAGACGATTTTCTGCCGCTGACGGGCTCGCAAGCGGCGCTGTTCGAAACCCATCGGCTCAGCCGGGAGCGGCAGGCCATGCTGGAAAAACTCATGGCCCGCTACGGTGCGGGCGGGCTCTGGCAGCCCGCGCTGGGGGCCGATCACCGGCCAGAGCAGGCCTGGCGCGCCGGGCCGGTGGCGACGGAGAAGATGCTCGACCGAACTGCCGGCGCATCCCCCCTGCCCGCCAGCCGCGCACGTCGACCGCTGTGGTTACTGCCGCAGCCCAGACCCATTGCGAATCCCGCACCGGATGATCTGCCGGAGCGCATCGAGACCGGCTGGTGGGACGGTGCCCCAGCGCGCCGCGACTATCACCGCGTGCGACTCGGCGGGCGCAGCGCCTGGGTGTATCGAGACCTCGATAGCAACCGCTGGCATCTGCAGGGGCTGTGGGAATGAGCCACGCGGCCGACGAAGAGCGCGCACCACGCCCGCTCTACGACATCGCCGGGACGCAGTGCGAGATTGCAGCCGGCACACCCGACTACGCCGAGCTGCATTGCGTCACCAACTTCAGCTTCCTGCGCGGCGGCTCGCATGCACAGGAGCTGGTGGCCCAGGCCCATGCACTGCGCTACACCGCCCTCGCGATCACCGACGAGTGCAGCCTGGCCGGTGTGGTGCGAGCCTGGGAGCAGGCCAAGACGCATCCCGTGCAGCTCATCATCGGCACCGAGCTGAAGCTCAGCGATGGACCGCGCTTCCTGCTGCTGGCCGAAACCCTGGCGGGTTATTCCCGCATCAGCGCCGCCATCACGCGGGCGCGCATGACGCTGGTCGATGCCGACGACCACGGCGAGGACGAGGATGAAGAAACGGAGCCGGGTGCGAACCAGAGCACACCGACCGTGCGCCCGCACGTCGTCAAGGGCCGTTACCAGATCGACTGCAAGACTTTCGGCGAGGACTGGCGCGAGGTCTGTGCCATCTGGCTGCCCGGGCCGGAGCCCTCAGCGCAGGAGGCGGCCTGGATGCGCGCGCGCTTCGGCCCCTGCTGGTTTGCCATCGAGAGGCATCTCGATGGCGACGACGGCGCGCGCATCGACACCTTGCTGTCACTCGGACAGCAACAGGGTCTCCGCCCCGTCGCCTGCGGAGACGTCCACTACCACCGGCCTGAGCGTCGGCCCTTGCAGGACGTGCTCACCGCCTTGCGACTCAAGACCCCGCTTGCACAATGTGGCACTGCGCTGCTGAGCAATGGCGAGCGCCATCTGCGTCCGCGCGAGTGCATCGCCAGGCTCTACGACCCGGCCTGGATTGCCGAGACTCTGGTGATTGCCCGGCGCTGTAGTTTCGAGCTCAAGCAGCTGGCCTATCAGTATCCGAAGGCGCTGATGGATGTGGGTGAAACGCCGGCGAGCCAGCTGCGCAAGCTCACGCTCAGAGGCATTAGCAGGCGCTGGCCACAGGGCTGCCCGGAAGAGGTCAGCTTGCAGATCGAGAAGGAATTGCAGCTCATCAGCTTCAAGCAATACGAAGCTTTCTTCCTGACCGTGGAAGAGATCGTGCGCTTCGCCCGCAGCCGCAACATCCTCTGCCAGGGCCGCGGCTCGGCAGCCAACTCGGCGGTCTGCTACGCGCTCGGCATCACCGAGGTCACCCCGGAACTGGGCACGCTGCTGTTCGAGCGCTTCATCTCTGCAGAGCGCGACGAAGCGCCGGATATCGACGTCGACTTCGAGCATCAGCGGCGCGAGGAGGTGATCCAGCATGTCTACGAAAAATATGGCCGCCAGCATGCGGCACTGGCCGCCACCGTCATCCACTACCGCACCAAGATGTCGCTGCGCGATGTCGGCCGCGCGCTCGGCATCGCGCCTGAAGTCATCGAGCGCCTCAGCAATGCGCTGAGCTGGTGGGATGGCAGCGAGGCGATCCCGACCCGGCTTGCCGAGCTTGGCTTCGACATTGCCGCGCCGCAGATGCGGCTCTGGCTGAATCTCGCGCGTCAGCTCAAGGGCTTTCCCCGGCATCTCTCGCAGCACGTCGGCGGCTTCGTGATCGCGGATGACCCCGTGCATCAGCTGGTGCCGCTGGAAAACGCCTCCATGCCCGATCGCAGCATCATTCAGTGGGACAAGGACGATCTCGAATCACTCGGCCTGCTCAAGGTGGATGTGCTCGCACTGGGCATGCTGAGCGCACTGCGGCGCTCGCTTGAAATGGTGTCGAAGCGACGCCAGAAACCCATGGCGATGGAAGACATTCCACGCGAAGACGCCGCGACCTACGACATGATCTGCCGTGGCGAGACCATCGGCGTGTTCCAGATCGAATCGCGGGCGCAGATGAGCATGCTGCCGCGCCTGCGGCCTCGGCAGTTCTACGACCTGGTGATCCAGATCGCCATCGTCCGTCCCGGCCCGATCCAGGGCGGCATGGTGCATCCCTATCTCAAACGTCGCATGGCACACGCCAAGCGCATGGAAGAAGCCACGCGGATCGGCGATACGCGAGAGATTTCCGGCCTGCCGAGTGATATGCGCCCTGAGCTGGAAAAGGCGCTCGGCCGCACCTTTGGCGTGCCGATTTTTCAGGAACAGGTGATGCAGATCGTCTCCATCGCCGCCGGCTTTTCACCCGGCGAGGCCGACCAGGTGCGGCGTTCGATGGCCGCCTGGAAGCGCACCGGTGGACTGGAGAAATATCGCAGCCGCCTGCTGGCCGGCATGGCCAGCAATGGCTATCTGCAGGACTTTGCCGAAAGCATCTACCAGATGATTCTGGGTTTTGGCAGCTATGGCTTTCCCGAGTCCCACTCCGCCAGCTTCGCCAACCTCTGCTACTTCTCCTGCTGGCTCAAACACCACGAACCGGCCTGCTTCATCGCGGGCCTGCTCGACAGCCAGCCGATGGGTTTCTATCCGCCGTCGATGCTGGTGGCCGAGGCCAAGCGCATGGGCGTCACCGTGCGCGGCGTCAGTGTGCATGCCTCGGACTGGAACAGCCGCGTCGATGAAGACGGTTCGCCGCACGGCCTGCTGCGGCTCGGTTTCAATCGCATCAGCGGCTTCAACGAGGCCGCCGCACTTCGCATCATGGCCGCACGCGCGCAGACACCCTTTGCAGATGCCGACGACCTTGCCACTCGTGCCCAGCTCACTGGCCGCGAGCTGGATCTGCTGGCGCAGGCCGACGCCTTGCGCATACTCGCCGGCCACCGCAATCAGGCGCGCTGGATGAGCTTGGGCTACACGCCACAGCGTGATCTGCTCGCCGGCATCGCGCGGCTGGAAGCCTCAGTTTCGCTGCCCAAGCCCGCCGAGGGCGCGCAAATCCTTGGCGATTACCAGAGCACCGGGCTGACGCTGCGTCGCCATCCGGCTGCACTGCTGCGCCCCCGGCTCGACAAGCTCAAGGTCGTCACGGCGTCACGCATTGCCCAGTTGCCACACGGACGTCGCACGCAGGTGGCGGGCATCACCATGTTTCGGCAAAGACCACCTACGGCCAAGGGCGTAATGTTCATTACGCTCGAAGACGAGACAGGCATCGTCAATCTCATCGTCTGGGACAAGGTGCAGCAGGCTTATCGAGAAGCCGCCGTCACCGGCAGCTTTCTCATCGTCGGCGGCGAGATCCAGCGGCAGGAGGGCGTGACCCACTTCGTCGCCAAGCGCTTTACTGATTGCAGCGACTGGGTTGGTGATCTTCCCTATTTGTCGCGCGATTTTCGCTAAGAGAAAGTAGCCACTGATACCGGCCGCATGGGGTGAAAATCGTTAGTGCCGACACGGGATCGAGGCAAGTAGTCGCGTCCCCTGCCCCCTAATAGATGCCTTTAGGCAGGTAGGATGGCGGGTAGAAACAAAAACGGCCCTGAAAGGGCCGTCGTTGTTTGATGCTTGGCGGACAGGGCGGGATTCGAACCCGCGAAACGGTTACCCGTTTACAAACTTTCCAGGCTTGCTCCTTAAACCACTCGGACACCCGTCCA